>NZ_RJUT01000006.1:0-323280 GCF_003751395.1 Rathayibacter sp. PhB152 | reverse complement strand
TCGGTGACCTCCTTCACCGGCACGGGCACACCGGGCTCGTTCGTGCAGATCTGGAACCCGAACACGCACGCCCTCGTCTGCGGGGCGACGAAGGTGAACACGGTCGGTCTCTGGGTCTGCCGCAACGAGAAGGGCTTCCAGGAACCGGCAACGAGCGCGACCTACGAGCTGTACTCCTCGACGACCGACACGGGCGGGTTCGCGAGCACCGGCAAGACCGTCACCGTGACCACGACGGGGAAGGCGAAGCCCGAGCCCGTCATCGAGTGGGGACCCGACCTCCGCGTCGAGGGCCGCACCGTGATCGGCACCGTCACCGCGGGCGCGGTCGTGCAGCTGCAGACCATGCCCCAGGACAGCACCGACGCGACGAAGAACGGTCTCCCCGTCTCCGACCCGGTCACCGCGGCAAACGGGCACTTCACGCTCACCGCGAGACCGGACGCGCCCGGCGGCAGCACCCGCCTCGTCGCGACCTTCAAGGACCACACGATCGCCGAGCGCATCGTCCTGGACGGCGGACCGACCGTCCCGGCGCGGATCCCGGAGAGCGTCGAGGACTCACCCATCAGGGTCCTCCATGTCACGGCGACGAGCATCGAGGGCACAGTCCCGGCCGGTCAGAAGCTCCAGCTCCGCCTGGGCGAGGACCCCGCGCTGCCCTCGGTCGAGACCGACGCGACGGGCGCCTTCCGCATCGCCTTCGACCGGCCGCTGCCGAACCCGCAGACCATCACCCTCCGCAGCTGGCCCTCGGACGAGCCCTGGGCACAGAGCACCCGGACTGTCGTGTGGGCCGGCCACGACCAGTGAGCGCCGGACCGCGGTGCTGAGGGGGCCCTGCCGGTCCGGTCGCCCTCAGCGACTCCCGGACGTCGGAGGCCTCCTCTAGGCTTCGGGCACCGCTGACGGACGGAGACCCGATGACGATGACCGACCTGCCCGCGACGAGCTCGGACAGCAGCCCGCACGACGTCATCCGGGTGCGCGGCGCCCGGCAGAACAACCTCCGCGGGGTCGACGTCGACATCCCGAAGCGCCGGATCACGGTGTTCACGGGTGTCTCGGGCTCCGGCAAGTCGTCGCTGGTCTTCGGGACGATCGCGGCCGAGTCGCAGCGGCTGATCAACGAGACCTACTCCGCGTTCCTGCAGCAGTTCATGGGCTCGCCGGCGCGGCCCGACGTCGAGTCTCTCGACGGGCTCTCGGCGACGATCGTCGTCGATCAGGAGCGGATGGGCGCGAACGGCCGCTCCACCGTCGGCACCGCGACCGATGCGTACACGATGCTCCGCATCCTCTTCAGCCGGATCGGCGATCCGCACGTGGGCACCAGCGGGGCGTTCTCGTTCAACCTGCCCGAGGGCATGTGCCCGCGCTGCGAGGGCACCGGCCGCGTCTCCGACATCGACCTCGACGCGCTGCTCGACCGCTCGAAGTCGCTCGAGGGCGGCGCGCTCGACGCGATCCCGAACTTCGTCGTCGGCGGCTGGTACTGGAAGAGCCTGGCCGAATCGGGGCTCTATCCCGCCGACGTGCCGATCGCCGACTTCACTCCGCAGCAGCTCGAGGACTTCCTGTACAAGCCGGCCGTCAAGATGCCGATCGCCGGCATCAACATGACCTACGAGGGCCTCGTGGTCAAGGTCACTCGCCTGTACCTCGCGAAGGAGGCGGCTCAGGCACACATCCGGGCCTTCGCCGAGCGGGTGGCCGCCTTCGGCCCCTGCCCGGAGTGCGGGGGAGCGCGGCTCACCCGCGCGGCGCTGGGCTCGCTGATCGAGGGCCGGAACATCGCCGAGTGCTCCTCGATGCAGGCGACCGACCTCGCGGAGTGGCTGCGCGGGGTGCGCGACCCCTCCGTCGCGCCGATCGTCGAGGCGCTGCTGGGCACGCTGGACGCGCTCGTGCAGGTCGGGCTCGGCTACCTCTCGCTCGACCGCGAGTCCGGGACGCTCTCCGGCGGCGAGGCGCAGCGGGTGAAGATGGTGCGGCATCTGGGGTCGAGCCTCACCGACATCACCTACGTCTTCGACGAGCCGACCGCCGGGCTGCACCCGCACGACGTCTCGCGGGTGATCGAGCTGCTGCGGCGGCTCCGCGACAAGGGCAACACCGTGCTCGTCGTCGAGCACAAGCCGGAGATCATCGCGGTCGCCGACCACGTCATCGACCTCGGGCCGCGGGCCGGCTCGCACGGCGGCGAAATCCGCTTCGAGGGCTCGGTCGAGGCGCTGCGCGGATCCGACACCCTCACCGGGCGCCACCTCGACCACCGGGTGCCGCTCAAGAGCGAGGTGCGCCGGCGCACGGGCGTCGCGGAGATCCGCGGGGCCTCGACGCACAACCTGCGCGGGGTCGACGTCGACGTGCCGCTCGGGGTGCTCACCGTCGTCACGGGCGTCGCCGGGTCGGGGAAGTCCTCGCTCATCCACGGCTCGCTGGCGAAGCGGCCGGGGGTGATCGTCGCCGACCAGTCGCCGATCCGCGGCTCGCGGCGCAGCAACCCCGCCACCTACACCGGCGTGCTCGATGCGATCCGCACCGCCTTCGCGAAGGAGAACGGCGTCAAGGCGGCCCTGTTCAGTGCGAACTCCGCGGGCGCCTGCCCGGTCTGCAAGGGTGCCGGGCTGATCTTCACGGAACTCGGCCCGGCGGCGACCGTCTCCTCGATCTGCGAGGAGTGCGAGGGCAAGCGGTTCACCGCGGAGGTGCTCGAGTACCGGCTCCGCGGGCGGAACATCCACGAGGTGCTCTCGATGCCGATCGTCGAGGCGGCGGAGTTCTTCGGAACCGGGCCGGCGCACACGATCCTGGCCCGCCTCGTCGACGTGGGGCTCGGCTACCTCACTCTCGGGCAGCCGCTGAACACGCTGTCCGGCGGCGAGCGGCAGCGGCTGAAGCTCGCGATCAACATGGCCTCGAAGGGCTCGGTCTACATCCTCGACGAGCCGACGACCGGCCTGCACCTGGCCGACGTCGACAACCTGCTCGGCCTGCTCGACCGCCTCGTCGACTCCGGCTCCTCGGTGATCGTGATCGAGCATCACCAGGCGCTGATGGCGCACGCGGACTGGATCATCGACGTCGGCCCGGGCGCGGGGCACGACGGCGGGTCGATCGTCTTCGAGGGGACGCCGGCCGACCTCGTCGCGGGCGCGCAGACGCGCACCGCCGACGCGCTGCGGGCCTACACGGCCTGACCGCGAAGAGGTCGCTCTGCGGCGAGGGGACGTCCACGCTGATCGAGCAGCCCGCGAAGCGGTCACATCGAGATCCACCAGCGTCAGAACCGGAGGTTGCAGACCTGCCGTGCTGAGGACGGCGGGTCTCGATAGGCCCCGTCGGGGCTACTCGACCAGCATGGGGTCGCGCTCACTCCGGGGCTGCTCGGTCAGCGCGAGAACGGGCCGCTCAGGGCCGCCCACTGCAGCAGCATGATCGTCTTCGCGTCGATGATCTGGACGCCGATCTGCGCGAGGGCCTCGTCGAAGGACAGCTCGACGAGCTCGGTGTCCTCGCCCTCGTCCGCGAGCCCGGCGTAGACGCCGTCGCTCGAGCCGGCGCGGTAGGGGCCGGCGTAGAAGTGCAGCATCTCGGTGATCGAGCCGGGGCTCATGAACGCGTCGAAGACGTGCTCGAGCCGGCCGACCTCGAGGCCGGTCTCCTCGGACGCCTCGCGGCGCGCGCCCTCCTCCGGACCGTCCTCGTCGAGCAGGCCCGCCGGCACCTCGAGCAGCATGCCGTCGAGGTTGCCGTTGACGTAGGTGGGGTAGCGGAACTGCCGCACGAGCACGACCGAGCGCGCCTCGAGGTCGTAGAGCAGCACGGCCGCGCCGTTGCCGCGGTCGTAGGTCTCACGGTGCTCGGTGGTCCAGCGTCCGTCGCGGTGCCGGTACTCGAACTCGGTGGTCCGCAGGACGTACCAGTGGCTGGAGAGGAGGGTCACCGACTTCACGACGACGTCGGGGTTGCCGGTCAGGTCGTAGCCCTCGCGGTCGAGGCCGGTGCGGCCTCGCGCGTCGGGGGCGTCGATGCCGCGGCGGGTCTGGGTGCTCTCGGAGTGCGACATCCCTCAGCGGAAGTTGACGAACTGGAGGTCGAGGTCGAGGTCGGCCCCGCGCAGCAGCGCCATCGTCGCCTGGAGGTCGTCGCGGCTCTTGGACGAGACGCGGAGCTCGTCGCCCTGGATCTGCGACTTGACCGACTTGGGCGCCTCGTCGCGGATCAGCTTGTTGATTTTCTTCGCCTGCTCCTGGTCGATGCCGTCCTTGAGCGTCGACTCGATGCGGTACTCCTTGCCGGAGGCGAAGGGCTCGCCCGAGTCGAGGCTCTTGAGGCTGATGCCGCGCTTGATCAGCTTGGTCTGGAAGACGTCGAGGATGGCGTTCGCCCGCTCCTCGGTGTTCGCCTTGATCAGGATCTTCTCGCCGCTCCACGCGATCGAGGCGCCGACGTTCTTGAAGTCGTAGCGCTGCTCGACCTCCTTGTGGGCCTGGTTGAGGGCGTTGTCCGCCTCCATCTTGTCGACCTTGCTGACGACGTCGAACGTTGAATCTGCCATGCCTCCGAGCTTAGCTTTCGCGCCTCGGCCGGGCCGATCCGGAGGCGCGCCTGGTACGAAGGGACGGTGCGCCGCCTCCCCGCCCTGCTGATCCTGCCGCTCGTCGGCCTCGTGCTCGTCGGCTGCACCCGCCCCGCGGAGCCCGCGGTGGAGTACGAGGACGGAGTCGTGACGGTGCCGCCCGCCGCCCCCGCGCCCGCCGCCGCCGACCCGGCGCTGCTGGAGGACCCCGAGGAGACGGCGGCGACGCCCGTCCGTCAGCTCACGAGCGGGGACTGGCTGGCCGGCACCGCCGAGGGCAGCGGCATCCCGGTGCGCGCGCTCACGGCCTACGCCGGCGCGGCGCTGCTCACCTCCTCCGTCGACCCCGGCTGCGGTCTCGACTGGGCGACACTCGCCGGCATCGGCTACGTCGAGAGCCGTCACGGCACGATCTTCGGCGGCGAGCTCGGCGAGGACGGCCGCCCGACCGAGCCGATCTACGGACCCTCGCTGGACGGCACGCGGTTCGATCGCGTCGAGGACAACGACGGCGGCGCGCTCGACGGCGACCCCGAGACCGATCGTGCGATGGGCCCGCTGCAGATCATCCCCGCCACGTGGATGCGCTGGGCATCGAGCGGCTGGGACCCGCAGAACGTCGACCAGCAGGCGGTCACCGCGGCGCGCTACCTCTGCCAGGCGGGCGGCGACCTCACCACGCAGTCCGGCTGGCGCGACGCGATCGCGGCCTACAACCCGGCGACGAGCTACGCGGGCAAGGTCGCCGAGGCGGCGTCCCGCTACGCCGCGGCGGCGGGCTGAGGCCGATTTCCGATCCGGGGAGCGCGTGGGTATCCTTGTCCAGCGCCTTCGGTCGAGAGCTTGACTCCCGGTCGGGTGCGCGACGGCGAGTTACCCTAGCGGCCAAAGGGATCTGACTGTAAATCAGACGGCGTAGCCTTCGGGGGTTCGAATCCCTCACTCGCCACAGCACTGCGACCGAAGCCCCGCACGCGCCTCCATGAGGCGGGTGGCGGGGCTTCCTCCGTTTCCCGGTCCTTCTGGAGCGTGGGTCTCGATACGCCCCTCCGGGGGTGCTCGACCAGCATGGAGCTGCTGCGGCACTCCGTGCTCATGCTGATCGAGTAGCCCGCACAGCGGGCGTCTCGAGATCCACCCGCGTCAGCAGGGTGAGTCTGCAGACCCCGCTCGCTGGTCACGGCGGTCTCGATCCGCCCCTGCGGGGCTGCTCGACCGGCATGGAGGGGGTCCTGCACGCGCCCTCGTGAGCGCCAGGAGGATCACGACCGCACCAGGTCCGGCGTCAGTCGAAGTGCAGGGCGGGGTTGAGGATCTGCCGGCCCCAGAGACGATCGCGATCGCGAGCGGAGAGTCCCGCCTCGGTGACGGCGTCGTGCCAGCCGTCGTGGACGGTCGCGACGACGTCGTCCGTGATGCGGCGTCCCTGCTTCGTGCTCAGCCCGTACGTTCCGCTCTGCTGGACCAGGAGCGGCAGGGAGGACCGGCGCTCTCCCCGGCGGCCGAACGCCATGGCCTGGGAGGCGCTCTCGCCCGAGCGCGGGCCGGGGGTGAGGTCGAACGCGGGTGTCAGCCGGAGGGAGGCGCCGTCCCAGAACGCAGCATGATTGCGAGCGTGGTCGTCGCTGTTGCTGATGGCCATGTTGAAGGCGATCCGGCGGAAGAGCTCCTCACCTGCGGCCGCGTCGCCGTACTGCCGGAGGACGTCGAGGATCGACGGGTAGGAGACGTAGCGAGCCGTCATCTCGCTCTCGCCCGCCAGGGTCAGCCCGCTGACGACGTGCCGACGGGTGCCTTCCGGGCCCCGGTCGAACCTCTCGAGCAGGAGGACGTCCTTCCCGCCCGCGGTGACGACCTCCCACGTCGGCACGTCGATGCCCGCCCGGGCCGCGAGTGCGAGCATCGTCGCCTCCGCACGGACGTAGGAGAACAGGCGGTCGGTCGAGGAGGCGAACTTCGCGAGGAAGCGACGCCCGTCCTCGCTGATCAGCGTCGCCTTGGGCCGCGCGCCGCCGATGGAGGTGCCGTGCTCGAGCGCCGCCTCGAGCTCCGGGGTCAGGCGCACGCCGGCTTCCAGGGCCTCGGCGGCTCGTCGCAGCTCCTCGAGCGTCGCCGAGTCGGATCGGGAGACGTAGTCCGTGGGCGACTCCTGGAAGTCGAGGGCGCCGAAGCGATCCGAGCCGGACCGGAGCAGATAGTCGATCTCCCCGAGATCGTCGTCCTCGCCGAGGCCGAGTCCGTAGCGGATGACGCCGCGGCCCCATCCGTCGGGCGCGCCGTCGCGGAGCGCGCCGGCGATGACCAGACCGTCTCTCGGCGGCTGGGCGCCACGGGTCAGAGGAAGCTCGGGCGCGAGGGCGATCGCCCCCGGCCGCTCCAGGTAGCTCCGCGCGTAGGCGAAGCGGGTGGCCGCGCCGTCCGCTTCCACGACTCCGGCGACGACGGGCACCCCGGTGCCGGGAAGCCAGGTCCAGACGTAGGCGTGGTCAGAAGTCGTCATCGACGACCGCCGCGCCTCGTCGGACTCGCGAGGGGAGCAGGGCGAGCCGCTCCTCCCCGCGGTGCCGCAGTCGAGCCATCTCGACCGGGTCCTCGATCCCGAACGGCGCGCTGCCCGTGAGGACGAGCAGCTCCAGCACCGTCGCGAACGAGGTGCCCGGCGCACCGGATTCGGCGGCGAGGACGGTGCGCTCGGAGACGCCGGCACGGCCTGCGAGTTCGCCCGCCGACCAGCCGCGGTCGCCGCGCCCGGTGCGGATCAGCTGACCGGTGACGCGGAGGGCGTCATCGACCACTGGACGCGGCTGAAGGATGCGCTTGACCATCCGACCTCCATCAATACCGTCTCAGGGGCGCTCAGACACCATTTATGGGGTCGATCCTAGCGCGCCTCGTTGATCGGTGTCCGGAGGAGTGTCAGTGCGACGCCGCGAGGAACTGCGCGAGCGAGAGCGGGGCGCGGCCCGTCAGGCGCTCGACGTCGCCGGAGACGTGCTGCATCTCGCCGGCGGCGACGGCGGTGTAGGTGCTGATCCAGGCGTCGAGCTGCCAGTCGGGGGCGTTCCAGCGGCGGCGGGAGGCGCGCGCCTCCTCGAGCGTCTCGTCGACGAACACGGCGGGGCGGCCGGCGGCGGTGAGGACGGCCGCGATCTCGTCGAAGGTCAGGGCCTCGGGGCCGGTCAGCTCGTAGGTCGCGCCGCGGTGCTCCTCCGGGGCGCGGAGGATCGCAGCGGCGGCGCGGGCGACGTCCTCGCGGGCGACGATCGCGGCGCGGCCGGTGCCGGCCGGGCCGCGGATCGCGCCGTCGTCGCCGAGCATCGCGGGGACGAAGTCCAGATAGAGGTTGTCGCGCAGGAAGGTCCAGTCCACCCCGGAGGCACGGATCGCCTCCTCCGTCGCGGCGTGGTCGCGCGCGAGCGTGAAGGTCGCGGTGGGGGAGGCGCCGGCGAAGGACGTGTAGACGACGTGCTCGACGCCCGCGCGCGCGGCGGCCGCGACCATCGAGAGGTGCTCGGCGAGGCGGTCCTCGTTCTCGGCCGCGGACACCATCAGCAGGAGCCGGACGCCGTCGAGCGCATCGCCCGGGTCGGTGAAGGAGGAGCGGACGGCCGTCGCCCCCGGCAGCTCGGGCGCACGCGAGGGGTCGCGGGCGAGGAGGCGGAGGGGGAGGCCGGCGTCGGCGAGCAGGCGCGCGACGCGGCCGCCCACCGCCCCGGTGGCTCCGGTCACGGCGATCGGGGGCTGAGGGGTCACGGCGGCGCTCATGCCCCCATGATCCTCCGCTGGTCCGGTCGCCGTCTGCCCCGCCTGCGTCCGTCCCCGCCTGCCCGGCCGGTCCCTAGGCTGGACGCATGAGCGCCCACGCCTCCCTCCTCGCCATCGCCCGCTCGATCGCCGTCGAGGCGGCGCACCTCGCCCGGCAGCGCCGCCAGGACGGGGTCGAGATCGCCACCTCGAAGTCGTCGCCGGAGGACGTGGTCACGGCCGCCGACCGCGAGGTCGAGCAGCTGATCCGCCGCCGGCTCGCCGAGGCGCGGCCGGACGACGGCTTCCTCGGCGAGGAGTCGGGCGCCGGCGGCGGGACGAGCGGGCTCACCTGGGTCGTCGATCCGATCGACGGCACGGTCAACTACCTCTACGGCATCCCCTCCTACGCGGTCAGCATCGCGGTGGTCGAGGGCGAGCCGGAGCCGGAGACCTGGACGGCGCTCGCCGGGGCGGTCGTCAACGGCGCGACCGGCGAGGTCTACACCGCGAGCCGGGGCGGCGGGGCCGAGCGCGACGGGGTCGCGCTGCACGTCACTCCGCCCGCCTCGCTCTCGCTGGCGCTGGTCGGCACGGGATTCGGCTACGACGCCGCGCGCCGGATGCGCCAGGGCGCGGTCGTGCAGGAGCTGCTCGGCTCGGTGCGCGACATCCGCCGCATCGGCTCGGCGGCGCTGGACCTCTGCGCGGTCGCCTCGGGGTCGCTGAACGCGTACTACGAGCGCGGGCTGAACCCGTGGGACCTCGCGGCGGGCGCCCTCGTGGCGGAGGAGGCCGGGGCCGTCGTCGCGGGCTTCGACGGCCGCCCGGCGGGCAACGGCCTGCTGATCGCGGCTCCGGAGCCGATCTTCAGCGAGCTCGAGGCTCTGCTGCGCCGGCTGCGCGCCGACGAGGTCTGATCGGGGACCGGTCCGCGCGGAGTCGGTGCATGCGCGCGCATGATCGCGCAGGATCCGAGCGCCGAGCGCGGATCCGGCGACGAGGATCCGGCCTCTGCGCGACCCGCTCTGGCCGGATCGGGAGTCCGTGGTTATCCTTTATGAATTCGTGACATTCGCACAGGATGCGGTTGCGGATCCCCGAGAAGCGCTTCGACTCCCTGGCGGAGCGCCACTCGTCCCCTGCCCCCGACGGAAGATCCGGATTTCGTGAGCCCCGATTCGCCCTTGCCCGCTGCCTCCGCATCGACCCCCGGCGAATCCCTCCCACCCCTCACCCGTCGCGAGCTGCGCGAGCGCGAGCGCGCGCAGGCCCTGGCCGCCGATGTCCAAGCCGAGGGAGTGGCGGTCGGTCCGGCCGAGCTCCGCGACGCCGAGCTGCGCGTCGCCTCCGTCCGCTCCGCGCCGCCGGCACCCGTCTCCGCACCCCGCGTCGCACCGCTGCGACCCGTGCGGTCCAGCCGCCGGATCGGCGGGCTCGTCGCGCTGTCGTTCGTCGCGGCGATGGTGGCCGCGACCTCGCTGCCCGCCACGTCACTCCTCACGGCCGAGGAGGTGCAGGCGCAGAACCTCGTCGTCGCGCCCGGCGGCACCGTCGACCGTGGCGCGCAGTCGTTCACCACCGGCGAGGTCAGCGCCGAGACCGTCGCCCGCGACGGCTTCGGCGTGCAGGAGCGCAAGACGCAGACGGACGTCGCCGCCATCGGCCGCACCTCCGACGCGGGCTTCACCAACGACCCGAACGCCTCGATCCAGTGGCCCTTCGCGGTCGGCGTGCCGGTGGGCGACCGCTTCGGCTACCGCAACTGCGCGGGCTGCTCGGTCAACCACGGCGGCACCGACTTCAACCCGGGCAACGGCTCGCCGATCCAGGCGATCGCCGACGGCGTGGTCCGCACCGTGATCGACGGCGAGGGCTCGCTCGGAGTGCACGTCATCGTCGACCACGAGATCGACGGCCAGCTCGTCTCCAGCGTCTACGCGCACATGCAGCACGGCAGCGCGGCGGTCAACGAGGGCGACCCGGTCAAGGTCGGCCAGCTGCTCGGCCTCGTCGGCACGACCGGCATGTCGACCGGACCGCACCTGCACTTCGAGATCCGCCTCGACGGCGTGACCAAGGTCGACTCCTACCTCTGGCTGAAGGCGAACGCCGGGCGCTGAGCCACCGCGGGCCCGCCCGCTCCCGTTCGATCTGCAGGCGATCCGCGTCGCAGCGCCCGTTCCGCCACGGGAGCGCAGCCCGCGGCGGCGGATCACCTGCAGATCGAACTCTGGGACGTCAGTCCTGGCGCAGCCAGACCGTGGTGTCGCCCGGCAGCGCCGGCTCGTGCAGCTCCTCGGAGGAGAGCACGACCGCGCCGACCGGCAGCTCGACGAGCGACGAGCCGGTGTTGGCGATCACGGTGACGCCGCCGTTGCGGAACGCCACGACCTCCTCCGGGTAGCCCTCGAGCCACTCGATCGAGCCCGAGCCGAGGTCCTCCGCGCGGCGCACCGCGAGGAGCTCCCGGTAGAGCTCGAGGGTCGACCCCTCGACGCCGGCCTGGCGGTCCCGCGCGAACGGCGCCCAGTCGCCGGGCTGGGGGAGCCAGGAGTCGCCGGAGTCGTTGAAGCCGTAGGCGGGCGCGTCCGCCTCCCAGGGCAGGGGCACGCGGCAGCCGTCGCGGCCGTAGCGCTCGCCGCCGGTGCGGAACCAGGTCGGGTCCTGGCGCGCCGCGTCGGGCAGGTCGATCGCCTCGGGCAGGCCGAGCTCCTCGCCCTGGTAGACGTAGGCGGAGCCGGGCAGCGCGAGCATCAGCGCGGTCGCGGCCCGCGCGCGGCGGAGGCCGAGCACCGGATCGGGCAGGCCGGGGGTGCGCGGGCCGATGCCGTAGCCCTGCGGGTTGTCGGCGGTGAGGGCGAGGCGGCTCGCGTGACGCACCACGTCGTGGTTCGAGAGCACCCAGGTGGAGGGGGCGCCGACCGCGGCGAACGAGCTCAGCGAGGAGTCGATGATGTCGCGCAGCGCGGGTCCGCCCCACGGCGTCTCGAGGTAGGCGAAGTTGAAGGCCTGGTGCATCTCGTCGGGGCGCACCCAGCGGGCGAGCTTCGAGAGCGGCTGCACCCACGCCTCCGCGCAGAGGACGCGGTCGGCCGGGTACTCGGCGAGCAGCGCGTGCCAGTCGCGGTAGATCTCGTGCACGCCGTCCTGCGCCCAGTAGGGAGCGGTGACGGGCTCGGCGTCGTCGCCGGGCGCCACGCCGCCCATCGAGCCGCTGTCGGCGGGCGGGGTGTAGTCGGGCAGGCCCTCGGCCTTGATCATCCCGTGCGCCACGTCGACGCGGAAGCCGTCGACGCCGCGGTCCAGCCAGAAGCGCAGGACCTCGCGGAAGCGCTCGCGGACCCACTCGTTCGTCCAGTCGAAGTCGGGCTGCGAGGTGTCGAAGAGGTGCAGGTACCACTGGCCGGGGGTGCCGTCGGGCTCGGTGACCCGGGTCCAGGCGGGGCCGCCGAAGACCGACTCCCAGTTGTTCGGCGGCAGTTCGCCGGTGGCGCCGCGGCCGTCGCGGAAGAGGTAGCGGGCGCGCTCGTCGCTGCCGGCGGGAGCGGCCAGGGCGGCCTGGAACCAGCGGTGCGCGCTCGAGGAGTGGTTGGGGACGAGGTCGACGATCACCCGGATGCCGAGCGCGTGGGCGCGGGCGAGCATCGCGTCGAAGTCGCCCAGCGTGCCGAAGAGCGGGTCGACGTCGCAGTAGTCGGCGACGTCGTAGCCGGCGTCCTTCTGCGGGGAGGTCATGAACGGCGAGAGCCAGATCGCGTCGATGCCGAGCTCGGCCAGGCTGTCCAGGCGCGAGGTGATGCCGGGGAGGTCGCCGATCCCGTCGCCGTCGGCGTCCGCGAAGGAGCGCGGGTAGATCTGGTAGATGACCGCGGTGCGCCACCACTCCGCACCGGGCCGGCCGGCCGCCTCCGGGAACGAGACGGGGGAGCTCCCGGGAGCAGGGGAGTTCTCGGGCGCGCCGGAGAGAGCGGAGTCCAGGGTCATGGCATCAAGGGTAGCGGGCGCCCCGGAAGCGCCCGGCCCGGCGGAGGCGCCGCCTGGCCTAGGGTCGACGGGTGAGCGAAGAGACCCCGGAAGCCGCCCGCGCCCGACGCCGGAGGGCCCTGCTCTGGGTGGTGCCGCTGCTCGTGCTGCTGATAGGCGGGCTGTTCGCGGTGACGCTCGCCGTCGGCGGCTACGCGCTGCGGACGATGACCGGCGGCTAGGCGGTCGCGGCCGGGCCGTCCTCGTCCTCGGGCTGCGGCGCGCTCGAGCGCTCGGCGGCCTCCTCGGAGGCGTGCGCCGTCTCCGGACCCGTCGCCCGCGAGGCGTCGTCCGCGCGCTGCACGGCGTCGGCGAGCTCGTCCGAGACGAGGAACCCGGTGGAGACGGCCTCGGCCCGGTAGGCCGCGCGGCCGACCATGTGCGCCGAGATCGGCACGGTCAGCAGCTGGAAGCCGATCACCAGGACGACGGTGCCCGCGGCGGCGAAGCCGGGGTTCCGGATCGCGACGGCGAGCATCACGCAGATGATGCCGAGCACCTGGGGCTTCGTGCCCGCGTGCATCCGCGAGAGCAGATCGCCGAAGCGGAGCAGGCCGATCGCGGCGACCAGCGAGAGCAGCCCGCCGACGGTGACGAGCACGGCGGTGACGACGTCGAAGAAGACGTCCATGTCAGTCCTCCTCGCGGTTGGCCATGAACTTGGCGACGCTGATCGAGCCGAACACCGCGAACAGCGCGAGCCCGAGCGCGACCGGGAGCGTCGTCGCGTGGTGGTTGATCGCCATCTCGGCGCCGAGGCCGCAGAGGATCGTCGCCACCAGCACGTCGGCGGCGACCACGCGGTCCAGGACCGACGGGCCGATCAGGATGCGCACGAGCGAGAGCAGGGCGGCCGCTCCGAAGATCGGGACCAGGATCCAGACGAGCCACTCGATCATCGGAGCACCCCCGCGTTCTCGCCCAGCGGCTCGCTGACCCGGGCGACGTCCTCGCGCGAGCCGATCGCGCGGACGATGCGCGCCTCGGTGCGCAGGACCGTGCGTCGGACCTCGTCGATCCGGTGGCCCTCGTCGTGCGTCACGCCGAGGACGTGCAGGTAGAGCACGTTCAGCTGGGGGTCGACGTCGATCACGAGCGAGCCGGGGACGAGCGAGACGGCCTCGGTCGTCCAGACCAGCATTCCCTCGGAGCGGCTGCGCAGGTGCACGGCGACGATCGCGTTGTGCACGGGGACCGGCAGGGTGAGGATCTGGTACGAGACGCGGACGGACGCGACCGCGATGTCCAGCGCGAGGCGCAGCAGGAAGACCAGCAGGTGCCAGGGGTTCACCCGGTTGGAGAACTCCACCGGCGGCAGGTAGAAGACGCGCGTGATGATCAGCGCGATCAGGAAGCCCGAGACGATCGAGAGCACCGACACGTCGTCCCAGAGCAGCACCCAGATGCCGACGAGCGTCACGAACATCGCGAACCGGTTCCAGAAGTCGACGCGGCGGCGGGGGCTCATCGGGGGCCCTCCTCTCCGAAGGACGAGTCGCGGTAGACGGTGGCGATGTAGGTGGACGGGTCGGCGATCGCGGCGGCGGCCTGCTCGCTGGCGTCGTAGAGCGGGCCGGCGGCGATCGTGAGGCCGACGCCGAAGACGACCATGCCAGCGGTCGCGAGGACCATCATCGGCGGCGAGTGCCGGGTGCGGACCGTGCCCGTGTCGTGCGGGTCCTCCTGCAGCTGGTCGATCAGCGGCGACTCGTAGCCGGGCACCTCCTCCTGGCGGCGCCAGAACGCCATGTTCCAGACGCGGGCGACCGCGTAGAGGGTGAGCAGCGAGGTGACGGCGCCCGCGGCGATGACCGCCCAGATCAGCCAGGACGGCTGGTCGGCGGCGGACTCGGTGCCGGCGACGAAGAGGCCGACCTTGCCGAGGAAGCCGGTGAAGGGCGGGATGCCGCCGAGGTTCATCGCGGGGATGAAGTAGAGCAGCGCGAGCAGCGGCGAGGCCTTCAGCAGGCCGCCCAGCCGGAGGATCGAGGTGGTGCCGCCGACGCGCTCGATCAGCCCGGTCGCGAGGAACAGCGTGGTCTGCACGGTGATGTGGTGGATCACGTAGAAGATCGTCGCGGCGTAGCCCGCCTCCGTGCCGATCGCGATGCCGAAGACCATGTAGCCGATGTGCGACACCAGCGTGAAGGAGAGCATCCGCTTGATGTCGGCCTGCGCGACCGCGCCGAGGATGCCGACCACCAGCGTCAGCAGCGCGACCACCATCAGCACCTCGGTGAGCCTGCCGCCCGGGAAGAGCAGCGTCTCGGTGCGGATCAGCGCGTAGACGCCGACCTTGGTGAGCAGGCCCGCGAAGACGGCCGTGACCGGGGCCGGAGCGGTGGGGTAGGAGTCCGGCAGCCAGAAGGACAGCGGGAAGACCGCGGCCTTGATCCCGAAGCCGAGCAGCAGCACCACGTGCAGCACGAGCTGGACGTCGTCGGGCAGCTCGGCGATGCGGATCGACAGCTGCGCCATGTTGACGGTGCCGGTGGCGCCGTAGAGCAGGCCGATCGCGGAGAGGAAGAACACGCTCGAGACCAGGCTGACGACCACGTAGGTCGTGCCCGCGCGGATCCGCGGCGCGGTGCCGCCCAGGGTGATCAGCACGTAGCTCGCCGCGAGCAGGATCTCGAAGCCGACGTAGAGGTTGAAGAGGTCACCGGCGACGAAGGCGTTGAGGATGCCGGCCGAGAGGATCAGGTAGGTCGGGTGGAAGATCGTGACCGGCGTCTCGCGGTTGCCGTCGACCAGGCCCTGGCCGACCGAGAACAGCAGGACGCCGAGCAGCGTGACCGAGGTGATCACGAGCATCAGGGCGGCGAGCGGATCGACGACCAGCACGATGCCCCACGGCGGCTCCCAGCCGCCGACGTAGACGGCGCTGCCGCCCTCCTGGCCGGTGAGGACCAGGACGAGCAGAACGGAGGAGATCACCAGGACCGCGGACAGCGTGACGATGTTGACCGTGATCTGCGCGCGCCGGTGGCGGCCGAGCACGAGGGCGACGGCAGCTCCCAGCAGGGGGAGGGTGACGACGAGGGGGATCAGCACGTTCATCGGTCCTCCTTCCTGTCGTCGGTCATGGCGCTCTCGCCGTGCTTGGCAGCGGTGCCCTCGTCGCTCGATTCGAGCAGGACGTCCAGGGCCCGGTCGTCCGCGGTGGTCTGCGCCGAGATGCCGGCCGCGTCCTCACGGACGGAGGCGTCGGTCTCGTCGTTCTCGACCTGGTCCGCGTTGGCCAGGCGCCAGCGCCGGTAGATCATCGCGAGGAGGAAGGCGGACACTCCGAAGGTGATCACGATCGCCGTCAGGATCAGCGCCTGCGGCAGCGGGTCGGCCATCTCCTCGGCGATCTGCTCGTAGGAGCGGCCGTCGTCGGTCACGAACGGCGCGAGGCCCGAGCGGCCCGCCATCAGCAGGATCAGGATGTTCGTCGCGTTGCCGACCAGGAGGAAGCCGATCAGGATGCGGGTGAGGCTGCGCTCGAGCATCTGGTAGACGCCCGCGGCGTACAGCACCGCCATCACGACGACGAGGACGAGGGTGATGCTCATGCGTCGGCCCCCCTGCCCGGTCCGCCGACGACGGTGGAGCCGGTCGGCAGCTTCGTCTCGAGGCCGTCGACCGTGCCGGCCCCGGGGCCGGGGGTGCTGTCGGTCGAGTGGGTGACGCCGTCGCCGGACGGGTCGCCCTGCTCGGCCTCCTCGCCGTGGCGGTCGACCTCGCCGCCGAGGCTGCGGAGGATGTCGAGGGTCAGGCCGATCACGATCAGGTACACGCCGATGTCGAAGAGGGTGGAGGTGCCCAGGTGCAGCTCGCCGAGGACCGGCAGGTAGAGGTCGAGCCAGCTCGACTCGAGCACCTCGAGGCCGAAGGCGAGCGAGGAGACGGCGGTGCCGACCGCGAAGAGCAGCCCGAGGCCCAGGACCTTACCCGCGTCGATCGGCGCGGCCTCGCCGAGTTCGAACCGGCCGCCGGCCAGGTAGCGGGCGACGAGGGCGAGACCGGCGAGCAGGCCGCCTGCGAAGCCGCCGCCCGGGGTGTTGTGGCCGGTGAAGAGCAGGTAGACGGAGACGATCATCGCGGGGTGGAAGAGCAGGCGCACCAGCACCTCGAGCACGATCGAGCGGTTCTCAGGGCGCAGCGTGCGGCCGGCGACCAGCCAGGAGCCGCGGTCGCCGGTCTTCTCCGCGTCGGCGGAGGGAGCGGTGAGGTCGGTTGCGCGCTCCTCGCGGTCGGCCGCGCTCTGATGCTCGAGGCGCGGAGCGCCGCCGGCCCGGCTGGAGAGGAAGATCAGGCTCGCGACACCGGTCGCCACGACGACCAGCACCGAGATCTCGCCCATGGTGTCCCAGGCGCGGATGTCGACGAGGAGGACGTTGACGATGTTGCGTCCCTTGCCCTCCTCGTAGGCCAGGCGCGGGAGGTCGACGGAGATCGGGGTCGCGGTGCGGGCGCCGAGGGCGATCGTCGCGGCGAGGGCCATCACGGCGCCCACCGCGATGCCGATGACGGCGCGGAGGCGCTTGCGCATCGGCTGGTGCTTCTGCGCGATCCGGGTGGGGAGCCGGCGCAGCACGAGGACGAAGACGACCAGGGTGATCGTCTCGATCAGCGCCTGGGTGAGCGCGAGGTCCGGGGCGCCCTGGATGGCGAAGAGGGCGACCATCCCGTAGCCGGTCGCGCCGGCGAGCAGCACGGCGGCGACGCGGTTGCGCGCGACGGCGCAGAGGATCGCGGCGAGGATCATCACGGCCGCGACGGCGAGCTGGCCGGGGGAGTCCCAGAAGACGAGGTCGCCGGGCCAGGTGCGGTTGAGTGCGGCGGCACCGCCGACTCCGAGGACGAAGACCGCGAAGATCACCGTGAGGTAGCGGGGGAGCGAGCCGCGCTGGACGAACTCGGTGACGGTGCTGGCCACGCGGTCGAGCCAGCGGACGGTGGCCCAGTAGCCCTCGGCGGAGTCGATGGTGTTCGGGACCTTGGACTGGATCCGCGCGACGGCGATCCGCTTGGCGAAGAGGAGCAGGCCGATCGCGATGACGAGGGCGCTCAGCGCGAGGGCCGGCTCGAAGCCGTGCCAGAGCGCGAGGTGGTAGCCGCCGTGGTCGGACTCCTCGGCCGCCGCGGCGAGCCGCGGGTCGGCGTCGGGGGCGCCGTAGGGGAGCGTGTCGGCGTAGACCGCGACGAGCGGGTCGAGCAGGGAGGCGCCGATGCCGCCGACGAGGCTCACGACCGCGAGGACGACGGTGGGCGCGGTGAAGGTCCACGGCTCCGCGTGGAGGTGGGTGTCCTCGAGGCCCTTCTTGCGGGCGAACGCGCCCCAGAAGAAGCGGGCCGAGTAGGCGACGGTGAGGATCGAGCCGAGGACGAGGCCGATCAGCGCGACCCAGGCCCAGAACGAGCCCTGCTCGATCGCGGACAGCAGGCTGGTGAAGACCGCCTCCTTCGCGACGAAGCCGAGGAGCGGCGGGATGCCCGCCATCGAGAGCACGCCGAGCAGCGCGGCGCCGGCGAGCACCGGGGCCTGGCGGCCCAGGCCGCTGAGCTTGCGCAGGTCGCGGGTGCCGGCCCGGTGGTCGACGATGCCGACGGCGAGGAACAGCAGCGCCTTGAACAGCGCGTGCCCGATCAGCAGGGTGAGGCCGGCGAGGGCCGCGTCGCGCGAGCCGAAGCCGACCGCGACGGTGAGGAAGCCGAGCTGGCTGACGGTGCCGTAGGCGAGGACGAGCTTGAGGTCGTACTGGCGGAGCGAGCGCCAGCCGCCGACGAGCATCGTCCAGACGCCGACGCTGACGATCACGGGCAGCCAGACGGCGTCGTCGGCGAAGCCCGGGGCGAGGCGGGCGACGAGGTAGATGCCGGCCTTCACCATCGCGGCGGCGTGCAGGTAGGCGCTGACCGGGGTGGGCGCGGCCATCGCGGCCGGCAGCCAGAAGTGGAAGGGGACCAGCGCCGACTTGGAGAAGGCACCGAGCAGGACGAGGACGAGGGCGACGGAGACGATCGGCCCGGACGGGGCCGCGGCGACGATGCCCGCGAGGCTCGAGGTGCCCGACTCGACGATGAGGATGATCACGCCGACGAGCATCGCCAGGCCGCCGAGGGTGGTGACCAGCAGGGCCTGGAGCCCGGCTCCGCGGCTCTCCTTGCGCCCGCTGTAGTGCCCGATCAGCAGGTAGGAGAGGACGCTCGTCGCCTCCCAGAACACGAAGAGGATGATCACGTCGTCGGCGGTGACCAGCCCGTACATCACGCCGGCGAAGGCGAAGAGCAGGGCGGCGAACCGGCCGAGCGAGGGCTCGTCGCGCGTGAAGTAGCTGCCGCAGTAGGCGAGGACGAGGGCGCCGACGCCGCTGACGACGAGCGCGAGGACGATCGAGAGCGCGTCCAGCCGGAACGAGAGCGAGATGTCGAGGGAGGGGATCCACGGGATCTCCTCGCGCAGCTCTCCGCCGGCGAGGACCGTCGGCAGCGAGGCGGCGGTCGAGACGAAGGTCGCGGCCGGCACGAGGGCGAGGGCGTAGAAGACCTTCGGACCGAAGCGGTCGACGATCCACGGCGTGATCACCGCGAGGGCGAACGTGATCGCGAGGGTGAGGAGCATCACACAGTCCTCCCCGGTACCACTCAGCACAGTTGTCCAGACAAGGATAAGGGAGGCTGGGCGGCGGGAACCTGAGTGCGGACGGGCTTGACGACCGCCGTTCCCTTACCGTGGTGCGCATGGCCCGCTCACTGCTCCCCGCCCAGACCTGCCGGATCCGCGTGCTCGACGTCGCGAGCGGCGAGGTCACCACGGTGTTCTCCTCCGACTCGCTGCTCGTGGAGGCGCCGAACTGGTCGCCGGACGGGTCGTTCCTGGTGGTCAACGGGGACGGCGGGCTGTTCCGGCTGCCGCTGGGGGACGCGCCGGTCGGTCCCGCCGGGCTCCAGGCGATCCCGCTCGACGGGGTGCCGGACGAGCTGAACAACGACCACGTGCTCGCTCCCGGCGGCGGCACCGCCTACGTCTCGGCCCGCGACGGCCACCTCTACGCGGTGGCCCTGGACGGCTCGGCGCCCGCCCGGCGGGTCACCTCCGCCGGGCCCGGTCCGCGCTTCAAGCACTACCTGCACGGCGTCTCGCCCGACGGCCGGCTGCTCGCGCTGATCGGCGGCGGCGAGGACGCCACCGGGCGCTGGGTCACCAACGTCTACACGATGCTGGCGGAGGGCGGGCCGCTCACCGCGCTCACCGCCGACGAGCACCCGGACGACGGCGTCGACTTCTCCGCCGACGGCGAGTGGCTGCACTTCAACTCCGAGCGGGAGGGCGGCGTCGCCCAGCTGTTCCGGATGCGGCGGGACGGCTCCGGGATCGAGCGGCTCGTGGTGTCGGACACGGTCGACTGGTTCCCGCACGAGTCGCCGGACGGCGCGCACCTGCTGTACCTCGCCTACCCCGAAGGGACGGCCGGGCACCCGGAGAACCTGCCGGTCGAGCTGCGGCTGATCGCGCTCGAGGGGCGCGCGGCCGGCGACACCTCGCCGGGCCGGGTGGTGCAGTCGCTCTTCGGCGGCCAGGGCACGATCAACGTCGCCGGCTGGTCGCCGGACGGGGCGCGCTTCGCCTACGCGGACTACCCGCTCGGCGGCTGACACCCGCCGCCCTGCGCGGGTGCGCGAGTCCCGCCCCACCTCCGGCTCGCGGAACCCCCTCCGGCTCGCGAGAACCGGCCGTTCCGGCGTGCCGGAGTCGGTTCCGCGTGCCGGAGGGTCCGCCGGTGCGCACCTCCGGCTCGTGGAACGTGCCCGGGCTCGCGAGAACCTGCCGTTCCGGCGTGCCGGAGTTGGTTCCGCGTGCCGGAGGTCCTTCCGCTGCGACCCGCCCGCCGTCTTCCGCGGACGTTCGGCACGCCGAATCGGCTCGGACTCGCGAGAACCAGCTGATTCCACGAGCCGGAGGTGTTCTCGCGTGCCGGAGATCGAACCGGGCGGGCTCCGGCTCGTGAAACGTGCCCGGGCTCGCGAGAACCTGCTGTTCCGGCGTGCCGAAGGAGGTTCCGCGTGCCGGAGGTGCTGTCCGGCGGCGGGCGGCTGAGTGCTTGCTCCGCATGCGCGGCGGGGGATCGGCAGTGCGGCCCGCGGCGAGTTGAATCGGGGGATGACGATCGACAGCGCAGCTCCGTCCCCCGACTCCCTCACCCGCGCGCCCCTGGGCGACTCCGGCATCGAGGTCTTCCCGCTCTCCCTCGGCGGCAACGTCTTCGGCTGGACCGCCGGGAAGCAGACCTCCTTCGACGTCCTCGACGGCTACGTCGCCGCGGGCGGCGACTTCATCGACACGGCCGACTCCTACTCCGCGTGGGTCCCCGGCAACCACGGCGGCGAGTCCGAGACGATCATCGGTGAGTGGCTCTCGCGCCGCTCGGGCTCGCGCGACGACGTCGTGATCGCGACCAAGGTCAGCCGGCACCCCGAGTTCCTCGGCCTCGCGCCGGACAACGTCCGCCGCGCCGCGCGCGCCTCGCTCGAGCGCCTGCGCACCGACCGGATCGACCTCTACTACGCGCACTTCGACGACGACGCCGTCCCGCTCGAGGACATCGTCCGAGTCTTCTCCGAGCTCGTCGACGACGGCCTCGTCCGCGCCATCGGAGTCTCGAACTTCAGCGCCGACCGCATCGCCGAGTGGCTGCGCCTCGCGAAGCAGGAGGGCCTGCACGCGCCGGTCGCCGTCCAGCCGCACTACAACCTCGTCGAGCGCGGCATCGAGGCGGACGTCCTGCCGCTCGCCCGCGAGGCCGGGCTCGCCGTCGTCCCCTACTACGCGCTCGCGTCCGGCTTCCTGACGGGTAAGTACCGCGACGGCTCGATGCCGGACAGCCCGCGCGCCTCGGGTGCCGCGCAGTACCTCGACGCCCGGGGTCGCCGCGTGCTGGCCGCCCTCGATGCGGCCGCCGCCGCCCACGACGCCGAGGTCGCGACCGTCGCCCTCGCCTGGCTCCGCTCGCAGGACGGCGTCGCCGCGCCGATCGCGAGCGCCCGCGTCATGGAGCAGCTGCCCGCCCTCGTCGCCTCCGCGACACTCGAGCTGACGGCGGAGGAGCTGGCCGCACTCGACACGGCGAGTCGCTCGTAGGCGGGTCTCGATACGCCGCTGCGCGGCTGCTCGACCGGCATGAGGCCCCGCTGCGCGGCTGCTCCGCCCGCGCCTTCATGCTGATCGAGTAGCCCGCAGACCGGGCGTATCGAGATCCACCCCGCCCGGACCACCCCCTCCACCCCGCGGTCAACACCGCCTCTCGGAGGTGCTATCGTCTAACGGTGCCAAATCGCGGGCACGCCCCGAGAGGGGCAGTCAGACCCGCAGGTGCGCCCCCTTAGCTCATTGGTAGAGCACTTCCTTGGTAAGGAAGAGGTAGTGGGTCCGATTCCCACAGGGGGCTCCGTTCCCGGCAGGCCAGCCTCCGGAAACGTGCGGCGGGGTAGCTCAGGTGGTTAGAGCACACGGCTCATAATCGTGGTGTCGCGGGTTCAAGTCCCGCTCCCGCTACATCGAGAAGGCCCCGGTTCGCACGTCGAGCCGGGGCCTTCGTCGTCCCCGCTGCCCTCCTCCCGCGAGATGCCACTTGTGCACGCGACACGCCGTGAAAGGCGTGCACAAGTGGCATCTCGCGGAGACGACCGGTCGTCAGAGCATCGAGATCGTGCGGTTCTCGATCCGGAGGACGCCGTCGCACTCGGCGAGGAAGTCCGCCTCGCCGTGCATCGTCAGCAGAACGGTGACGCCCTGAGCCACCCGCTCGCGGAGGACGTCCTTGACGACCGCGACGCTCTCCGTGTCGAGCGCGGTGAACGGCTCGTCGAGGAGGAGCACCTTCGGCTCCTCCATCAGGGCCTGCGCGAGAGACAGCTTCTGCTTCATCCCCGAGGAGAAGGTGCGGACCGCCGCGCGCCCCGTGCTCTGCAGACGTACCGAGGCGAGCGTCGCGCGGATCTCCTCGATTTCGATGCGCCTGCGGATCGCGGCCAGTCGCAAGAGGTTCTGCTCCGCGGAGAGGCCGGCGATGTAGGCGGGGCCGTCGATCGTGATCCCGAAGCTGTCCGGGAACGTCCGCCCCTCCGGCGAGATCGAAGGGTCGACGCTGATGCTGCCCGAGTCCGGCCTGAGGAAGCCGCAGAGCAGTCGCAGCAGGACCGACTTCCCGGAGCCGTTCGGACCGAGGAGGGCGTAGAGCCCGCCTCGGCGCAGCTCGAACGCGACCTCGCTGTAGAGCAGATTCCCGCGGATGCTCTTGGACACACCCTCGACCGTGATGGCGTTCGTCATGAGCGACCTCTTTCTGTTCTTGGATGCCTCTCGACCAGTCGAGACGCGATGACTGCTGCGATGAGGACGATGCAGGCGCTCCCCAGCGCCAGCGCCGTCCCGTGGAGGACGCTCGGCCAGCCCCCCGCGCTCCGCCACAGACCCGCGATGCCGAGCGGGTTGCCCTCGAGGAGCTCGCTCGGCAGGAAGGCCAATCCGGCCGAGAAGGCCGCGGGGGCCGCGCCCGATCCGGCGAGCGGCGCGAAGGCGGAGGCGGCGACCGCGACCAGTGTCAGCTGCAGCGTTCCGTTCACCAGGAGCTGATAGCCCACCACCGGGTCGACGAAGGACGCGAGCTCGCCGGGGGCGCCCCGCAGGAGCGCCTCGGCACCGGCCAGAGCGCCGACGAGCGCGCTCACTCCGAGTGCACGGGCGAGGAGCCCTGCGCCGAGTCGCCGATTCCGAGCGCCGCTCGATCCGAACCGGATCAGCTCGCAGCGGAGGATCGGGCGCCGGGGATCGAGCTCGCTGAGCTGCCAGGTCATCGCGAAGCCCGTGACGACGAGGACGGAGAGCAGGGTGGGTGCGAGAGCGCCCACTGGGCCCGCGAAGAGAGGACCGAGGACTCTTCCCTCGACCCCGGGTGCCGGATTCCCCTCGGAGACCGACTGGAGCCCCGTCGGCCCGAGCGCGGCCGTGCCGAGGAGGAGGACGTACGCCGCCCATCCGGCACCCCAGGACCGCGCAACTCCGGACAGCCGGCGATCCTGGACCCGGACGGCGCCGAGGAGGACGACCTCGATCGAGAGGAGGACGACGGCGGCGGCGAGCACGCCGAACGGCCGCCCGAGGTGGAGCGAGGAACTGGAGAGGAACGCCGAGCTGACGGCGGAGTCCCTCGGGAGTCCCCCCGCCGCCGAGACGGCGAACCAGCCGAGCAGCACCGTCGCCGCCGGCCCGACGAGGACACTCCCGCCTGAGAGCACCCAGCAGGCGGAGAGGAGGGACCCGATCGTCGTGAGGAAGAGCAGGAGGAGCGGGAGCTGGAGCAGCACTCCGACGGGCGGGGGCAGCGCGACGTCCGAGAGCAGTGCACTCACCGATCCGGGCACGCGCGCGACGTCGTTCGCCAGCCCGAGGGAGCACACCCAGCACGTCGTCAGTACCCCGAACAGGACGACCGCAGCACTCGCCGCGTCGCTGCGCAGGAGGACGAGGAGCACGTTCTTGAGGGATCCGGCCCGGATGCACACGGATTCCGGAGGAAGGGACCTCGACGCCAGGAAGAAGGCGATGCACCACGGCGCTCCCAGTCCGTAGCAGACGAAGAGCGGGTCGTTCACGACTTCGACCGCCACGTCGACGAATCCGAACGAGGAACCCGACGCGGTCCAGAGCATCCGCTGGTGGATCGAGTACCCGGCGGCAGCCGCGAGGGTCCAGCCGGCGAGCAGCAGGCGGACACGGCGGGAGAGCGAGGCGATCATGTCAGCGCCGGGAGTCGCTGGGCTCTTCCGAGGATCCGCCGTGCGGCGAGAACCGTCGCGGCTCCAGCGACCGCGAGCGGCAGGACCATGATGCCCATCGGCGCCTGATCGAGACCGAACGGGAAGGCTCCGTACATGAATCCGAGAAGTGGATGGTCGACCAGGGCGACAGCCATCGTCTCGACGAAGAAGATCACGGCGGGCAGCACCATCGCCAGCCCCAGGTTCTTCAGTGCGACCAGCGCGAGCACCCCGGCCACCGCCGTGATCGCGCCCCAGGCGCCCAGCACCGAGGAGTAGCCGATCAGGTACACCGGCCACCCGAAGGCGAGCAGCTGCGAGTAGTTCACGCGCTCCAGGGCGTTCCGTTCCACCTCGTCCGGTGCGAGTCCGTACACGACCGGATCGATGAAGGGCGCACCCAGCTCCGGCCAGATCCCGAAGGCGATCAGTCCGGGAAGGAGTGCGGCGCGGAAGCCCAGCACGAATCCTCCGAGGGCGACACTGATCATGCGGGTCGCCAGGTAGGACCGGAGATCCGTCCGCGCGCGGACGAGGACGACGAACCTGTTCCTGATCTCGGCAGCGGTGCCGCTGCAGCAGGCCGTCGTGATGAAGACGGGGAAGAGAATGATCATCGGGGAGATCATGAACTGCGAGTAGACGTCCAGCTCATCGCGGTAGACACCGCCGCCCACCTCCGCCAGCCCGAGAGCCGTCGGACCGACGACGAGGATCGCACCGAGGAGCGCCTGCGGCCAGCGCAACGACGACCGCAGATCGGTGAGGACCCGTGCGAAGCGCGAAGGCACGGTCGTGTCGATGGTCGGCTCCGGCTCTACCAGGCCTGCCACTGACCCCGCACGTGCACCTGATAGATGGTGAAGGGGGTCGTTCGAAGCGCGGAGGTGAGAGTCTCGGTACCCGCCGCAAAACTGTTCGAGAGTCCGTGGACGATGTTGTCGTCGGTGATCGAGAAGATCTTCGTGCCTTTGTCGCAGTTGACGAGCGCCTGGCACATCTGCGCGTCCATCTTGTAGTCGCTGCCGATCTCCCGGAGCTGGATGGTGCCGTTGCGATTCGACTCGTACTTCGTCTGGTAGGTGGTCGACGTCGGCGACTGGAACCCGCCGGCGTTCTTGTCGAAGCTGTCCGCGAAGATGTTCGCCTGCGCGGTCGCCGCCATCCCGACGCTCAGCAAAACTGCTCCTGCGAGGGAAGCGATTCGTGTCGATCTCTTCATGGCCGTCCCTCGATCCGTCGGTCGGACCCAGCGCCGCGACCACATCTATATGATCACTAAGCGAGGAAATATCACACACCCCTGTTCAGGGCACAAGCGAGCGACCGCGGGAGACGCTGCGGACGCTGACCCGCTCGAGCGCGCTGCCCGCGAGATGCCACTTGTGCACGCGACACGCCGTGAAAGGCGTGCACAAGTGGCATCTCGCGGAGAAGACGTCAGACCTCGCAGCCGACGAAGAGGACGTCGGGGGAGGAGACGAGGTCGTCGAGGGTCAGCAGGCGGGTGAGGTCGTGGCCGGCGGCCAGGGCGTTCGAGCGCTCGAGGGCGGTCTGCGGGGCGAGGCGGCCCTCCATCACGCCGCCGAGGGCGCGGACGGCGCAGGCGGCGACGACCCCCTCGGGGGTGCCGCCGATGCCGAGCACCAGGTCGACGGCGCCGGAGGGGTCCGCGGCCTCGATGGCGACCGAGACGTCGCCCTCGCCGCGGAGCGACAGCGCGACACCGGCCTCCCGCAGCGCCGCGATCAGCCCGGCGTGCCGCGGCTTGTCCAGCACGGCGACCACCAGCTCGGAGACCGGCTTGCCGAGGGCGTCCGCCAGCCGCCGCGCGTTCTCGCCGGGCGCCAGATCCAGCCCAACGACTCCCGCCCCCGCTCCGGAGCAGACGAGCTTGTCCATGTAGAAGACGTCGCGCGGATCGAGCATCGTGCCGCGCGGGGCGAGCGCGATGACGCAGACCGAGCCGGGGATCCCCTCCGCCGTCAGCCGGGTGCCGTCGAGCGGGTCGACCGCGACGTCGCAGGAGGGGGAGTGGGCGCGCCCGAGCCGCTCGCCGTTCGCGAGCATCGGGGCGTCGTCCTTCTCACCCTCGCCGATCACGACGACGCCGGCGAACGGTGCCTCGGCGAGCACCGCTCGCATCGCCGCGACCGAGGCCGCGTCGGCGGCGAGCTTGTCGCCGCGGCCGTACCAGCCGCGAGCGGCCTCCGCCGCCGCCCGGACGCTCGCGGCCACCGCCTCCCGCAGCTCGGCGGAGTAGGACGGCGACGCGATCAGCCGGACGTCGCTCACGCGCGCGCCGGCTGCGAGGTCGCGGTGCGGACCAGTCGCTCGAGCGTGCGCAGGCCGTCGGAGGACAGCACCGATTCCAGGTGCCCCTGCACGGAGGCGACTCCCTCCCCGCGCAGCGCGTCCACGATCCCCGTCGCCGGGTCGCGCGAGATCTCGAGGTCGAGCAGCGGGGTGCTCGACACCTCCGCGCCCGCCACCGAGGAGAAGGTGTTGTAGAAGCCGATCGCCGCGTCCTCGCCGAACACGTCGACCGCGAGCCGCACGCCCTGCCGGGGCGCGGGCAGCGGCTCGACCGGCAGCCCGGCCAGCAGCGAGAGCATCTGGTGGCTGAGGCAGACGGCGAGCATCGGCCGCTCCGAGGCGAGCCGCTCGGTCATCAGCGCCCGCAGCCGGGCGATCCGCGGCTCGGAGTCGTCGCGCGGGTCACCGGGGCCGGGGCCGAACACCACGAGGTCGTCGCTCAGCACGTCCTCGACGCTCGACCAGCGCTCGACCCGGGCGTCCATGCCGAGGTGGCGCAGCTGGTGCGCGAGCATCGTCGTGAACTGGTCCTCGTTGTCCACGATGAGCGCGGTGTGCCCGGCGAGCCCCTCGATGTGCTCGGGAGCCTGCGGCCGCAGCCAGAACGACGCGAGCCGCTCGTTGCGCGCCTCGAGCGCCTCCTGCACGCCGGGCTGCGCGTTGAGGTCGATCGCCGGCGGGATGTCGCGGTGCGGGAGCAGCCCCAGCGCGGAGAGCACCCCGGACGCCTTCGCGCGGGTCTCGGCGACCTCGCCCTCCGGCGTCGAATGCCGCACGAGCGTCGCGCCGGCCGGCACGGTGAGCCGGCCGTCCTCGCGGAGGTAGGCGGTGCGGATCAGGATCGGCGCGTCGACCGTGTAGCCGTGCTCCTCCGGCTCGAACAGGGCGAGGACACCGGAGTAGTAGCCGCGCGGCTCCTTCTCGTACTCCGCGATCACGGCGCAGGCGTTCTCCATCGGCGAGCCGGTGACGGTCGGCGCGAACATGGTCAGCCGCAGCACCTCGCGGACGTCGAGATCGGTGCGCCCCTCGAGCAGGTACTCCGTGTGGCTGAGCCGCGACATCTGCTTGAGGAACGGCCCGAGGATCCGCCCGCCGTTCGGGCAGACGGCGCTCATCATCTTCATCTCCTCGTCGACCACCATGAAGAGCTCCTCGCTCTCCTTGACGTCGGCGAGGAAGGCGAGCACCTCGGCGCCGGTCGGGCCGGCCGCGGGGTGGCGGAAGGTGCCGCTGATCGGGTTCATCATCGCCACGCCGTCGCGGACCGACACGTGGCGCTCCGGGGTCGCGCCGACAGCGGTGACGGCCGGCGAGCCGTCGGCACCCGGGGTGTGGATGGCGAAGGTCCAGTAGGCGCCCGATTCGTCGGTCAGCAGCCGGCGGAACCAGGCCAGCACCGCCTCGACCGCGGGAGCGTCCGTGTGCGCGACGAAGGCGCGGTTGATGACGAAGTTCGCACCCTCGCCCCGGCCGATCTCGTCGTCGATCACCCGGCGGACGATCTCCGCGTACTCCTCGTCGGGCACGTCGAAGCCGCGCTCCTCGACCGGGATCTCGCGCTCGGGCAGCAGCCGCAGCACCTCGGCGAGCGGCACGCTCTCGCGCTCGCGCACCACGAGGTTCCGCAGCGGGGCGCCGTCGTCCTTCGCCGCGAAGCCGCGCTCGCGCACCTGACGGTAGGGCACGAGGGTCAGCACGTCGGCGCCGTCGAGCGGGATGTCGGCGAGGCCGTCGACATCGACGACGTCGCCGGTGAAGACGTCGACGTCCGTCCGGCCCTGCCGGAGGACGACCGCGAACGGCAGCGTTCCGTCGGAGGCGAGGATGCGGGAGAGGAGCGAGGTCATCGTGGTCCTTGGGTCGGGGTGTCCCTCACCCGGGCCCCGACATGCAGAACGACCGCCCGGTCGAGGCGGTCGTGTGCGAGAGGAGTCTGCGCGTCGGCCTGCCTAGGAGGCGGGCCACCAGGGGCGGAGGGTCGACGTGAGCACGGGGGAAGTCTAGGGGAGGCGCCGCTCGGGCGGCCACCCGATCAGGCGGTCGCGGCGTCGGGCGCCGGGTCGATCCGCTCCGTCGACTCGCCGCGGAGCGTGCGCAGCAGGAGGGTCGCCCCGGCCGTCGCCGCGGGGGTCGCGAGCACCGCGCCGCCCGGGATCAGGAAGGCCAGGTAGACCGCGATGCCGAAGCCGAGCGACACCGCGCGGCGCTCGCCGAGGAGCCGGCGGCGATCGCGCAGTGCGAGTCCGCGGGCGTCGCCGGCGAACCCGGTCAGCTCGAGGGCGAGCGCCCGGCCGCCGACGAGCGCGCCGGCGACCAGCCCGACCACCTGCCCGACGACCGGGATGATCCCGAGCAGCACCAGCACGACGCCGATCGCCAGCGAGGTGCCGACCAGCACCGAGGAGTCGCGCAGTGTGCGGCCGAGTCCGCGCCAGAACCCCGTCTCGTGCTCGTCGGGCACGCCGCCGAGCTCGTTCTCGACGCCGCGCCAGATCCGCTCGTAGAAGGGGTCGCCGACGAGCAGGGTGACCGCGGCGAAGAGGACGACGCCGAGTGCGACGATCGCCCCGACCGCGGCGATGGAGAGCAGGAGGCGGACGGTGCCGGCCGCGGCCTCGTCCCAGCCGTCCACGAACAGCGTCAGCGCGCGCACCACTTCGTCGATCCGGGTGAGAACGAGCACCAGCACGCCGACGAAGACGAGGCCGACGATCAGGGGCGGGATCGCGCCGAGGAGCATCGCCCGGGGCGAGCGGACCCAGGTGCCGAACCCCCTGCCGAAGAGCCGTGCGCCGAGGGCCAGGTCGCGGAGGATCGCCATGGCTCGATCCTCCCAGAAGCGCCGTTACGCGATCGATGCAGAGCGCCGCGCCGCGGGGGATGTGCGGACGCTCAGGCCGCTGATAGACATCAGCCAGGCGCCACGGGGGCAGCTTCGGCGCCGATCCCGCATCCACATTCTCGAGAAGGAATACATCCATGTCTCTCCGGGGGACCCCTCTCCGCTCGCGCTCGCGTCTCGCGTGCCTCACCCTCGCCGTCGGCCTCGCCGCCGGTCTCCTCGCGCCGGGGGCGGCCGCGAGTGCTCGTGTGGAACCGACGCCGTCGGCGAGTCCTGCGGCGGAGTCGGCAGCGGCTCAGGCCGCCGAGCCGGCGCCGACCACAGCGCCGACGTCCGCGCCGACCGCGACTGCCGTGCCCACCGCGACCGCCGCGCCGACCGCGACCGCCGCGCCGACCGCGACCGCCGCGCCGACCGCGACCGCCGCGCCGACCGCGACCGCCGTGCCCACCGCAACCGCCGTGCCGTCTCCGGCACCCGTCGCGAGCGACGACACCGACCCCTCCTGCCCGGACGGCGCGCGGGCGGTCGCGATCGACTTCGACGCGATCACCGTCGACTGGAAGGCCGCACCCGGTTTCGCGACCGTCGCGCTCCCGGAGGCGTCGTTCCCGGACTGCGCCGCGTCGGCGGACATCGTCCTCGTCGCGCAGGGCCCCGACGGCGAGTACTCCGGCGGCATCGGCGTCACGGTCCCCGTCGAGCGGGACGGCAGCGCGCCGCAGACCGCCCTGGTCCCCGCGCCGGCCGGCCCGCGCACCGTCCTGGTGACCACGAAGCTCTACGGCATGCGCGGCGGATCGTTCGTCGATCTCGCCTCCGAGCAGTGGCGCTCTGCAGCGGGTACGGCCCTCGACCCGTCGACCGCCGACACCGCCGTGTCGCTCGACGGTGAGATCTCGATCGCCGCCGCTCCGGGGAAGCTCACGCTGTCGGTCCCGCCCCGAGCGAGCACCGGCCGCTACGACGAGGCGAACATCGGCTACTTCGTGACCCAGGATAACGGCGTCGGTGTCGCACTGGACACCGTCGAGCAGGTCCCCGCCGAGGGCCTGCCGGCCCGCACCATCGAGGTCGCTCTGCCGTACACGGCCGACTGGACCGTCTCGGTCCAGACCTCGGGGGTGAACGAGGGCGTCGAGATCTTCCGCAGCGAGATCCTGCGCGAGACCCTCCGGGTGCTGAGCGCCTTCGACTCCTGCGCTGACGGCCTCGACCGCTCCCAGGCGAACGAGCCGTTCACGGTCGACGCCGTCGGCGGAGTGGGCACCATCGCCGTCACGGTCGGCGCCTTCGCGCTGCCCGACTGCTTCGACGAGGTCACCCTGCGCGTCCTGGTCAAGAAGTTCAACAACGACGACGAGCAGGAGGGTGTCGAGCTCGGTCCGCTGCAGAGCGACGCCACCTTCGACGGCGCGACGGTGCGCGGCTCGTTCGCGCCCGGTCGCTACTTCGTCGTCGTCCTGGTCTCGGCCGCGGTGGACGGCGAGTACGACGGCCTGTTCCAGGTCTTCGATCCGAGCGTCAACATCGCCGCCGATCAGCGGGAGCCGATCGTCGTGACCGCTGCCGCGACGTCGACCGCGACCGCGACCGGCGGCCGGCACCTGGCCGCCACCGGTGTCGAGACGGCGGGCGCCACCTCCGGTGCGGCCGCCCTGCTGGCCCTCGGCCTCGTGTCGCTCGTCGCGGCGCGTCGTCGCCGGAGCGCGCAGCAGTCCTAGCCGCTGCAGACGAAGGGCCCGGGAGCGTCTGCTCCCGGGCCCTTCGTGCGTCCCTCCTCGTGCGCTCGCCTCAGGCCAGCGCGAACGGGGCGAGCAGCCCCGTCATCTCCTTCGGGCGCGGTGCCGCGAACTCGTCGCGGCGCGAGGTCGTGACTCCCATCGCGACGAGGCCCTCGACCAGCCGGACGGCACTGGCGACCCCGTCGATCACCGGGACCCCGAGCTCGCGCGAGAGGTCGCGGCAGAGGTCGGCCATCCCCGCGCAGCCCAGGACGATCACGTCGGAGCCGTCCGACGCGAGCGCGGCCGCGCACTCCTCGAGGATCACCCGGCGCGCGTCGGAGTGCGGGTCGTCGAGCTCGAGCACCGGGATGTCGCAGGCGTGCACTCCCGCGCAGGCCCGGTCGAACCCGGCCCGGTGCGCGATGTCCCAGGCCCGCCCGCTGGTGCGCGAGAGCGTGGTGACGACGCTGAACCGCCGGCCGACCAGGGTCGCCATGTGCATCGCGGCCTCGGCGATGCCGATCACCGGTCCGCGGGCGATCTCGCGGGCCGCGTCGATCCCCGGGTCGCCGAAGCACGCCACGACGTAGCCGTCGCTCCCCGCCGCGTCGCCGCGGACGATCTCGTGCAGCAGCCCCGGGACGGCGAGCGCCTCGTCGTAGTGGCTCTCGATCGAGGCCGGCCCCATCGGCGGGGTGACGGCGACGATCTCGGTGCCGACGGAGGCGACGGACCGCGCGGCGCGGCCGATCGCCTCGGTCATGCGCTCGCTGGTGTTCGGGTTGACGACGGTGATGCGCACGGGCGCTCCTCGGGATGCTGCGGGGGCGGAACGGCCACCACGCCACCGGCCAGTCCTCGAAAGTTGCGGTACCCGCGTGCGACTACCGCAACTTCTGGAGGATGGAGTGGATGGCGAGGCCGGGTGGGGACGGGCGGGGGAGGGCGCGGGTCAGACCGTGCTGCCGTCGCTGACGTTCGCGAGGTCCTCCTCGAGGCGGCCGATCCGGGGGGAGCGGCGCTCCAGGACGGCCATCGCGACGAAGCCGAGGCCGCAGCCGAGGAACCAGCTGTAGTCACCGAGCCAGGTGAAGGACGGGCCACCCGCCTCCTCGATCCAGCGCGGCACGAGCACCGAGAGGACGGAGGGGAGGCCGCCGATCACGGTGGCCCAGACGGCGTTGGGGTTGAAGCCGCGGGAGAACCAGTAGCGGCCCTTCTCGCTCATCGTGTAGAGGTCGTCGACCCAGACGCGCTGACGGCTGACCAGGTAGTAGCCGGCGATCAGGACGCCGAACAGCGGGCCGATCAGGGCGCCGAGGATGCCGAGCGTGTAGTGGATCGCGGTGTCGTTGGAGTACCAGTTCCACGGGGTGAGCAGCACCGAGCCGACGGCGGCGATCATGCCGCCCATCCGCCAGCTGATCTTCTTCGGGTTGACGTTGGAGAAGTCGAACGCGGGCGAGATGAAGTTGGCGACGATGTTGATGCCGATCGTCGCGATGACGAAGGTGAGCCCGCCGAGCAGGACGGCGAACCAGGTGTCGATCCGCTCGACGGTCTCGATCGGGTCGGTGATCAGCTCGCCGAAGACGGGGACCGTCGCGGAGGCGGTGATCACGGTGAGCAGCGAGAAGAAGAGGAAGTTGATCGGCAGGCCGAGGAAGTTGCCCTTCTTCACTGCTCGGTAGCTGCGGGCGTAGCGCGAGAAGTCGCCGAAGTTCAGCATCGGACCGGAGAAGTAGGAGACGACCAGCGCGACGGCCGAGATCATCACCGGGATCGAGGCGCCGAGGTCGAGGGGCTCGCCCGAGCCGAGGTTCAGCGAGATGTTCTCCCAGCCGGCCTGCGAGACGAGGTAGATCGCGAGCACGAGCATCACCACGTAGACGGCGGGGCCGGCCCAGTCGATGAAGCGGCGGATCGACTCCATGCCCCGCCAGAACAGCGCGGCCTGCGCGACCCAGAGGATCGAGTAGGAGAGGTAGCCGAGGGCGGAGAGGCCGAGGAAGGAGGCCTCGGGGGTGTTCCAGGAGGCCATCGCCGGGAAGAACTTGAGGAACACGATGTTGAGCGACTGCGCGGCGAGGTAGGTCTGCACGCCGTACCAGGCGATGGCGATCAGTCCGCGGATGATCGCGGGGATGTTCGCTCCGCGGACGCCGAAGATCGCCCGGTTGATCACCGGGTAGGGCACGCCGGTGACCTGGCTGGGCTTCGCGACGAGGTTGCAGAAGACCTGCACGATCACGATGCCGACCACGAGGGCCACCAGCACCTGCCAGCCGGCGAGGCCGAGTGCGAAGAGCGAGCCGGCGGTGACGTAGCCGCCGACACTGTGCACGTCGGACATCCAGAACGCGAAGATGTTGTAGCTCGACCAGCGCTGCTTGACGAGCGGGGCGAGGTCCTCGTTGGCGAGGCGGTCGTCGTAGCCGGGCTTGACGAGCGAGGGGCCGGCGAGCCCGGCGCTCTCGGCCGGCGGCGCGGTCGACGGGTCGATGCGGGGTGCAGTGGCGCGGTCGGTCATGGTGGATCCACCTCTCGGGCGGGCGTGCGCGGGTGGGCGCACGGAGCGGATGTGTCAGGGTGGTCGAGGCGGTCGGCCGTGGCGATCGGCCGCCTCCGCGCGAGCGGTGGGCGTTCGGATCGTGTGAAGTGATGACTTCACACGGGAGAACCTAGGGCTCCGCCGGTCCGCGTTCGTTTCGCCCCCGTTACAGCTGTGTGACGATCACCGAGGAGAGGACGGCGTCCCGCATGCCCACCGACGAGACCGCCCGGGATTCCGCGGTCTCCGCGGCTCCGGACGTCGTCGCCGCGCTCCCCGGGGCGGTCCGCGAAGGCGTCGGCGCGCGCCTGCGCGAGTTGCGTCTCGCGTCGGGGATGTCCCTGCGCGCGCTCGCCCGCGAGCTCGGCATCTCGGCCAGCGCGGTCTCGCAGATCGAGCGGGGAGCGATGCAGCCGTCGGTCGGGCGCCTCATCGCGATGGTCGGCGCCCTCGGCGTCCCGCTCTCCGCCGTCTTCGACGAGAGTGCCGCCGGCGGCGCGGCGGCCGGCGGGCCGGGCGGGCCGAGCGGCGGAGAGGACCCGGGGGCGACGACGGCCGTGGTCCGCGCGGGCGAGGTCGCTCCCGTCCTCCTCGAGGGCGGCGTGCTCTTCCGCCGGCTGGCCCCGCAGCCCGTCGATGCGGTCGACTTCTTCGAGTCGACCTATCCGCCGGGGGCGACCTCGACCGCGCAGCGTCGGTTCCTGCGCCACGACGGCATCGAGATCGGGACCGTCACGCTCGGCGAGCTCACCGTCGAGTTCGAGGACGAGACCGTGGTCCTCGCGGCGGGGGATGCGATCACGTTCCCCTGCGAGCGCGGCCATCGGATGATCAACCGCGGCGCCACGACGGCCGTCGCGACCTGGCTGATCGTCCACCGCTGACGCGGCCCGCGGGGCCGCCATCCCGGTATGGCACAGTGACAGCATTCCTCCACAGGGGGGAGGTGCCGGGTGCCTGTCCACATCCCCGGGGGATTCGGTCGGCGGGCCCGCCGCTATGTCGGTGCCGCCTGGTGTGCTGTGCGCCTCGAACGATTGGTGCGGAACATGGACGGACGACAGAACAGGCGAGACGACGACGAGTGCCCCCGCTGGTGCGCGGGGGAGCACGACGAGATCGAGTGCCCCGAGGAGCGGCTGCACCGCTCCCGGGCGCAGTCGCTCCCGCTCGTGCTCTGGTGCGGGGACGGTGCGGCGGGCGAGCCCGTCGCCGCCGTCGTGCACGTCTCGCTGTGCCGGCCCGGCGGCCGGGGCGAGGAGCGGCTGCGCCTCGAGTCAGACGGGCTCGGCGCGGTGGACCTCGATCTCAGCGCGGCGGCGCGACTGGCGCGCGGCGTCGAGACGACGCTGCGGCTACTCGGCCCCGGCGGCGCCGGATGAGCGGGGCGGGTTCGGCGGCAGCAGGTCGGAGAGCTCGATGTCGAGGGCCTCGCAGAGGGCGAAGAGCGTCTTCAGCTGCGGGTTCGCGGGCGAGCCCGGCTTCGACTCGCCCTTCTCGAACTTCTGGTAGGTGTAGCCCGCCAGTCCGGCGGCGTGGGCGATGCGCTCCTGGCTCTCGCCCTTGGCCATCCGGGCGCGGTGGAGGTTCGTGCCGAGCTCGCGGGCGTAGGTCATCCAGTCGCGTTCGGGGTCAGGTGTGGACATGCTCGCCAGCTTCGGAGAAGAATCGTCCGCGGTCACCCATACGCGCGTGGGTAATTGTCGATGGTCATACGTGCATGACCCTCGTCGAGGGGGAGGGGCCTCGGAGGGCGCCGGGGGCCCGAGAGGCTTCCGAGGCCAGCGCCTAAGATGGCCGGGTGCCAGTGAACCCCGACCTCACCGAGCGCGTGTTCGCGCCGACGGAGCCCTACCAGGTGGGCCGCGAGAAGGTGCGCGAGTTCGCGCGCGCCGTCTCCGCCGAGTCCCCTCTCCACCTCGACCCCGCGGCCGCGCGCCGTGCCGGCTACCGCGACGTCGTCGCCCCGCCGACCTTCGCCGTGGTGGTGCAGGAGTTCACCCTCGCCCAGCTGCTCGCCGCGCCCGACGCCGGCATCGACTTCAGCCGGGTCGTCCACGGCGACCAGCGCTTCAGCTACTCGCGCCCCATCGTCGCGGGCGACGAGCTGACCGCGACCCTCTCGGTCGCGAGCATCAAGCAGCTCGGCGCGCACTCGATGATCACCACGCAGTCGACCATGGTCGACGCCGACGGCGCCCACGTCGTCACCGCCCTGTCCACCCTCGTCGTCAGGGGAGACGAATGAGCGCCGAGCGCCCCGCCCTGTCCGAGCTCACCGTCGGCGACGTCGTCGGCGAGCGGCGCTTCCACCTCGAGCGCGGCTCGCTCGTGCGCTACGCCGGCGCCTCGGGCGACTTCAACCCGATCCACTACCGCGACGACGTCGCGGCCGAGGTCGGGCTGCCCGGCGTGCTCGCCCACGGCATGCTGACGATGGGCACCGCCGTGCAGGTCGTCGTCGACTGGGTCGGCGATCCCGGCCGTGTCGTCGACTACCAGGTCCGCTTCACGCGGCCCGTCGTCGTCGACCCGAAGGAGGGCGCCGAGCTCGACGTCGTCGCGAAGATCGGCGCGATCGACGCGGAGGCGGGCATCGCACGGGTCGACCTCGCGGTGACCTTCGGCGGCCAGGCCGTGCTCGGCAAGGCCCAGGCGCGCGTCTCCCTGGCCTGATCGCCCGATGACGACTCCCGCCCTCTCCTCTCTCACGACGCTGCGCGTCGGCGGGGCGCCCGAGCGCCTGCTCGAGCCGGCCACCGAGGCCGAGCTGGTCGCCGCCCTCCGCGAGGTGTGGGCCGACGACGAGCCCTGGCTGCTGCTCGGCGGCGGCTCCAACCTCCTCGTCGGCGACGACGGAGTCGAGGGGACCGTGGTGCGCGTGCGCACGACCGGGATCGAGCGGCTCGAGACGGACCGGCCCGGCGCGGTCCACCTCCGCGTGCAGGCGGGCGAGTCGTGGGACGGCCTGGTCGCCGCCACCGTCGAGCGCGGCTGGGCGGGACTCGAGGCGCTCAGCGGCATCCCCGGGACGGTCGGCGCGTCGCCGGTGCAGAACATCGGCGCCTACGGCCAGGAGCTTTCCGACACCCTCGTCGCGGTCGACTTCCTCGACGAGGGCGCGCAGGAGCCCGTGCGGCTGACGGCGGCCGAGCTCGAGCTGGGCTACCGGACGTCCGCCGTCAAGCAGGGTCGACGCGGCGCCGTCCTCGCCGTCGAGTTCGCCCTCGAGGACGTCGGCGGAGCGGGTCTCGGTGCTCCCGTCGCCTACGGTCAGCTGGCCAGTGCGCTCGGCGTCGAGCTGGGCGACCGCGTGCCGCTCGCGGAAGTGCGCGCGAGCGTGCTGCGGCTGCGCGGCGCGAAGGGGATGGTGCTCGATCCGGAGGATCCGGACACCGCCAGCGCCGGCTCCTTCTTCACCAACCCGATCGTCACCGTCGCGGCCGCGAGCGGACTGCCGCCGACCGCGCCGCGCTGGCCGGAGACGCCGGCGAGCGACGCCCCGCTGGTGACCGCCCTCGCCGACGTCGAGGCGGGGGCGCCGATCCGGCTGCCCGCCCCGACCTCGCCCGACGCGCTGGTCAAGCTCAGCGCCGCCTGGCTCATCGAGCACGCCGGGATCGCCCGCGGCTTCTCGCTCCCGGGCTCGCGCGCCGCGGTGTCGAGCAAGCACACCCTCGCACTCACGAACCGCGGCGGAGCGACCGCCGAGCAGATCGCCGAGCTCGCCCGCTACGTGCAGGGCCGCGTGCTCGCCGAGTTCGGCATCCTGCTGCACCCCGAGCCCGTGGTGGTCGGCACCACCGTCTGACACCGCGCGCCACGGACCCTGCGTCGCACGCCCCCGCCCTGCGGTGAACGGCGGGTCTCGATACGCCCCTGCGGGGCTACTCGACCACCATGATGATCGCCCTCGTCGAGCGGCCCTCTCATGCTGATCGAGTAGCCCGCGGAGCGGGCGTATCGAGATCCACCGGCGTCAGGACGATGGTCTGCAGACCCGTCCTGCTGGCGCCGCCGGGTCTCGATACGCCCCTGCGGGGCTACTCGACCAGCGTGGTGGGCGTCAGGCGTCGCGGCGGATCCAGCGGAAGGTGAGGCGGCTCGCGATCAGGCCCAGGACCAGCCAGACGCCGAGGGCGATCGCGACCCCGGTCAGGTCCCAGTCGCCGTTGACCTCGGCCTGCTCGAAGTCGGCCGGCAGGAAGACCGCCCGCATGCCCTGCGCGATCCACTTGAGCGGGAAGACGCTCGCGATCGTCTGCAGCCAGTCCGGCAGGGTCGTGAAGGAGAGGTACGACCCGGAGACGAACTGCAGCACGAGCAGCGGCGGGACGATGACGGCCGTCGCGCTCTTCCCGGTGCGGGGGAGGGCGGAGACCGCGATGCCCAGGATCGCCGAGGTCGCCACTCCGGCCAGGTAGATCCAGGCGAAGGTCGCCCAGCGACCGCCGTCGGTCGGCAGCGGCACCGAGAACGCGGTCGCGGCGACCGCGAGCAGCAGCCCCGTCTGGGCGACGCTCGTCACGAGCACCTGGCCGAACTTGCCCAGGAAGTAGCTCAGGACGGGCAGTGGTGCTCCGGCGAGGCGCTTGAGCGTGCCGTCGCCGCGCTCGATGGCGATGTCCACGCCGAGGTTCTGCACCCCGGAGAGCAGGATGCCCGCCGCCGCGAGTCCCGGCACGTAGTACTCGGCCATGCTGATGCCCGGGTCCTGCGGGTTCGCCTGCATCACCGCGCCGTCCCCGAACGCGACCGAGAAGATCGCGAGCAGCAGCACCGGGAAGAGGAAGGTGAAGAACACCTGGTCCGGCGCGCGGAAGTACGAGCGCACCTCGTAGCGGGCGCGGGCGGCGCCGAGCCGGAGGGTGCGGCCGACACCGGTGCGCAGGGCGGGGCGGGGGGCGGCGACGGCGCTCATGCCGGCTCTCCGATCACGTCGAGGGCGGTGTCTCCGGCGCGGTCGTCGCGGATCAGGTCCAGATAGATGTCCTCGAGGCTGGGCCGGAGGACCTCGAGGGCCGTCGGCTCGCCGAGGCGGGCGCTCAGCTCGGCGACGACGCGGGCCGGCTCCGTGGTGCGGAGGCGACGCCGCGCGCCGTCCTCCTGCCACTGGACGATCGGCACGCGGGCCTCGTCGCCGCCGATCTCGTCCATCCGTCCGATCGCGAGGAGCCGGCCGCCCGCGATGACCGCGGCCCGGTCTGCGAGGTGCGCCGCCTCGTCGAGGTAGTGCGTGGTGAGCAGGATGGTCGTGCCCTCGCTCTTGAGCAGCGCGACCAGATCCCAGAACGCGTGCCGCGCCTCCGGGTCGAAGCCCGTCGTCGGCTCGTCGAGGAACACCAGCTCCGGACGGCCCACGATGCCCAGCGCCACGTCGACGCGGCGGCGCTGCCCGCCGGAGAGCTTGCCGATGCGCGAGCGCGCCTTCGCCGTGAGGCCGACCGCCTCGATCGTCTCGTCGACGTCGCGCGGGCTCGGGTAGAGGCTCGCGAAGTGGGCGATCTGCTCGCGGACCGTGGCGTTGCCCGATTCGCCGCTGGACTGCAGCACGATCCCGAGTCGCGACTTCCAGGCGAGGTCGCCGTGCCGCGGATCGACGCCGAGCACCGATGCCTCGCCGCCCGAGCGGTCGCGGTAGCCCTCGAGGATCTCGATCGTCGTCGACTTGCCCGCCCCGTTGGGCCCGAGCAGTGCGAACGTCTCGCCGCGCGCGATCTCGAACGACACCCCGGTGAGGGCGGGCGCACCCCCGTAGTCCTTCCGCAGATCACGGACACGAACGGCGTCGTCAGGCGTCATCCCCCCAGCGTGCCCTGTCCCACCCCCCGAGCACAGTCATCCGCGTCACGAGACGCCACTTGCGCCCAAACCGTTCGGCGTGTCACGCCCACAACTGGCATCTCGCGAAACCCGCATCCGCCGGCCCGGACGCCGCCCGGCCCGGACACCGCCCGGAAGTCGCGGCAGCAGGGCCGAGCGTCACCGGCGATCCGCGTGCCAGCGGATCGTCGTACGCGGTACGCAGGACGCTCTACGGAACGCACCCGCCTCAATGAGCCGACCGCGGCCGATCGACGACGAAGGAGGAGAGAGGCTAGGCAAACAGCGCTTGAAGGCGCTTCGCGCCTTCAAGCAGCGCGTCGTCGCCGAGCGCGTAGGAGAGGCGGAGGTAGCCGCTGGGTCCGAAGGCCTCGCCGGGGACGGTGGCGACCTCGGCCTTCTCGAGGATCAGGTCGGCGAGCTCCAGCGAGGTGGTGGGCGTGACGCCGTCCCACTCGCGGTTCAGCAGTCCACGGACGTCCGGGTACACGTAGAACGCGCCACCGGGGGTCGGGCAGTCGACGCCGTCGATGGCGTTGAGCGCGTCGACGATGGTGCCGCGGCGGCGCTCGAACGCGAGGCGCATCTCCTCCGCGGGCTCCTGCGGGCCGGTGAGGGCGGCGATCGCGGCGCGCTGCGAGATGTTCGAGACGTTGCTCGAGAGGTGGGACTGCAGGTTCGAGGCGCCCTTGATCGCGTCGGCGGGGCCGACCATCCAGCCCACGCGCCAGCCCGTCATCGCGTAGGTCTTGGCGACTCCGTTGACGAGGATCGTGCGGTCGCGCAGGGCGGGGACGGCCTCGACGATCGAGGTGGCGCGGGTGAGCGGGCTCGCGTCGTCCTGGCCCTCGGCCGCGTAGACCAGGTTCTGGTAGATCTCGTCGGCGATCACCCAGAGGCCGTGCTCCTCGGCCCACTCGCCGATCTCGCGGGTCTGCTCGGCGGAGTAGACCGCGCCGGTGGGGTTGGAGGGGGAGACGAAGAGGAGGACCTTGGTTCGCTCGGTGCGCGCCGCCTCGAGCTGCTCGACGGTGACGAGGTAGCCCTGGTCCGCGCCGGCGAAGACGTCGACCTGCACACCGCCGGCGAGCTTGATCGCCTCGGGGTAGGTGGTCCAGTACGGCGTCGGGACGAGCACCTCGTCGCCCTCGTCGAGGAGGGTCTGGAACGCCTGGTAGACGGCCTGCTTGCCGCCGTTGGTGACGACGACCTGCGACGCCTCGACGGCCCAGCCGGAGTCGCGCGCGGTCTTCTCGGCGATGGCCTCGCGGAGGTCGGGCAGGCCGGCCGCCGGCGTGTACCGGTAGTTCCTCGGGTCGAGCACCGCGGCCGACGCGGCCTCGACGATGTGCTGCGGCGTGGTGAAGTCGGGCTCGCCCGCGGCGTAGGAGATCACCGGCCGACCCTGGGCCTGGAGGGCCTTCGCCTTCGCGTCGACCTTGAGGGTCGCGGACTCGGCGATGGCGGCGATGCGGGCGGAGATGCGCGTGGTGGAGGACACGACGGCCAGCGTATCGCGCGGGCGCGGGGGCCTCCAGGCGACGGGTCGCGCCCGGCTGGACACGTCCAACGGGTCCACGTACACTCGTCTGCGGTAGTCGAACGCTGCCAGGATTCACAGCGCCCGAGGCGGTTGCTGAGGCTCCCGAAGACGTTCGACTCCTCCTCGGATGCTCGCAACGGCATCCATAGGGCGGTGGCTCAATTGGTAGAGCAGCGGTCTCCAAAACCGCAGGTTGCAGGTTCGAGCCCTGTCCGCCCTGCACATCGATGCCCGTCGCTCGCGGTCCCCGCGATGCAGCGGTCATCGGTCCAGGACCGCCCACGGGCGGTCGGCCACACCGGAGGTTCCGGTGCGGGAAAGGTGCGTGCAGGTGGCCGGGAAAGCAGTCGACGAGCCGAGCGAGGACGTCGTCGCGATCGCCAATCAGCAGCGCGAGGCGCGGCGCAGTCCGTTCGCGCGCATCGCCCTCTTCATCCGGCAGGTCATCGCCGAGCTGAAGAAGGTCGTCACGCCGACGCGCAAGGAGCTCGGCAACTACGTCGTCGTGGTCCTGATCTTCGTCGTGATCATGATGGCGCTGGTGTCGCTGCTGGACTGGGTGTTCGCGCTCGCCGTGACCTACGTGTTCGGCACACCGGCGTCCTGACCCCCGCCACCCGACCCGGGAGCGTCCCGTCCGCACGAGCGGGGGACGCCGACGGCAGCGGCACGCGATTCCCGACGGGACGCGGCCGATCGATCGAGAGAGAGTTACGAGTGTCTGACAGAAACCGCGACGACGTCGACTGGGCCACCGCCGCCGAGCAGTCGTCCGAGGTCGACGAGGTTCAGGAGGGCGACACTCAGATCCAGGCTGAGGACGCCGTCGAGCCCGCCGAGGAGGGCGCCCTGAGCGTCATCGACGAGAACGAGTCCGAGGACGACCTCGCGTCGGACCTCGAGGCCGCGCTCGACGCGATCGGCTCCGTGGACGACCCCGAGGCCGACTCGGCCGTCGACGAGGCAGCGCACATCGACACCGTCGAGGAGGCCGAAGCGGCCCTCGAGGCCGTCGAGGACGAGGCCGAGGTCGCCGCGGAGGACGCGGAGGCCGAGGGCGAGGACCTCGCCGACATCGACCCGTACGAGGCGTTCCGCGCCGAGCTGCGCGGCAAGATGGGCAAGTGGTACGTCATCCACTCGTACGCGGGCTTCGAGAAGCGCGTGAAGTCGAACATCGAGAACCGCAAGGTCTCGCTCGAGGCCGAGGACTACATCTTCGAGGTCCAGGTCCCGATGGAGGACGTGGTCGAGATCAAGAACGGCCAGCGCAAGATGGTCACCCGCGTGCGCATCCCCGGCTACGTGCTGGTGCGCATGGATCTCAACGAGGACTCGTGGTCGGTCGTCCGGCACACCCCGGGCGTCACCGGATTCGTGGGCAACGCCCACAACCCGACGCCGCTGCGCTTCGAGGAGGCCTTCACGATGCTGAAGAGCCTGGTCGAGATCAAGGAGGTCGCGCCGTCCAAGACGGCCGGCGTCAAGGGACAGAAGCAGGCGCAGCGCGTGCTGCCCGCCGAGGTCGACTTCGAGATCGGCGAGACCATCACGATCAAGGAGGGCTCGTTCGCGGGTCTTCCCGGCTCGATCAGCGAGATCAAGCCCGAGAGCGGCAAGCTCACGGTCCTCGTCTCGCTCTTCGAGCGCGAGACCCCGGTCGAGCTGTCGTTCGATCAGGTCACCAAGCTCTGACGACGGACCCCCGTCCGGCCGAGGCCCTTCCCGCACTGTCGGGGAGGGCCTCCGCCGTGTAAGCTCGTACGGGTTTTCGTGTCGGCGCCCGTCCGCGTGCGCGCCGACCGACCCTCCTCCACCGCGATCCGGCCCCGCCGGGTGCGCGGGAGAGCGGCCGGGAGCCCCCGACCACTCGAACCCTGAGAAAAGGAATCCTGAATGGCCCCCAAGAAGAAGGTCACCGGCCTGATCAAGCTCCAGATCAAGGCGGGCGCCGCGAACCCGGCCCCCCCGATCGGTCCGGCGCTCGGTCAGCACGGCGTCAACATCATGGAGTTCTGCAAGGCGTACAACGCGCAGACCGAGTCGCAGCGCGGCAACGTCATCCCCGTCGAGATCACCGTCTACGAGGACCGCTCGTTCACCTTCATCCTGAAGACCCCGCCCGCGGCGGAGCTCATCAAGAAGGCCGCCGGCGTCGCCAAGGGCTCGTCGACCCCGCACACCGTGAAGGTCGCGAAGCTCACCATGGCGCAGGTCCGCGAGATCGCCGAGGCGAAGCAGACCGACCTCAACGCGAACGACATCGAGGCCGCCTCGAAGATCATCGCGGGCACCGCTCGGTCGATGGGCATCACGGTCGAGTAGTGCGGCGCACTGCTCGACCGTGATGCCCATCAAAGGCGGCAGCCCGGCGATCCAGTGGATCGCCGAACGCGGAAGAGCGTGTGACGTGACGGCGACCCCTCAATGGGGTCGCATGACACTCGTGCAGAGTCGGTTCCGACGCCGCACTACAGAACTCCAACATCCCGTGGGAGAGCCCGCCAGGCTCTAGAACCACATTCTCGTTTCAAGGAGAAACAACATGGCACAGAAGTCGAAGGCCTACCGGGCCGCCGCCGCCAAGCTCGAAGAGGGCAAGTTCTACACCGCCGACGAGGCCGTCGCGCTCGCGCGCGAGACCGGCTCCGCGAAGTTCAACAGCACCGTCGAGGTCGCGCTCAAGCTCGGGGTCGACCCGCGCAAGGCCGACCAGATGGTCCGCGGCACGGTCATCCTGCCGCACGGCACGGGCAAGACCGCCCGCGTCATCGTGTTCGCGACCGGTCCGGCCGCTGAGGCCGCGATCGCCGCGGGCGCCGACGAGGTCGGCGGCGCCGAGCTCATCGAGAAGGTCGCCGGCGGCTACACCTCGTTCGACTCCGCCGTCTCGACGCCGGAGCTCATGGGCCAGGTCGGCCGTCTCGGAAAGGTGCTCGGCCCCCGCGGCCTCATGCCCAACCCGAAGACCGGCACCGTGACCCCGGACGTGGCTCGCGCCGTGACCGAGATCAAGGGCGGAAAGATCGAGTTCCGCGTCGACAAGCACGCCAACGTGCACCTCGTCGTCGGCAAGGCCGCCTTCACGGAGGAGCAGCTCCAGGAGAACTTCAAGACGGCTCTCGACGAGATCGTCCGCCTGAAGCCGTCCTCCTCGAAGGGCCGCTACATCCAGAAGGCCGCCGTCTCGACGACCTTCGGCCCCGGCATCCCGCTGGACGTCAACGTCCTGGCCTGAGCCTCGGCACAGCACTGAGCTGCGGAAGCAGTGACGGGAGGGGATCCGCTTCGGCGGGTCCCCTCCTTCGTCGTTCCAGGGGCACCGCGCGCGCCGGGCATACTGAACGGCGTGTCCGACTCCCTCCCGCCGAGCGCAGACCCCGTGACCGTCCGCCGCGCCTCGGCTGCTGACGCCGAGGAGCTCGCCGCGGTCGCCGCCGCGACCTTTCCGCTGGCCTGCCCGCCGCACGTCACCGAGCAGGCGAAGGCGGACTTCATCCGGACCGTGCTGTCGGTCGAGCGCTTCCGCGGCTACCTCGCCGATCCGGGCCGCGTGCTGTTCCTGGCGGAGGACGACTCCGGGGCGCTCGGCTACACGATGCTCGTGCGGGGCGAGCCGTCCGACCCCGAGGCGGCGGTCGCGGTCACGGTCCGGCCGACGATCGAGCTGAGCAAGTGCTACGCGCTGCCCGACCGGCACGGCTCGGGCATCGCGGCGCGGCTGATGGCCGCGACCCTCGACGAGGCGCGCGCGATCGGCGCCCTGAGTATCTGGCTCGGCGTGAACCAGGAGAACGAGCGGGCGCGCCGCTTCTACGCGAAGCACGGCTTCGAGGTCGTCGGCGTCCGGCACTTCCGCGTCGGCGGCCGCCTCGAGGAGGACTTCGTCCTCGAGCGCCCCCTGCCCTGACGTCCTGCTCCCCTTCGCGAGATGCCACTTGTGCACGCCCGACACGGCGTGTCGCGTGCACAAGTGGCATCTCGCGGGAGGGGGGGGGCGGGTCAGCCCTCGGCGACGGTGAGGACGAGCTTGCCGCGGGTGTGGCCGGTCTCGAGCTGCGCGTGCGCGGCGCCGGCGGCGGAGAGCGGGTAGACGCCGTCGATGAAGACGCGGACGTCGCCCGACTCCAGCAGACGGGAGACGACGCCGAGCGTGGCGCCGTCGGGGGCGACGCGGAAGGTGGAGGCGCGGACTCCTGCGGCCGCCGCCTCCTCGAAGAACTCCGGCCAGCTGCCGGTCGGCGCGTTGACGATCAGCCCACCGGGGCGCAGCACCGACAGTGAGCGGGAGCCCGTGCTGTCGTGCACGTTGCCGACGAGGTCGATCACCACGTCGACGCCGTGCAGCAGCTCGTCGAAGCGCTCCGTGGTGTGGTCGATGACCTGATCGGCGCCGAGCTCGCGCAGCCACTGCAGGTTGCGGGTCGAGCCGGTCGCGATCACCGACGCGCCGAAGTAGGCGGCGAACTGTACGGCGAAGTGGCCGACGCCGCCGGAGCCGGCGTGGATCAGGATCCGCTGGCCCTCGTGCGCCTTCGCCAGCTCGACGACCATGCCCCAGGCGGTCAGCGCGGCGAGCGGCACCCCCGCCGCCTCGACGTGCGAGAGCGTCGACGGCTTGCGGGCCAGCGAGACGCTCGGGACGCTGACGTACTCGGCGTAGGAGCCGGAGTAGCGCGGCACCATCACGAAGCCGTAGACCTCGTCGCCGGGGCGCAGCGGGTGCGCCGGATAGGGGCTCGAGACGACGATGCCGGAGAAGTCGTGGCCGAGCACCGCCGGGTAGGAGGGAATCTGCGCGGCGACCCCCTTGCCCGCGCGCGTCTTCACATCGAGCGGGTTCACTCCCGCCGCGATCACCTTGACGGCGAACTCGGCGTTGATCGCGGTCGGCGTGGGCACCGTCGCCAGGTGGAGGACCGAGCAGTCGCCCGGGGCGTCGATGACCGCCGCCGTCATCGTCTCGGGGAGCACCACCTCCTCCGGGATGTCGCCGATCGCGAGGCCGTGGCCGAGCGCGCTGTTGTGCATCATCGCCCTTTCCTGATCCGGCGCCGGTGGTCCTTCGAGCAGGCGGGAGGCGGCTGTCCGCCCCGACCGACCCCGCTTCCGCGCGCCGCGTTCAGTCAAGCCCGGTAATGAGTCCGGGCTGTTTCGGCGGTGTCACCCCTCGGAGAAGAAAGCCTTCCTGTCCCCCGTACGGGAGGGGAGGGCAGCGACCCGGTCCTCGGATGGCACTCCCTGTGCTGTCTGGCACCATGAAGGGGTGCGACGACGAGCGAACGGCCCCCTTCTCGTGGTGGGGGCGCTCCTGGTCCTCGCGGGACTCTCCCTGCTGCTGGCAGCCCGCTTCAGCATCGGCACCAGCCGCTGGGTCTACGTCAGCGAGATGGGCGCGCCGGACCTGCCGACCGCCGGGACGTTCCGCATCGCCCTGCTGCTGGTCGCGGCGGGCGGCGTCGCGATCGCGATCGGGGCGCGAGCGGTGCGGACGCGGCTGCTGCCCGGCTTCCGGCCCGCGCTGGCGATCCTCCTCGCCGCGCTGTGCTTCGCGCTCGCCTCGCAGGTGACGTGCTCGGCGGGGTGCCCGCTCCCGGTCGGACCGCGGTTCAGCTGGCAGGACCTGATCCACACCTCGGCCGCGGTGCTCGGCTTCTCCGCGGCCTGCCTGGCGATGCTGCAGCTCGCCACCGCGCGGGAGCGGCCGGGTGTAGCGCGGCTCTCGCTGGTCGCGGGCGTCGCGGTGGCCCTGGTCGCCGGGACCGGCGCGATCTTCTCGCTGCTGCGGCTCTGGCTGGGCGTGGGCGGCACGCTCGAGTTCGTCGCGACGGCCATCGCCGTGCTGTGGCTGGCCGTCTTCGGGCTGGTGCTGGCGGGCGAGGAGTTCAGGGGAGCACGCGCGAGCGAGCGGGGATTCGCCGGCGAGGAGCTCAGCGGCCGAGCCACTCCCGGACGTGGCCGCGGATCCGCTCCTGCTGCTGCGCCAGACCGGCGTCCCGCGACGGGACCCGCTCGAGGTCTGCGTCCGGAAGAGCCCTAGCCCACTGCTCGGCGACCGCCACGGGATGCACCGGGTCGCGGTCGGCCGCGATCACGAGCGTGCGCGCGATGACCTCGCCGAGCTCGCCGGAGTCGCGGTAGGCGGCGTTCCGCGGGATCTCGGCCAGGCGGACGGCCCGCTCCTGCGCCTGCGGCGACCGGAACTGCAGGCAGAGCGCCTCCGCCGACGCGGGTGACACCTGGGCCGCGCGCTCGAAGAGGCCGGAGGCGCGGAAGAGCCGCTCGCCGCGCTTGGCGCCATGGTCGTGCAGCAGCTGCGCGATGACGGGGAAGACCGTGAGGTTTTCCGGCAGCGGCTCCGCGGTGAAGGCGGGGCGGACGAACACGGCGCGGTCGATCGGCAGGACCTTCCGGCTGGCGAGCCGCAGGGCGATCGCGGCGCCCATCGAGATGCCGAGGACGGTGAGCGGCTTGTGCGCGGCTCCGGCCCGGATCACGTGCTCGGTCACCTCGTCCGCCAGGGCGTCGAGCGAGAAGTCGGCCGCCCCGCCGATCAGCTCGGAGGTGCCGTGCGCGCGGACGTCCGGGGCGATGACCTCGGTGCCGGCCGGCAGCGCCGCGCGCAGGAGGCCGAGCGGCTGGGAGCGGTCGCCGCCCAGGCCGTGCAGGAGCAGGGCGGTCACCGCCGGCCCGCGCGCGTTCTCTCGTGCAGCTCGGCCATCAGCATGCCGGCGAGGCGGACCAGCACGTGGATCTCGTCCTCGTCGCGGTCGACCCAGCGGAACTCGGGGACGGCGTCGATCGGCACGAAGTCGCGGTGCTGCTCCCAGACGACGAGGGTGCGCTCGGCGCCGAGGACGTACTGCTGCCAGAAGACCTGGCGCAGGTAGTGGCGCGGGATGCTGCGCCACTGCTTCGAGGTCGTCTTGATCTCGCAGAGCTCGAGGCGGCCGTCCTCGCGGAGGCCGATGCCGTCGGGGGTGGCCAGGTGGCGGCGCTCCTGGCTCGCGTGGAAGAGGGTGCTGCTCGGCTCGATGGCGTGCTCGCGGAGCACCCAGGCGGCGATCTCCGGCTCGCGGGCGCGGCCGTGGTCGGTGAAGGCGTTGCCGCTGAAGCTCGATCCGTAGAGCTTGTCGAGCGCGGCGCGATCGATGGCCGCGGGGGAGGACAGGCGGGCGACGTCGGTCGCGGTGATGCCCCGCGAGCGGGCGCGCAGCCAGGCGACGCGGTCGGAGGAGTCGGCGACCACTCGGCGGAGGTGCGGCGGCTTCGCGTCCACGAAGACGGGTTGCGTCTCCCAGGGGAACGAGAGCTGCAGATCGGGCACCGATTCATTCTCTGCCTGTCGGGCCGTCCTGCCCAACCGGCACGCCGCGGCGGGGGGAGGTGCGATTGCACGTCAGGGCGCCGCGCACTGTCCTGGAGCATCGCTACCATGCCGGATGGCTTCCTTCACCTCGGACGTGATCCTGCTCTGCCTCACCCGCGACGGCGCCTGGGCGGGCGGCGGCACCGGCCCCTCGGAGGCGGCCGGAGCGGCTGCCGTGGCCGATGCGGTGCTCTCCGGAGCGCTGCGCCTCGAGGAGGGGCGGCTCGTCACGGTCGAGGCGTCCCGGGTGCCTGCGGCGCTGGCCGCCGTGCTCGAGCGCACCACGGATCCGGGCGCCGTCGTCGGTGAGCTGGGCGAGGACGCGCTCCGGGCCGGGCTCGAGGAGCTCGAGGCGCGCGGCGATCTGACCGTGCAGCGCTCGCGGTTCCTCGGGATGCTGCCGACCGTGCGGATCACGGTGCTCGACGACGCGCGGCGCAGTGCGCTCCTCGCCGAGCTGACCGCCCTCGTCGAGGGCGAGCCGGCGGGGGAGCGCGGCGTCCTCGCCTTCGCGATCCTGGACGCCGCGCGCATCCTGCCCTTCGTCCGGGCGGTCTCGGAGGAGCGGCGCGTCGAGATCCTCCGCGGGGCGATCGACGCCGGCGGTCTCGCCGAGGGGGCGGCGCGGTCGGTCGAGCAGCTGCGGGTCGCGGTCTACACCTCCGTCTTCGCGGCGGGCCCGCTCCGCTGAGCGGCCCTCCGTCCCTGCCGACGGCGGCGCGAGCGGACGCGGAGCGGGGCGCGAGGCGCGCGCACACCCCGAGAGGCGTCCGGTCGGGGTCGGCGCCACGAGCGAGAGGACGCGAACAGGGGTCGGCGGATCTCGCGGAGCCCGTCGACCGTCCACTCGACGACGGAGCACGCGGAGCGGTCAGGCGCTGAGGAAGGCGTCGACCTCGGCGGGGGAGAGCAGGTGGCGGCGGACCATCAGGGCGGCGCCGCGGACGCCGCCGCCGGTGTCGCCGGAGGCCTGCACGATGTCGAGGGCGCGGGTCGCCAGGGGGAGGGAGCGGCGGTAGACCACCTCGCGGACGCCGGCGAGGACCTCGTGGCTCGCCTCCGCGATGCTGCCGCCGATGACGATGACGGAGGGGTTGAGCAGGTTGACGCAGGTCGCGAGCACCTCGCCGAGGTCGCGGCCGGCGGCGCGGGTCAGCTCGACGGTGGTCGGCTCGCCGGCGGTGAGCAGGGCGACGACGTCGGAGGTCCGGGCGACCGGGAGGCCGGCGGCGGTGTGCAGGCCTGCGGCGGTGAGGCGGCGGGCGATGGCCGAGCCGCTCGCGATCGCCTCGAGGTCGGCCTCGCCGCGGTCGCCGGGCACCTGCACGTGGCCGAGATCGCCCGCCGCGCCGAGGGCGCCGCGCTGGAGGGCGCCGCCGCTGACGATGCCGGCGCCGATGCCGGTGGAGACCTTCACGTAGAGGAGGTCGTCGACGTCGGCGTAGTGGGCGGCGTGCTCGCCGAGCGCGAGCAGGTTCACGTCGTTGTCGACGAGGACGGGGACGGCGAGGCGGCCACCGACCGCGGCGGGGATGTCGAAGCGGTCCCAGCCGGGCATGATCGGCGGCTTCACCGGGCGGCCGGTCGCGTGCTCGACCGGCCCGGGGACGCCGACGCCGACGCCCGCGAGCGGACCGGCGCCGGGGGTCTGCGCGAGCAGCGCGTCGGCGACGTCGAGGGCGTGGCCGAGGACGACCTGCGGGCCGTCCGCGATCGCGATCGCCTCGCGCCGCTCGGCCAGGACGCGGCCGTCGAGGTCCGTCAGGGCGACGGTGGCGTGCGCGGCACCGAAGTCGATGACGAGGAGGCTGCGCGCGCGGGCGTCGAAGGCGACGCGGCCGGCCGGGCGCCCGCCGGAGGAGGGGGCGTCGTCGCGGCGGGCGACGAGACCCGTCGCGATCAGCGCGTCGAGCTGCGCGGAGACGGCGGCGCGGGGCAGGCCGGTCTCGGCGACGACGTCGGCCCGGGTGCGCGGCGCTCCGTCGGCGAGCAGGAGCAGCAGCTCGCCCACCGCGCTGATCGAGGAGCGGCGGCGCGGGGACATGGCTGGAGTCAACCACAGGGGGGTCGGCTTCTGCGCGTCGGGAGCACGCTTTCCCGCGCCGCACCCAGGGGTTTTGCTTGGCGGGAAGCAAAAGTCCGCGTAGGGTCGGGGGACCAATGTTCGACGTCGATCAGGAGCACCCCCCGGTGGCCACACCCTCAGACCTCTCCGTCCAGCTCTACTCGGTCCGCGACGCGCTCGCGGAGGACCTGCCGGCCGCGCTGGACCGGCTCGCCGGACTCGGCTTCGCGAAGGTCGAGCTGTTCGACCTGGTGAACCGCGCCGACGCGTACCGCTCCGCTCTCCCGGCCGCCGGCCTCACCGCGCCGAGCGCGCACGCCCGGCTGCTCGAGACCGGGGCGCCGGTCGAGGAGATCCTCGACATCGCCGCCTCGCTCGGGGTGCAGACCGTGATCGACCCGATGGTCGACCCGGAGCGCTGGACCAGCGCCGACGGCGTGAAGGCGATCGCCGACGAGCTCAATGCGCTCGTCGACTCCGCCGCCTCGCGCGGGATGGTGCTCGGCTACCACAACCACGCCTTCGAGTTCGAGAACCGCGTCGACGGCCGCAGCGCCTTCGAGCACCTCGCGGGCCTCCTCGACCCGCGCATCGTCCTCGAGCTGGACACTTACTGGGCCGCGGTCGGCGGTGACGACCCGGTGGAGGTGCTCGGCCGACTCGGCGACCGGGTGCAGTTCCTGCACGTGAAGGACGGGCCGATCTCGAAGGAGACGTCCGAGCAGCTGCCCGCGGGCGAGGGGGCGATGGACGTCCCGGCGATCCTCGCCGCCGCCCCGCAGGCCCTGGCCGTCCTCGAGTTCGACGCCTACGCGGGCGACGTCTTCGAGGGCCTCGCCTCCGGTCTCCGCTACGTCTCGGAGCTCGGCGCATGAGCGGCACCGGGCGCGTCGGCGTCGGCGTCATCGGCGCCGGCAACATCAGCACGCAGTACCTGACCAACCTCACCGTCTTCCCCGACCTCGAGGTGCTCTTCGTCGCCGACATCGACCTCGACCGTGCGCAGGCGCAGGCGGAGGCGTTCGGCGTGCCGGCCTCCGGCACGGTGGACGAGCTGCTCGCGCACCCCGGCATCGAGATCGTGGTGAACCTCACGATCCCGGCCGCGCACGTCGAGGTCGCGCGCAAGGCCGTCGAGGCGGGCAAGCACGTCTGGACCGAGAAGCCGTTCTCGCTCGACCGCGACAGCGGCGTGGAGCTGCTCGCGCTCGCGAAGGAGAAGGGGCTGCGGGTCGCCACGGCGCCCGACACCTTCCTCGGTGCCGGCCTGCAGACCGCGCAGCGCCTCATCGAGGGCGGAGCCATCGGCACGCCGCTCTCGGCGATCACGCTCTTCCAGGGCCCCGGCCCCGAGGGCTGGCACCCGAACCCCGAGTTCTTCTTCACCACCGGCGGCGGACCGCTGCTGGACATGGGGCCGTACTACATCACGACCCTCGTGCAGAACCTCGGCCCGGTCGAGAGCGTCACCGCGGTCTCCTCGCAGGCCCGGGCCACCCGGACGGTCGGCTCCGGCCCGCGCGAGGGCACCGAGTTCCCCGTGACGATCCCCACGCACATCGGCGGGCTCCTGCGCTTCGAGTCCGGCGCCTCGGCGCAGGGCGTCTGGAGCTTCGAGTCGAGCCTGCCGCGGATGGGCTTCGTCGAGATCAACGGCTCCGAGGGCACCCTCGTGCTCCCCGACCCGAACATGCACGACGGCGAGCTGACGCTGTACCGGCGCGGCGAGTCCGAGCCCGAGGTCGTCCAGGCGACCGGCTCGACCGCCTCGCGCGGCACGGGTGTGCTCGAGCTCGCGCGGGCGATCCGCGCCGACCGTCCCGAGGCGGCCTCGGGCGACCTGGCCTACCACGTGACCGACGTGATGCTGTCGCTGCTCGAGGCCGCCGAGACCGGCGAGAAGGTGCTCGTCGAGAGCACCGTCGCGCCCCGCCCCGCTCTGCCCGAGGACTGGGACCCGAGCGAAGCGACGCTCGTCTGATGGGCGGACCCCTGCGGGTCGGCGTGCTCGGCGGCGGCTTCATGGCCGCCGTGCACAGCCGCGCGGCCCGCAGTGCGGGCGCGGTGCTCGCGGGCATCGCCTCCTCCAGCCCGGCGAAGGGCGAGCGGGCGGCCGGCGAGCTCGGCTTCGAGGTCGCCTACGACGACGCTCTCGCGCTGATCGAGGACGACTCGATCGACGTGGTGCACGTCTGCACGCCGAACGGGACGCACGCCGAGCTCGCCCTCGCGGCGATCGCGGCGGGCAAGCACGTGGTCTGCGAGAAGCCGCTCGCGGCGACGACCGCGGAGGCGACCGCGCTCGTCGACGCCGCGTCGGCCGCCGGAGTGGTCGCCACGGTGCCGTTCGCCTACCGGTTCCACCCGATGGTGCGCGAGGCGCGGGCGCGGGTCGCGGCCGGCGAGACCGGGCGGCTCGTGACGGTGCGCGGGAGCTATCTGCAGGACTGGCTGCTCGGCGCGTCCGACGACAACTGGCGGGTCGACCCGGCGGCGGGCGGGCGCTCCCGCGCCTTCGCCGACATCGGCTCGCACCTGGTCGATCTGCTCGAGTTCGTGACCGGCGAGCGGATCGCGGCGCTCGCCTCGCTCACGAGCACCGTGCACGCCGAGCGCGGCGGGCGTCGGGTCGAGACGGAGGACGCGGCCGGGGTGGTCGTCCGCCTCGCGGGAGGCGCCGTCGGCACGCTGCTCGTCTCGCAGGTGACCGCCGGGCACCGGAACGAGCTGGTGCTCGAGGTCTCGGGGCTCGAGGAGTCGCTGCGGTTCGAGCAGGAGCTGCCGGAGACGCTGTGGGTCGGGCGGCGCGACAGCGCGCTGCTGGTCCCGCGCGACGGGTCGATCCTCCGCCCGGACGCCGCGCGGCTCTCGATCGTGCCGAGCGGGCATCCGATGGGCTATCAGGACGCGTTCACCGCGTTCGCCCGGGACACCTACGCCGCCGTCGCGGGTGCCGAGGTCGCGGGTCTGCCGACCTTCGCCGACGGCCTGCGCGCCGCCCGCATCACGGACGCCGTGCTCGACGCGTCGGCGGCCGGCGCCTGGGTGGACGTCCCGGCCTAGCCGTCTCCGCGAGATGCCACTTGTGCACGCCTTTCACGGCGTGTCGCGTGCACAGGTGGCATCTCGCGGCAGTCCGGCCTACGCGGACTCGGCGTCCTTCGCGGCTCGCTCGGACTTGAGGCGGGCCTGCTCGCGGCGGACCTCGGCGTAGGAGTTCTGCTCGACGCGGAGCCACTCGGGGACCTCGTCGAGGAGGGCCTGGATCTGCTCGGTGGTCAGAGCCTCGTCGATGCCGCCGCGGGCGAGACCCGAGATCGAGACGTTGAGGCGCGAGGCGATGACGGGGCGCGGGTGCGGGCCGGTCTCGCGGAGCTTCGTCAGCCACTCGGGCGGGTTCGCGACGAGGTCGTCGTACTGCTCGCGGGTGATCGCCGACTCCTGGAACTCCTCCGGAGTCGCGGGGAGGAAGATCTGGAGCTTCTTCGCCGCGGTCGCAGCCTTCATCGTCTGTGTCGCCTTGGCCATGCGGCAACCCTACCGGTGGGCGCGCAGCACCTACCCTGGACGGATGAGCGACGAGCCGGACCCCCGCGAGCAGCCGGCACCCCGCGAGGACGCGGTCGGCCTGGACGACGGGGCCGATGTCGCTGAGACGGACCTCGAGACGCCGGAGATGGTCGACGTCGAGCCGGACGACATCGAGCCGGACGACATCGAGCCCGACGACGTCGAGCCCGAAGGTCCCGCGCTTCTGATCGCGCTGGTGCCCGGCGTCACGCCGACCAAGTGGACCCGGGTCTGGTCCGAGCGCCGCCCCGACCTGCGGCTCCGTGTGCTCCCGATCGCCGAGAGCGAGCAGGAGGAGGTGCTGCGCGACGGCCGCGCGCAGATCGTCTTCGTCCGCGGGGACGTGCGTAGCGACTCCGTCAGCTCGATCCTGCTCTACGAGGAGCAGCCCGTCGCGATCCTGCCCCGGGACCACCCGTTCGCCGACGCCGAGGAGATGGACGTCGCCGACCTCGCCGACGAGCACCTGCTGCAGGAGCCGGAGGCGGTGCCGGAGTGGGCGGCGCTCGCCGCGGAGATCGCGGACGGCACCCGCCGGGCGCTGCCGCGGATGGCCGGCCTCGACGACGCCGTCGAGCAGGTCGCGGCCGGGGTCGGCGTGCTGATCGTGCCGCAGTCCGTCGCCCGCGTGCACAGCCGGAAGGACGTGCGGGTCGTCCCCGTCACCGGAGTCGCGCCCACGAGCGTCCGGCTCGCCTGGGCGACCGAGGACAAGACCGACGACGTCGAGGACTTCATCGGCGTGGTCCGCGGCCGCAGCGCGAACACCACGCGCGGCACAGCGGCGACGCCGAAGGTCGAGTCGCGGGCGAAGGCGGCGAAGGCGAAGGCCCGCGAGGCGCGGGAGAAGGCCGAGAAGGCGGGCGGCGGGAAGAAGAAGCCGGCTCGCCCCGGCGGCACCGCGCGGCCGGCGGTGCGGCGGACCCGGAAGCCCCGTGGGCGCTGAGCCCGACCGGGTTCCGCGCTGGAGCCTCCGGGCGGGGCGGCTCGACGACGCCCCGGTGATCGCCGAGCTGCGCGCCGTGGTGATGCGGCCCGATCTCGAGCGGCTCGACCGCTACGACGAGCACCGGGTGCGGCACCGGTTCCTGGACGGGTACCGGCCTGAGCACACCCGCGTGATCGAGGTGGACGGCGGGCTCGTCGGCTGCATCGCGTCGCGCCTCGAGGACGACGCGGTCTGGATCGAGCACTTCTACCTCGCGACCGCCGCGCAGGGGCAGGGGATCGGCGGGGCGGTCCTCCGGCGGGTGATGCTCGAGGACGGGCGCGCCGACCGGTCGTTCCGCCTCGACGTGCTGCGGGGGAGCGCCGCCCGGCGGCTCTACGAGCGGCACGGCTTCCGCTGGGAGCGTCCCGAGGGGGAGTGGGACGAGATCCTCGTCGCGCCGCCGCTCGCGCTTGCGGCGGGCTGACCGCGACTCCGGAGCACCTCCGGAGCACCTCCGGCTCGCGGAATCGGCTCCGGCTCGCGGGAATCGGCCGTTCCGGCGAGCCGGACGAGGTTCCGCGTGCCGGAGGTCCGCCAGGGGGTGCGCTCCCGGCTCGCGGGGCTAGGGTGCGCAGATGCCCACGAGCGATGAGACCTGGACCCTGGCCGACCACGATGTACCGGTGTACTGCAGCGGAGAGGGCGGGCGCGTCCTGATCCTGATCCACGAGGTGTGGGGTGTCGACGGCCACATCCGCTCGGTCGCCGACCGGTACGCGGCCGAGGGCTTCCGGGTCGTCGCGCCCGAGCTGCTCGCCGACAGCGGGCTGCTCGAGCAGCTCGAGAGCGAGCAGCGCGCGGACTACGACCACCCGGTCCGCCGGCTGCCGCGCCAGGTGGAGCTGCGGACGTTCTTCGCCCCGGTGTTCACGCCGCAGCACGCGGTGCGGACGATCGCGATCCTCCGGGCGCTGGTCGAGCGGCTCCTGCGCGAGGAGGGGACGACGAGCGTCTCGGTCACCGGCTTCTGCTACGGCGGGACCTTCAGCTGGGCCCTCGCGCTCGCGGAGCCGCGCCTGGCCGCGGCCGTGCCGTTCTACGGGCACAACACGGCCTCGGCGGAGGAGCTCGGCTCGCTGCGCGTGCCGGTCCTCGCCTTCTATGGCGATCAGGACGAACCGCTGATGGCGCAGGTCCCCGGGATCCGCGAGGCGACCGCGGGCAAGGACGTGGAGATCGTCGTGTATCCGGGAGCCGGGCACGCGTTCTTCAACGACGCGAACGAGGGCATGTACCGGGCGGATGCGGCGACGGACGCGTGGCCGCGTGCGCTGGCGTTCCTGCGGGAGCACGCGGGCTGAGGCGGGGCCTCAGCGGGAGGCGCGGCCGACCGAGGAGCAGGCGCTTTCTGCTGGTCGAGTAGCGCGCAGCGCGTATCGAGACCCGCTGTTCGAACGGTGGTGGATCTCGATACGCCCGCTGCGCGGGCTACTCGATCAGCAGGACTGCGCTGCATGGTGCATGCAGCTCCTCGATCAGCATGGGCTCACGCGACGTCGCGGACGTGGCCGTTCTTGAGGTGCAGGCGGCGCTGGGCGCGGCGGGCGACGGCGGAGTCGTGGGTGACGATGACGAGGGTGAGGCCGAGGTCCTTCCAGAGGGTCTCGAGCAGGGTCATGATGTCGTCGCGGGTGTCCTCGTCGAGGGCGCCGGTCGGCTCGTCGGCGAGGAGCACCGTCGGGTTCTTGACCAGTGCGCGGGCGATGGCGACGCGCTGCTGCTGACCGCCGGAGAGCTCGGCGGGCAGGTGGTCGAGCCGGTCGGCGAGGCCGACGGAGGCGAGGGCCGCCTTCGCCCGCTCGGCCCGCTCCGCCCGGGAGACGCGCTGGGGAGCGAGGGCCGTCTCGACGTTCTCGAGCGCGGTGAGCGTCGGGATCAGATTGAAGCTCTGGAAGACGATCCCCACCTCCCGCGCCCGGATCGCGGCGAGGCGCGCGTCGCCCGCCGAGGAGATCTCGTGCTCGCCGAGGACGACGGTGCCCGAGGTGGGGCGGTCGAGGGCGCCGAGCATCTGCAGCAGCGTCGACTTGCCGCCGCCGGTCGGGCCCTGGATCGCGACCATCTGCCCGTCGGGGATCGTGAGGGTGACGTCCTTCAGCGCGGTGACCGTCGTCTTCGCTCCGTCGTAGCTCTTGGTGACGTTCGTGAGGGTGTACATGCGGGTGTCCTTCCGGGGACGAGGAGTCGAGGAGTCGAAGGGGTCAGCCGACCGAGCGGAGCGCGGCGGCGGGGCGCAGGCGCGAGGCGCGCCAGCCGCCGAGGGCACCGGCGAGCAGTCCGCCGAGGACGGCGAGGCCGACCGCGAGCAGGATCACCGGCACGGTGACGGGGAGCGAGAGCGCCACCTCGGTGGCCGCGGCGGTCTGCGCGGCGCCGGGGCCGCCTCCGCCGAAGCCGCCGCCGGGACCGCCGGCGCCCATCGCCGAGGTGGTGGTGGAGGTGCCCGAGAGCGTGGGCGCGATCAGATTGACGATCGTGACGCCGACGAGCCCGAGGACGATGCCCGCGGCGCCGCCGATCAGCCCCTGGACGACGGACTCGCCGGCCACCTGGCGGACGATCGCGCCGTTGCTCCAGCCGATCGCCTTGAGCGTGCCGAACTCGCGGGTGCGCCGGGTGACGCCGGAGACGGTGAACAGGATCGCGATCAGGAACGCGGCGGCGAGGACCAGCAGTGAGAGCCAGGTGCCGAGGTTCGCCACGAGGCTGCCCGCGGTGGAGAGCGAGCCGGAGACGCTCGAGGCGAGGTCGGCCTGCGTCGAGACGGTCGCGTCGGGCAGCGCGGTCTGCAGGGCGGTCTGGATCGAGGAGATGTCCTCGGAGGAGGCCGCCTGGACGTAGACCGAGGAGATCAGTCCGGCCTGGCCGGAGAGGGTCTGGGCGACGTCGAGCGGGATGTAGGTGTCGGAGGCGGTGCTCGCGTCGGTCGAGTCGGTCGTGACGATGCCGATCACGCTGAAGGCGGTGCCGCCGATGTCGACGGTCGAGCCGACGGACAGCGAGGCCGTGGTCGCGTAGGAGGAGTCCACGACGACGACGTCCTGGCCCGCGTCGTCCGCGGTGAACGTGCGGCCGTCGGTGAGGCTCACGTCGGCCAGGGGGCCGATCGCGGAGCCGGCCGGGTCGAGGCCGAGCACTGAGAAGGAGTCGACGCCGAAGGAGGAGCCGCCCGCGCCGTCGGGGCCGCCCGCGGGCGCCTCACCGGCCGCCGGAGCGGTGCCTGCGGTGCCCTGGCCCGTCGCGCCGTCGGTGCCGCCCTGCTGGGCGGAGTCGGGGAGCTGCCCGCTGAAGGTCGTGTTGTTCAGCGCGAGGACGCCGATCGCGGCGGAGACGTCGGTCACGCCCTGCGCGGTGGCGACGGCCGAGGCGTCGAACGTGGTCGTGCCTCGGTCGGGCTCGAGGCGCGACTGGCTGACGGAGGTGGTGCCGTCGTCGGTCGTCCCGTCGGTGGAGCCGAAGTCGAAGCGCTGGCCGGGGGCCTCGCCCTCCGTCGGCGCGGCGGCGGCCTGGGTGACGGTGATGTCGGTGCCGACGCCGTAGACGGACTCGAGGACCGAGGCCTGGGCGCTGCGGACTCCGGCGGAGAACGAGGTGACGAGGATCACGAGGGCGATGGCGAGCGCCATGCCGGCGGCGATGATCATCGTCTGCCGGCGGCGGTTGGTCAGCTCTCGCCGGAGATAGGTGGCGAACATGGCGTCCTTCGGTCGGGGAGGCCGAGCGGTGGGGTCCGCTCGACGTCCCGACAGTAGGAACGCGCGCTATCCGTGCCGTTGCGGCGGGCTATCGGTCTCCGATGAGCCGCGGGGCTCCGCCTCGGTGAGCGGGGCGCCTCCGCGGTGCACCGCGGTCAGCTGGTGCTCGTCGTCCCCGCCGACCTCGGCGTCTTCGCGGTCCTGCTCAGCCGCACCGGCCGGCAGGAGCTGCGCGACCAGACGGCGCGCGAGCTGGGACCGGTGCTCGCCGAGGAGGCCGCGCGCGGCGTCCCGCTGCTTCGGGCGCTCGAGCTGCAGGTGCTGCTGCGGCTGCGGCGCGCGGCGGAGGACCTCGACGACGCCTGAGCCGGCGGCAGGTCCGGCGACGGAACCGTCCCTCGCCGACAGCGGTGCGCTCTTCCGCGCCACCTGACGAGAGGCCGCGGGGGTCCGGCGCGCGCGCCCGCAGCGCCCCGGCCGACGGGCGAACCCGGACGTCGGGGCGCCGACGCCCGGAACGGCGCGGAATCCCCTGCTCGGGCTCCCAGCGGACGCTCCAGCAGCTCCCTGGCCATGTCCAGTTCGAGTCATTCTCGCTCTCCTGCATCCGTGTAGTCCGGAGGAGGACATCTCCCTAGGTTTCCCCTTGTCCGGACGCGGGGGGCTCCTCCGACGCACGGCTTCCGACCCCAGCCCTCGAAAGGGGAACCGTGCCCGAGAACTCCCTCTCCCGCCGCACTCTCGCCAAGACCGCTGCGTGGAGCGTCCCGGTCGTCGCCGTGGCGATGGCCACGCCCGCCGCCGCCGCGTCGAACGCGACCGTCGACATCGTCGTCTCGCGCGCCTGCCGGACGCTCACCATCGGCGGCGTCGTGCCGCGCTTCACCGTGTCCGCGGCGACCGGCAACATCCCCGCCGGCACGACCTTCACACTGACCAGCCCCCGCCTGGCCGATGTGGGCGTCTCGGCCACGGGTGCGACCGTCGGCGTGCTCGTCAACAACACCATCACCTTCACCATCGCGACGGCGACCCCGTCGGCGATCATCGACATCACCGGCGTCCTCGGCGTCTTCGCGGTGGCCGAGTTCCGGCTCTCCCTCGCCAGCGTCCCCGCCGGCTACACGGAGACCAACACGGGGAACAACGCCGCGGCCACCAACCTCACCGGTCTCTCCGCCTTCCCGCTGACCGGCTTCGTCGGGGTCTGCCTCCCGATCTAGGTCTCGATCACCTGAGCGGGGCGACCTCGGTCGTTCCCAGTGATCGCACCACCACAGGAGCGCCAGGACCGGTTCGGGATCCTGGCGCTTCTGCGTTCCCGGACGCTCTCCCGCCGTCGTTCCCGTCCTCGGGGCTTCCCCCTGCCTCCCGCGCGGCCCTAGGCTCGCGCCACCCGGTACGAACCGATGGAGGCGCGATCATGACGGCGACCAGCGAGAAGACGGCACCTCCCGAGCTCAAGCGGGTCCTCGGCCCCAAGCTCCTCCTCCTCTTCGTGGTGGGGGACATCCTCGGCACCGGCATCTACGCGCTGACCGGGCAGGTCGCCTCGGAGGTGGGCGGTGCCGCCTGGCTGCCGTTCGTGATCGCCTTCGTCGTCGCGACGCTCACCGCCTGCTCCTACCTCGAGCTGGTGACCAAGTTCCCGCAGGCCGCCGGCGCCGCGCTCTACGCGCACAAGGCGTTCGGGATCCACTTCGTCACCTTCCTGGTCTGCTTCACCGTGATGGCGAGCGGGATCACCTCGGCCTCGGCCGCCTCCGGCGCGTTCGCCAGCAACTTCGCGATCGGCTTCGGCCTCGGCGACGGCGCAGGCACGCGGCTGAGCATCGCGCTGATCTTCATGGTCTGCATCGCGCTGGTGAATCTGCGCGGAGTCGCGGAGAGCGTCGGCCTCAACGTCGTGCTCACCCTGATCGAGCTGTCGGGCCTGCTGCTGGTGATCTTCGTCTGCTTCTTCGCGGTCTTCGGCGGCCAGGCCGACTTCTCCCGGGTCGTCGCGTTCGAGACCCCGGAGGACAAGTCGCTCCTGCTCGCGATCAGCACCGCCACCTCGCTGGCCTTCTTCGCGATGGTCGGCTTCGAGGACTCGGTCAACATGGCCGAGGAGACCAAGGATCCGAGCCGCATCTTCCCGAAGGTGATGCTGACCGGTCTCGGCATCACCGCCGTCGTCTACGTGCTGGTCTCGACGCTCGCCGTCGCGATCGTGCCGATCGGCGAGCTGGCCGGCAACGACACCCCGCTCGTGACGGTCGTCGAGACGGCCGCGCCGGACTTCCCGATCTCGACGCTGCTGCCCTTCATCTCGCTCTTCGCCGTCGCGAACAGCGCGCTGATCAACATGATGATGGCCAGCCGCCTGCTCTACGGGATGAGCAAGCAGGGCGTGCTGCCGCCGTTCCTGAAGAACGTGCTGGCCGGCCGACGGACGCCGTGGGCGGCGATCCTGTTCACCACCGTCCTCGCGCTGCTGCTCACCGCGTACGTGTCGCGCGACCCGTCCGACCCGATCGCGGTCCTGCTCGGCGGCACCACGTCGCTGCTGCTGCTCGCGGTCTTCGCGGTGGTGAACGTCGCGGTGCTCGTGCTGCGGCGCCAGCCGGTCGACCACGAGCACTTCCGGACGCCGACGGTGCTGCCGGTGCTCGGCGCGATCGCCTGCCTCTACCTGGTGCTGCCGATCACCTCCGGCCGCGACATCGCGCAGTACGAGATCGCGGGCGTGCTGCTCGTGATCGGCGTGCTGCTCTGGTTCGCGACCTTCATCGACCGGCGCGTGCGCGGCTACGCCCGCTCGGCGGTCGTCGACCCGGAGGAGTTCGACGCGGACCCGGCCGACGAGCCGGCGCCGGGATCGAAGCGCTAGGGCTCGCCCGGGCCGGCGTCCGGCAGTCGCCGGCTCCTGCCCTCGACCTTTCTCGGTCGACGGGTAGAATCACGGGGAACGAAGGGGGCCCTCGATGGTGACGAAGACCGCAGAGCGCGTCGCAGCGGCACCCTCCGGAGTGCGTCGCGAACGGATCGAGACCGCTGTCCACTCGGCGGCGATGGAGGGTCTCGCGGTCACGGAGGAGTGGCGCGAGGACGCGGCCGACTACGTCGCGGGCGAGATCGACGAATCCGAGCTCGTCGAGCGCACGCGCGCTCGGTACGGCCTCGTCTGACCTCGGTACGACTCGTCCGACGTGGATCCGTACATCGATCCCGACACGGGTCTGCTGCGCAACCTCGTCGGGTGTCGAACAAAGGTCGACCTCGATTCCGCCGAGGCCGACCTTTCGTCTTCCCGCCTCGCCGAGCTGCTCGCGAGACCTCCGCAGCCGACGGGAGATCTCGATGAGCTGATGGCGATCCATCGACAGCTGTTCCAGGACGTCTACCCGTGGGCCGGTCGGCTGCGCACGGTCGACATGGCGAAGAACATCGCCGGCGCCGCCCACTTCCAGGCGGCGTCCGCTGTCCCGACCGGCGTCGGGTGGGTCGCTCTGCAGCTCCGCGACGCGGACATGCTCCGCGGCCTCGAACGCGGTCCCTTCATCGAGAAGCTCTCCGAGCTCTACGACGCGTTGAACTACGCGCATCCGTTCCACGAGGGCAACGGACGTGCGCAGCGCGTCTTCTGGACGCGTATCGCCCGAGACGCCGGATGGGAGCTCGACTGGAGCAGGACGACAGGTGCCGTCAACGACGACGCGTGCCGCGCCGCGATGGAGCAGTCCGATCTGGCGCCGATGCTGGCCATGTTCGAGAGCATCACCCGGCCGGTCGATCACTCGGAGTCGCCGGGTCGATCCGGCTCGTCGCGGCGCCTGTCTTTCCCCTCCGCGCCGTCCGCAGTCGCGGCCGCACGCGTGCTCGTCGAGGGTGGACCACCCGCGCCGCTGCCGAGACGCCGCGCCAGGGGTCACCGGCCGCCGGACGCGGGTCGCTGACGGGAGCTGTGCCCGGCTGCGCACGGGTCTGCGCTCGACGATCACCCGGCACATCCGGGGAAGCCATGCTGATCGAGTAGCTCGCGGAGCGGGCCTCTCGAGATCCACTCGCGTCAGGAGACGAGTCTGCAGACCGTTCTGTTGGATGACGGTGGGTCTCGATACGCCCCTGCGGGGCTACTCGACCAGCATGAAGAGGGGCGCCGCGCGTCCGTTCCCCATGCTGATCGAGTAGCCCGCGGAGCGGGTGTATCGAGATCCGCCAGCACCAGAAGGACGAGTCTGCAGACCTGCCCTCGTGACGATGGTGGGTCTCGATACGCCCTGGCGGGGCTACTCGACCAGCAGGAGGAGGGGCGGCGGTCCTCTCCCTCACTACCTGTTCCAGGACGAAGGTGGCTGGTGCTGCCGATGGTCGTCTCCGCGCCTCTCCGGCCGCGCACAGCCGGGCCATCGTCCGGGCATAGCGCGCTCATAGGAAACTCCTGATACTAGGGAGACATGAGCACCCCGGCCCCCTCGAAGCACCTCGCCTCCGCGCAGCGCACCCGCCTCAAGCGAGCGGACGGCACGCCGATCCGCGTCCTCGTCGTCGACGACGAGAGCACCCTCACCGATCTGCTGCAGATGGCGCTGCGCTACGAGGGCTGGGAGGTGCGCACCGCCGCCGAGGGCCGCTCCGCGATCACGATCACCCGCGAGTTCCGCCCCGACGTCATCGTGCTCGACGTGATGCTGCCGGACATCGACGGGCTGCAGGTGCTCCAGCGGATCCGCGCGGACGGCAGCGAGACCCCGGTCCTCTTCCTCACCGCCAAGGACGCGCTCGACGACCGGATCGCCGGGCTCACCGCCGGCGGCGACGACTATGTCACCAAGCCGTTCTCGCTCGAGGAGCTCGTCGCCCGGATGCGCGGGCTCATCCGCCGCTCCACCCTGCTCGCCAACGACGCCGACGACCCCGAGGTCGTGGTGGGCGACCTCGTCCTGAACGAGGACAGCCACGAGGTGCGCCGGGCCGGCACCGACATCGAGCTGACCGCGACCGAGTTCGAGCTGCTGCGCTTCCTGATGCGGAACCCCCGCCGCGTGCTGAGCAAGGCGCAGATCCTCGACCGCGTCTGGTCCTACGACTTCGGCGGCAAGTCGAGTGTCGTCGAGATCTACATCTCCTACCTCCGCAAGAAGATCGACGCGGGGCGCTCGCCCATGATCCACACGGTCCGCGGCGCCGGCTACCTGCTGAAGCCCGCCGAGCAGTGACGACCGGGGGCGGGCGGCTGCGGCCGACACTCGGCGATTTCGCGACCCGGTCGGCACTGCGCCGCTCGAACGCGTCCCGACGCGCGCCCTGGACGCTGCGGCGCCGGATGGTCGTCGCCGTCGTCGCGCTGGTCGCGGTGATCGCGGGGATCGTCGGGACGGTCAGCGTGCTGTCGCTGCGCGGCATCCTCTACGACAACGCGGAGACGCAGCTGTCGGAGTCGCTGGACCGGCTGGCCGGCTTCGACGGGCCGGGCCAGTTCGCCGGCTCCAGCGCGATCGAGCGCGCGACCACCTGCCCGAGCGGCGACTTCGCCGGGCGGCCGAATCAGGACACCCAGACGATCACCGCGGTGCTCGGGGCGTCCGGCGCCTACACCGGCGCGTACATCGACAGCTCCGGGGCCTGCCAGGAGTTCGCCGACCCGGCCGACTCCGTGCTGGCCGCCGCGGTCGCTGACGCCGGTGACGCGACCACCCTCGATCTCGGCGACGCCCTCGGCCAGTACCGCGCAGAGGCGCGCGTGATCGACGGCTCGGTCGTGATCGTCGGAGTGCCCCTCGGCGAGGCCGAGGACACGCTCCGGACCCTGACCACCGTGGTGGTCGTCGTCGTCCTGCTCGCGATGCTGCTGGTCGCCCTGATCGCGACCGCGATCATCCGGGTGGCGCTGCGGCCGCTCGAGCGGGTGGAGGCCACCGCGACCCGCGTCGCCGAGCTGCCGCTCGAGCGCGGCGAAGTCGAGCTGATCGAGCGGGTGCCGGAGGAGGACGCCGACGTCCGCACCGAGGTCGGCCGGGTGGGCGCCGCCTTCAACCGCATGCTCGACCACGTCGGCGGTGCTCTGGAGTCGCGCCAGGCCAGCGAGAACAAGGTCCGGCAGTTCGTCGCCGACGCCTCGCACGAGCTGCGCACGCCGCTCGCGGCGATCCGCGGCTACGCCGAGCTGCCCCGCCGCGGCGACGTCGAGCTGTCGGAGTCGGCGAGCTACTCGCTCGACCGGATCGAGTCGGCCGCCACCCGGATGACCTCGCTGGTCGAGGACCTCCTCCTGCTCGCGCGCCTCGACGAGGGCCGCGATCTCGAGAAGGAGCCGGTCGACCTGACGATGGTCCTGATCGAGGCCGTCTCCGACGCCCACGTCGCCGGACCGGACCACGAGTGGGACCTCGACCTGCCGGAGGAGCCGATCGAGATCCGCGGCGACGGCTTCCGGCTGCATCAGGTGGTCGCGAACCTGCTGCGGAACGCCACCGTGCACACGCCGCCGGGCACGCGCGTCGTCGCGGCGCTCGCCGAGGACCGCGACGAGCGCGGCCGGCCGATCGCGGTGGTGACGGTCACCGACTCCGGTCCGGGGATCGACGAGGCGCTGGTGCCGGTGCTGTTCGAGCGCTTCGCCCGCGGCGACTCCTCGCGGGCGCGGACCACCGGGTCGACCGGGCTGGGCCTGGCGATCGTGGCGGCCGTCGTCGACGCGCACGGCGGGCGGGTGCTGGTCGAGTCGGAGCCGGGGCGTACGAGCTTCCGGGTGGAGCTGCCGGCGGGCTGACGCGGCGGGTTCGATCTGCAGGCGATGCCGTCCGGAACACGCTCTCCTCCGCGGGGGAGTGCCGCGCGGTGGCCGGATCGCCTGCAGATCGAACCGCCGTCGTCAGACCTCGACGCCCAGGCGGCGGCGCGCCTCGTCGAGCGTGCGCACCACCTGCACCGTCTCGTCCAGCGGGTGCACCGGCGACTCGGTGCGCCCCTCCGCCACGTACTGCGCGAGGTGCACGGCCTCCCACGCGAGGCCCTCGCCGCCCTGCAGCCCGGTCTCATCCCGCCACGAGCCGCTCTCGGAGCCGCGGGTCAGGGTGACGCCGCTCGGCGTCCAGAACGACGGGTGCACGTCGATCCGCCCCTCGCTGCCCGCGACGCTCGCCGCGTGCAGGGTGTCGGCCAGCACGGTCGAGGTCGCGACCGACTGGATCCCGTGCGCGTGCCGGCCGACGATCGTCGCCATCGCGTCCACTCCGGTCGAGGTCAGCGCGCCGGCGACGACGGTGCTCTGCGGCGCCCCGGCCACCATCGAGACGAAGGACGAGGCGTAGACGCCCACGTCGAGGAGTCCGCCGCCCGCGAGCGCCGGGTCGAAGATGCGGCTGGCCGGGTCGAACGCGAAGGCCGCGCCGAAGTCGGCGGAGACCAGCGCGGGAGCGCCGACCGCGCCGTCCGCGAGGAGCTGTCGCACCACGTCCATCTGCGGCAGGTAGCGCATCCACATCGCCTCCATCGCGAAGACGCCGGCGTCGCGGGCCGCGTGCACGATCATCTCGGCCTCGCCCGCCGTGGTGGCGAACGGCTTCTCGATGAGGACGTGCTTGCCCGCGGCGATCGCGCGCAGGGCCTGGCGCGCGTGCTCCGAGTTCGGCGAGGCGATGTAGACGACGTCGACCTCGGGGTCGTTCACGACCGCGTCGGAGCCGACCGAGGCCCGCTCGACGCCGAAGCGCCGGGCGAACTCGTCGGCGCGCTCCTGCGAGCGCGAGCCGACCGCGACCACGCGCTGCCGGGTGTGCTTCTGCAGCGCCGCGACGAAGGTGCCGGCGATCGAGCCGGGGGCGAGGACTCCCCAGCGCAGCACCGGGGAGTCGAGGAGCGAGGGGAGCCGGGGCTCGGGAAGCGTCAGTGCCATCCCGCCACGCTATTCCCTCCTCCTGCACGACGCCGAGCCCCCGTCGCGCAGGCCCGGAGCTCCCGAGTCGCCCGAGAAGGCTCGTTCCCGGCAGGGAGAACGAGCCTTCCCCGGCGACTCAGCGGACTTCAGCGGAGTGCAGCAGATCTCAGTCGACCGCGGTCATCGCCGCTCCGAAGCCGCGCAGCCGGGCGACCGTCAAGGTGCCGATCGGCTGCGGGGCGCCCTCCGGCGAGAGGACGAACGCGTTCCGGGCGACGTAGAGAGCGCCGTTGCGCAGCTCGATCGCTGCGGGCGAGACGACCGCGAGCCCGGTGATCGGCGTCGAGGTGCGCGGCAGGATCAGCGCCACGCGTCCCGTGCCCTCCGGGCCGCCGAACAGCTCGGTCACCACGACCGTGCCGGTGACGCGGTCGACCGCGAGGCCGGTCGCGCTCAGCAGGCCGGTGGCCACCGTGCGGATCTCCCCGGTCGCCGGGTTCACCCTCACCACGGAGCCGCGGGCGCCGAGGCTGGCGTCCTCCGGCCCGCCGGGCAGCGTCGACACGTAGAGCCAGCCGCCGGGGCCGACCTCGACATCGGTCGGCACGGGCTCGAACGAGTAGCGGTAGCCAGCGGTGCAGGCCGGGAAGCCGAAGGCCGCCGCCTGCTCCGCCGTGATCGTGATCGGCGCCGTGGTCGGCAGCACCGCCAGGGTCGAGACGACGCCGTTCGGCGTCACCTTCAGGATCGCGTTGCCCGCCGCGTCGGCGACGTAGACACCGGCGCTGGTCGCTGCCGACGCGTAGGGGTGCACGTCGATCCGGCCGGTGTAGGAGGCGGGGCCGGCGACCGCCGGGTCCACCTGGGCGGCGCACTCGGCGGGCAGGCCGAGGAAGCCGTAGCTGTTGCCCGCGTCGGGGTTCGCGCTCGCCTCGTACGCGCCGAGGTCGGCGAGGGTCGTCGGCGCTCCGCCGCCGGTCGGCACGGACCGCAGCAGCGCCTCGCCCTCCTCCTGGACGCCCTCGCTGTAGTAGACGGTGGAGCCGCGGACCGAGACGGCTCCGATCTCGGTTCCGGGCGCGCTGACCAGGGTCGAGGTCACGCCGGAGGGAGCGACCTTCGTCAGCATTCCGGCGAAGTTCTGCGCGACGTAGGCGGTGCCGCCCGCGTCGACGGCGAAGCTGAGCGGCGAGACGAGTCCGGTCGCTCGATCGGTGACGGAGACGAAGGACAGCGGGGAGGGGGAGGCCTGGGCGACGGGGGCCGAGACGAGAGTCGTGACCGCGACGGCGGCGGCCGCGGTGAGGAGGAGGCGTTTGTTCACGAGGTGCTCCTTTGCACTCGGGGTGCGGGCAGAGCAGTGCTGCGGGTCGAACGATCCGCGGCTCCGACCGCGGCGACGGGAATCGCCGATGCGCACACCGTAGGACCGCGGTGGCCAGGAGTCCATGGGGCGGACCCCGTCACGCGGCAGACCCGCGTGGCGACGCGGGTGTTCTGCGCCGGATCCTCCGCACCCCTAGGGTGTGAGAGCCCGCGCCGCCGCGGGCGGAGGAGGCGTCATGCCGGAGTGGTACACCCTCGGCGTCGTCGCCCTGGTCATCGTCGTGGTCGTCGTCGCGATCGTCCGCTTCCGCTTCAACCCGGTGCTCGCGCTCGCCGTGGGCGCCGCGGCGATCGGGCTGCTCACCGGGCTCGGCCCCGTCGACACCGTCTCGACCATGACCCGCGGCTTCGGCGAGGTGATGATGGAGGCGGGCCTCCTGATCGGCTGGGGCGTGCTGATCGGCGCGATGCTCAACGAGATGGGCGCCGTCGTCCGCCTCGTCGAGGGGCTGCTGCGGGTCTTCGGCAGGCGCGGCATCCCGTACGCGCTCGGGCTGTCCTTCGCCACCTATCTGCAGACGATCTTCGTCGACGCCCTGATCGTCATCGCGGCGCCGCTCGCCCGGCGGATCGCGCCGCGGCTCGGCCCCGCCGGCACGGGCATCGTCGCCGTGACCTTCGCCGTCGGCCTCGAGATGGGCATCGTGATGATGGTGCCCGGCTTCGCGGCCGTGGCGCTCGCCGGGCTGCTCGGGGTGCCGCTCGGCGTGATGCTGCTGGGCGGCTTCGTGGTGGTCGCACCGACCGTCGTGGTCACGATCCTGCTGATGTCGCTCGCCTTCCGCCTGGGCTTCTGGGACCCGGCGCGCGACGAGCAGCTCGTCGTGCGCGACGAGACCGCCGGGCTCGCGACGGTGCCGGCGGGGGAGCGGGCCGGGAGCGAGGCTGTCGGCGGGTCCGGGTCGGAGGGGTCCGGGCGGTCCTCGGGCGGTGGCTCCGCGGCCGGTCGCTCCATTGCTGACGGCGACACCGACGCACGCGACGCCGACGCCCCGCGCGAGCGCCCGCTGCTCCTGCTGTTCGCCCCGATGCTCCTCGCGCTGCTGCTCATCGCCGCGCAGGCCGTGCTCTCGGTCGCGGGCGCGGAGGTGCCGGTGCTGCAGTTCCTCGGCAACCCGGTGATCGCGCTGCTGCTCGCCGTGATCGCGACCGGCCTCGTCGGCCGCTCCGTCGTCGGGACTCCGCGGATGGAGAAGGCGGTCGCCAAGGGCTTCCAGGACGGCGGGCAGATCTTCCTGCTCACCGGCGTCGGCGGCGCGCTCGCGGCGGTGATCGCGGAGGGCGACCTCGGCGAGCTGCTCAAGGGCTACTTCTCGGCGAACGCCGCCGCGCCGCTGCTGCTGGTCTGGCTGATGGCGGCCGTGCTGCACATCGCCGTCGGCTCGGTCACCCTCTCGGCGATCACCGCCGCGGGCGTCGTGGCCCCGGTCGCCGCGACCCTCGGACTCGATCCGCTGCTGATCGCGCTCGCCGCCGGCTCCGGCGCGCTGTTCTGCATCCACGTCACCTCGAACACCTTCTGGCTGCTGCAGAGCTTCCTCGGCCAGTCGGTCCGCGGCGCCCTCAAGTCGGTGACGGTCGGCGTCTCCCTCGCCTCGGTCCTGGCCCTCGGCATGGTCCTCCTCCTCTCGCTCTTCCTCTGACCCCCGCCTTGGCTGATCCCCGCCGCGAGATGCCACTTGTGCACGCCTTTCACGGCGTGTCGCGTGCACAAGTGGCATCTCGCGGCGGGGGCCGGGCGTGACACGTGCCGGAAACACGGGTGGCCTAGGTTCCTGAGAGGGTTCACACGTTGCTCCGAGGTCGATGACGCAGGAGCGAGCGCGGAGCCTCGTCCGCGCCGACCTCCGACACGAAAGATCTCCGCTTGAGAACACGCACCGCCCTGACCTCCGGCTGCGCGGCCCTCGCGCTCGCCGCCGGCGGTCTGCTGATCGCGCCCGCCGCGACAGCGACCACCACCGCGACACCGACCGCCGCCGCACCCTCCGCCTTCGAGCGGGTGGACCTCGTCCGCCCCGCCTCCGCGCCGATCACCGAGCCCGCGAGCTACCCCTACCGGGAGGCCCTCACCGAGGTCGCGGTCGACCCGACCGACGCCTCGCTGACCCGCGGCGTCACGCCGTACGACCAGATTGCGCCGGCGCTCAACGACCTCGCCGAGCGCTCCGACCGCGTCTCGACCCAGGTGGTCGGGAAGTCCGGCCTCGGCCGCGACATCTACCTGGTCACCGTCACCGCTCCCGAGACCGCCGCCGAGACCGCGCAGCAGGCCGAGTGGCGCGACCGCCTGAAGAACGAGCCGGAGGCGGCCGCCGCCGACGCCGAGCTGATGGCCGAGTACAAGGTGCCGACCTGGTTCAACGGCAACATCCACGGCAACGAGTGGGAGGGATCCGACGCGATCCTGAACTACATCGAGAAGGTGGCCACCGCCGAGGACGCCGAGACCGAGGCGCTCCTCGAGGGCAACCGCCTCTACTTCACCGTCACCAACAACCCCGACGGCCGGGCCCTCGGCCAGCGCGCCGTCGCGGCCGGCTACGACCCCAACCGCGACATGATCACCGGCGCGACCAACGAGGCGGCCGTCATCCGCGACCTCTCCAGCGTCCTGCAGCCGACCTACTTCATCGACATCCACGGCTACACCGGCATCCTCCAGGTCGAGCCCTGCGGCCCGCCGCACGGCGAGAACTACGAGTACGACCTGTTCCTGCCGCACGCCTACGCGACCGCGCTCGAGATCGAGCGCCGCGTCGTCGAGGCGGACGTGCCCGGCAACACCTACAAGGCCGCCGACGGCAGCGTCACGACCGAGAACACCGGCCAGATCCTGATCCCCTACCGCGACATCCGCGCGGGCTGGGACGACTGGCCTCCGATCTTCGCGCCGCAGTACGTCGCCTTCCAGGGCGCGATCACCAACACGGTGGAGCTGCCGCTGGGCCGCACGGCGAACGAGACGCCCGAGGAGATCGCCGAGGGCCAGGCCAACGCGGACATCGACATCGAGGTCGCCGGGATCGTCATGGACGCCTCGGTCGACTACATCGAGGCCAATCGCGACGCGCTGCTGAGCAACCAGGTGCAGATCTTCGAGCGCGGCGTCACCGGCGCCCCCGCCGTCGAGATCCCCGCCGACGTCGCCCCGTCGGACCTGCCCGCCGGCACGCCGACCGAGTGGACCGAGATCTGGGACGAGACCGACGTTTACACGACCGAGTACCCCCGCGCCTACGTCATCCCCGCCGGTGACGCGCAGCGCTCCTCGTCCGACGCCGAGACCCTCGTCGCGCAGCTGCTCGCGCACGGCGTCGAGGTCGATCGCACGACCACGGCGATGACCGCGGGCGGCACGACCTACGCCGCCGGCTCCTACGTCGTCGACATGCACCAGCCCGTCCGCGGCCTCGCGAACGTGCTGCTCGCCGACGGCACCGACATCTCCGACCGCGTGCCCGAGATGTACGACGTCTCGGCCTGGAGCCTCTCGCTGCTCTGGGGCGCCGACGTGATCCCGGTCGGCTCGACGCTCGACCCGATGCCCGCCGTCGAGCTCGAGCCGGTCACCGCCGTCGCGCCGAGCGGCAGCGTCCCCGCCGACGCCGGCTACCTCGCCTTCGAGCCGCGTGGCGTCCTCGAGTACCAGGCGGTGAACGCGCTCCTGGGCGCCGGAGTCGCACTCGAGCAGTTCGCCGACGGCACGATCGCCCTCCGCGCCGACGCCGACGGCCTCGCCGCCGCGAAGGCCGCCGCCGCCGAGTTCGGCGTCGACTTCACGGCGACCACGGCCGAGCGGATCGAGGACGAGGACGGCACCGCGCTGTCCGCCGTCCGCGTCGCCTACTCCGGCTCGCACGAGGACCGCGACGCGCTGGCCAAGCTCGGCTTCGCCGACGCGGTCGCCGTCACGGCGGACACGCTCGCCTCGGGCGAGACCGTCCTGACCGACGCGGACGTGCTGCTGCTGGGCCGCGCGCTGTCCTTCACCCCGGAGCAGGCCGCGGGCCGCACCGCCGTCGAGGAGTTCCTCGCGGCGGGCGGCGACGTGGTCGGCCGCGGCGGAGCGGGAGCGGCCTTCGCGACCGACTTCGGCCTCGCGACGCTGACCGCGCAGACCGGTACGAGCGGCTCCAACGGCATCGTCTCGGTCGACACCCCGGCCGACGGGATCCTCGGCGACCACCCGCAGGACACCGCTTTCGTCTCGCCGGCGCTCTGGTTCGAGGGCTTCGACGCGTCCGTGACGGTGGAGCAGAGCTACGCCGCCGAGGACACCTTCGTCGCCGGGCACTGGGTCGCGTCCGAGGGGCAGTCCCGGAGCGACGCGGCCGGGCAGGCCTCGGCCGTCTCGTTCGCGACGGAGTCGGGCACCGAGGGCTTCCTCTTCGGCACCTCGCCGGTCTTCCGCAACCACCCGGTCGGCGCGTTCAGCGACGTCGCCCGGGCGCTGCTCGCCGTGGCGCCCGAGGGCGCGGCCGTCGAGCTGCCGGGGACCCCGGAGCCGACGGCCACGCCGACCGCGACTCCGGAGCCGACGGCCACGCCTGAACCGACGGCGACTCCCGAGCCGACCGCGACTCCGGAGCCGACCGTGACCCCGGAGCCCTCCGCGACTCCTGAGCCGACCGCGACTCCGGAGCCGACCGTGACCCCGGAGCCCTCCGCGACTCCGGAGCCGACCGCGACCGCCACGCCGACGGCCGCGCCCACCACGGCTCCGGAGCCGACCGCCACGGCGACCGCGGCTCCCGTCGCGAAGCCGGGCACCGGCGGTCTCGCCTCGACCGGAGTCGAGACCGGCCCCTGGCTGCTGCTCTCGGGAGGTGCGCTCGTGCTCGGTCTCGGCGCCCTGCTGATCGCCCGCAGCCGCCGCGAGGCCGAGGAGGCGTAGCCTCCGTCGCGGGAGGGCCGGCGAGCACGATCCGCCGGCCCTCCCGCCGCTCCTCCCCTGCACCACTGCAGGAGAGCACCACCTCACCAGAGCACCACCGCACGACAGCACCACCGCACCCGCACCACCGAGGAGTCCCGATGCCGCCCCGTACCGCCCGCACCCTCGGTATCGTCCTGGCCGTCCTCGGTCTCGTCGCCGTGATCGTCGCGATCGTCCTCCTCGTCCGCCCCGCCGACGGCGCCGGAGCTCCGACCTCCACCCCGGTCGCCCCCTCCGCCTCGGCCGCCGCCGCCCCGTCGACCGCGCCCACCGAGGCCGAGTCCACGCAGACCGCGACGGAACCGACGGCCACCGATGCCCCGACGGAGACCTCCACGACCGAGACCTCGCCGACCGAGGGCGTCGTCGCCTCGGCCGCCCCCGGCTCCACCACCGCCGCGGCCGCCGTCCTCTCCTTCACCGCCTCGCCCGCGACGATCGACTGCGCCGGCGACCGCACCGCCTCCGTCCCCGTCGCGCTCTCCTGGCAGACCGAGGGCGGTGTCTCCGCCCGCCTCGCCGTCGGCACCACCGACGCGCAGTCCGGCACCCCCGTCGACCTCAGCGCGACCGGCTACTCCGCCCTCTCCGTCCCCTGCCGCGACGCCGAGACCCTGATCACCCTCGCCGTCGAGTCCCCCGACGGAACCCTCACGCAACGCACCCTCGTCCTCCCCACGGACTGACCTCCTCCCCGCCGCGAGATGCCACTTGTGCACGCGACACGCCGAGGAAAGCGTGCACAAGTGGCATCTCGCGGGGACGGCCGGACGCGCCCGCACGGCAGAATGGAGACGATGACCTCCACCCCGCCTCCGCTCGGCCTGCTCCTCGACGTCGACGGCCCGATCGCCAGCCCGATCAGCCGCACGATCGCCATCGACTCGATCGCCGACGACCTCGTCGCGCTCGCGAACGCCGGCATCCCGCTCGTCTTCAACACCGGCCGCTCCGACGCGTTCCTGCGCGAGCGCGTGCTGCCGCCGCTCCTCGAGCGCGGCGTCTCGGCCGACGCGCGGATCGTCTGCGTCTGCGAGAAGGGCGCCGTCTGGTTCACCGTCGACTACCGCGGCACCTCCGAGCCGATCGTCGACGAGTCGCTCGCGATCCCGGAGGCGGTCGCCCGCGACCTCGAGCGGATGATCCGCGAGGACTACGACGACCTGGTCTTCTTCGACGAGACCAAGCGCGCGATGGTCTCGGCCGAGCAGCTCGTCGACCTCTCCAGCGAGGACTACCTCGAGCGACAGCTCGTCTTCGACGCCGACGCCCTGCAGATCATGACCGCGGCCGGCCTCGGCGTCGAGCGCCGCGGCATCCGCTACCCGAACGACACCGGCGCCGTCGAGTACCGCATCGACCCGACCGTGATCTCCACCGACATCGAGTCCAACCGCCTCGGCAAGGACCTCGGCGCCCAGCGCGCCGTCGAGCTGCTCGGCGCCACCGGCCCGATCCCGCAGCGCTGGCGCACGGTCGGCGACTCCCGCAGCGACTACGCGATGGCCGACTGGCTCTCCGAGCACGCCTACGACGTCGCCCACGTGGACGTCCGCCCCGCGGAGGGCGTCCCGGACAAGCCGTACCCGATCCTCGTGGTCGACGGCGCGATCAACGACGAGGCCGGCGCCGCCGTGCTGCGCCGCTGGACCGAGCTCGTCGCCGACGAGACGACGCCCGAGGTCGGCGACGGCATCTCCCTCCACGTCGCGGACTGATCCGCCAGCCCCTCGTCCGCAGGCCCGCGGCCCGTTAGCGTTCGAGGCATGAGAATCGCAGTCACCGGTGGATCCGGGAAACTCGGCCGCAGCGTCGTCACCCGTCTCCGCGAGTCCGGCCACGACGTCTTCGTCCTCGACCGTGCGGGAACGCGCGGCGAGGGCGTCATCAGCATCGACATCACCGACTACGGGCAGGTCGTCGACGCCCTGCAGGCCGTGGGCGACCGCTACGAGGGCATCGACGCGGTCGTGCACCTCGCGGCCGTCCCGGCGCCGGGCATCGTCCCGGACATCGCGACCTTCCAGAACAACATGTCGTCGACCTTCAACGTCTTCCACGCGGCGATCCGCGCGGGCATCCGCAGCATCGTCTACGCGTCCAGCGAGACGGTGCTCGGCCTGCCGTTCGACGTGCCGCCGCCCTACATCCCGGTCGACGAGAAGTACCCGGCCCGCCCGGAGTCGGTCTACTCGCTGACCAAGCACCTCGAGGAGCAGCTCGCGATCGAGCTCTGCCGCTGGCACGAGGACCTGACCATCATCGGACTGCGCTTCTCCAACGTGATGAACGAGGAGGACTACGCCGAGTTCCCGTCCTTCGACGCCGACGCGACGCTGCGCAAGTGGAACCTCTGGGGCTACATCGACGGCCGCGACGGCGCCCAGGCGGTCGAGAAGGCCCTCGCGCACCGCGAGCCCGGCTTCGACCGCTTCATCATCGCGGCGGCCGACACCGTGATGACCCGCCCGAACGACGAGCTGGTCGCCGAGGTCTTCCCCGGCGTCGAGCTGCGCGGCGAGCTCGGCGTGAACGACACGCTGCTCTCGATCGACCACGCCCGCGAGGTCCTCGGCTACGCCCCCGAGCACTCCTGGCGCGACTCGCAGTAGCCACCACCCGCCTCCGCGCCGCTCCGGCTCGCGAAACACCCTCCGGCTCGCAGGAATCCACGGATCCCGCGAGCCGGAGTCGTTTCCGCGAGCCGAAGCTGCGCCCGGCCTACCTCGGGCTCGCGGAATGGTGTCCGGCTCGCTGGAGTCCGCGGTTTCTGCGTGCCGGAGGTGATCCCGCGTGCCGGAGGTGTGGTGTGGGGAGCTTCGGCTCGTGGATCGGTGTCCGGCTCGCTGGAACCCGCGGTTTCCGCGTGCCGAGGGTGCTTCCGCGTGCCGGAGCTGAGGCGGGGGGACCCTCGGCTCGTGGAATGGTGTCCGGCTCGCTGGAGTCCGCGGTTTCTGCGTGCCGGAGGTCTCCCACGGGAGCTCCGGCACGTGGAGACGCCTCCGGCTCGCGGGGATCCGAGGATCCCGCGAGCCGGAGGCGTGAGGGCGAGCCGGGGGTGCCGGCTCAGCAGCCGAGGGTCAGCTGGGGATGTAGTTGAACTCGTCCGGGTTCGGGCCGGTGCGCTCGTCGCGGTTGAGCGCGGAGATCGCCGTCATCGACTCGTCGTCCAGCTCGAAGTCGAAGAGCGCGAAGTTCTCCTCCACGCGCGTGCGGGTGACCGACTTCGGGAAGACGATGTCGCCGCGCTGGATGTGCCAGCGCAGGACGACCTGCGCGGGGGAGCGGTCGACGCTGTGCGCGATGCGCACGATCGCCTCGTCGTCCAGGACCTTGCCCTGCGCGATCGGCGACCAGGCCTCGGTCGCGATGCCGTGCTCGACGCCGTAGGCGCGAAGCTCCTCCTGCGTGAGGAAGGGGTGCACCTCGATCTGGTTCACGGCCGGGACGATCGTCGCCTCGGCCCGGAGCCGGTTGAGGTGGTTGGTCTGGAAGTTGGAGACGCCGATCGCCTTCGCCTTGCCGCTGCGGTAGATCTCCTCCATCGCCTTCCAGGTCTCCAGGTAGTCGCCCACCTTCGGCAGCGGCCAGTGGATGAGGAAGAGGTCGACGTAGTCGAACTTCAGCTCGGCGAGGGTGTCGTCGATCGCCTGCAGAGCGTCCTCGCGGGCGTGGAAGCCGTTGTTGAGCTTCGAGGTGACGAAGACCTCGGAGCGGTCGAGGCCGGAGGCGCGCACGGCCTCGCCGACGCCGGCCTCGTTGCCGTACATCTCGGCGGTGTCGATGTGGCGGTAGCCGACCTCGAGGGCGGCGAGCGTCGCGTCCTTGGTCTCGGCGGGGTCGATCTGGAAGACACCGAAGCCCAGCTGCGGGATCTCGACTCCGTTGTTGAGGGTGATCGTGGGGACAGTGTTCGCGTCCGTGCTCATACTCGAGCGTCCTTTCGTCCGGGGATCGGCCGCATCGGAGAGCTTGCGGCCGGAGTACAGTCCACGCCCCGGGGCCTCCCAGGTGCAAGGCCTTGCGCCGCCGGCGAACATCGGCGGTCGTCCGGCGCCATCGGACGCTCGGGGAACGACGAAGGCCCCCGGCACGGATGCCGGGGGCCTTCGGGGGTCGCGTGACTACGCGCGGGACTTGCGGCCGGTGATCGCGCCGTAGATCAGCAGCACGATGATGGCGCCGACGACAGCGAGGATGATGCTGACGAGGTTGAAGCCCATCGGGTCGTCGCGCCCGAAGAGCGCGCCGCCGATGAATCCTCCGAGGAGGGCGCCGACGATGCCGAGGATGATGGTGATGATCCATCCGCCGCCCTGCTTGCCGGGCAGGATGAGCTTTGCGAGTGCGCCGGCGATGAGGCCGAGAACGATCCAACCGATGATGCCCATGATGTGTCTCCTTCGTAGTGTGCTCGACCGGCCGTTCCGGTGCGAGCGTCAACGCCTGTCGTGAAGGCGTCCTTGCAGATGATGTCGATCAGCGGAGTGAGCGCTGCACCTTCGCGCGTGCCTTGTCGGCGACCGCGGTGAAGTGCTTCGCCTCGCGCTTCGAGGTCTTCTTGAGCTTCTTGCGCGTCTTCTTCGTGGCCGGGTCGTTCCACACACCGAGTGCGAGATGGCGGAGCTCTTCGTAGCGTCCGCGGCCGGCGCGGGCGCCGAAGACGTACGCGGCGAGGGCGACGAGCGCCAGCAGGACGAGGCGGGGATTCATGCGGTGACCCTTCCATCGGAGAGAGCACAGGGTCGTGCTCGGCCCCCATTCCACTCTCCTGCGGATGCCGTGACAATTCAGGCCCGGACCGTTGACAACGGCCTCGCGGATCTGCTTGCGCCCGCGCGTAATAGCAGAGGTCGTCCCCGCGCGAGGGGGTCAGCAGACCGGAGCGTCCGCGAACCGGTCGTGCAGGTAGGGGCCGTAGCCGCCGTCCACGCGGTTGCGGCGGCGTCCCGAGGTGGTCACCTCGCCGCGGTCGGTCGCTCCCACCCGGGCGCCGGCGGCGTGCAGCCGCTCGACCAGGAGGACGTCCTCGTGCAGCGGCTCGCCGCCGAAGCCGCCGGCCGCCAGGTAGGCGCTCGCCCGCACGCCGAGATTCGCGCCGTGGATGCTGCCGATCGACTCCTCCCGCTCCCGGGTGCGCTGCCAGCGGCCGTACATCTCCGGCGAGAGGTCGGACGGGTCGGGCCGGACCGTGCCGACCAGCGCGTCGTGGTGGCGGGCGTGCTCGACGTGCTCGAGCAGCCACTCCTCCGGCACGACGGTGTCGGCGTCGGTGTTCGCGAGCCAGACCCGGTCGTCCGGAACGGAGCCGGGGACGGAGCCGAGGGCGTGCGCGATCCCGGCCGCCCGCGCCGCGCCGACTCCGCAGCGCTCGAGCTCGAGGACCTCGGAGCCCGCGGCCCGCGCGCGCTCCACCGTCGCGTCCGTGCAGCCGTCGGCCACGACGATCAGCCGGACCGCGATGTCGGGGGCGGTCGTGGCGAGGTGCGCGGCGCTCCGGAGGATCGACGCGACGGTGGCGCCGATCCGCTCCTCCTCGTCGTGGGCCGGCACGACCACCAGCAGCTCCTCGATCCGGGTCACAGCAGCCCCGTCCGCCGGGCGACCGAGCGGCCGTCGCGCGAGTGGACCTCGAGCAGGAGGTCCTCCTCCTCGTGTCGGGCGATCCGGTGCAGGCCGAGACCGGCGACGGCGCTCTGGACGGCGTCGCCGTCGAGCTCGAGGCCGTCGATCGGGTGCCGCCAGTGCACGGTGACGAGCTCGCCGGAGGCGGAGAGCCGGTCGCGCACCCCGCGCAGCGTGCGCTCGAGCGTCTCGCGCCCCAGGTAGTAGCCGACCTCGGAGAGCACGATCAGGTCGAACGGACCCTCCGGCACCCCGCGCGTGATGTCGTGGTGCTCGACCCGCACGTGCGCGAGCGCCGCGAGCCGGCGAGCGGCCCGCTCCACGGCGGCCGCGGAGACGTCGATCGCCAGCAGGTGCTCGGCCCGCGCGGCGAGCGCTTCGGCCAGCACGCCGATCGAGGAGCCGATCTCGAGGACGGAGTCGTAGCGGCGCTCGGGCAGGCTCGCGAGGGTGAGGGCGCGCTTGCGCTCCTCGTACCAGCGGCTCGTGTACCCCCAGGGGTCCTCGTGCCGCTCGTACAGCTCGTCGAAGTAGCTCATCCCCGTGTCCTCGTCGCCGGGGCCGCGCCCGTCCGTCCCCCCGAGCCTAGGCAGGATCGGGGCTTCTCTCCGCCACTTGTCGGTCGGATCGCCGTGCGCTAGCTCCGTGCGGGCCATCAGCGGACCCGGATCAGGCGGTCGTCGCCGGCGAAGGCCCGGACGAAGCGCGGGTGGAGGACCGGGGCGATCCCGCCGGGTCCCGGCGCGGTCTGGCTCGGATAGCGCTCGCGGGCGCGGGCCTTCCGCTCCCGCAGGTCCTCGTCGGCCTGGACGCGGACGAGCGCCGGCCACGGCACCTCGGCGTCGTCGGGTGCGGCCCAGTGCCAGAGCCAGATCGGCGCCGCGAGCAGCGGGTGGCCGAGGGTGGCGGCCGCCTCGGCGCAGACCTCGCCGACGACGCGGTGATCGCGGTGGCCGTCGCCGGTCCAGGTGGAGAGCAGGAGGACCCGGCCGTGTTCGGCGGCGGCGCGGGCGAGCACCTCCGCGAGGATCCGGTCGCGGTGCTCGGGGGTGCCGGAGTCGGGGACGTCGAGGAAGGCGAGTCCGATCCCGGGGCCGAGCTCATCGAGCGCGGCCCGTGCCTCGGCGCGGCGCTCGGCGACGAGGGCGGCCGCGGCCCCGGGGGAGGAGGCGCCGTGCGCCGCGCCGCCGTCCGTCACGATCACGACGTCCACGGGGACGCCGAGGTGGCGGGCCAGGGCGATCGTGCCGCCGCAGCCGAGCGTCTCGTCATCGGCGTGCGCGACCACGACGAGCACGCGGTCGACGGAGAGGAGTGCGTGCTCCGGAAGGACCGGCAGCCGGTCGAGCCGCCCGTCCTCGCGCCAGCGCTCGACCGGGGTTCCCTCGAGGTGACCGTCGAACTCGATGACGCGGCTCACCACTCCTCCGTCTCGCCGCTGGCGAGGACCGCGCGGCCCAGGGCCGCGTCGTCGCGCTCGGCGTGGTGCTGGCGGACGTAGAGGGCGAGGTCGGCGACCCGCTTCGCGTGCTCCGCGTCGAGGGCCAGCGGAGCCGGTCCGAGCGCGCGGCCGGCGCGCAGCAGGATCTCCTCCACGGCGCTCGCGACCGTGCCGCGGACCCGCTTGGCCAGCAGTGCGCCGCGCGCGCCCTCGGCCTCGCCCGCGTCGATCAGCGCCGAGGCCTCGTCGAGCGTGCGGCGCCCGGCGGACAGGGCGGTGTCCACCGCGCCGAGGTGCGCGAGCAGGTGCGGGTCCTCGCGGCGGGCGGCCGCCCGGGCCAGCGTGGCGGCGACCCCCCGGGCCCCGCCGAGCCAGCAGGCGGCCACGCCGATGCCGCCCCAGCCGAAGCCCGGTCGCGAGAGGTACCAGCCGGGAGCGCCGACCTCCTGGGCGCGCGCACCGGCGAAGCGCACCGGCCCGCTCGGGATCTCGGTCAACCCGCGGGGGTGCCAGGCGTTCTCCTCCGGGGTCGCGGTGCCGTCGCCGAGGCGCACGGCGAAGAGGCGGCGCTCGCCGGAGCCGTCGCCGACGTGCGCCGTGATCAGCGCCGCGTCCAGGCGGCCGGCCAGCGAGCACCAGGGCTTCACGCCGTCCAGTCGCCAGGCGTCGCCCTCGGGAGTCGCGACGAGCGGCTCGTCGCCGCCCTCGGCCGCGAAGACGCCCCAGACCGCGTCGTCCTGGACGCCGAGGTCCGCGGCGGACAGGCCCGCCTCGCCGAGGATCGCGAGCGCGTCGAGGTGCGGCTCGATCGCGCGGGCGACGCCGAGATCGTGCCGGGCCAGGCGCTCGAGCAGGCCGTGCAGCTCGGCGGTGCGGCCGGTGCCGGGCCGCGGCGGGTCGGCGGAGAGGGTGCGGGCGAGGGCCAGAGCGCCGTCGACGTCGCCGGGAAGGGAGGGAGGAGCGAGCGGTTCCATCCCCGTGGACGCTACGCGGTCGGCGTAGGGCCCGCGCCCGATTGTCCGTCGGCTGGGTCGGTGGTAGCGCCGCGCATGTCCAGGGCGGTGATGCGGCGCAGGAGGACGGCGAAGAGCTCGACGTCGCCCGCGTCCCAGCGGCGCAGCTCCTCGTGCATCAGCGCCTGGCGGGAGCTGCGGATCGCCCGCATCCGCTCGGCGGTCTCCGGCGGCACCGAGAGGATCGTCGCGCGCCCGTCGTCGGGATCGGGGGAGCGCTGCAGCAGACCGAGGCGGTCGAGCGCGGAGATCTGCCGGCTGATCGAGGACTTGTCCGTCTCGAGCAGCTCGGCTAGGGCGCCCGAGTGCATCGGGCCGCGCCGCTCCAGGGTGGCGAGCGTCCGGTACCCGACGGTGCTGAGGTCGGGGTGCAGGCGCTCGGCGGCGGAGCGCATCGCGTCGCGCACTCGGTTGAAGAGGGTGCTCAGCTCGCCCTCGACGGCGGCGATCGCGGTGTCCGTCGCGCTTTCGGTCGCGCCCTCGGTCGCGCGGTCGCCTTCGGCGTGCCCGCCGGGCTCGGGGTCGGGAGGAAAGGACGGGCCGGTCATCCCTCCAGCATCCCGTGTCGATCCGACTTGCGCACGGCCCCGTCCACGTCGTACGCTTCCCGAAGCCAAAGACCGCCGGTTTCCGGTGTGCGCACGAGCAGGGCCCAGGCCCCGCGGATCGCCGCCGGACGAAGGATTCGCGAAGCGAATGGCCCGCGCAGGTGTGCAAGAGATGTGTTCCGCGTTCATCGCGTTCCCCAGGCTCCCGCGCTCCTGCGCCGGAGCCTTTTTCTTTGCGTGCCTTCGGGCTACCGGCACGAGAATTCACAGGAGTAGCCATGGCGAACAAGGAAGCCTCGGTCGCCGAACTCACGGAGAAGTTCCAGAGTTCGACCGCCGTTCTGCTGACCGAGTACCGCGGTCTCACTGTTGCTCAGCTCAAGACGCTGCGCAAGGACATCAGTGAGCACGCGACCTACGCCGTGGTGAAGAACACGCTGACCAAGATCGCGGCGAACAACGCCGGGATCTCGTCTTTCGACGCCGAGCTCGCTGGCCCTTCGGCCATCGCGTTCGTGCACGGCGACCCCGTCGCCGTTGCGAAGTCGCTGCGTGCCTTCGCCAAGGCAAACCCTCTCCTCGTGGTCAAGGGCGGTTACTTCGACGGTAACCCGCTGACCGCGGAAGAGGTGGGAAAGCTCGCCGACCTCGAGTCCCGTGAAGTGCTGCTCGGCAAGCTCGCCGGCGCCTTCAAGGCCTCGCTCTTCGGTGCCGCTTACCTGTTCCAGGCGCCGCTGTCCAAGGCCGTTCGCACGGTCGAGGCACTGCGCGAGAAGCAGGAGTCCGCGAGCTGACGCTTCCCTCCGGGAGGCAGTGCGCACGCGGTTCGTAGACAAGAAACAACAAGGAGAAAAATCATGGCAAAGCTCACGCAGGACGAGCTCATCGAGGCCTTCAAGGAGCTCACGCTCATCGAGCTCTCTGAGTTCGTGAAGAAGTTCGAAGAGGTCTTCGAGGTCACCGCCGCCGCGCCCGTCGCCGCTGCTGGTGTCGCCGGCCCGGCCGCCCCGGCCGAAGAGGTCGAGGAGCAGACCGAGTTCGACGTCGTGCTCGAGGCCGCCGGCGAGAAGAAGATCCAGGTCATCAAGGAGGTCCGCGCGCTCACGAGCCTCGGCCTCGGCGAGGCGAAGGCTGTCGTCGACGGCGCCCCCAAGGCTGTCCTCGAGGCCGTCAACAAGGAGACCGCCGAGAAGGCCAAGGCCCAGCTCGAGGCCGCCGGCGCGACCGTCACCGTCAAGTAATCCCCTCGCACCCGTCAGGGTGCACGGGTCCTCCCTCGGGCGGGCCCACCGGCGCAGGGCGTCGTCTCCTCGGAGGCGGCGCCCTTCGTCGTTCCCGCTCGTCGTCGCCCTGTCCTCGCCGCGCTGTCGTCTCCGCCCCGGCGTCCCCGACCGGGGGTGACCGGCCTCCCCGGTGCCGCGCGACGCAGCCTCTAGAATCGGCGGGTGACTGCTATCGATCCGCTCGCAGGCCTGCCGGCCCGCGACGTGCCGCCCAGCGAGGTCTCGCTGAGCGAGCTGCTGAGCGACTTCGTCTCGGTGACGCACCGGATCACCCGCCTCGCGGCGCAGGCCACCGACAACCAGGAGTCGCAGGCGGTCTGGCGCACCCTCTCGGTGCTGCTGTCGATGGGGCCGATGCGCCTGGGCGAGCTGGCGACCCAGAGCCGCGTCTCGCAGCCGACGATGACCAAGATCGTGAAGAACCTCGTCGAGGCCGGCTGGCTCGACCGCATCGCCGACCCGGTGGACGCGCGGGCCTGGCAGATCCGCCTCGCCCCCGACGGCGCCGCCGCGCTCACCGCGTGGCGCACCCAGCTGGGCGACGCCCTCACGCCGATCTTCGCCGACCTCCGCCCCGAGGACCGCCGCGTCCTCGAGCGAGCCGTCGAGATCATGCACGAGCGCCTCGTCGTCGCCCCCCGCGACTGACCCCGGCGCGCCCTCGCGCGCGCACATGCTGGTCGAGTAGCCCCGCAGGGGCGTATCGAGACCCGCGGTCGTCAGCCGTGACCGCCGACGGTGGTGGATCTCGATACGCCCGCTGCGCGGCCTACTCGATCAGCATGGGGCGGGGATGCCCGCACTCTTGCTGGTCGAGTAGCCCCGACGGGGCGTATCGAGACCCACGATCGTCAGCAGTGAGTGCTGACGGTGGGCGATCTCGATACGCCCACTGCGCGGGCTGCTCGATCAACGTGATGGGGAGCCTGCCTCCGGAAGAGGCGTCCGATGCAAGACGACAGAACCTCGACGAGTGCGCATTACAGGTGATATCGTCCGGAATGTGAAATCGACCGTTCCGACCATCGCGCCCCTGCTGCGCTCCGATCTGCAGGGCAATCTGCTCGCGGCGCTGATGCTGCGGCCGGGCGAGAGCTCGCTGAGTGCGCTCGCGGAGCGCATCGAGGCGTCGCCCTCCTCGGTGCAGAGGGAGATCGAGCGGCTCGTCGCCTCCGGCTTCGTGCTGGAGCGTCGTTCGGGCCGCAACCGCTATGTGCGCGCGAACGAGGCGCATCCGCTGGCGGCGCCGGTGCGGATCATCGTGGAGTACGCCTACGGACCCCGAGTCGTCCTCTCCCGGGTCCTGAGCGGGATCCCCCTCATCGAGGAGGCCTACATCCACGGGTCGTGGGCCGCCCGCATGGCGGGTGAGGAGGGGGCCGATCCCGCCGACGTGGATGTGCTCGTCATCGGCGGGCCGGATCGGGCGGATCTGCTCGACGCGGCGACGGCGGCGCAGTCCGAGCTCGGGCGCGAGGTCGACATCAGATCGGTGAGTCGTCGTCGATGGGACGAGGCGTCTGATCCCTTCCTCCAGACGCTGAAGACACGTCCGCTGGTCCGGCTGGATGTGGGGAACGGAGTGGCCGAATGAGTGGAGTCCTGCGGTGGGAGAAGGGGCGGGACACCGTCGATGCGCTGCTGACTGCCCGGCGGATGGAGCAGGTGCCTGCGAATCGCGAGCACGCGGAGAGGCTGATCGAGCAGGCACGGAGACATGTCCTCTCCGCGGAGAGAGTCCGCGAGGACGATCTCGAACTGGCTTTCAGCGCCGCGTACGACGCCGCCCGGAAGGCGCTCACGGCGGTCTTCGCGATCCAGGGGCTGCGACCCACCTCGCAGGGCGGTCACGTCGCGGTGTCCGAAGCGGCCCGGGCGCAGTTCGACCCGCCGATGGGGCGCGTCGTCACGCGCTTCGAGTGGATGCGGCGCACCCGGAACGCCGCCGAGTACCCGCAGATCGGGGCCCCCGAGATCGATGTCGACGAGGTGAGCGACGCCATCGCCTCCGCGACCCAGATGCTCGACTTCGCCGTGACCGTGCTGGACGTCCTGCCGCCCTACCGGAAGTGACGCCGGCTGGTCGAGTGGCCCTGAGCGGGGCGTCTCGAGCCTGCCCGTCGTCTGCCGTGACTGCGGGCGGTGGTGGATCTCGATACGCCCGCTGCGCGGCCTACTCGATCAACAAGGAGACGCCCGCTGTGCGGCCTACTCGATCAGCAGGGAGACGCCCGCTGCGCGGGCCACTCGATCAGCAGGGGGCGACCGCGTTCCGGTGCTCCCATGCTGGTCGAGTAGCCCCGGAGGGGCGTATCGAGACCCACCGTCGTCAGCGACTCGGGCAGGATGAGCGCGTGCAGATGCGACTCGAACTCGTCCCCGTGCCCGTCTCCGACGTCGATCGGGCGCTGGCGTTCTACGCGGACGTCGTCGGCTTCCACGTCGACCACGACGTCCGGCCCTCGCCGTCGATGCGGGTCGTCCAGCTGACGCCGCCCGGCTCCGCGTGCTCGATCGTGATCGGCACCGGCATGGGGCCCGGGCCGGAGGACGGCGTCGTCCGCGGGCTGCACCTCGTCGTCGACGACATCGCCGCCGTGCGCGCCGAGCTGGTCGAGCGCGGCCTCGAGCTGTCCGACGTGCAGGACATGGGTGGCGTGAAGTACGCCCACTTCGCCGACCCGGACGGCAACACCTGGTCCCTGCAGGAGATCGGCTCCCGCACTCCGCCCGCCTGAGCGGCGGCGCTCGCTTCCATGCTGGTCGAGTAGCCCCGGAGGGGGGTATCGAGACCCGCGGTCGTCAGCAGTGAGTGTTGCCGGTGGTGGATCTACTTGGAAGAGACACCCGCACACATGCTGGTCGAGTAGCCCCGCAGGGGCGTATCGAGACCCACCACCGCATGCACGTCGGTCTCTTCCCCGCCCTGCGATGGCGCCGGAGGCGCCCCCTCCGCTCGATACGCCCGCTGCGCGGGCTACTCGATCAGCAAAGAAGCGCGCGCTGCAAGGCGCGTCGGCATGAGGGCGCGCGCCGTGAGGCGCGTCGGCAGGGGGGTGCGCGCACCGCCGGACGCGTCCGCCCCGGGTCAGTCCTCGGGCCAGCGGACGCGGGCGCCCGAGTCCGGGTGCTTGCGGAGCCAGGCCGCGACGAAGGGGCAGCGGGGGACGACCGTGCCGCCCGCCTCCGTCACCGCGAGGACCGCGGCGCGGGCGAGGACGCTGCCGAGGCCGTGGCCCTCCCAGGCGTCGTCGACGACGGTGTGGGTCAGCACGACCTCGTCGCCGTGGCGGACGTAGGCCGCGAAGCCGGCCGTCTCGCCGCCGACGGAGATCTCGAAGCGGGAGCGCTCGGGCGCATCGCGGACGACGGGGGAGGGGGACTCGGAGTCGCTCATGCTCCGATTCTCGCGCCCCGCGGCGCCGACGTGCTGGTGCGGATGACGAGCGAGGCGGGGATGGTCGTGTGCCGGGCGGGCGGCGGCGCCTCGCCCCGGGCGATCGCGGCCAGCGCCTCGAGCACGAGGGCGACGGCGAGCTCGCCCTGCTGCCGCGGGTCCTGCCGGATCGAGCTCAGGCCGAACAGCTCGGCCAGCGGGTGGTCGTCGATCCCGATGATCGAGACGTCCTCCGGCACCGAGAGCCCGAGCTCGCGCGCGGCGAGGATGATCCCGATCCCGATCTCGTCGGAGGCGGCGAAGATCGCGGTCGGCCGGGTCCGCGGATCGCCCAGCACCTGACGTCCGGCCCGGTGCCCGCCGGGGATGTCGAACCGGGTCGGCACGAAGTGGCCGGCCTCGCGCTCGAGTCCCGCCGCAGCGAGGGCCTGCGAGAAGCCCTCGTGGCGCTTGGTGTGCACGTGGAAGTCCATCTCCTCCTCCGCCAGTCCGCCGATGTGGACGATGCGCTCGTGGCCGAGGGAGAGCAGGTGCTCCGTGGCGAGCCGGGCCGCGGCGACGTCGTCGATGCTGAAGGTCGGGATGCCCGGCAGCGAGCCGCCGATCCCGACGATCGGCTTGCCCAGGGCGAGCAGTGCCTCCGTCTCGTCGGGCGAGATCTCGAGGGTCACGGCGACGATCGCGTCGACGCGCTTGCGGACGAGGTAGTACTCGAAGACGCTGCGGCGCGCGTCGTGGTGCTTGTCGATGTTGTAGAGGAGCAGGTCGTAGCCGGCGGCGAGCAGGGCCCGCTCGATGCCCTCGATGATCCCGCCGAAGAACCACTGGTTGATGACGGGGATGATCACCGCGACGTTGTTGCTGCGCCCGGTGACGAGGCTCGAGGCGTTGGCCGAGACGACGTAGCCGAGGCTCGATGCGGCGTGCTCGACCCGCTGCTTCGTCCCGGCGGAGACGTAGCCGCGACCGCTGAGGGCGCGCGAGACGGTCGCCTTCGACACTCCCGCGAGCTCGGCGACCTCTTCGATGCCTGGCACGGCGTTCCTCCCGGACCGTCCGGCGTCGGTGCTGGAAACGGTTCCAGAAAGTTATACCCCGCGCGCGGGGCGGCCGGAGCATCGAGATCGATCTCCAGCCGACCACCGGCCCGGATTCTCGCGGTTCGTCGCCGGATCGTTATCTCAGAGAGCGCTCTATCACCGCCGTTGTGCTTTCATCGATCTTGTGGAAAGGTTTCCCTCCGTGGAGGCCCGAGCCACACGAACCCGGTGTTCCGCTCGGAGAGTCTCCGCACGGAACCACCAACAGCATCCGAGTCGTCGCAGCACCTGCTTCGAGTCGCCTCAGCCCGCCGGCCCGCCGGACGGCACCGGCCCTCGGCTGAACCACCACTCAATGAGGAGGAACCATGCGGTCATCCCTGCACCGCCGTATCACCCTTCCCGTCGCCGTTCTCGCAGCGGCCGGGATCGCCCTCGCCGGCTGCTCGAGCAGCAGCGACCCGAACGACCCGAACGCGGGCGGCGGCAGCTCCGCCGGCACCGTGGGCACCGCCGACGGCGTCGTCAACATCTACGGCACCATCAACGGCGACGAGGCCACCCTTCTCGAGCAGTCCTGGGCGGACTGGGAGAAGGAGTCGGGCATCGACATCAAGTACACCGGCGACAAGGAGTTCGAGAAGCAGATCGGCATCAAGGTCCAGGGTGGCGACACCCCCGACCTCGCGATCTTCCCGCAGCCGGGTCTGCTCGCCGACACCGTCGCCTCCGGCAAGGTCCAGGAGCTGCCCGAGGGCGCCCTGACCAACGTCCAGAACAACTGGTCCGAGGACTGGCAGAAGTACGGCCAGGTCGACGGCACTCAGTACGGCGCGCCGCTGATGGCCTCCGTCAAGGGCTACATCTGGTACTCGCCGAAGAAGTTCGCCGAGTGGGGCGTCTCCGTGCCCACCACGTGGGACGAGATGGAGGCGCTGGGCAAGACCATCGCCGAGAAGACCGGCGGACCGTCCTGGTGCGCGGGCTTCAACTCCGGTGAGGCGTCCGGCTGGCCGGGCACCGACTGGATCGAGGACGCCGTCCTCCGCGAGGCCGGCCCCGACGTGTACGACTCCTGGGTCGCGGGCGACACCCCGTTCACCGACCCCGAGATCAAGGCGGCCTTCGACAAGGTCGGCTCGATCCTCCTCGACCCGACGCTGGTCAACGCCGGCTACGGCGACGTCTCCTCGATCAACTCGACCGCCTTCGGCGACGTCGCGCAGAACGTCGCCAACGGCACCTGCGCGCTGACCCACCAGGCCTCCTTCTTCGAGGGCTTCCTGATCTCGGCCGGCGCCAACGTGGCCGAGGACGGCGACGTCTGGGCCTTCCTCACCCCGCCGGCCGAGGCGGGCGACGCCCAGGCCGTCACCGGTGGTGGCGAGATGGTCGCCGCGTTCTCGAACGACGAGGACACCGCGAAGGTCCAGGAGTACCTGGCCAGCGCCGACTGGGCGAACAGCCGCGTCAAGCTCGGTGGCGTCATCTCGGCGAACACCGGCCTCGACGCCGCCAACGCCGGCAGCGACATCCTGAAGGACTCCATCGGAATCCTCCAGGACCCGGAGACCACCTTCCGCTTCGACGGCTCGGACCTCATGCCGAAGTCCGTCGGCGCCGACAGCTTCTGGAAGGGCATGGTCGACTGGATCGACGGCTCGAGCACCGATCAGGTCCTCGAGGAGATCCAGGCCGGCTACACCTCCTAGCAGTCGCGGAGAGGGCCGTCGCTCCCCGGAGCGGCGGCCCTCGACCGATGCCCGTCCGGCCGGATCGCACCCGCGGTCCGGCCGGACCGGGCCTCACCAGAGTTCAGAGTCGCACTCGAAAGGGCGTCCATGTCCGGCTTCTTCCAGTGGCTGGCGAGCATCCCCCCGCTCGCGCAGATCCCCATCATCCTTCTGGCGTTCGCGGCGGTCGTCGCGATCATCCTCTTCTTCGTCGAGATCGCCCCGCGGCGCGGCACCGGCTACACGATCCTCCGCCTCGCCGTCACCGTCCTGCTCCCGGTGGTCCTCCTCCTCGCGTTCGGCCTCTACAACTCGGTGATGTGGGTCGCGGTCGTGGCGGCGGTCATCGGCGGCATCCTCTTCCTGCTCGACTTCCGGTCCCGCAAAGGCGCGGGCTACGGACTGCAGCTGATCGCGTTCATGGCTCCGGCCGCCTTCTTCATCCTGATCGGCCTGATCTACCCGACGATCACGACGGCGCTGAACGCCTTCATGAAGAACGACGGCTCCGGCTTCGCCGGCCTGGACAACTTCATCTGGGTCTTCACCAGCCCGGACGGTGTGACCGCCTTCCTCAACACCGTGGTCTGGGTGCTCCTCGCCCCGATCACCGCCACCGCGATCGGCCTGGCCTACGCGGTGTTCATCGACAAGAGCCGCGGCGAGAAGTTCTTCAAGCTGCTGGTCTTCATGCCGATGGCGATCTCGTTCGTCGGCGCGTCGATCATCTTCAAGTTCTTCTACGACACCCGCCAGGGCGAGCAGATCGGTGTCCTCAACGGCATCCTCACCGCGTTCGGCGGCGCTCCCGTCGACTGGCTGGGCCTCGAGCCGTGGAACACCCTGTTCCTGGTCGTCGTGCTGATCTGGACCCAGGCCGGCTTCGCGATGACGGTCCTCTCGGCCGCCATCAAGGGCGTCCCGTCGGAGCAGCTCGAGGCGGCGTCGCTGGACGGCACCAACGCCTGGCAGTCGTTCTGGAACGTCGTCGTCCCGGGCATCCGCTCGTCGATCGTGGTCGTGCTGACCACGATCTCGATCGCGTCGCTGAAGGTCTTCGACATCGTCTCGGCGATGACCGGCGGCCGCTCCGACACCACCGTCCTCGCCTTCGAGATGGTGCGCCAGTTCCAGCTCGGCGCCCGCAGCGGCTACAGCGCGGCCCTCGCGGTCATCCTGTTCCTGCTCGTGCTCCCGATCGTCGTCTACAACGCCCGCCAGCTCGCCAAGCAGAGGGAGATCCGATGAGCGTCACGCCCACTCCGATCCAGGTTCCGGTCGACCGCAGCACCGAGCGCGCGCTCGCCCGCGGCGAGTCCAAGATCGAGGCGGCCAGCGGCAAGGTCCGCAAGGCCACCACCTCGCGCGGAGCGACCCTCGCGGCCGCGATCATCGCGGCGATCTGGACCATCCCGACCCTCGGACTGTTCATCTCGTCGTTCCGCCCCGCGAACGACATCAAGACCACCGGCTGGTGGACGATCTTCGCCAACCCCGGCTTCACCCTCGACAACTACGCGAACGCGCTCAACTCCGGCGACAGCCTGACCCTGGGCAAGGCGTTCGTGAACTCACTGGTCATCACGCTCCCGGCGGCGCTGATCCCGATCACGATCGCCAGCCTCGCGGCCTACGCGTTCGCGTGGATCGACTTCAAGGGCCGCAACACGCTCTTCGTGCTCGTGTTCTCGCTCCAGATCGTGCCGATCCAGATGGCCCTCGTCCCGCTGCTGCAGCTGTTCTCGGACGGCCTGCGCATCGGCAACCTCTACATCCTCCCCGGGCTCGGGGTGAACGGGTTGGACGGCTCGTACGCGAAGGTGTGGATCGCGCACACGATCTTCGCGCTCCCGCTCGCGATCTTCATGCTGCACAACTTCATCTCGGAGATCCCCGGCGAGGTCATCGAGGCCGCCCGCGTGGACGGAGCCGGCCACGGCCAGATCTTCTTCCGCATCGTGCTGCCGCTGTCGGTCCCGGCGATCGCCTCGTTCGGCATCTTCCAGTTCCTCTGGGTCTGGAACGACCTGCTGGTCGCGACGGTCTTCACCTCCGGACAGGGCTTGCCGATCACGAAGGCGTTGCAGGACCTCTCGGGCTCGTACGGCCAGTCGTGGGAGCTCCTCACGGCCGGCGCGTTCATCTCGATCATCGTCCCGCTGATCGTGTTCTTCGCCCTCCAGCGCTTCTTCGTCCGCGGCCTCCTCGCCGGCGCCACGAAGGGCTGATCTCCGTTCCGTCCGGAGGCCCGGGTCCTGCTCACGCAGGGCCCGGGCCTCCTGTCGTTCCCGGCTCGTCGGTGCGGGGGTGCCCCCATGCTGATCGAGCAGCCCGCGAAGCGGGCCGCTCCTGCTGATCGAGTAGCCCGCGAAGCGGGCCGCTCATGCTGGTCGAGTAGCCCGCGAAGCGGGCGTATCGAGATCCACCACCGTCAGTACCTGAGTCCGCAGACCCGCCGTGCTGGTGACGTCGGGTCTCGATACGCCCCTGCGGGGCTACTCGACCAGCATGGGTGAGCGCGCTGCGCCGCTCAGGATGAGCGCGATGGCGAGGCGGGCCGGACAGGCATGCCGCGGACGGTCGGTGGTCCATGCAGGTCGAGTAGCCGCGGGACGCGGCGTATCGAGACCCGGGGAGCGGAGTCCGCGGAACGCGGCCCGTCAGGGTCGGCAGGGTCGCCGCCGCGGGCCCGCCGCTGAGCACATCTTCGCCGTGGGCGGAAGCCGCGGGCGGTGTCGGCGGCCGGGGTTATGGTCGAGCGATGAGCAGGATGGGTGACGTCGCGAGCGGCGGCGGGATGCGCGCGGGGGCGGTGCGCGGGAAGATCTCCAGCAGCGACCCCGACGCCCAGCGGCGGAAGAACTCCGACGCTCCGAGGATCGACCACCTCTTCTCCCGGATCGCCTCGCTCTTCCGCGCCCACCGCACCAAGCTCACGCTCACCGTCGCCCTCGTGCTCGTCGGCGCCGCCCTCACCGTCGTGCCGCCGCTGCTCACCCAGCTCGCCTTCGACCGCGGCCTGTTCCCGGAGTCGGGCCGTCCGAACCTCCCCGTCCTGCTCGAGCTCGTCGGCGTGATGGTGCTGATCTGGGTGGTCTCCGCCGTGCTCGGCGTCTGGCAGACCTTCCTCACCGCGACGGTCGGCAACAGCGTGATGGGCGAGCTGCGCATCCGGCTGTTCCGTCACCTCCAGGCGATGGAGCTCGGCTTCTTCACCCGCACCCGCACCGGAGTCATCCAGTCGCGCCTCGCGAACGACGTCGGCGGCGTGGCCAGCGTCCTCACCAACACCGTCTCGAGCGTGCTCGGCAACACCGTCACCGTGATCGCGGCCGTCGTCGCGATGCTCCTGCTCTCCTGGCAGATGACGATCGTCGCGGTGGTGCTCACCCCGGTGCTCGTGATCGCGCAGCGCCGGGTCGGCCAGGTCCGCGCCCGGATCGCCACGAAGACGCAGGAGTCGCTGTCCGAGATGACGGCGATCACGCAGGAGACGCTGAGCGTCTCCGGGATCCTGCTCGCCAAGAGCTTCGGCCGCCAGGAGTCGGAGGTGACCCGCTACGCCGACGAGAACGGCCGGCAGATCGACCTCCAGGTCCGCCAGCAGATGTCCGGGCAGTGGTTCTTCGCGACCGTGCAGATCTTCCTCTCGGTGATCCCCGTGGTCGTCTACCTCGTCGCCGCCTGGCTGATCCTCGGCGGGACGACCGTCACCGCGGGCACCGTCGTCGCCTTCACCACCGTGCAGGCCCGGCTGATGTGGCCGCTGCTCGGGCTGATGCGCGTCGCGCTCGACCTGCAGACCGCCGGCGCGCTCTTCGCCCGCATCTTCGAGTACCTCGACCTGCGGCCCGCCATCGCCGACCGCGCGAGCGCCCGCGACGTCGACGGCGAGCTCGGCCGAGTCGAGCTGGACGAGGTCGTCTTCCGCTACCCCGACCAGACCGACGACGTCCGGCCGACCCTCGACCACGTCTCGGTCTCGATCGCGCCGGGTGAGTTCGTCGCCTTCGTCGGTCCCTCCGGCGCCGGCAAGACGACGATCTCCTACCTCGTGCCCCGGCTCTACGACGTCACCGAGGGCTCCGTCCGCTTCGCCGGCACGGACGTCCGGGAGCTGCGGCAGGAGTCGCTCGTCTCGCACATCGGCATCGTCAGCCAGGAGACCTACCTCTTCCACGCCACGATCGCCGACAACCTCCGCTACGCGCGTCCCGGCGCGACGCAGGAGGAGCTGGAGGCGGCCGCGCGGTCCGCGAACATCCACGACACGATCGCGTCCTTCCCCGACGGCTACGACACCCTCGTCGGCGAGCGCGGCTACCGGCTCTCCGGCGGCGAGAAGCAGCGCCTCGCGATCGCGCGCGTGCTGCTGAAGGACCCGGCCGTGCTCATCCTCGACGAGGCGACCAGCGCGCTGGACACCGTCTCGGAGCGGATCGTGCAGACCGCCCTCGACGACGCCGCCCGCGGCCGCACCACCATCGCGATCGCGCACCGCCTCTCGACGGTCGTCTCGGCCGACGTCATCCACGTCGTCGACGGCGGCCGCATCGTCGAGTCGGGCACCCACCTCGAGCTGCTCGAGCGCCGCGGCCTCTACGCCTCCCTCTACGCCCAGCAGGTCGAGACGGCCCTCAGCTCCTGACGCGCGTCGGCGGCGGCACGCGGTGTCCGCGTCAGGTGCAGTCGACGATGAAGCGCATGAGCGTGGTCGCGTCGTCCGTCTCGAACAGCTCGTCGAGGGCGCGGTTGAATTCGAGGCGGCGGCTGTAGGGGATGTTGACGGCGTCGATGCCGGCGCTCATCAGCACTCCCGTCATCATCAGGCGGGCGGTGCGCTTGTTGCCGTCGAAGTAGAACTGGCTGCGTGTCGCGGCCGCGAAGTAGGCCACGGCCCGCTCCCTCGGGTCGGGCAGCGTCTCGAGGAAGCGGACGAGCGAGTCGAAGCGCTCGATCAGTGCCTCGCCGTCGGTCCCGTGCTCGACGCCGGCGACGAAGCCGCCGTTGGCGAGGCGGACGCTGCCGCCGCCGGAGACGGCTCCCTCCCCGCGGAAGTGGCCGGACTCGATCGCCTCCTTCGCCGCGACCGTTGCGTGGAGGGCGTCCGACACGTCCTTGCGGAGGGCGAAGTCGCTCCGGCCGACCAGCAGATCCAGGTCGCTGTAGGCCTGGCTCAGCGCGAGGATCTGCTCCTCGTCGGCCAGCGGCTTGCCGCCGACGGTCACGCCGTCGAGGAGGGTCCGCACCTCGGGGAGGGTGAAGGTGTTGCCCTCGAGCGCCGCGGCATTCCAGATCAGGTCGGGCAGCGAGGCGCGGAAGCGGAACCGGGCGCGCTCGGAGGTGGTCGCCACGAGGCGGTTCCACTCGATCGTCGACGCGGTCCAGGTGATGCCGGTCCGCTCGCGCAGGAGGGTGCTGTCCGCGGCGGGGAGTGCGCGGTCCGCCGGTCCTTCGGTCCGTCCGCCGGTCGGGCGACGCCGGTAGGCGGGTCCGGGTCGCTGCTCGTCGGTCACGACCACTCCCGTCCCAGCTCCGAGGCGATCGCCGCCAGGTCGCCGCCGAGGCCGATGCCGTCGAGCACCGCCTGCAGCGGGGACACCAGGACGACTCCCTCGACGTCGACCGCGCCCTGGAACAGGGGCGCGGGCGCGGGGACCACGAGGACGTCGGCGTGCTCGGTGGTCGTCGGCGTCAGAGTGTCGGCGAGCAGCTGTGAGACGCGGCGCGGGTCCGTGGTCCAGAGCACCGAGACCCCGCGCAGGTCGTAGCCCATCGCATCGAAGGCGGCCGCTCCGGAGAGCGCCCACGGCTCCTCCGAGGCGTGCCCCGCGGAGGCGAGGCGGTCGATGCTCCATCGCGGGCCGGCGAGGGCGACGGCACCCGGCCGGTGCTGCGGTGCGGACGCTCGACCGGCCTCGCCGAGGAGGAGCGCCGTCTCCCCGCGCGAGTACCGGGTGAGCCGAGCGGTCCAGGCCGCGATCTCCTCGTCGCCAGGGGCCACCGAGAGGTCTCCGAGCATCGCGCGCGCGGCCGACGCCGCGTGCGGATCGGAGAGGGGCCGGACCGACAGATCGAGATCGAGGCCGGCCGCGAGCAGGAGCTCCCGCAGGTCGTCGAGGCGCGGGTCGGTCTGCCCCGAGAGGATCCGGTAGCCGGTGGCGCGCGAGAGACCCGCACGGGAGGCGAGGAGATCAACGGAGTAGCCGAGCTCCTTCTGCGCCGTCTCCAACTCGGGGAGTCTCATGCTTGAGACACTACTCCGCTCTGTCTCAATGGCGAGACAGTGCGAGTCGGAGGTTCCCGGTCAGGCCGCCGGGCGGTCCGCGAGCATCTGCTCCATCAGCGAGATCTCGGCCTCCTGGGCCTTCACGACGGAGGAGGCGAAGTCGGTGGCGACCGTCGCGCGGCTGCGGGCGAGCAGGGCCTCGGCCATGTCGATCGCGCCGCGGTGGTGGGCGATCATCAGCTCGAGGAACCTGCGGTCGAAGTCGCGGCCGGTCAGCGTGCCGAGCTCGGCGATCTGCTCGGGCGTCGCAAGGCCGGGCATGCTCTCGGGGACGACGTCCTCCTCGGTGGACATGCCCATCGAGGAGTGCTCGTCGGCGGCGCCCGCGAGGGTCGGGCGGCCCATCCAGGTCATCGACGGCTCGGGCGCCGCCTGCGGGAGGCCCCACGAGTTCAGCCAGCCGAAGAGCTGACCGGCCTGCTGCTGCTGGGTGAGCAGGATGTCCTTCGAGACGGTGAGGACCTCGTCGTCGGCGCTGCGGTCGCGGGCGATCATCGCCAGCTCGGCGCCCTGGAGGTGGTGCACCTGCATGTCGCGGGCGAAACCGGCCTCCGCGCTCGTCGTCGACGGGGTGGCCGAGGACGAGAACGGGGCGAGGGCGCCGAAGAGGTAGCCGCCCGCCGCGCCCAGGAGCAGGGCGACGACGGCGACGGCCGCGACGAGGAGGCGGCCCCTACTGCTTGCCGGGCGCATCGATGCCTCCGGTGCACGGGGCACCGGGCTCGGGCGCGGTCGAGGACTGCCAGAAGCGCTCGATGAACGCGTCGATGCGCGGGTCCTCGGGGGAGTCGATCGCGACCTGGGCGTCCCAGGCGCTGAGCACGATCGGGGAGTCGAGACCCTCGTAGGGCGAGACGACCGCGTAGGTGTCGGGCATCGCGGCGATCAAGGCGTCGACCTCGCTCTGCGGGAGGGACGGGTCGTAGGTCGCCCAGACGGCGCCGTGCTCGAGGTCGTGCACCGCGTTCTCGTTCGGGACGGGCTCGTTGTAGACGCCGCAGTTCATCCAGACGGCGTTGTGCGGGCCGCCCGCGGGAGGGGTCTGCGCGTAGTCGACGGCGCCGGCGACATGGGTCGCGTCGTTCTCGAAGGTCTGCAGGCCGTCGATCTGCCGGGCCTCGACGATCTGCTGGTTGCCGAAGACGGTGACCGCGACGATGCCGCCGATCGCGACGACGGCGAGGGCCGAGAGCGACCAGATCCAGATCCGGCCGCTCCGCTTTCGCTTGGCCTGCTCGCGCTTGTAGGCCTCGACCTTGTCCTGGCGGGCGCGGTTCTTGGCGGACATCGTGTCTTTGGGCACGGCGGCGTCTCTCGTTCTGATCGCGGGGTGGCGCGCCGGGGGGAGGCGCAGGCGCCTGAGAGGCGCTCTCAGAGGATAACGAGCGAGGCTCCGGATCGGATCAACGCGGGGTGGGAGTGCTCGGGGTGGGCGGGTCTCGATACGCCCTGAGGGCTGCTCGACCAGCATGTTCCGCCTTCATGCTGATCGAGTAGCCCTCGCAGAGGGCGTATCGAGATCCGCCGGGGTCAGCCGGTGAAGGTCAGCCAGAGGAGCAGGCCGTTCAGCACGATGAGGAAGAGGGCGGCGAGGATCGCGCCGAGGGTGGTGAACCAGCGGTTCGCCTGGTCGCCCATCAGGGCGCGGTTGCGGGTGAGGGCGACGAGCGGCACGAGCGCGAACGGGATGCCGAAGGAGAGCACGACCTGGCTGAGCACGAGCGCGCGGGTGGGGTCGAAGCCGATCCCGAGCACGATCAGCGCCGGGATCAGCGTCACGAGGCGGCGGGCGACGAGCGGCACCCGCAGGTTCAGCAGCCCGTGCATGATCTCCGCGCCGGCGTAGGCGCCGACCGAGGTCGAGGCGAGGCCGGAGGCGAGCAGCCCGACCGCGAAGAGCGTCGCGACGACCGGGCCGAGGGCCGCGCCGATCGCGGCGTGCGCGCCCTCGAGGCTGTCGGTGCCGGCGACGCCGGACAGCGAGTGCGCGGCGAGCAGGAGGATCGCGAGGTTCACGGTGCCGGCGATCGCGAGGGCGACGGTGACGTCGATCCGGGTGGCCGTGAGGATCCTCCGGCGGGCGGTCACCCCGTCGACGCGGCCGAAGCGGTCGCGCGCGAGGGCGGAGTGCGCGTAGATCGCGTGCGGCATCACGGTGGCGCCGAGGATCGACGCGGCGAGGAGCACCGACTCCGAGCCGTCGAAGCGGGGGAGGAGCCCGGCCGCTGCGGCGCCCGCGTCCGGCGGATCGACGACCACGCCCACGGTGAAGCCGACGGCGATGACGACCATCAGCGCCGTGATCACGCGCTCGAACGGCTGCGCGCCACCGCGGGTCTGGATCACCAGGAGCACCAGGGAGACGGCCCCGGTCACGAGTCCGCCGGCGAGCAGCGGCAACCCGAACAGCAGGTTCAGCGCGATCGCGCCGCCGATGACCTCGGCGAGGTCGGTGGCGATCGCGACGGTCTCGGCCTGCAGCCAGTACGCCCGCCGGCCCCAGCGGCCGCGGAGGCGCTCGCCGAGCAGCTCCGGCAGCGACTTGCCCGTCATCAGGCCGAGCTTGGCCGAGAGGTACTGGATCAGCCAGGCCATCAGGTTGCCGAGGACGACGACCCAGACGAGCAGATAGCCGAAGCGGGCACCCGCCGTCATGTTGCTGGCGACATTGCCCGGATCGAGGTAGGCGACTCCGGCGACCATGGCGGGGCCGAGCAGTCTGAGCAGGCGTGCATCGGCCGGACCCCGCGTCGTGGCGGTGATCGGAGGGGTCATTGCAGGTGTTGTCCGTTCCGGTCGGCGGTGACGCGAGGACCCCCACGATAGGGCACTCCTCTGCGCTGAACCACTCTCCCGCGGACCGTGCCGGGGCCGCGTCCTGGGGTCTCGGCGACCCCCGTCATCCGGCGATCCGCGGTTGATACGCTGGCCGCATGACCCTCGATCGAGCCCTTCCCGCACGCCCGGACACCGGGATGGCGTACGCCGATTCGGTGCTCGACCTGATCGGCGACACCCCGCTCGTGAAGCTCGGCCCGGTCGCCTCCGGCGTGCAGGCCACTGTCCTGGTCAAGGTGGAGTACCTCAACCCCGGCGGCTCGTCCAAGGACCGCATCGCGACCCGCATCATCGACGCGGCCGAGCGCGACGGACTCCTGAAGCCCGGCGGCACCATCGTCGAGCCGACCAGCGGCAACACCGGCATCGGCCTGGCCCTCGTCGCGCAGCAGCGCGGCTACCGCTGCGTGTTCGTCCTGCCCGACAAGGTCGGCGAGGACAAGCGGAACGTGCTCACCGCCTACGGCGCCGAGATCGTCGTCACCCCGACGGCCGTCGCTCCCGAGGACCCGGACTCCTACTACTCCGTCTCCGACCGGCTGGCGCGCGAGATCCCCGGTGCCTTCAAGCCCAACCAGTACGCGAACCTCAACGGACCGCTCAGCCACTACGAGACCACCGGTCCCGAGATCTGGCGCGACACCGCCGGGAAGCTGACGCACTTCGTGGCGGGCGTCGGCACCGGCGGCACCATCAGCGGCGTCGGCCGCTACCTCAAGGAGGTGTCGGAGGGCCGCGTGCAGATCGTCGGCGCCGACCCCGAGGGCTCGGTCTACTCCGGCGGTGGCGGACGGCCATACCTCACCGAGGGCGTCGGCGAGGACTTCTGGCCGAGCGCCTACGACCCGAGCGTGGTCGACCGGATCATCGCCTCGAGCGACGCGGAGTCGTTCGCGATGACCCGCCGGCTCGCCCGCGAGGAGGGCCTGCTGGTCGGCGGCTCGAGCGGCCTCGCCGTCTCGGTCGCGCTCAAGGCCGCCGCCGAGCTCGGTCCCGACGACGTGGTCGTCGTGCTGCTGCCCGACGGCGGTCGCGGCTACCTCGGCAAGATCTTCAACGACCGCTGGATGCGCTCCTACGGCTTCCTCGAGCACCGCGAGGAGGGCACCGTCCGCGACGTCCTCTCGGCGCGGGCCGCGAACCCCAGCACGGGCGACCTGCCGGCCCTCGTGCACGTGCACCCCAGCGACACCGTCCGGGACGCGATCGAGATCATGACGACCTACGGCGTCTCGCAGCTGCCCGTCCTCACCGCCGAGCCGCCCGTGGTGATGGGCGAGGTCGTCGGAGCGGTCGACGAGCGCGAGCTGCTCGACCGCGTCTTCAGCGGCGCGACCTCGATGACCGATCCGATCGGCGCCTCCGCCGGCGACGCGCTCCGGCTGATCGGTCTCGGTGAGAGCATCACGGCGGCCCGCGCCGCGCTGAGCGAGGCGAACGCCCTGCTCGTCACCGACGAGGGCAAGCCCGTCGCCGTGATCACCCGGCAGGACCTCCTGTCCTTCGCGACGGCCTGAGCGCCGCCCCCTCCCTTCTTCTCCACCCCCTCGACCAGGAAAGCCCCGCGATCATGCCCAAGAAGCAGCACTTCGACACCCGCGCCATCCACGCCGGTCAGGAGTTCGACCCGACCACCGGCGCCGTCGTCCCGCCCGTCTACATGACGTCGACCTTCGTCCAGGACGGGATCGGCGGCTTCCGCGGCGGCTACGAGTACGCCCGCTCGGCGAACCCGACCCGCGACTCCCTGCAGGAGCTGATCGCCTCGCTCGAGGGCGCCGACGTCGCCTACTCGTTCTCCTCCGGCCTCGCCGCCGAGGACACCCTGATCCGCGCGGCGCTCGCTCCCGGCGACCACATCGTGCTCGGCAACGACGCCTACGGCGGAAGCCACCGGCTGATCGACCGGGTGCACGCGGCCTGGGGCATCAGCAACACCGCGGTCGACATGTCGAACCTGCGCGAGGTGCAGCACGCGATCCGCCCCGGCGAGACGAAGATGCTCTGGGTCGAGACGCCGTCGAATCCGCTGATGACCATCAGCGACATCGCGGAGCTGGCCGACCTGGCGCACGCGCACGACCTGATCGTGGTCGTCGACAACACCTTCGCCTCCTCGGCGCTGCAGCAGCCGCTCGCGCTCGGCGCCGACGTGGTCGTGCACTCGACGACGAAGTACCTCGGCGGGCACTCGGACGTGGTCGGCGGGGCGCTCGCGCTGCGCTCCGGCCCGCTGGCCGAGAAGGTCGCCTTCCTGCAGTTCGCGGTCGGCGCGATCTCGAGCCCGATGGACGCCTGGCTGACCGTGCGCGGCATCAAGACGCTCGCGATCCGGATGGAGCGGCACTCCAGGAACGCTCAGGCGGTCGCCGAGTTCCTGGCCGGGCACTCCGCCGTGACCGCCGTGCACTACCCGGGCCTGCCCTCGCACCCGGGACATGAGCTGGCGAAGCGCCAGATGTCGGGCTTCGGCGGCATGCTCTCGGTCGAGCTGGCGACACCGCGCGCGGCGCGCAAGTTCGCGGAGTCGACCGAGCTGTTCCAGCTGGCGGAGTCGCTGGGCGGCGTGGAGTCGCTGATCGGCTACCCGAGCGAGATGACCCACGCGTCGGTCAAGGGCACGCCGCTCGAGGTGTCGGAGTCGCTGGTGCGGCTCTCGGTCGGCATCGAGGACGCGAGCGATCTGATCGCGGACCTCGCGGCAGCGCTGCCGAAGAAGTAGCGGCGGGGCCGGGTCGGCCTCCGTTCGGCGACGCCTCGGCGTCTGCTCGCACCTCCGGCTCGTGGTTCGCGGTTCGGCTCGCCGGATCCGGTCGTTTCCGCGTGCCGGAGGTGGTTCCGCGTGCCGGAGGTGGCCGCTGGCTGGCCATCTTCAGGCGATGAGTGGCAGTTCTTCGAGGGACACGGTGATCCTGCCACTGGCACGATCGGAAGCATGACCTCCTCCGTGCGCCACCTCATCGATCTCAGCCACACCGTCGCGGAGGGGCTGGTGACCTACCCCGGGCTGCCCGCGCCGCGGATCCGGCCGCACCTCACCCGTGAGGAGTCGCGCGCCGCCTACGCCCCGGGCACCGAATTCGCGCTGGACGTCATCGAGATGATCGGCAATACCGGCACCTATCTCGACAGCCCGTTCCACCGCTACTCAGGCGGCACCGACCTGGCCGGGCTCGACCTCGAGACGCTGGTCGATCTCCCCGCCGTCGTCGTCGACGCGCGGGCGGCCGACGGGCGCGGGATCGACCGCGACGCGTTCGACGGCCTCGACGTCTCCGGAGCCGCGGTCCTGCTCTCGACCGGCTGGGACGCGCACTTCGCCACACCCGAGTACGCAGCCGGCGCGCCCTTCCTCACCGCTGCGGGGGCGCAGGCGCTGATCGACGCCGGCGCGGTGCTCGTCGGCATCGACTCGCTCAACATCGACGACGTCGAGGGCTCGCGCGAGCGGCCCGCGCACAGCCTCCTCCTCGCCGCGGGGGTGCCCGTCGTGGAGCACCTCACGGGCCTGGACGCCCTGCCCGCGACCGGCGCCCGCTTCACCGCGGTGCCGCCGAAGGTGCGCGGCTTCGGCACCTTCCCGGTGCGAGCGTTCGCCGTCGTGGGCGGCCGCTGACGCCACCGGGTGCCCGAGCGCGCCGGGCCTGTCCCGGAGGGACGCGCACGACGCCCCGGACGTCGGCGCCCTCCGCGTCAGGCCGGGACGGCCGTGCGGGCCAGCAGCTCCGCGATCCGGCCCGTGCAGCCGCCGCAGCCGGTGCCGGCCCGGGTGGCCGCGCCGATGCAGGCGACGGTGTCGTGGCCCGCGGCGGCCGCCTCGGCGATCGCGCCCGCCGAGACGCCGTTGCACCAGCAGACGGTGGCGTCGGGAGCGAACGGGTCACCGGTCGGGGCCGCTCCCGCGTCCGGGGCGTCGAGGCGCAGCAGGCTCGAGCGGTCGGCCGGCAGCTCGGAGCCGCGCTCGAACAGCAGCGTCAGCTCGGCGCCGACCCGCGGCAGGCCGACCGAGACGAAGCCGCGCAGCACCCCGCCGACCGTCACGAGCTTGGCGTACCCGCCCCGGGCGGGGTCGGCCCAGACGGTGACCTCGGGGTGCGGGGCGCCGTCGCAGGCGTCCCAGGGCTCGGCCGTCGGATCGCCGCCCGCCACCAGGTCGACGCCATCGGCCTTCAGCATCACCACGGCGGGGCGCGCGGCCGGCACGCGCTCGTCGGCGAGGCGGCCCACCGCCTCCGCCGCGATGCGGGCCGCGAGGCGGTCGGCCTGCTGCCAGCCCGGGCCGATCAGGCCGCTCGGCCCGCCCGGCACACGCCCGTCCGGCAGCGCCGAGCCGCGGGCCGCGACGTGAGCGCAGTCGCCGATCGCGAAGACGCGCGGGTCCGTCCAGCTGCGCTGGTGCTCGTCGACGAGGATCCCGGTCGAGACCGCGAGGTCGGCGCTCGCCGCGAGCTCGGTGCGCGCCCCGACACCGCAGGAGAGCACGAGCAGATCGCCCTCGATCTGCTTGCCGTCCGCGCAGACCAGCGCCTGGAAGTGCGCGCGGCCGAGATCGTCGTGGGCGAGCAGGATGCTCTCCGAGCGGGCGTGCGACACCATGTCGACGCCGGCGGCGCGGGCGGCCGCGGCGAGCATCCGCCCGCCGCCGTGATCGAGGTTCCGCCCCATCGGGATGTCGCCGTGGTAGACGACCACGACATCGGCGCCCTGCTCGGCGGCGGCGAGCGCGAACTCGACCCCGAGCACTCCGGCGCCGAGCACCACGATGCGGGAGCGGGCGCGCACCGCGTCGAGCACGACGTGCGCGTCGTCGAGGTCGCGCAGCGCGACGACGCGCTCGGGCAGCGGGCTCGCGCCCTGATCGAGCGTCGCGGGCAGCGCCGAGCGCACCCGCCGGTCGCGCCGCGAGCGCTCCATCCCGGCGAGGGTCGGCACGTTCGCCCGGGCGCCGGTCGCGAAGACCAGGCGGTCGTAGGGGAGCCGCTCGTCGTCGTGCAGGCGGACGACCCCGCGCGCGCGGTCGAGGCCGACGGCGGCGGCACCGAGCCGGAAGACCACGCCGGCCGCCTCGGCCGTGGCGCGGTCGCCGAGGTCGAGGCGCTCGCGGGTCGCCCGCCCGACGGCGTACTCGGCGAGCAGCACGCGGTTGTAGGCGTCGGCGGATTCCGCGCCGACCACGGTCAGCGCGACCGATCCGGCGCGGACGGCCGGCAGCAGCTCCTCGACGAAGCGCGCGCCCACCGGCCCGTAGCCGAGCAGGACGACCCGCTCGGGCGCGGCGATCCCGTTCTCGGCCGTCATCGGCTCAGGCATCGAGCACCCCTTCCGCGCGGATCCAGACCCGCGTCCGCTTGAACTCCGGCATCGAGGAGATCGGATCGACGACCGCCTCGGTCAGCAGGTTGGCGCACTGCTCGCCCGCGTAGTGGAACGGCAGGAAGACCGTGTCGTGCCGGATGTCGGCCGTGACGCTCGCGCGCGCCCGCACCACTCCGCGCGCGTTGCCGACCGAGACCGGTCCGCCGTCGCGGACGCCGAGCCGGGAGGCGGTGGCCGGGTGGATCTCCAGCCGCGCCTCGGGCCGCGCCGCGTCGAGCTCGGCGACCCGCCGGGTCTGCGTGCCCGACTGGTACTGCTGCAGGTAGCGGCCGGTGATCAGCGTCAGCTCGGCGCCGACGTCGACCGGCGCCGGGGGAGCGGTGCTGACGGCGACCATCCTGGCCCGCCCGTCGGGGTGGCCGAAGTTCTCGCCGAAGAGCCGCGGAGTGCCGGTGCTGCCGGCGGGGTACGGCCAGTAGGCGGCGACCCCCGTGTCGAGCAGCGCGTGCGAGAGCCCGGAGTAGTCCGCGACACCGCCGGCCGAGGCGCGGGCCAGCTCGTCGAACACCTCGGCCGGTTCGGTCGACCAGGTCGACGGCGCAGCGAGGCGGCGGGCGAGCTCGCTCAGGATCCACAGCTCGCTGCGGACGCCGGCGGGTGGGTCGAGCGCGCGGCGGCGGCGCAGGACGCGGCCCTCGAGCGAGGTCATCGTCCCCTCCTCCTCCGCCCACTGCGGCACCGGCAGGACGACGTCGGCCAGTGCCGCGGTCTCGGAGAGGAAGAAGTCGCAGACGACCAGCGTGTCCAGCGCGGAGAGCCCGGCCCGCACCGCGTCGACGTCGGGCGCCGAGACGACCACGTTCGAGCCGTGCACGAGCAGGCAGTGCACCGAGCGGCCGAGCTCAGCGAGCAGCGCGACGGCCGGCAGCCCGGGCCCGGGGATCGTCGACGGATCCACGCCCCAGACGCCGGCGACGTGGCGCCGCGCCTCCGGATCGCGGATCGAGCGGTAGCCGGGCAGCTGGTCGGCCTTCTGCCCGTGCTCGCGGCCGCCCTGGCCGTTGCCCTGGCCGGTGAGGGTGCCGTAGCCGGACCCCGGCCGCCCGACCAGCCCGAGCACGAGCGCGAGGTTGATCGCGGCGGTCGCGGTGTCGGTGCCGTCCACGTGCTGCTCGACCCCGCGGCCGGTCAGCACGAAGGTGCGACCGGTGGCGAGGCGGCGGGCGGTGCGGCGGAGCAGCTCGGCCGGCACGCCGGTGACGGAGGCGGTGCGCTCCGGCCACCAGGACGCGACGCTGCGGCGCACCGCGTCGAACCCGGTCGTGCGCGCCGCGAGGTAGTCGCGGTCGGAGAGCTCCTCGGCGAGCACGAGGTGGGTGAGGCCGAGCAGCAGCGCGAGGTCGGTGCCGGGCGCCGGCTGCAGGTGCAGTCCGGCGCCGTCCTCGGTGAGCCGGGCGGTGGCGGAGCGGCGCGGATCGACGACGACCAGCCCGCCGCGCGAGCGCGTCCCGGCCAGGTGCGCCAGGAAGGGCGGCATGGTCGCCGCGACGTTCGAGCCGAGCAGCAGGATCGTGTCGGCCTCGTCGAGGTCGGTCACCGGGAACGGCAGCCCGCGGTCGACGCCGAAGGCCCGGTTGCCGGCGGCGGCGGCCGAGGACATGCAGAACCGGCCGTTGTAGTCGATCCGCGAGGTGCCGAGCGCGATCCGCGCGAACTTGCCGAGCTGGTAGGCCTTCTCGTTGGTCAGCCCGCCGCCGCCGAAGACCGCGACCGCGTCCGCTCCGTGCCGCTCCTGAGCCTTCGTGACGGCCGCCGCGACCGCGTCGAGCGCCTCGTCCCAGGAGACCTCGACGAAGGTACCGTCCGATCCGCGCATCAGCGGCGCCCGCAGCCGCTGCCCGCTCGCGAGCAGCTCCGCGGCCGTCCAGCCCTTCGCGCAGAGCCCGCCCCGGTTGGTCGGGAACTCCCGCCCCGCGATGCTCACCGGCGTCGGGTCGTCGACCCTCGTCAGCGTCATCGCGCACTGCAGGGCGCAGTACGGGCAGTGCGAGTCGGTCGGGGCGGGAGCGGCGGTCATCGTCAGATCCGGGTCCCGGTCTTCGCGGCCAGGCGGAGGTAGACGCCCGCCGTGATCGCGAGCATCACCGCGTAGGCCGCGACGAACCAGCCGAGCGCCGTCGTGTAGTCGCCGAAGGTCGTCTTCGAGTAGCCGAGCAGCTGCGGGATGACGAAGCCGCCGTAGGCGCCGATCGCCGAGATCAGGCCGAGGGCCGCGGCCGCGGTGCGCTGAGCGCCGACCCCGTCGTCGCCCTTCTGCCGGGCGCGCAGGGCGAAGACGGTCGGGATCATCCGGTAGGTCGCGCCGTTGCCGATGCCCGCCGAGGCGAACAGCACGAGGAAGCCGGCGAGGAAGAGCCAGAAGCTGCCGAGCGGCAGCGTCGCGATGACGAAGAGGATGCCGGCGCCCATGGCGACGAAGGCGGCGATCGTCACGGGTGCCCCGCCGAAGCGGTCGGCGAGCCGGCCGCCGTAGGGCCGCGAGAGCGAGCCGACCAGGGCGCCGAGGAAGGCGAGCGTCAGCGTCGCGGAGCCGACGGAGAACTGCGAGAACTCGGGGAAGGTGTCGGCGATGAGCTTCGGGAAGACGCCCGCGAAGCCGATGAACGAGCCGAAGGTGCCGATGTAGAGCACCGCCAGCAGCCAGAGGTGCGGCTCGCGCAGCGCGGCGAGGGAGGCGGCGACGTCGGCCTTCGCGGTCGAGAGGTTGTCCATCCGCTTCCAGGCCCCGATCATCGCGACGACGATCAGCGGCACCCAGATCAGGCCGGCGAGCGGCAGGTTCACCGTGGCCGCGGCGCCGATCGTGACGGCGATCGGCACGATCAGCTGCGCCACCGAGGCGCCGAGGTTGCCGCCCGCGGCGTTCAGGCCGAGCGCGTAGCCCTTCTGCGCGTGCGGGTAGAAGAAGGTGATGTTGGCCATCGAGCTGGCGAAGTTGCCGCCGCCGAGGCCGGCCAGCGCCGCGACCAGGAGCATCACGCCGAAGGGCGTGTCCGGGTTCCCCACTGCGAGCGCGAGTCCGACGCTCGGGATGAGCAGCAGGCCGGCCGAGACGATCGTCCAGTTCCGCCCGCCGAAGCGGGGGACCATGAAGGTGTACGGGATCCGCAGCGTCGCGCCGACGAGGCTCGGCATCGAGATCAGCCAGAAGATCTCGCCGGTGCTGAAGTCGAAGCCCGCCGCGGGCAGCTGGACGACCACGACCGACCAGAGCTGCCAGACGACGAAGCCGAGGAACTCGGCGAAGATCGACCAGCGCAGGTTGCGGCCGGCGACCTGTCGCCCCTCCGCCTGCCACTGCGCGGGGTCCTCGGGGTTCCAGCCGTCGATCCAGCGGCCGGGGCGGCGGGTGAGGCCCGACGGGGTGGTCGTCGCGGCGCTCGTGGTGGTGGGGGCGGTGGTGGGCGGTGCAGCAGTCATCGGATCCTCCGGGGAGTGGGCGCGGGCGCGCCGAAGAGAGTGCGGGGAGAGAGCGGGGCGAGAGTGTGGGGCGAGAGAGGGTCGAGCGGCCGGGCGCCTAGGCGCTGCGGCCGAAGAGCTCGGAGACGATGTCGACCAGCTCGCGCGCGGGCGGGTCGACGGCGGTGAGCAGCGGGGCGGTGGCGAGGTCGGCTCCCGCCGAGGCGGCGAGCGAGGCGAAGTAGCCGGGGGCGAGGAGGTAGGTGGAGACGAGCACGCGGGCGCCGGGGTGGGCGGCGCGCTCGGCGGCCACCGCCTCCGGGACGCGCGGCTCGGCGGCCGAGATGAAGGAGACGGCGACCTCGCGGCCGAGCTCGGCGGCCAGGAGGCGGCCGGTGGCCCAGCAGTCGGCGACCGCGCCGGCGTCGCTCGAGCCGGCCGCGGCCAGCACCACGCGGTCGCCGTCGGCGAGACCGGCCTCGCGCAGCCGACGGGCCAGCACGCGGGCGAGCCGCGGATCCGGGCCCAGGGCGCCGGTCACGCGGACGGGGCGGTCCGCCTCCGCCGCGGCCTCGGCGAGGTCGACGTGCACGTGGTAGCCGGCCGAGAGCAGCAGCGGCACGACGACGGCCGGGCGGTCGGGCTCGAGGGTGCCGAGGGAGGCCGGAACGTCGGGCTGCTGCACGTCGACGAAGGAGTCGAGGACGTCCGCCGCGGGGTTCGCCTCGCGGACCGCCTGGACCAGCGCGGCGACCGCGGTGCGGCCGTCGTCGTCGGAGGTGCCGTGCGAGGCGCAGACCAGCGCGGTCCGCTGGGCGACCTCGATCACTCCGCCCGTCTCCCGCACGCTCCAGGCGGCGAGGTGCAGCCGTGGCGAGGTGTAGCAGACCCCCGTCTCGAGGTCGAAGACGTCCTTGTGCAGGGGCGAGGCGATCGTCGCGCGCTGCACGCCGTCGACCGCGCGGGAGCCGACGATGCCCCGGGAGAGCACGGCCGCACCGGTCGCCGGGTCGAGGTTCGAGACGGCGAAGACGCGGCCGTCGGGGAGGAGGAACAGCGCGAGCTGCACACCGCCGACGAGCGCGGCCTCGCCCCAGAGCGGCTCCAGCTCGAGCCGGTTGCAGACGGGGACCCAGGTGGCGGCCGGAGCGGTGCGGGCCGTCGCGGGGCCGGCGGTGACCTGCTGATCGAGGAGGGTCATCGTCCCGCCTTCCGAGAGGAGTGCTGCCCGCGGCCGGTCGGCGGCGGTGAGCCCCACGGTAGAGAGCGCAGGTTTCGCGGGAGCACCCCTCCGGAGTCACGGGCGTAACGAAGCCCTCACGATGCCGGTCCGCTGTCGTGAGAGGTCGGTCACACGACGTTACGCAGGGGCAACGGGGGCGAAACCGCGCCTGCCTACGGTGGAGCCCATGACATCCCGAGGTGCGATCCCCACCGGCCCCCGACGCGTGCTCGTCGTCGGCGCCGGCCCCGCCGCCCACCGCCTGGTCGACGCGCTCGTCGCCCGCGCCGGCGCCACCGCCCTCGAGATCACGGTCTTCGGCGAGGAGGCGCACCACCCCTACGACCGCGTCGCCCTCTCCAAGCGCCTCGAGGGGATGACCGACCTCACCCTCGGCGACGGCGCGCTCTGGGAGGCGGCGACGCTCGTCACCTCCTCCCGCGTCGTGGCGCTCGACCCGGAGCACTGCCGCGTGCAGCTCGCCGACGGCCGCTGGTTCGAGGGCGACGAGATCGTGCTGGCCACCGGCTCCTCCGCCACCGTGCCGCCGATCGAGGGCGCCGAGCACGGCCGCGTCTACCGCACCCTCGAGGACGTCGACGGCCTCGTCGCCGACCTCGCCGCCTTCCGCGCCCGCCGCGGCCGCCCGGCGAGCGTCGTCGTGGTCGGCGGCGGACTGCTCGGCCTCGAGGCCGCGGGCGGCGCGCACCGGCTCGGCGCGCGCACCGCGCTGATCCACTCCGGCCGCTGGCTGATGAGCGCCCAGCTCGACGAGGGCGCGGGGCAGGCGCTCGGCCGCATCATCGCCGCGCAGGGCGTCACCCTGCACCTCGGCAACCGCCCCACCGCCGTCCTCACCTCGCCGCAGGGCACGGTGCTCGGTGTGACGATGACCGACGGCACCAGCATCGGCGCCGACATGGTCGTCTTCTCGATCGGCATCACGGCGCGCGACGAGCTCGCCCGCGCGGTCGGCATCGAGGTCGCGCCCCGCGGCGGCGTCGTCGTCGACGAGGCCTGCCGCACCAGCCGCCCGCACGTCTGGGCGATCGGCGAGGTCGCCGCGATCGACGGCCGCACCGTCGGCCTCGTCGCTTCGGCCAACGCGATGGCCGAGGTCGTCGCCGACCGCCTGCTGGGCGGCGACGCCACCTTCCCGGGCGTGGACGACGCCACCAAGCTCAAGCTCTCCGGGGTCGAGGTCGCCAGCTTCGGCGACGCGCTCGGCGCGGGGGAGGGGGCGCTCGAGGTCGTCTACGCCGACCCCGCCCGCGGGCTCTACCAGAAGATCGTCGTCTCGGACGACGCGCGCACCCTGCTGGGCGGCATGTTCGTCGGCGACGCGGGCCCCTACTCCTCGCTCCGCCCGCTGCTCGGCCGCGAACTGCCGGCGGAGCCCAGCGCCTACCTCGCGGCGGCCGGCGGCGAGGCGCCCTCGGGCGACCTGCCCGACGACGCTCAGCTCTGCTCCTGCAACAACGTCTCCGTCGGCGACGTCCGCCACGCGATCGGCGAGGGCTGCACCGAGCTCGGCCCGCTGAAGGCCTGCACCCGCGCCGGCACCCAGTGCGGCTCCTGCGTGCCGCTGGTGAAGAAGCTGCTCGACACCGAGCTGACCCGCGCCGGCGTCGAGGTCTCGCGCGCGCTCTGCGAGCACGTCTCGCTCAGCCGCAGCGAGCTGTTCGAGTCGGTCCGGATCCTCGGCCTGTCCTCGGCCGAGCAGGTGATGGAGCGCTTCGGCTCGGGCCTGGGCTGCGACGTCTGCAAGCCGGTGATCGCCTCCGTGCTCGCGACCCAGACCAACGGCTACATCCTCGACGCCGGCCAGGCGCCGCTCCAGGACACCAACGACCGCGCGCTCGCCAACATGCAGAAGGACGGCACCTACTCCGTCGTCCCGCGGGTGCCGGGCGGCGAGATCACGCCGGCGAAGCTCAAGGTGATCGCCGAGGTCGCCGAGCAGTACGGCCTCTACACGAAGATCACCGGCGGCCAGCGGATCGACATGTTCGGCGCGCGCCTCGAGCAGCTCCCCGAGATCTGGCGCATCCTCGTCGACGCCGGGATGGAGTCGGGCCAGGCCTACGGCAAGTCGCTGCGCACCGTGAAGTCCTGCGTCGGCTCGACCTGGTGCCGCTACGGCGTGCAGGACGCGGTCGGCATGGCGATCCACCTGGAGGAGCGCTACCGCGGCCTGCGCTCGCCGCACAAGTTCAAGCTCGGGGTCAGCGGCTGCGCCCGGGAGTGCGCCGAGGCGCGCGGGAAGGACATCGGCGTGATCGCGACCGACACCGGCTGGAACCTCTACGTCGGCGGCAACGGCGGCTACCAGCCCGCCCACGCCCAGCTGCTCGCGCAGGACCTCGACGACGAGACGCTCGTGCGCTACATCGACCGCTACGTCATGTACTACGTCCGCACCGCCGAGCGGCTGCAGCGGACGGCGCGCTGGCAGGAGGACCTGCCCGGCGGCCTCGACCACGTCAAGGAGGTGGTCTGCGAGGACTCGCTCGGGATCGCGGCCGAGCTGGAGGCGGCGATGGCGACCCACGTCGACACCTACGTGGACGAGTGGGCGGCGACGCTCGCGGACCCGGACCGGCTGCGGCGCTTCCGCTCGTTCGTCAACGCGCCCGACACCGCGGATCCGCGGGTGAGCACCGTGCGCGAGCGCGGGCAGAGCCGGCCGGCGGGGCGCGACGAGCGCTCGGACGGGCCGGTGCTCGTGGCCGGGACGTCGATCCCGATCGGGCCGGGCGCGGTCTCGGTCGTGGGGCCGTCGGCGTCGGTGCCGGCACCCGCGACGCTCGCGCCGTTCGCTCCCACCGGCTCCGCTGGGTCCTCCGCCTCCTCCGTGCCCGGATCGGAGGCGTGATGCAGCTCTCCGTCGACCTCACCGGCCGCCGCGTCCTCGTCGTCGGCAGCGTCGCCGGCACCCGCCGCGTCCTCGCTCGCTACCGCGCGGCCGGCGCGCGGGTCGAGCGCTGGGATGCGGACGACGCGCTGTGCCTGCGCCTCGCCTCCGCGTCGCTCCTCCCCGCGGCCCGTCCCGCCCTGCTCGCCTGGGTCGAGGGGGCCGCGTCCCTCCGCTCGGCCGCGGCCGCGGAGGCCGCCCGCCACGGCGTCTGGGTCGTCGACGAGGCGCCCGCCGAGTGCCGCTCCGTCGGCCGTGTGAGCATCGTCGGCGGCGGACCCGGCGACCCCGAGCTGATGACGCTCGCCGCGCACCGGGCCCTCCGCGAGGCCGACGTCGTGCTCTTCGACCGCCTCGGCCCGCACGACGGCCTCGCCGACTGGGCGCCCGGCGCCGAGCTGATCGACGTCGGCAAGACCCCCGGCCACCACGCCGTGCCGCAGCACGAGATCGAGCGGCTGATGGTCTCCCGCGCCCTCGATGGGCTCGACGTCGTCCGGCTGAAGGGCGGCGACCCGTTCGTCTTCGGCCGCGGGTCGGAGGAGGTGCGCGCCTGCCGCGTCGCCGGCGTCCCGTACACGATCGTCCCCGGCGTCACCAGCGCGATCTCGGTGCCCGCCGCGGCCGGCATTCCGGTCACCCACCGCGAGGTCAGCCGCGCGTTCACCGTGGTCTCGGGCCACGCGCCGTTCAGCGAGGAGGAGCTCGGCCACCTGGCCGGGCTCGGCGGGACGCTGGTCGTGCTGATGGGCGTGAACACGCTCCCACACCTCGTCGCCGGGCTGCAGCGCGCGGGGATGACCGCCAACATGCCGCTGGCGATCGTCGAGCGCGGCTGGTCGCACGCCCAGCGCACCACGGTCTCCTCGGTCGGCGGGGTGCTCGGCCTGCTCGCCGAGCTGGCGCCGCGCTCGCCCGCGGTCATCGTCATCGGCGAGGTCGTGCGCCAGGCGGCGTGCGATGATTCTCAGGATCCCGAGAGCATCGCCCGCGCGGTCGATGCGCTCACCCTGTGACCGCCCGAGGGGGCCGCTGATGACCGGCACCGAGGCGAGCGGCGAGGCGAGCGGCGCTGTCGCGACCGCCGCTCCCGGCGCCGACGGGCCCGATCCCGACGCCGCGTCGCCCGGCTTCCGGGCCGACCAGCTCGTCGGCTTCCGCATCGGCGTCACCTCCGACCGCCGCTCCGAGGACCTGATCGCCGCCTTCGAGCGCCGCGGCGCCGACGTCACCCACGCCCCCACCATCCGTATGCGCGGCGTCGACACCGAGGGCGTCCTCGAGGCGGAGACCCGCGCGATCGTCGCCGCCCGCCCCGACGTGCTGCTCGCGACCACCTCCTACGGCATGCGCCGCTGGCTCGAGGCGGCCGACGCCGCCGGCCTCGGCGACGACCTGACCGACGCGCTCTCCGACGCCCGGATCCTCGTCCGCGGCCCGAAGGCGCGCGGGGCGATCCGCGCCGCCGGCCTCGACGACCACGGCATGAGCGAGCGCGAGACCACCACCTCCCTCGTCGACCTGGCCCTGCGCGAGGGCGCCGCCGGCCGCACCGTCGCGGTCCAGCTGCACGGCTTCACCGACCCGGCGCAGCTGCAGCGCCTCACCGACGCCGGCGCGACCGTGCTCACCGCCGCCCCCTACCGCTGGAGCGCCCACGAGGACTCGGCCCGCGTCCTCCGGCTCATCGAGGCGATCTGCTGCGGCGGCCTCGACGCCGTCACCTTCACCAGCGCGCCCGCCGTCGAGGCGCTGTTCACCGTCGCGGAGGCGGCCGGCCGGCTCGACGAGCTCCAGGCCGCCTTCCGCGAGACCGTCGTCGCGGCCGCCGTCGGCCCGGTCACCGCGGCGCCGCTCGTCGAGGCGCAGATCCTGCCGATCGTCCCCGACCGGTTCCGGATGGGCGCGCTCATCCGCCTCACCTGCGAGCACCTCGAGCAGTCCGCCCCCCGCCTCGACACCGAATTCGGCCCCCTCGAGCTGCGCGGCCGGCACGCCGTGCTCGCGGGCACCCGCGTCGCCCTCACCCCCGTCGCCCTCGCCCTCTTCCGCACCCTGGTCGCCGCCGAGGGCGCCACCGTCGCCCGCGCCGTCCTCGCCGCCGCCGCCCCCGAGCCCCTCGACGACCACGCCGTCGACGTCGCCATCAGCCGCCTCCGCCAGGCCCTCCCGGAGCCGCGCCTCGTCGCCACGGTGATCAAGCGCGGCTTCCGCCTCGCCACCCCCCTGTAGGCCCGCGCGCCTCCGCACGCTCGGCCATTCGGCACTTTCTGCTGGAATGCGGGGGGCGAAGCAACGGAAAGCGGCGAACGGATCACAGGTCGGGGGCCGAAGCAGCAGAAAGTGGCGAACGGGTCAGGGGTCCGGGCGCCAGCCCGCGTCGAGGAGGCGGGCGCGGACGCGGGCGGCGCAACCTGCGGGGTCGCGCAGGAACGAGGCCGCGGCGATGCGGACGATCGAGAAGCCGGCGGCCGCGAGGCGCTCGTAGCGGATCAGGTCGCGGTCCCACTGCACGCGGTCCGTGCGGTGCTGGTCGCCCTCGTACTCGCCGCCGACCTTCCAGCGCGGGTAGAGCGTGTCCAGCCGGCCGATGAAGCCGGCCGCGTCGTGCACCGGGACCTGGAGCTCCGGCTCGGGCAGGCCCGCCTCGAGGAGCGCCAGCCGGAACTCCGTCTCCTTCCGCGACTCCGCACCTGAGCGGACGAGGGTGAGCGCCCGCCTGGCAGCGGGAGCTCCCGGTCCGCGGTACGCGGCGACGCGAGCCTCGAGGGCGCCGCGGGCGACCCACGGTCGACGGTCGCCCGCGGCCTGGCGGAAGGGCTCGCGGAGGAGCGCGTCGCCGACCGCCACCAGGTCCGCGAGCCGGAGGATCGGCGCGAGGTGGCAGAACAGGCTCGCGCCGTCGGTCAGGCGGAGCCCGTGCCGGACCACGGCGCGCACCTCCGGATCGGCGATCGAGTGGCCGATCACACCGCGGCGCCTCGGCGCTCGCCCTGGGTGGCGGACGGCCACGTGGAGCGGCTCGTCGTCCTGTTCGCGCGGGAGCTCGAGCGGCCAGAGCCTGGCGGCGGTGAGGTGACTGAAGACGACGCCGTCTCCGAGCACGGTCGAGAGCGCCCACGCGCGCGCCGCGACGGTCGTCGCCGATCCTCGCGGCACGCGGACCCCCGAGAAGGGAGCCTCGAGGTCCGCTGCTCTCAGCCGGGCGCCCGATACCCCTTCCGTGCCGGCGCGAGCGGCCGAGAACGGCCGTCCTTCGAGCTCGCGGGGGAGAGGTGCAGGTCGACGCATCGCAGCAGAGTGCCCGGTCTCGAGCCCTCCCCGCTCGAGTTCTCCACAGGCCGACCCGGCGAGCGCACCGCTGCCAGACTGGAGCGCATGAGCAGCGGAGCCCAGAGAGTGATCATCGCGCCCGACTCCTTCAAGGGGTCGGCGACCGCCGTCGAGGTGGCGGAGGCGCTCGCCGAGGGCTGGCGCGGCGAGCGGCCGGACGACGAGCTGGTGCTCGCGCCGATGGCCGACGGCGGCGAGGGCACGGTCGACGCGTTCGCGGTCGCGGTGCCGGAGGCGCAGCGCCACGCGCTCACCGTGGTCGGCCCGGACGACCGCCCGGTCGAGACGGCCTGGCTGCTGCTGCCGGACGGCACCGCGGTGGTCGAGCTCGCCTCTGCGAGCGGCATCACGCTGCTCGACCCGCTGCGCCCGCTCACCGCGCACACCCGCGGCTTCGGCCGGGCGATCGCCGCCGCGCTCGACGCCGGCGCGCAGGCGCTGCTGCTCGCGATCGGCGGCAGCTCGTCCACCGACGGCGGCGTCGGGGCGCTGCGCGAGCTCGGCGCGCGCTTCCTCACCGTGTCCGGGCACGACCTCGGCGACGGCGGCGGCGCGCTGCACGAGCTCGCGGTCGTCGACCGGCGCGCGCTGCGCCCCGTCCCCGCCGGCGGCGCACGGATCCTCAGCGACGTCACGAACCCGCTGCTCGGCGACTCCGGGGCCGCGCACGTCTTCGGACCGCAGAAGGGCGCGAGCCTCGACGACGTGCTGCGCCTCGACGACGGCCTGCGCCACCTCGCCGCGCACCTGGACGCCGACCCGGAGGAGGCCGGCACGGGTGCGGCGGGCGGCACCGGCTTCGGCCTGCTCGCGTGGGGCGCGCGGCTGGCTCCCGGCTCGGCTGCGGTCGGCGAGGCGCTCGGGCTGCCGGCGCTTGTCGCGGGTGCGGACGTGGTCCTCACCGGTGAAGGGCGCTTCGACGCGCAGTCGATGGCGGGCAAGGTCCCCTCCTACCTGCTCGGACTGGCGGAGGCGGCGGGCGCCCGCACGATGCTGGTCGCCGGGGCGATCCAGGCGCCGACCACCGCGTTCGCCGCGGCGGGCTCGCTCACCGAGGCGGCGGGGTCGGCGGCGGCGGCCATCGCCGACCCGCTGCCGCACCTGCGGGCCGTCGCGGCGGAGCTGGCGCGCCGCGCGTCCTGACGGCGCGTGGCGGCGATGTCGGCCCTGCCGGTGCGGCTGCCCGAGTGCTCGGGGCGGTGCGTGACGGCTGCGTGGAGACCCGCCGCGGCCACTCCGACGGCGTCCGTCCGCACCCGCGGGTGTCGGTGGTCGGCCGTAGCGTCGAGCCATGGATCTCGCAGCACCCCGACCCCTAGATGTAGTGGTCGGCGTGCGTCCCGGCACCCGCATGTCGGGCATGCCGACACGCCGGGGAGCGTTGTACCCAGGGAACGGATCGCGACTGTCCACAGCGGTGGATAACTCCAGAAGATCCGCGTCCTTCCGCGGGTCCGCGGGCCCCGGCCTGTGGATGGATCGGGGGAGGACCGGTGGATAACTACACGGATGTAACTACTACTCCTAGTGGGCTGCCGCCGGGCCGCCCACTATATGTAGTATTGCTGAGCAGGTCGGGCCGAGAGGCCCATCGGCACCGCCGCTCGGTCTCCGAGCGCCCCGCACCACTCCACATCAGAACTCCCCACGACCGCCTCCCCGCCCGCCCGGACCCCCGGCGCGGCACCGGATCCGGCCCTCGGGACACCTCCTTCCGAAAGGACGACACCCATGGCTGTGACGGTCTACACCAAGCCCTCCTGCGTGCAGTGCACCGCGACCTACCGGGCCCTCGACAGCAAGGGCATCGACTACGAGATCTTCGACCTCTCCGTCGACGAGAAGGCCCTCGACGCCGTCAAGGCCCTCGGCTACCTCCAGGCGCCGGTCGTCATCACGGACGACGATCACTGGTCCGGCTTCCGCCCCGACAAGATCTCCGCCCTCTGAGCCGTCTGAACGGCGATCTGCGGCGTTGTCGTCGGGCGCCGTAGCGCCGCTACGGCTTCCTCCTCCGCCTTGCAGCTCACCGTCCAGCCGCCTCAGAGCAGGTGCTGACGGAGATGCGGCGGCAGGAGCAGAGCACACAGCTTCGCCGGTCCGGGTGCGCAGGTTCTGCCCCGGGCCGGCGGAGGATCCGCGGGAGCGGGTCCGCAAGCGCCCGCGAGGGCGGACGACGGAAGGACGGGGGAGGCGCGCGATGAGCGGACTCGTGTACTTCTCGAGCAGCTCGGGCAACACCCACCGCTTCATGCAGAAGCTCGGGCGGCCCGCGCAGCAGATCCCCCTGCACTCCCGGCGGGACGGCGCCGCGGTCGACACGCTCCACGTCGACGAGCCGTACGTGCTCGTGCTCCCCACCTACGGCGGGGGCAACGGCGGGGGAGCGGTCCCCAAGCAGGTCATCCGCTTCCTGAACGTCCCGCGCAACCGCGCCCTGCTCCGCGGTGTCATCGGCGCCGGCAACACCAACTTCGGCGAGGCCTACTGCCTCGCCGGCGACATCATCGCCCGCAAGTGCGAGGTGCCGCATCTCTACCGTTTCGAAGTATTCGGCACACCCGACGACGTCCGCGCCGTCGACGAAGGATTGGACTCGTTTTGGACGCAGCAGTGATCGACGCCCCCCGGGACGCCGCGCAGATGGACTACCACTCGCTCAACGCGATGCTGAACCTGTACGGCCCGAACGGGGAGATCCAGTTCGACAAGGACCGCGAGGCGGCGCGCGAGTACTTCCTGCAGCACGTCAACCAGAACACCGTCTTCTTCCACTCCCTCAAGGAGCGCCTCGACTACCTGGTCGAGAAGGAGTATTACGAGAAGGCCGTCCTCGACCAGTACTCGTTCGACTTCATCCAGGAGCTGAACGACCTCGCCTACTCGAAGAAGTTCCGCTTCGCGACCTTCCTCGGCGCCTTCAAGTACTACACGTCGTACACGCTGAAGACCTTCGACGGGAAGCGCTACCTCGAGCGCTTCGAGGACCGCGTCGTCATGTCGGCCCTCGGGCTCGCCCAGGGCGACGAGAAGCTCGCGATCGCCCTCGTCGAGGAGATCGTCGCCGGCCGCTTCCAGCCCGCGACCCCCACCTTCCTCAACACGGGCAAGGCGCAGCGCGGCGAGCTCGTCTCCTGCTTCCTCCTCCGCATCGAGGACAACATGGAGTCGATCGCCCGCGGCATCAACTCCGCGCTGCAGCTCTCCAAGCGCGGCGGCGGCGTCGCCCTCTCGCTCTCCAACATCCGCGAGGCCGGCGCCCCGATCAAGCAGATCGAGAACCAGTCCTCCGGCATCATCCCCGTGATGAAGCTCCTCGAGGACAGCTTCAGCTACGCGAACCAGCTCGGCGCCCGCCAGGGTGCGGGAGCGGTGTACCTCTCGGCGCACCACCCGGACATCCTGCGCTTCCTCGACACCAAGCGCGAGAACGCCGACGAGAAGATCCGCATCAAGACGCTCTCCCTCGGCGTCGTCGTGCCCGACATCACGTTCGAGCTCGCGAAGAACAACGAGGACATGTACCTCTTCTCCCCGTACGACGTCGAGCGCGTCTACGGCCTGCCCTTCGGCGACATCTCGATCTCCGAGAAGTACCGCGAGATGGTCGACGACCCGCGCATCAAGAAGACCAAGATCTCGGCGCGCGAGTTCTTCCAGACCATCGCGGAGATCCAGTTCGAGTCGGGCTACCCCTACATCGTGTTCGAGGACACGGTGAACAAGGCGAACCCGATCAAGGGCCGCATCAACATGTCCAACCTGTGCTCCGAGATCCTCCAGGTCAACACCCCCACGACCTACAACGAGGACCTCTCCTACAACAGCATCGGCAAGGACATCTCCTGCAACCTCGGCTCGCTGAACATCGCGCTGACGATGGACTCGCCCGACTTCGGCCGCACCATCGAGACCGCGATCCGCGGCCTCACCTCGGTGTCCGACCAGTCGCACATCACCTCGGTGCGCTCGATCGAGGACGGCAACGACAAGTCGCACGCCATCGGCCTCGGCCAGATGAACCTGCACGGCTACCTCGCCCGCGAGCGGATCCACTACGGGTCCGAGGAGGGCATCGACTTCACCAACATCTACTTCTACTCGGTGCTCTTCCACGCCCTGCGCGCATCGAACAGCATCTCGATCGAGCGCGGCACGACCTTCGAGGGCTTCGCCGATTCGAAGTACGCCTCGGGCGAGTTCTTCGACACCTACACCGAGAAGGAGTGGGCGCCCGCCACCGAGCGCGTCTCCCGCCTCTTCTCCGAGGCCGGCATCGCCGTCCCCACCCAGGACGACTGGCGCGCGCTCAAGGCCTCGGTCATGGAGCACGGCATCTACAACCAGAACCTGCAGGCCGTCCCGCCGACCGGCTCGATCTCGTACATCAACAACTCGACGTCCTCGATCCACCCGATCGCGTCGAAGATCGAGATCCGCAAGGAGGGCAAGCTCGGCCGCGTCTACTACCCGGCGCCGTTCATGACGAACGACAACCTGGAGTACTACCAGGACGCGTACGAGATCGGCTACGAGAAGATCATCGACACCTACGCCGCGGCGACGCAGCACGTCGACCAGGGCCTCTCGCTCACCCTGTTCTTCAAGGACACCGCGACCACCCGCGACATCAACCGCGCGCAGATCTACGCCTGGCGCAAGGGCATCAAGACCATCTACTACATCCGTCTCCGCCAGCTCGCGCTGGAGGGCACGGAGGTCGACGGCTGCGTCAGCTGCATGCTGTAACGTCCCCCGTCGATCCCCCGACAGTCTCGAACGACCTACCCGCACGAAGAAGAGATCATGACTCCCCCTGAGAAGCTCAAGCTGGTCAGCCACGTCGACGCCATCAACTGGAACCGCATCCAGGACGACAAGGACGTGGAGGTCTGGAACCGCCTCACGAGCAACTTCTGGCTGCCCGAGAAGGTCCCGCTGTCCAACGACATCCAGTCGTGGAACACGCTGACCCACGACGAGCAGCAGCTCACGATGCGCGTGTTCACGGGCCTGACCCTGCTCGACACCATCCAGGGCACGGTCGGCGCCGTCTCGCTGATCCCCGATGCGCTCACCCCACACGAGGAGGCCGTCTACACGAACATCGCGTTCATGGAGTCGGTGCACGCGAAGTCGTACTCCTCGGTGTTCTCGACCCTGTCGAACACCCAGGACATCGACGAGGCGTTCCGCTGGTCGGTCGAGAACCCGAACCTGCAGAAGAAGGCGTCCATCGTCATGGATTACTACCGCGGCGACGACCCGCTGAAGCGGAAGGTCGCCTCCACGCTGCTGGAGTCGTTCCTCTTCTACTCCGGCTTCTACCTGCCGATGTACTGGTCCTCGCGCGCCAAGCTCACCAACACCGCGGACTTGGTGCGCCTGATCATCCGCGACGAGGCCGTGCACGGCTACTACATCGGCTACAAGTTCCAGAAGGGACTCGAGCTGGTCGACCAGGCCAAGCGCGACGAGATCAAGGACTACACCTTCTCGCTGCTCTACGAGCTCTACGACAACGAGGCGCAGTACACCCAGGACCTCTACGACCAGCTCGGCCTGACCGAGGACGTCAAGAAGTTCCTGCACTACAACGCCAACAAGGCCCTGATGAATCTCGGCTACGAGCCGATGTTCCCCAAGCAGGTCACCGATGTGAACCCCGCGATCCTGTCGGCCCTCTCGCCCAACGCGGACGAGAACCACGACTTCTTCTCGGGCTCCGGCTCCTCCTACGTGATCGGCAAGGCCGTGAACACCGAGGACGAGGACTGGGACTTCTAGGCGTCGACACCACGTCCCGGCCTTCACGGCGAACGGCTCCTCCCCTCCCGGGCGAGGAGCCGTTCCTCGACTCCGGGGTCGGCCCGCGGAGGTTCTTCGCGTCATCCGTCCCGCCGCGACGCAGCGAGGCGGAACTGCTCAGAGCGGTACTGCCTCCTGGCGTATCGCGCGGACGACCTCGTTGTCGCGATCGTCGACGACGACGTCGACCGGGAAGCCGAGCAGCTCCGCGGCCCGACCGCGGAAAGCCGCGAGACCGAGGAAGTCGACGGTGGGATCGGCGCTGACGAGCAGGTCGATGTCGCTGCGCTCGTGATCGGTGCCGCGGACCGTCGAGCCGAAGACGCGGGCGTCGTGCAATCCGTGTTCGGCCGCGAGGGCTCGCACCTGGTCGGCGAGCAGTTCGAGAGCCAGCGAGGGACGAAGGCGCGCCGCATCGAGAATCCGAGTGAGCTGCTCCGGGCCCACTCGCCGAACTCCCGACTCGATCGCAGCGAGATCGGACTGCCGGAGCCCGGCGGCGCGGGCGAGTGCGTTCTGCGACAGGCCGATGTCCTGGCGGGCGCGGTGCACCACCTCGGAGGAGTCGAGCGAGCCTGTTTGCACGTCCGACACGGTAAGGGACGGAGCATCGTCATGGCGAAGTGGCGCGAGGCCTCTCGTCGACGGGCCGATCACTGCCGATCGAGGACTCGCTCCGCGCCGCACGACGAGCGGCTCCATGTTGGTCGAGTAGCCCCGCAGGGGCGTATCGAGACCCGCCGTCCTCAGAAGGTGGGTCTGCACACCGTCGTCCGACGCTGGTGGATCTCGATACGCCCGCTCCGCGGGCTACTCGATCAGCATGAAGCGCGGCCATCACTGCTTCTCGGCGTGATCACTTCAGCGGCAGCCACATCAGCACCCGCGGAAAGCCGTTGAGCACCGAGGTGGTGTCGGCCGCGTGCGAGAAGCCGGCCTTCTCGAAGAGGGCGCGGGTGCCGACGTAGGCCATCGTCTGCTCGACCTTCGCGCCGGCGTTGTCGACGGGGTAGCCCTCGATCGCCGGGGCGCCGTGCGCGCGGGCGAAGTCGACGGCGCCGGCGAGCAGGGCGTGCGAGATCCCGCGCCTGCGGAAGCCGGGGCGGACGCGGATGCACCAGACGCTCCAGACGTCGAGGTCGTCGACGTGCGGGATCCTCCGGTTCTTCGCGTAGCTGGTGTCGGCGCGGCGATGCACGGCGGCCCAGCCCGCCACCTCGCCGCCGTCGTAGGCGAGGACGCCGGGCGGCGGATCCTGCGCGACGAGCTCGCGCATCCGCTCGCCGCGCGCCGGGCCGCGGAGGGCGTTGTTCTCGGTGGAGGAGAGCAGCCGGTAGCTCAGGCACCAGCACACGCTCGCGTCGGGCCGCTTCGGGCCGTTCATCGTGGCCAGGTCGTCGAAGACGGTGGCCGGGCGCACCTCGATCGTCATGGCGGCAGCCTCCCACCGCGGCCTCTCCCCGGCAAGGCGCTCGATTCACCACTCCGGCGCATGAATCGCACCAGCACCCCCTGTTGGACGGCGCACGGGCGGCGCCCGTACCGTGGACGAGGTATCCAACGAAGGAGCACTCCCTTGAAGCACGTCCCCCTCGGCGCCTCCGGCCTCGACTCCCCGAACGTCGTCCTCGGCCTCATGCGCATCCCCGACATGACCGACGACGCCATCCGCGACCTCGTCCGCACCGCCCGCGACTCCGGTATCGACTTCTTCGATCACGCCGACGTCTACGGCGGCGAGCTGCACCGCTGCGAGGAGCGCTTCGCCGAGGCGTTGGCGCTCACCCCGTCCGAGCGCGAGCAGGTCGTCCTGCAGACCAAGGCCGGCATCGTCGGCGACGGCCCGTACTTCGACTTCTCGTACGAGCACCTGATGCAGTCGGTCGAGGGCTCGCTGAAGGCGCTCCGCACCGACTACATCGACGTGCTCCTGCTGCACCGCCCCGACGCGCTGGTCGAGCCCGACGAGGTCGCCCGCGCCTTCGACGAGCTGCACGCCGCCGGCAAGGTCAAGCACTTCGGCGTCTCCAACCAGACGCCGTACCAGATCGAGCTGCTGAAGAAGTCGCTGAACCAGCCGATCGTCGCGAACCAGCTGCAGCTCTCGATCACGCACTCGCCGATGATCGCGCAGGGCGTGGCGTCGAACATGATCGCCGAGGACCAGTCGGTGATGCGCGACGCGGGCATCCTCGACTACTGCCGCCTCAACGACATCACCGTGCAGGCCTGGTCGCCGTTCCAGAGCGGCTTCTTCACCGGCGTCTTCCTCGACAACCCCGAGTACGGCGAGCTGAACGCGGTCCTCGACCGCCTCGCCGCCCAGTACGACGTCCCGCCCCTCGCCGTCGCGACCGCCTGGATCACCCGCCACCCGGCGAAGATGCAGGTCGTCCTCGGCACGACGAACGAGCAGCGCGTGCGCGATGCAGCCCTCGGCTCCGACCTGCCGCTCACGCGGCCGGAGTGGTATGAGCTGTTCCGCGCCGCGGGCCACATCGTCCCCTAGAGCTCCCACCCCGGAGAAACGCGCGTCGGCGCACAGGGAGGCACGGACCGGATAGGGTCCGTGCCTCCTCTCCGTCTGCCCCCCCCTCCGCGAGATGCCACTTGCGTACGCGACACGCCGCAGAAGGCGTGCACAAGTGGCATCTCGCGGGCGGGAATAGGGGAGGGCCCCCTGCGTTGAACTTGAGTGCAAGTGACTCAACTCTTTCAGGAGGACTGGTGCCCGACAACTACAACGAGGCCGGAGCGAGCTCGTTCGACGACTTCCTCGCCCGCTACCTCGACGGTGAGCGCGCCCGCGCGGCGCGGTCCATCGACCTCAGCCGCTTCCTCAGCGCACGCACCCAGAGCATCCTGCAGTCCGCAGGGCGCTTCGCTCTCGAGCGCGGCCAGACCGAGCTCGACGCCCTGCACGTGCTGCGGGTCCTCGTCGACGACGAGGCCGTGTCGCAGGCGGTCCGCCGCATCGGCGTCGACCCCGGCGCCATCGCGACCGCCACGGAGGCGCGCCTGCCGCAGGCGAGCGAGGCCCCGGCCTCGCAGAACGCGGCGACCATCACCCCGAGCGCCCAGCGCGCGCTCTTCCACTCCTACCAGGTCGCCCGCTCCAGCGGCTCGACCTACATCGACCCCGAGCACCTCTTCTTCGCGCTCGTGCTCGGCCAGGACACGCCCGCCGGGCAGGTCCTCGCTCGCGCCGGCGTGACCGCGGAGGCGCTCACCCAGGGCCTGCGCGAGACGGTCGCCGGCGAGCAGCCCGTCCCGGAGCAGGGCGCGCCCGCGTCCGAGACCCCGATGCTCGACAAGTTCGGCACCGACCTCACCGAGCTCGCCCGCGAGGGCCGGCTCGACCCGGTGATCGGCCGCTCCGACGAGATCGAGCAGGCCGTCGAGATCCTCAGCCGCCGCACCAAGAACAACCCGGTGCTCGTCGGCGAGGCCGGCGTCGGCAAGACCGCGGTCGTCGAGGGCCTGGCCCGCGCGATCGTGGCCGGCGAGGTGCCCGAGCAGCTGCGCGACAAGCGCGTCGTCTCGCTCGACCTGCCCGCCATGCTCGCGGGCACCCGCTACCGCGGCGACTTCGAGGAGCGCCTCACCACGACGATGGACGAGATCGCGGCCCACTCGGGCGAGCTGATCGTCTTCATCGACGAGGTGCACACCGTCGTCGGCGCCGGTGGCGCGGGCGAGGGGGGGATGGACGCGGGGAACATCCTCAAGCCGCGGCTGGCCCGCGGCGAGTTGCACCTGATCGGCGCGACCACGCTCAAGGAGTACCGCACCATCGAGAAGGACCCGGCCCTCGAGCGCCGGTTCCAGCCGGTGCGCATCGGCGAGCCGAGCATCGAGGACGCCGTGGCGATCCTGCACGGCCTGCGCGGCGCCTACGAGGAGCACCACCGCGTCGCCTTCACCGACGACGCCCTGCGCGCCTCCGTCGAGCTCTCCGCCCGCTACCTGCCCGACCGGGTGCTGCCCGACAAGGCGATCGACCTGATCGACCAGGCCGGCGCACGTCTGCGCCTGAAGCTCGGCGCGGGTGTCGACACCGACGCCCTGCTCGCGCGGCTCGCCACCCTCGAGGGCGACAAGAACGCGGCCGTCTCGGCCGAGCACTACGAGGAGGCGTCGCGTCTGCGCGACGAGATCACCGCGGTCCAGGCGTCGCTCGACGCGGCGACCGCCGGCGGAGCCGTCTCGCAGGAGGCGGTCGTCGGCGAGGCCGAGATCGCCGCGGTCGTCGCCCGTGCCACCGGCATCCCGGTGTCGCGGCTGACCGAGGGGGAGCGCGACCGGCTCGCGCAGCTCGAGACGGAGCTGCACCAGCGCGTCATCGGCCAGGACGCCGCGGTCGCCGCGGTCGCCCGCGCCGTCCGCCGCAGCCGGACCGGGATGGGCGACTCGTCGCGGCCCGTCGGCTCGTTCCTCTTCCTCGGCCCGACCGGCGTCGGCAAGACGGAGCTCGCCCGCACGCTGGCCGGCTCGCTGTTCGCCGACGAGCAGTCGGTGATCCGCTTCGACATGAGCGAGTTCGGCGAGCGGCACACCGTCTCGCGACTGGTCGGCTCCCCTCCCGGGTACGTCGGCTACGACGAGGCCGGTCAGCTGACCGAGCGCGTGCGCCGGAACCCCTACTCGGTCGTGCTCTTCGACGAGATCGAGAAGGCGCACCCGGACGTCTTCAACCTGCTCCTGCAGGTGCTCGACGACGGACGCCTGACCGACGGTCAGGGCCGCACGGTGGACTTCCGGAACACGGTGATCATCATGACCTCGAACCTGGGGTCGGAGTTCCTCGCCTCGCGCTCCGGTGCGCTCGGCTTCGTCGCGCAGAGCGACGAGTCGGCCGAGGGCTTCGCCTCGGAGAAGGACCTGCACGATCGCGTGATGGGCCGGCTCCGCGAGGCGATGCGACCGGAGTTCCTCAACCGGATCGACGAGATCGTGCTCTTCCGCCGGCTCGGCCGTGCGCAGCTGCGCGAGATCGTCGGCCTGGTGCTCGAGGCCAGCCGTGAGCGGCTCGCCTCGCGCGACGTCTCGCTCGAGGTCTCCGAGGCCGCGGTCGACTGGCTCGCCGAGCACGGCTACGAGCCGCAGTACGGCGCCCGGCCGCTCCGCCGCCTGGTGCAGCGCTGGGTCGACGACCGCATCGCCGATCTGTTCGTCTCCGGCGACGTGACCGACGGCGGCGCCGTGCGCGTCGACGCCGTCGCCGGCGACCTGGTCGTCACCTCGAAGGCGACCCTCCCCCTGGCAGCCTGACCGCCTAGTGAGCGGACGCCCCCGGCGTCCCTCCTGCGAGATGCCACTTGTGCACGCTTTTCACGGCGTGTCGCGTGCACAAGTGGCATCTCGCGGAGGGGGAGGCCGGGGGTTTCGTGCGTCCGGGGGCTTTGCGGGGGCAGGTGTCGAGTGGTTGCGGGGGGTCGCGCGGGTGGGTAGACACGAGGGACGAGAACCGGAGGCACGATGTCGAACCCCCGCTATTACGACCCGGTGGGCAGGGCGATCCGAGCGCTGCTGGTCATCAGCTTCGTCTGCTTCGGTCTCGCCGCCGGCTTCTTCGCGCTCGACATCGTGATGCCCGGCAGCATGACCGACGCGCACCGGCCGTGGTCGGAGGCGAGCGGCGGGCTGGCCTGCTTCGGGATCGCGGCGCTCATCGTGCACTACGCGACCGCCGCCATCGTCGGCGCGTTGCGCGGCCGCGGCTGACGACCCCCCCCGTCGGCCGCAGCAGGGAGTCGTCTGTCCGGAACAGGACTCTTGCTCCCCGTGACCATCCTCGGTCTCGAGAAATCACCAAGAGCATGAACGCTGATGTTCCATAGGCCAAAAGGGAAGAGAGTTCGTCTGCATCCTGTAGCGGAGTATCGCTCTGGTGTCGACCGTGACGGATCAGAGTGAATAAGTGGTCAGTGGCACGAAGGACCTGACTGGCTTGACCATTTCGCATATCTTTCTGAGGATGGACTGGTCGACCAGATGTAGTTGTACACCACCAGATTTCCGTCGTTCTGCATGTCGAGAGATAAGCCCGGGCCGGCATTGCAGTTGTCGGTCTGAGAAGACCAGAGTGTGGTACTCCCGCGGTAGATGACGACATTCCCATCTTTCTGGAACACTATTCTCGTCGCCCCCTTGCCGGCGGTTCCAGACTGCCACACGGGGCTGGAGCCGTTGCGGTACACGACCAGGTTGCCATCGCTCTGGAAGACAAGTCGATACTCTCCGCTCGTCGACGTGAGTCGCATCTTCAACGTGCCGTTGGCATACGTGCAGCCGTTCGAGATGTTCCACATGAAGGTGCTGTCACCAGTGCCGATGACGCAATATGGATATCCGCCCCAACCGGACGGATTCGAGTAGTCCGCCGCCGCTCCCGGCGCAAACATTGCCGAAATGACGAGCGACAATGACGCCAAGAGGGCGGAGCGCCGAGCTGTAACAAACGTTCTCGGAGCTGGGTTCGTCGCTTTCGCGCTCGCTCGGAATTTGTTTCGCATCGTTCAGACCCCCAAAGTCTCAGCTTCGACCTGCTTCTAGTCGCCGAAAGGTGAGAAAAAATCTACCGTCGAGGAAGGTATGAGGAAACCTCCCCTTTTGGGTGTCGTGCAAGCTCACCTCGACCGAGCGAGGACTTTCAAACGAGGCCATTTGGACCCCAACCGGTTGAACGGCCCACGTGGACCGCGTCGCTGGTACGAGAGCTAGCTGCAGAAGTCTGCAGACCTGGCGTGCTGGGGACGGTGGGTCTCGATACGCCCCTGCGGGGCTGCTCGACCAGCATGCAGGCGGGGGCGGGTCGATCGTTCGGCTCGGCCTCGGGCTCGGCCTCGGGCACGCGGAAACGGCTCCGGCTCGCGGGAACCGGGGGGTCCTGCGAGCCGGAGGCGGATTCACGTGCCGGAGCTGAGGGCTACGGGCACTTCTTCGCGGTGATGGCGACGCGGAGGGTGGCGTCGGGGGAGACGCCGGTGCCGCCGGCGGGGTCCTGGCCGGTGACCTGGCCGGCGTCGGGGGCGTTGCCGTTCTCGGTGCAGGACAGGGTGATCTTGGAGAAGCCGGCCGAGGCGAACGCGGCCTTGGCGGTCTCGAGGTCCTGACCCACCACGTTCGGCACCGTCTGCTGACCGGCCGCGGGGGCGGCCGGAGCGGCGGGTTCCGCGGTCGGAGCGGGAGCGGGTGCCGGGCCCGAACTCGGGATGATCGTCACCGTGGTGCCGCGGGTCGCGGTGCCGGAGGGGCTCTGGCGGACGACCGTGCCGGACGCGGCCGAGTTCGCCTCGGCGGCCCCCTCGCTCACGCTGAAGCCGGCCGACTCGAGCTTCGCCCGGGCGTCGCCGACCGACAGGCCGGTCACGTCGGGGACGTTGACTCGCGGCACGACCTGCAGCGAGCCGTCGGCCTCGGGGAACGCCGTGCCGCCGTAGCGGGCATCGGCTGCGCGCATCACGACGGGCCAGATCCGGTGCCGGGCGGTCGCGGCGGAGCCGGTGTCGAACGAATAGCGTCCGAGGCGGAGGTTCGCGTCGCCCTTGATGTTGAAGACGCCGACCGCGGTTGCAACACGGGTGCTCGCGCCGGTCATCCAGGTCGCTTTCGCGTCATCGGTCGTCCCGGTCTTGCCGATCAGCGGGATGCCGTCGCCGGTTCGCGACTGGTAGGCGGTGCCGTTACCGGAGAACGTCGACTGCAGGGCGATCGCCGCCGTCGCGGCGACGTTGCGGTCGATCGACTGGCGGCAGTTCGCTGCAGGGACAGGCTGCTCGGCGCCGGTCGCATCGACGATCTTGTCGATCGCGATCGAGTCGCACGTCGATCCGCCGGAGGCGATGGTGGCGAAGGCGCCAGCCATCGAGAGCGGGGAGACGTCGTTCGTCCCTAGCACGGAGCCGGGGTTGTGCTCGAGCTCCTCGCCGCTGCCCTGCTTGACGCCCATGTCGACCGCCGTGTTGCGGATCGCACAGAGGTCGAGTTCGCGGGCCATGCCGACGAAGCCGGTGTTGAGGGAGGTCCGGGTGAAGTCGACGGCGGTGCCGATCTGGCCGTTCCCGCCCTCGTCGTTCTTGGCGCTGGTCGAGGCGACGTAGTTCGTGCCCCCGGGCGCGCAAGAATCTTCGAAGGACCCCCAGATGGGCTTCCGGGTCCCGTCCACGGACTCGTTGATGCTGTGCCCCTCCTTCAGCCACTCCACCAGGGTGAAGAGCTTGTAGGTGGAGCCGGGCTGGATGCCCGAGGAGCCGCCGTAGGCGCGGTCGGTGCTGAGGTTGATGGCGCTGTAGGAGGGGTCGGCCGCGAGGACGTCCGGGTCCTGCGAGTACTTCTTGTTCTGCGTCATCGCGAGGACGCGGCCGGAGCCGACCTCGACGCTGACGGAGACCGCTCCGACATCGAAGTTCCAGGTCTGCGGGACCTGCGCGTTGACGGCGGCGACGGCCGCGTTCTGCAGGTCGACGTCGAGCGTCGTGTAGACGTCGAGGCCGCCGCGGCGGAAGTTCGTCCAGCGGGTGTCCTCGTCGTCGCCGAACACCGGGTCGTTCTTGAGGATGTTCGTGACGTAGTCGCAGAAGTAGCCCGCGTCGCCGGCGGTGGAGCAGCCGGTGCTCGGCTCGGTGATCTGCGGCTCGATCGGCGACGCGATGGCGGCGTCGTGATCCTCCTGCGAGATCTTCCCCTCCTCCAGCATCTTGCCGATGATGTAGTCGCGGCGGTCCTTGTTGCGCAGGTAGCCGTTCGCGGCGCCGTTGTCGGGGTTGTCCGGCTGGTCGAGGCGGAGCACGGCCGGGTTGTTCACGATCGCGATGAGGCTGGCGGCCTGGGCGACGGTGAGGTTCGCGGCGGTGGTGTTGTAGTAGTAGTTGGCGGCGGTCTCGATGCCGTAGGTGGTGCCGCCGAAGAAGGCGATGTTCAGGTAGCCCTGGAGGATCTGGTCCTTCGAGTACTCCTTCTCGAGGCCGATCGCGAGCTTCATCTCGCGGAGCTTGCGCTCGGGGGAGGTGCGCGTCGCGGCGTCGATGGCGGCGGCGCGCTCGGCCTCGTCGGTGATGTTGCGGACGGCCTTCTCGACCAGCACGTTCTTCACGTACTGCTGGGTGATGGAGGAGCCGCCCTGAGTGTCGTTGCCGAGGACGTAGGTCTGCGCGACGGCGCGCAGGGTGCCGGGGAGGTCGACTCCGCCGTGCTCGTAGAAGCGGGGGTCCTCGCCGGAGACGGCGGCGTCCTTGGCGAACTGCGAGATCTGGTCCAGCGGGACCTCGATGCGGTTCTCGACGTAGAAGGAGGCGAGCAGCTGCGGGGAGCCGTCGGCGCGGGTCGCGTAGATGTTGCTCTTCTCGGAGAGCTTGTCGACCTCGAGGTACTCGGGGAGACCGTCGAACACTCCGATGGACTGGTTCGCGGCGACGCCGGCGATCGCCACGGCAGGAGTGACGGTGGCGGTCACGAGGACTCCTGCCACGACACTCATGCCGAGGAAGCCCACGACCGCCTTGATCACGCCACCGGTTGTCCTGCTGTCGGACGCCAAACCTTCTCCTTCGGGTCACCCCCGATCATCGCGACGGCCGCCGCCGACGCCCCGGACGCCCATCTGCGCCGGGTCAACCCCGACAGACTAACCCGAGACCCCGGAATGACGAAGGGCCGGTCCGGGGCCTGAAAAGGGCCTGTGCGCGGGCGAAGCGCACTCCGTGCCCCGCTCGAGCGTCGGCGGACGTCCGGATCGGGCCCCTGCGTCGGGTCGTCAGCCGGTGACCGGCCAGACGTAGTCGAGCCCGGGCAGGGTGTCCGGGAAGAGCGGCGCGTAGTGCTCCGGGTCCTTCTCCACCAGCTTCGAGCGGTGCGAGAGGTGCACGTCGTCGCGGCCGAACCAGGGCGGCAGCTCGATCTCGCCGGCCCGGTAGCGCGCGGCGTCCTCGGGGTCGAGCGCCAGGGCCGCCTCGGTCTTCTCGAGGCAGATGTCGGCGTAGCCGCGGTCGGTCCAGGCGTCGCAGGTCTCGCGCTTGTACGCCATCACCGCCGGCCGGTAGCCGCGCCACATCCGCACGGCGGGGTGGTGCTGCCAGCCGTAGCCGGGCACGGTGAGCGCGCGCATGATCTGCAGCGTCTCGATCCGCTGCTTCCCGAGCCGCTTGCTGTCGAGGGCGCGGGCGGTCGCGCGGAGATCGGGGACGGGGAGGAACGTCTGCACCCGCCCCATTCAAGACGACGCGGATGCTCCCCGGCTGTGTCCGCCCGGACGCCGCCCGGCCACCGGCCCGTCACGCCGATGTCGCCTGCGCGGCGTACCGTGCGGCGCATGACCGGTCTCCCTCTTCTCGCCACCGACGACGTCCAGCTGCGCTGGGCGCGCCCCGAGGTGCTCGACTCCGCCCGGCACCGGATGCTCCGGCTGCTCACCCTCGCCGAGCGCCTGCGCTACGAGGCCACCGGCCGCCGTGAGGCGCGCGACGGCTTCCTCCTCGGCCGGGTGCTCGTCCGCGAGCTCGCCGCCGAGACGCTCGGTATCGATCCGCTCGACGTCCGCGTCGACGCGCGCTGCGAGCAGTGCGGCGGGCCGCACGGGCGCCCGGTGCTCGGCGGCGACCACCCGGCGCTCGAGCGGATGCGGATCAGCATCGCCCACTGCGACGGCGCCGTCGTCGCCGCGCTGGCCACCGGTCGCGGGATCGGCATCGCCGCCGCCCGGACCCGTGCGGTGCGCGAGCGGATCGCGTCGGGGAGCGCGAGCGCGGACCAGGTGCTGCAGGAGCTGCGGACCCGGGCCGTGACCAAGGCCGACGGCCGCGGATCCTCGAGCGGGGACGCGGTGCTCTTCCGCACCCGCGAGGGCGCGACGGAGGCGTGGATCGAGGGCGCGGAGGGCTACCTCGCGGTCTCGGAGCCGGTGGTGCACTCGGCGCTCGTCGTCACGGTCGCGGTCGCGCAGGACTGAGCGCGCGTCGTCCTGCGGCTTGCGGGACTTGCGCGGGCCTCACTCGAAGAGCGAGAGGGTGAGCGTCGAGCGGTAGGCGCCCGCGGCGACGGTCGGCTCGGTGGCGAGCATCAGGTCCGCGGTCGCGGACCAGGACCCCGCCTCCGCGGGGGAGTCGTCGTCGGCGCCGACGAGCACCGCGTCGCGCACGCCCGAGCCGCCGTCGAGGACGCCGGAGACGCGGGGGCCGGCGGAGACCGCGCCGCCGGAGCCGGCGAGCTCCGGGGTCCAGCCGAGGTGCGCCGCGCCGATCGAGGCGCCGCTCGCTCCGGTGAAGTCGCTCGCGGTGCCGAGGACGTACCAGCCGGAGGCAGCCGGACTCTGCGCGGGGTCGCGGGTGTCGGTGACCGTGACGGTGGGCAGGGCGCCGAGGAACTGCCGGCGCAGGGGGGTGGAGCCGGACTCGACGAGGGTGGCGACCGAGTCGGCGACGGTCATCGACAGGGCTCCGGGGGCGGTCGGCGGGTCGATGCTGACGCCGACGTCGACGCCGCCGGCGTCCTGCCGCTCGGGGAGGCGCTCGGGGTCCTGGGGCGCGGGAATCGCGGTGGGGGTGGCGCCGTCGGAGGAGCCCTCCGGGTCGTCGTCCTCCACGGGGGTGGCGGGGGCGGCGGTGCTCTCGGCCGGCGGGACGGTGCAGCAGGCGGTCGCCGCGTCCGTGTCGGAGTCGCGGCCGCTGCGCGTGGCGGACGACGGCCACGGCAGCGCCGTCGGGAAGGCGGTCGCCGCCGGGACGGGGACGGGCGCGGAGGTCGACGTGCTCTCCGGTGCGGTGACCGCCTCCGGAGCGAGAGCCGCCGAGGCGAGGAGGACGGTCAGCGCGAGGGCGGCGGTGGGGACCGCGGTCGCGAAGACGGCGCGGGTGGTGCGGATCACTGAGGTTCCCGTTCTGCCGGACGCGGCGGTGCGCCGACTCGAGATTCCTATCAGTGCGGGGACGGCGGGGGAGACCCCGCTTCCGGGTGCAGCCGGTGGGTGGGTCTCGATGCGCCGCGTGCCGCGGCTACTCGACCAGCATGCAGAGGAGGGGCTGCGGCTCGGCAGGCGAGGGCTGCGCGGTCCATGCTGATCGAGTAGCCCGCGGAGCGGGCGTATCGAGATCCACCACCGTCAGAAGGCGAGTCTGCAGACCCGCCCTGTTGAGGGCGGTGGGTCTCGATACGCCCCTGCGGGGCTACTCGACCAGCATGACAGGCGCCGCTGCGCGGCTGCTCGACCAGCATGCGCGTGGGCTGCGGCTCAGCAAGCGAGGGCGGCAGTTCATGCTGATCGAGTAGCCCGCGGAGCGGGCGTATCGAGATCCGGGCCGTCAGCAGGTGCGGGCCGGGTAGCTCACCTTCTGCTCGAGGGTGGACGGGCCGGACGTCGCGGTCACGGTGACCTCGCCGGACGGCATCGACGCCTGGCGGGTGGTCCAGCTGTGGCTGGCGTTCGCGCCGGCCGCGACGCTCGCGAAGGCCTTCTGCCCGTACGCGGACGAGACGGTGACGCCGATCGGGGCGGTCTCGCCGTTGGTCGCCGTCACCGACAGCACCGCCTTGCCGGCGATGCAGCGCGAGGACACGACGGCCGGGACCTTCAGAGCGGGAGCGGCCGCCTCGGGCACGACGATCTCGGTGATCTTCAGGTACGAGTTCGGCGTCGAGAAGCTGAGCTTCAGCCCCGTGGCGTCGACCGCGGCGAAGGGGACCGTCGTCAGCGCGCCGTTCGCTGCCGGAGCGACGTTCTGCGCGGACGTCGGTCGCCAGACGCCGTCGGTGCCGCGGTAGGCGATGCTCACCGAGGCCAGCGTGCCCTCGGTGTTCGTGAACGACAGCCCGGCGACGCGGTGCGCCACCGTGTTCGTCAGCGTGAAGTCCGCACTGCCGGCGAAGGCCTGATCGGTCCAGGTCGACCACGCCGTCGCGACGTTCCCGTCGCAGGCGTTGCCGGCGGGCAGGGTCGCCCACTTGGTCTGGCTGAACGACGCCGAGACGGCGGCGCCCTTCACCCGGCAAACGTTCACCGGCGGCGCAGTGCCCCAGATCTGCACCTCGGCGATCGACTGCCAGGTGTTCGCGGCGCTCGTCAGGTGCAGGCGGAGGCCGGTGGTGTCCGGCAGCGAGGACAGGTCGAGAGCGACCGTCGGCGCGGCGTCGGTCGCGGCCTGCGAGAGGGTCGCGGCGACGGTGCTCATGGTCCAGGCGCCGTTCACCTGGTACTCGACCTCGATGCGCGAGGGCCAGGTCGCCGTCGCGCCGTCCTTGAAGGCGTGCACGGTCACCGAGTCGAGGTTCTGCGGGCTGCTCCAGGAGAAGGCGAGCCGGCTGTCGCGGGGATAGCCGGTGCCGGTCCAGTCGTCCCAGCCCTTCGCCTTCACGTTCCCGTCGATCAGCGTCGGCGCGAGGTCGGCGCGGCTCGAGACCGTCAGCGAGGCGCCGGGCGCGAGATTCGCGATCCCGGGCTCCGCGACCTCGATCGTGCGGGTGAAGGTGCGGCCGCGCGCGAACTCGGAGTCGGCGGCGAGCGTGCCCGTCACCGTCAGCGTGCCGAGGAGCGCGGGGCCGGTGGGCGCCCAGGTGACCGCGACGTCGCGGGTGGCGGTGCCGGTCTTCACCGAGACCGTGGCGGGCAGGACGGCGGCGACGTCGGCGTTCCGGCGCACCGCGTCGGGGAGGCGGTCGTCGACGACCGACCAGGTGCCGGCTCCGACGCCCTTGTCGTCCCAGTAGGACTCGTTCCAGCCCGCGGCCCAGCGCGCCGGGTCCTCGACGGCGGGGTTGCGCATCTCGAGGCGGCCGTTCTCGCCGATGGTCATCGGCAGCCAGACGTAGTTCGAGTTGGACTCGCCGTCGGCCCAGCGGTCGCCCATGTAGACGTACTTCCCGGGCGCGAGCGTCAGCACGTTGGTCGATTGCGAGCCGAAGGTGGTCTTCCGGGTGTCGCCGACGGAGAGGAGTCCGTCGCCGCCCTCGGGGATCGCGTTGTAGGCGACGTTCTCGTTGACGTCGCCCTTCTCCACTCCGCGGATCCACGAGCCGAGGATCGAGTCGGCCGTGTAGTAGGTCTGCGGGTTGGGCGCCCAGCCGGTCGCTCCGGACGCGATCGTGTAGTACTTCCCGCCGTTCGCGAAGATCGCGGGCGCCTCGAGGTGGCCGCACTCCTTCACGATCTGGAAGTCGGTGCCGCGGACCGGCGCTCCGGCCTTCCCGTCGGCGAAGACGTAGGGGTAGGTGCCGTCGGCCGAGTACTGGCCGGCGTCGAGGGTGTCCGTCGTGGTCGTGCGCTCGACGTTGGTGTAGTCGGCGTCGAGCTTCGCGATGTAGAGGGAGTAGTTCTCCTCGGAGGAGTAGGAGATGTACGCGGTGCCGTCCTCGTCCTGGAAGACGGTCATGTCGCGCGCCTGGCCGGGGACCGCGGAGGTGGTGCAGGCCTGATAGTTCGACCGGTTGTAGAGCCGGTAGACGCCCTGCATCGTGAAGGGACCGGTCGGGCTGTCGGAGGTGGCGACTCCCGCCATCGACCGGGCGTAGGTGCTGCCGCCGGGGGTGATCCGGCCGTCGGAGTGCCACCACATGACCCACTTGCCGGTCTTCTCGTTGAAGAGCACCTTGGGCCGCTCGAAGATCGCGGTGTTCGGCGAGGCCTGCGTGGTGTCGAGGTGGTAGTCGAGCTCGGCGATGCGGTCGGCACGCGGCTGGCCGGCGTCGTCGACGGTGTCGTAGAGGGCGTCGAAGTAGGGGGACTTCAGGTCGTCGGGAGTGGCGACGCTGCGCAGCGCGACTCCCTTGTTCTCCCAGTTGTGGCCGTCGGTCGAGCGGTAGACGGCGACGCCGGGGCTGCTCCAGTAGCCCTTGGTGCGGTCCTCGCCGTACCAGTACTGCACCTCCTGGCCGTTCTCCTGCGTGGTGACGATCTGGCCGCCGTGCGCCTGGATGTGGCGCCCGTCGGTGTCGTACCAGGAGGGCTGGAAGTAGTCGGCGGCGGCGCGGCCCGGGTCCTGGATCGCGGGGTAGTCGGTGTAGACGGGCGGCGGACTCGTCCGCGGGACTCCGTCGTTCGGGTCGGTGACCACGCCGGAGGGGGCGGCCGCCGCGGGGGACGCTCCCGCTCCGAGGAGGACGGCCGCGAGGAGGGCCGCCACTCCCGCCGCCACGGATCGCTGTCGAGGACTCATGCTGTGCTCCTTTGCACGCCGGACCGATGTTCACGCAAACACCGCTTCTCGACCGTACATGGCGACGTCAACACTTGGCGAGGGGTCCGTGCTGCTCCGCTGGTGGACGTGGGTCTCGAGACGCCCCTGCGGGGCTACTCGGCCAGCATGCGGCGTGCGTCCCGAGGTCCGCCGACCAAGCGGTGGGGACTTCATGCTGATCGAGTAGCCCGCGGAGCGGGCGTATCGAGATCCACCACCGTTCGGAGTCGGGTCTGCAGGCCCGGCCTGCTGAGGATCGTGGGTCTCGATACGCCCCTGCGGGGCTACTCGACCAGCATGAGATGCGTTCCGAGGGTCACTCCGCCGGAGGGTGGAAGTACATGCTGATCGAGTAGCCCGCGGAGCGGGCGTATCGAGCGGAGGGGGCGCCTCCGGCGCCATCGCTGGGCGGGGAAGAGGCCGACGTGCATACGGTGGTGGGTCTCGATACGCCCCTGGCGGGGCTACTCGACCAGCATGTCTGCGGGTGTCTCTTCCAAGTAGATCCACCACCGTCAGGAGTCGGGTCTGCAGGCCGGGGCTGCTGAGCGCGGCGGGTCTCGATACGCCCCTGCGGCGCTACTCGACCAGCATGACGCGGCGCAGCCGCGTCCCTTTCCCTCACCACTGCGACGCGAAGCGGCTTCGCCGCCCGATACGCCCCTGCGGGGCTACTCGACCAGCAGGGAGCGCGGGGCGCGCAGCTGCGCGAGCGGGCCGTCGTGCAGGGGCTCCGTCTCCCAGTGCGCCGCGAAGGTGCCGGCGGTGGGGTCGATCGCGAGGTGCAGGCGGTGCGGCGTCTCGAGGAAGATCACGTCGACCAGGAGGGCCCCGCCCTCGCCGGAGCCGGCGCTCGCCGCGAACGCGTCGGTGACGGTCCACTCGCCGGAGCCGGGGGCCAGCAGCAGCCGCTCCTCGCCCTCGATCAGCGCGAGGGTCCAGCCGGCGCCGTCGACCGCGATATCCAGCGCGGTCAGCGAGCGGATCGCCGACCCGGCCGCGGGCGAGAAGCGCCCGGGCTCGGGAGCCGTGGGCAGCGCGGGGAGCGGCGCGAGCCCGAGCGAGCCGAGGCGCTCGAGCAGTCGCGCGTCGGCCTCGACGGTCGAGCCGCGGCCGACCGCCGGCAGCAGGTGCTCCCAGACCGCGGCGAGGAGTGCGCCCGTATCGGTGCTCTGCCCGGTGATCGCGACGACGAGGTCGTGCTCGGGCAGGATCAGGCTGAACTGCCCGTAGGCGCCGTCGGCCCGGTAGCCGTGCAGCGAGCGCCAGAACTGGAAGCCGTAGCCCTGCTCCCAGTCGGGGGAGTCGGCCGGGGGAGTGGCGACGTGGGCGGTCGACGCCTCGGCGACCCACTCCGGCGAGAGGATCGTCGCGTCACCCCAGCGCCCGTCCTGGAGGTAGAGCTGCCCGAGGGCGGCGGCCGCCTCCGTCGTCGTGTGCATCCCGCTGTAGCCGATCTCGCGATCCGAGGCGTCGCGGATCCAGGCGACCTCGCCGATCCCCAGGGGGTCGAGCAGGCGCGGGCGGAGGTACTCGGTCAGCGGCAGGCCGCTCACGCGCTGCACGATGGCGGCGGCGGCGAAGGTGCAGGGCTGGTTGTAGGCGAAGACGCTGCCCGGCTCCTGCTCCGGCGGCAGCAGCAGGAAGCCGCGGACCATGTCCACGGGATCGAGCTCGCGCGCCCGATCGATGGTCTCGGCGGAGTGACCGCTCGCCATCGCGAGGACGTCGCGGACGCGGATCGCCCGTGACCGCGGATCCGTGATCTCGGCGTCCAGCTCCGGGAAGAAGGAGAGGACGGTCGCATCGAGGTCGACGAGGCCCTCGCCCACCGCGAGGCCGACCGCCGCGGCCGTGAAGCTCTTGCTCAGCGAGTAGAGCAGGTGCAGCCGCTCGGCCGAGTACGGCGCCCACCACCCCTCGGCGACCACGGCCCCGGCGTGCACGACCATCAGGCCGTGCAGCTCGACGCCGGGAGCGGCCTCGATCGCGTCGAGCAGGTCGAGGACGCCACCGGCGTCGAGGGCGTGGGCGGAGGGGGTGCTTCTCGGCAGTGAGCGCGTCATGCCTCGATGCTACGCAGGCATGCTCCCGGCCGAGGCGGGGCCGCTGCCGCCGAACGGTCTCGTCGTCAGCGGCCCTCGCCTCCAGGGCTCGTGTCAGCCCGCTGCCGGTCCCGTCGGCAGGGTGAGGGTGCCGGTGAAGGGGGTGGAGTAGCGGGTGCCGAGGGGGGTGGTGCCGGAGAAGGTGCGGCTGAAGGTGATGCTCCCGGCGTCGAGGTCGGCCTGGGTGACCTCGGCTCGGACCTGGTAGTAGGGCGCGGGCTGGCCGGGGGCGAGGGCCATGCTCGTGTCGTTGACGTTGCGGAGTTCGACGTCGCCGCTGTTCACGGGGTAGGCGATCCAGGTGATCCGGGTGCCGACCTTGACGGCTTCGCCGTTCTTGAGTTCGAGGTGGCCCTCGAACTCTCCGGAGAGGCCTGGGCGCTCGGCGGGAGCGGGCAGGGTCAGAGTGCCGGTGACGGCGCCGGAGGTGTAGCGGGTGCCGGCGACGGTGGTGGCGTCGTAGGTCCTGCTGACGCTGACGGTGCCGGCGTCGAGGTCGGCCTGGGTGACCTGGCTCCTCCAGGAGAAGTGGTCGGTGGTCTCGCCGGGGGCGAGAGCCACGTCGATGCCGTCGATGGTGCTCAGCTCGATGTCGCCCGTGTTGGCGAGCTCGGCGGTCCAGGTGATCCAGGTGCCGGCGGTGACGGGTTCACCGTCCTTCGTGTCGAGGACGCCGGTGAAGTGCCCGTCGATGCCGGGGTGCTGGACCGGGAGGGTGAGGGATCCAGTGATGGTTCGGGAGTTGTAGGGGGTGCCGTCGGGGGTGGTGGCGGAGAGGGTAGCGGCGAAGGTGGCGGTGCCGGCGTCGATCTCCTCCTGGGTGAGCTTGGTCTGCCAGTAGCCGTTGGTGGCGGTCTGGCCGGGGGCGAGGTCGGTGTCGGTGCCGTTGAGGTTGTTGAGGGTGACGTCGCCGGTGTTGGTGGCCTCGATGTGCCAGGTGATCGTGGTGCTGGTGGTGGCGGGTTCGCCGTCCTTCTTGTCGAGGGTGCCGACGAGGCGTGCGCTGACGCCGGGGTGCTCGACGGGGAGGGCGAGGGAGCCGTGGAGGGTGGGGGAGTTGTAGGGGGTGCCGTCGGGGGTGGTGGCGGAGAGGTTGGCGGCGAAGGTGGCGGTGTGGGCGTTGATCTCTTCCTGGGTGAGCTTGGTCTGCCAGAAGAGGTGGGTGGTGGTCTCGCCGGGAGCGAGGTCGGTGTGGCTGCCGTTCAAGTCCTTGAGGGTGACGTCGCCGGTGTTGGTGGCCTCGATGTGCCAGGTGATCGTGGTGCTGGTGCTGGCGGGTTCGCCGTCCTTCTTGTCGAGGGTGCCGACGAGGCGTGCGTTGACGCCGGGGTGCTGGACCGGGACGGGCGCGGGCGACGGGGTCGCAGTGTGCACGGTGACGGTCGCCGTCCCGGGCGACGCCTCGTCGGCGTGCGCGGCGGTCGCGGCGCCGCCGAGGAGGACGAGGGACAGCGCTGCCGAGACCGTCATGTCGAGGGCTCGTGCGGTGTGACGGCGGCCGGAGGTGGATCTGGGGGAACTGTGTCGCGGGGTCATGGCGCTCCTTGACGTGAGGGTGAACAGAGGATGTGAAACATTGTCACATCCGTTGTTCACCCGGATCGCGTCCGTCGTTCCCTGTGGCGCGAGACGCGCCTCTCAGTCGGCCGAGGTGGGGAACGGGCCGAGGTCGAGCAGGAAGCGCAGGATCTCGCCGGCCGGGGCGCGGACGGCGGGGCCGGACCCGAGCGACCAGGAGGCGTCCGTCGGCACGAGGGAGCTGCCGCGGGCCGCGGCACGGATGGCCAGCGGTGCGCGGAGGGAGCGGTCGAGCGCGACGGCGCCGGACACGCGCTCGGGGAGCACGGTCTCGGGGGCGAGGGCGAGCTCGACCCGGACCGCCTCGACCAGCTCGGCGACGCCGGAGGGACCGCGGCCGGCGCGGCGGGCGGTGGCGAGGGCGGTGAGCGCCGCCGGCAGCGCTGCCGGGGCGGGGGGATCGGCGGCCTCGCGAGCGCCGAGGCGGGAGGCGAGCCGCTGCGTCGTGCTGCTGGAGAGCCGCACGACGAGGGCGCCGAGAAGAGGGGTGGAGACGGCACTGGCCGCCCCGCCCTCCGCGAAGGAGGGGGAGGCGGCCAGGACGGCGAGCCGGTCGAGCCGATCCGCGACGAGCGGGCGCCAGTCGTTGCTGACCCCCGACTCGTCGACCGAGGCTCCGGAGCTGAGCGGCAGGAACCGCGACCAGTCGGCCACGACCGGAGCGGCTAGCGTCCGCCGGAGCGGCGCTTGTTGTAGACGTCGAAGGCGACCGCGAGCAGGAGCACGAGGCCCTTGACCGCCTGCTGCCACTCGATGCCGATGCCCATGATCGACATGCCGTTGTTCAGGACGCCGATGATCAGACCACCGAGGATCGCGCCGCCGATGGTGCCGACGCCGCCCTGGACGGCCGCGCCACCGATGAACGCGGCCGAGATGGCCTCGAGCTCGAAGCCGTCGCCGGCCTTCGGGCCCGCCAGGTTGAGGCGGGCGGTGAAGACGAGGCCGGCCAGCGCCGCGAGGACGCCCATGTTGACGAACAGCCAGAAGGTGACGTTGCGCGTCTTGATGCCCGAGAGCTCCGCGGCGTGCAGGTTGCCGCCGATGGCGTAGACGTGGCGGCCGAAGACCGAGCGGTTCATCACGACGCCGTAGACGAGGACGAGGACGGCCAGGACGATCAGGGTCACCGGGATGCCCTTGAACGACGAGAGCGCGAAGGCGAACGCGGCGACGACGACAGCGATGAGGACGAGCTTGGTGACGAACCAGGCGCCGGGCTCGACACCCTGGTTGTACTTCTGGCGGCCGCGGCGGGTGCGCACCGACTGCACGGTGAACGCGACGATCGCGAGCGCGCCGACGCCGAGCGACAGCGGGTCGAGACCGGTGGTCTCGCCGAACAGGTCGGTGAGGAAGCCGTTGCCCAGGGCGCGGTACTCGATCGGGAAGGAGCCGATGTTCGCGTTGCCGAGGACGACGAGCGCCAGGCCGCGGAAGATCAGCATGCCCGCCAGGGTCACGATGAACGCGGGTATCCCCACGAACGCGATCCAGAAGCCCTGCCAGGCGCCCACCAGAGCTCCGATGAGCAGCGAGAGCACGATCGAGACGAACCACGGCAGGCCCATGTTGACGGCGAAGACACCGGACATGGCGCCGACGAACGCGGCGATCGAGCCGACCGAGAGGTCGATGTGCCCGGCCACGATGACCATCACCATGCCGATGGCGAGGATGAGGATGTAGCCGTTCTGGACGATCAGGTTCGAGATGTTCTGCGGACGCAGGAGGATCCCGTTGGTCATGATCTGGAACAGCAGCACCACCACGATCAGGGCGATGAAGATGCCGTTCTTGCCCAGGTCGCCCAGCACGTGGCTGAGGCGCTTGGTGAACGCGTTCTCGGTGGGGTTCACCTGCGCTCCCGCCGCCGTCGGCGGGGTGTTCTGCAGATCGGTCATCGTTGCTTCTCCTGGGTCATGAGGGTGAGGACGGCCTCGGGCGTGGCCTCGGCGATGGGCAGCTCGCCCGTGATGCGGCCCTCCGACAGCGCGTAGACGCGGTCGCAGATGCCGAGCAGCTCGGGCAGCTCGGAGGAGATGACGATGATCCCCTTACCCTCCGCCGCGAGCTTGTTGATGATGGTGTAGATCTCGTACTTCGCACCCACGTCGATGCCGCGGGTGGGCTCGTCGAGGATCAGGACGTCCGGGTCGGAGTAGATCCACTTCGACAGGACGACCTTCTGCTGGTTGCCGCCGGAGAGCTTCCCGGTCTTGGCGAGCACGGTCGGCGACTTGATGTTCATGCTGCCGCGGTACTCGTTGGCGACCTCGAACTCGCGGTTGTCGTCGACGAGTCCGGCGCTGGACACCTTGGGCAGCGACGCGAGCGAGATGTTCCGCTTGATGTCGTCGATCAGGTTCAGGCCGTAGTGCTTGCGGTCCTCGGTGGCGTAGGCGAGGCCGTGGGCGATCGCCTCCGACACGTTGCGCATCTTGATCTCCTTGCCGGCCTTGAAGACCTGGCCGGAGATGCGGCTGCCGTAGGAGCGGCCGAAGAGGCTCATCGCGAACTCGGTGCGGCCGGCGCCCATCAGGCCCGCGATGCCGACGATCTCGCCGCGGTGCACGGTGAGGTTCACCTTGTCGACCATGACGCGGGTCGGGTCCTGCGGGTGGTGCGCGGTCCAGTCGACGACGCGGAGGATCTCCTCGCCGATGTGCGGCGTGTGGTCCGGGTAGCGGTGGTCGAGGTCGCGGCCGACCATGTCCTTGATGATCCGGTCTTCCGTCACGTCGTCGTGCGCGATCGTCTCGATCGTCTTGCCGTCCCGGATGACCGTGACGGTGTCGGCGATCTTCTTGATCTCGTTGAGCTTGTGGCTGATGATCAGCGAGGTGATGCCCTGCTCCTTGAGGTGCAGGATCAGGTCGAGCAGGTGATCGGAGTCCTCGTCGTTGAGCGCCGCGGTGGGCTCGTCGAGGATGAGCAGCTTGACCCGCTTGGAGAGCGCCTTGGCGATCTCGACGAGCTGCTGCTTGCCGACTCCGATGTCCTGGATCTTGGTGGTGGGGTTCTCCTTCAGGCCGACCCGGGCGAGCAGCGAGGCCGCCTCCTGGTTGGTCTTGTTCCAGTCGATCAGACCGGCGAAGCCGCGGACCTCGTTGCCGAGGAAGATGTTCTCCGCGATGGAGAGGTAGGGGCTCAGGGCCAGCTCCTGGTGGATGATGACGATGCCCTTCGCCTCCGAGTCGCGGATGCTGGCGAACTGCATCACCTCGTCCTCGAAGACGATGTCGCCCTCGTACGTGCCGTGCGGGTACACGCCCGACAGCACCTTCATCAGCGTCGACTTGCCGGCGCCGTTCTCTCCGCAGATCGCGTGGACTTCGCCGCGCTCGGCGTTCAGCGTGACGTCCTGGAGCGCCTTCACGCCCGGGAACGTCTTGGTGATGCCGCGCATCTCGAGGATGTTCGTGGTCACGCGTGCCTCCCTTCCTTCGTAGTGGGGGAGGGCGCCCGATGGGCGCCCTCCCGGGGTAGTGCTGACTTCAGTGGAGGTGGCGCTTAGCCGTTGACCTCGGCGTCGGTGTAGTAGCCGCCGTCGACGAGGACCGACTGGATCTGGTCCTTGGTGACGATGACCGGCTCGAGCAGGAAGGACGGGACGACCTTCTCGCCGTTGTCGTAGGTCTCGGTGTCGTTGACCTCGGGCTCGGTGCCCTCGAGGACGGCCTGCGCCATCAGCACGGCCTCCTTGGCGAGCTCGCGGGTGTCCTTGTAGATGGTCGCGTACTGCTCACCCGAGATGATCGCCTTGACGGAGTCGAGCTCGGCGTCCTGACCGGTGATGATCGGGAAGTCGGTGCCCACGGTGTAGCCGGCGTCCGTCAGCGCGGAGATGATGCCGCGGCTGAGGCCGTCGTAGGGCGAGAGGACGCCCTGGATCTTCGAGCCGTCGGAGTACGTCTTGGTGATGATGTCCTCCATGCGGCTCTGGGCGACCTCGGGGTCCCAGCGCAGCGTGGCGACGGTGTTGAACTCGGTCTCGCCCGACTTCACGACGAGGGTGCCCGCGTCGATGAACGGCTTGAGGGTGTCCATCGCGCCGTTGAAGAAGAACGTGGCGTTGTTGTCGTCGGGGCTGCCGGCGAAGAGCTCGATGTTGAAGGGGCCGGCCGGGGCGCTCGCCGCGGCGGTGCCCTCGAGGTCGGTCAGGCCGAGGCCCGCGAGGAGCGAGGTGGCCTGCTGGACGCCGACCTTGTAGTTGTCGAACGTGGCGTAGTAGTCGACGTTCGGCGAGTCGCGGATGAGGCGGTCGTAGGCGATGACGGGGATGTCGTTGGCCTTGGCCTCCTCCAGCACGCTGGTGAGGGTGGTGCCGTCGATCGAGGCGACGATCAGGGCCTTGGCGCCCTTGGTGATCATGTTCTCGAGCTGCGAGACCTGGGTGGGGATGTCGTCCTCGGCGTACTGCAGGTCGACCTGGTAGCCGGCCTCCTCGAGCTGCGACTTGACGTTGTTGCCGTCGGCGATCCAGCGCTCGGAGGACTTGGTCGGCATCGCGACGCCGACGAGGCCGCCGTCGCCCGAGCCGGAGCCCGAGTCGCCGGAGCCGCTCGAGCAGGCGGCGAGGGAGAGGATCATCGCGCCACCGGCGAGGCCGGCGATGAGTGCGCGCTTCATTGTGGTCACTGTGATTCCTTCGTCATTGAATGCAGCGGGTGCTGGGCTGCCGCGGGGTGCCAGCGGCGGCGGGACGCTCATGTGAGCGATCACATGGAGTGATGCTAGACCCGCTGGCGGCAATCGTGCCACCACGGATGTCTCGACTCGATAACGGCGCGAATCATCGGTGCGCCGCGCGCGCGGCGGTCGCGAGCGACCGGGGAACCGCGGTCGAGCCGCGGACCATCAGCTGCGGGTCGATCGGCGGCGACGCCTCGGGGCGCTCGCCCTCGATCAAGCTCAGCAGCGTGGCCACGCAGCGGCGGCCGAGCTCGGCGAAGTCCTGCCGCACGCTCGTCAGCGGCGGCCAGTAGTAGGCGGCCTCGGGGATGTCGTCGAAGCCGATGACGCTGACGTCCTCCGGGACGCGGATCCCGCGCTCGTGGAACGCGCTCATCACGCCCAGCGCCATCTGGTCGTTGGCGGCGAAGACCGCGGTGACGTCGAGGAGGCGGCTGAGCTCGAGCCCGACGTGGTGGCCGCGCTCGGCGCTCCAGTCGCCGAGGATCGGCGGGCGCAGCGGCAGGTTCCGGTCGCCGAGCTCGACGAGGTACCCGCGCATCCTGGCCTCGGCCTCGATCCAGTCCTGCGGACCGGACAGGTGCACGATCTCGGTGTGGCCGAGCTCGATCAGGTGCGCGGTCGCCATCCGCGCGCCGGCCATCTGGTCGACGTAGAGCGCGTCGCCGCGCTCGGCGTCGGTGGTCTGCAGGGTGACGTTCGGGATCCGCAGGGCGACGCCGGAGAGGATGTCGAAGACGCGGATCTGCGGGGCGATGACCACGAGACCCTCGACCGCCTGGTTGAGCAGGTGCCGGATCCCGGCCTGGATGGAATCGCCGTCGGTGCCGTCGACGTTGGCCGTGACGACGAGGTAGCCGGCGTCGCGGGCGGCGACCTCGATGGCCTGGATGCTCGACGCGGGGCCGAACTGGAGGCTCTGCGAGGAGAGCACGCCGATGGTGCGGGTGCGGCTGGTGACCAGCGCGCGGGCGGCGAGGTTGGGGCGGTAGTCGAGCTCGGCCATCACGCCGAGCACGCGCTTCTTGGTCTCGGCGCGCAGGCTCGGGTGGTCGTTGAGCACGCGTGAGACGGTCTGGTGCGACACTCCGGCGGCGCGGGCGACGTCGTAGATGCTCGGGGCCCGCGGCGCGGGCTTGTCTTCCGGCATCGGGCACCGTGGCTTCCTGTGATCGGGCGGCGCTTCGTCGCAGGGACGCGGGTGCCGCTGCGATGCGGGGCCCGCCCGTCCGCGGGCGCGTGTGAGCACACCTTACGTCTCCCGCGGGGCGGAACCCCTCTCAGGGGGACGCGGGGGTGCTCGGGGCTCCGGCTCGTGGAGCGGGGGCGGGCACGTCGGATCGCGGGGTTCCGGCGTGCCGGGGGTGGTTCCGCGTGCCGGAGGTCGGGGCGACGGAGGTTCGGCTCGCGGGATGGGGTCGGGCTCGCGGGATCGCGGCGTTCCGGCGTGCCGGGGGTGGTTCCGCGTGCCGGAGGTGGGGCGGGCGGAGGTTCGGCTCGTCGAACGGAGTCGGGCTCGTCGGATCGCGGAGTATCCGCGCGCCGGGGGTGGTTCCGCGTGCCGGAGGTGGGGCGGGCGGAGGTTCGGCTTGTGGGATGGGGTCGGGCTCGCGGGATCGCGGGGTTCCGGCGTGCCGGGGGTGGTTTCGCGTGCCGGAGGTGGGGCGGGCGGAGGTTCGGCTCGCGGAACGGAGTCGGGCTCGTCGGATCGCGGCGTTCCGGCGTGCCGGGGGTGGTTCCGCGTGCCGGAGGTGGGGCGGACGGAGGCTCAGACGGGCGGGGTCGGCGCGTCGTCCGGGCTGGTGCCGGGCGCGGCGTGGCGGCCGCGGGTGGCGAGCGCGCCCTCGCTGATGCGCAGGACGCGGTCGGCCGAGGCCTGGACGGAGGCGTCGTGGGTGGCGATCAGGGCGGTCGCCGACTCGGCGTGCACGACCGCGCGGATGAGGTCCATGATCGCTGCGCCGGTCGCCGCGTCGAGCTGGCCGGTCGGCTCGTCCGCGATCAGGAGCCGGGGCGAGGCGGCGAGGGCGCGGGCGATCGCGACGCGCTGCTGCTGGCCTCCCGAGAGCTCGCCCGGCCGGGAGCGGCCGCGGCCGGCGAGCCCGACCAGGTCGAGGAGGTGGGCGACGCGCTCGTCCCGGCGGGCCGGCTCCTCGCGGCGCAGGCGCAGCGGGAGGCCGACGTTCTCGGCGATCGTCAGGTGCGGCAGGAGTCCGAAGGTCTGGAAGACGAAGGCCAGGGAGTCGCGGCGCAGGCGTGTGCGGGCCGCCTCGTCGAGGCCGGTGACCGGCTCGCCGTCGAGCAGGACGGTGCCGGAGGTGGGCACGTCGAGGCCGCTGATGCAGTTGAGCAGCGTCGTCTTGCCGGAGCCGGAGCGGCCGGAGAGCGCGACGATCTGGCCGCGCGGGATCCGGAAGGAGACGTCGCGGAGGGCCGTCACGTCGCCGGCCGGGGTGCGGAAGGTGCGGGTGAGGGACTCGACCACGAGCACGTCGGTCATCGCGGGGGCTCCTCGGTGTCCGCGTCCGGTCCGCGGTGCTCGGGCCAGACGCCCACGTGGTCGCCCTCGAGCGTCAGCCGCACCCGGTCCTCGAGCCTCAGCGCGTCGCGGTACTCGGCGGGCAGCTGCAGCCGGCCGACCCGGTCGAGGACGGCGAACTCCTCCTCCGAGGTCGTGGTGCCGCCGCTCGCGTCGAGCTCGTCGCGGCGGAGGGTCTCGGAGGAGATCCGGCCGTCGCGGATGGCGACCGCGCGCTGCACCTGGCCGGCGACGGTGGGGTCGTGGGTGACGATCAGGATCGTGCAGCCGAGCGACTCGTTCACCGCGCGGAGGGCGGCGAAGACCTCGTCGCCGGTGCGGGCGTCGAGCTGGCCGGTCGGCTCGTCCGCGAGCAGGACGCGGGGCGAGCCTGCCAGGGCGACGGCGATCGAGACGCGCTGCTGCTCGCCGCCGGAGAGCGCGGCCGGCCGGCGGTCGGCCTTTTCGGCCAGGCCGAGCATCCCGAGCAGCTCGTGGGCCTTCGCCGCCCGCTCGCGCCGGCCGCGCCCCGCCAGGGCGAGCGGCAGGGCGACGTTCTCGGCGGCGGTGAGCGCGGGCAGCAGGTTCTTCGCGGACTGCTGGCGGACGAAGCCGACGCTCGAGCGGCGGTAGCGGACCAGCTCGGCGCCGCGGAGGGCGGAGAGGTCGTGGCCGTCGAGGCGGGCGCGGCCGGCGGTGGGAGCGTCGAGTCCGGAGAGGATGCCGAGCAGGGTCGACTTGCCGGAGCCGGACGCACCGACGATCGCCAGCACCTCGCCCGCGCCGACGAGGAGGTCGAGGCCCTGCAGCGCCTGCACCTCGACGCCGCCGGCCCGGAAGACGCGGACGAGGGCGTCGCAGACGATCAGCGCCTCGCCGCCGAACTCGCCGGTGCGCGTCTGGAGCAGAGTGCTGGTGGGGCCGGGCGCGCCGGCAGCTGCTGATCCGGGTGCGCCACCGGGGAGGTCCGCTCTCGGCGTCCTTCCTGCGCTGCTGGTGCTCATGATTCCTCTCCGGATCTCAGGATGTCGGCTGTGCGCACGCGGCGCGAGAGCGGGGCGTCGACCGCGAGGGCGAGCGCGAGGGCCGCGGCGGCCGCGCCGAGCAGGCCGAGGGGCAGCGGCCAGGGGATCGAGAGGGCCGCGTCGCCGCCGACGAGGGTCTCCACGCCGAAGGCCGGCCAGGCCGCGGCGAGGACGACGGCCGCGGCGATCGCTCCGCCGACCACTCCGCTCAGCACCGCCGGGACCAGCTCGCCGGCCGCCAGGACGAGCCGCGCGCGACCGGGGACGCCGAGCGCGCTGAGCAGGGCGAGGGTCCCGCCGCGCCGGCGTGCGCCGAGGACCGTCGTGACCAGGAGGGCGAGGACGGCGAGCGCGGCGGTGGCCAGGAGAGAGAGCCCGGTCGCGTCCGCGACGCCGGCGACGAGGGCGGAATCACGCTGCCGTTCCAGCACCTCGGGGCGGACGATCGTGCCATTCGGAAGGGTCGTGCGATCGACGTCGCCGACGGCGAGGACCGCGCCGGGCGGTGCGGGGGAGTCGCCGCCCGCGGCGGTGACGGCGGCGGTCAGCGCCTCGCGATCGACCACGAGGACGGACCTGTCGATCCAGTCCGGGCGTGTCATCGGCTCGCCGGTGACCACGGCGCGCAGCAGCACGTCGTCCACCACCAGGCCGAACGGCTCGGTGCCGAGAGAGGCGGTCAGCCGCGCGTCGGCCAGGACGGGCACCGGTTCGGCGGGGCCGGTGGCGACCAGGGCGCGGACGGCCTCGGCGGAGGCGTGCTGCGGCTGGTCGTCGGGCAGCGCGGCGAGCAGGTCGGCGTAGTCGTCGTCGACGCTGAGCACGGTCGCGCTGAGGGCGGCGGTGGGGCTGCGGACCTCGACCGCGTCGAGCACACCGACCGCGGCGGTGACCGCTCCGCCGGCGGCGAGGGTCGCGGCCAGCGCGGGGCCGTCGGCGGCGTCGTCGACCCGGACGTCCGCCCCGACGGTGCGCCAGGACAGGGCCTCCTGACCCGCCGCGACCGTCTGCAGCATCACCAGGGAGGTGAGGGCGGCGCTCGCGGCGAGCACGAGGGTCGCGAGGGTGAGCACCGAGCGGCCCTCCTGGGCGCCTGCACCGGCGAGCAGCGGACCGGGTCCGCGTGTGCCCGCGGCCGCGCGGCGCAGCGGGGCGAGCAGGGCAGTCGGCAGCGGCGCCAGCGCCAGCGCGATCACCGCCGCGCAGAGCACGGGGGCGACGAGGGCGAGCGGGTCGAGGCCGGTGCCGCTCGCTCGCGCCCCGCCGCGCAGCGCAGCGACCGCGGCGACGGCCAGTGCCAGGAGGAGGCCGGCCCCGGCGAGGCGCAGGACGCGAGCCCGGCGCGGCGGGCGGAGCAGCGGACGCAGCACCGCGACGACGGGCGCGGCGACGAGGACGGCGGCGACGGCGATCAGCAGGCCCGGCGACTCCGGCGGGGCACCGAGGGCGGCGGCGGTCGCGAGCCCGAGCGCGGTGCCGAGAGTGGTGACGATCAGCGCCTCGAGGCCCGCGTGGCTCCCGAGCAGGCCGAGGGAGGCGCCGTGCGAGCGCAGCAGCGCGATCTCGGGCCGCCGCCGCCGGGCGAGCGCGGTGCCGGCGAGACCGGTGACCAGCACCGCGACGCCGAGCAGCCCGGCGGCGAGGGTGGACAGCTGCGCGGTGGCGGCCGCGGCGGCGGGAGGGAGGGCGGCGAGGGCCTCCTCGTAGCCGGATTCCGCGGCGACGCTCAGCGGAGCGCCCTCGGTGAGCGTCGAGGTCGAGGTCTCGAGCGCGTCGATCTCGCGGCGCACGGTCTCGGTCCGCGCCAGGTCGAAGCGCGCGGGATCGACGCTCACGCGGATCGTGCCGACGGCCGGCTCCTGCAGGCGCAGGCCGATCCGGTCGAAGACGACGGGACTCGTGAGCGCGACGACGACGGGCTGCGGCTCGCCCCCGCTCGTGCCGGAGGTGCCGGGCTGCCAGAGGCCGGGCAGGTCGGTCCAGGCAGCGGCGGAGGGGTCGACGGGCTCGACGACGCCGGTGATGCGGAGCGAGGGGCCGCCGCCGCGGGAGGCGCCCTCGATCGCGTCGCCCACCGAGAGCCCGGCGGCGGCGGCGCTCGCCGAGGAGACGACGACCAGGGCGGGGTCGCCCGGGTCCTCCGCAGCGGGCAGCTCGCCGGCGACCAGCCGGACGCCGTCGCTGGCCGCCGGATCGAGGACGCCGACGCGGACGACGGCGTCGCCCGCGGGGATCCGCGCGGGCTCCTCCGGACCGAGGATCGCGGTGTCGATGCTCCGGACGACGTCGAGGAGCGGCGCGGGCAGGCGCTCGGGGAGCTCGTCGGCGAGGGCGAGCAGGCGCTCGGAGGTGGTGGTGTCGTAGCCGGAGACGTCGGCGACGGTGCTCAGGAGGCGGAGGTCGGCGTCGCTCCCGGCTGCGCTGACCGCCTCGACCGCGGCGGCGTCGAGGGTGGTGCGCAGCTGGTGCGGCACGGCGACGGCGAGGGCTGCGGTCAGGGCCGTGAGCACGAGGATTCCGAGCAGGGCGACGAGGTCGCGGCGGGCGCGGCGGACGATCAGGAAGGCGGCGGCGCCGACGGCGCGGAGGCCGTCGGTGCGGCGGGCTGGGGAGGGGGCGGCGGTGGCCTGCGCCGGGCGGGCGGCGGCGCTCGGGCGCCCGGACGCGGTCATCCGTCCGCCCCCTGCCGGAGCAGCTCGGACAGCGGCAGGCGCCGCTGGGCGAGGGCGAGGGCCGCCGAGACGGCGGCGAGGGCGAGCAGCAGGGCCAGCGGCAGGAGCGAGACGGCCTGCCACGGCACCACCAGCTCGACCGGGCGGCCGCTCGCGCCCGCGGCGAGGCGGCTGCCGGTGAGCGCCAGCACGGCCCAGCCGCCCGCGAGGCCCACGAGCACGCCGGCCAGCGCGGTCGCGGCGGTGTCGGCCGAGAGGACGGCGAGCATCTCGCGCCGGGAGAGCCCGATCGCCCGCAGCTGCGCCGCCTCGAGGCGTCGCGCGCGGGCGACCGCGGCGGCCCGGGCCGAGAAGCCAGCGAGCGCGAGCAGCAGGCTCGCCCAGACGACGACCGCGGAGGCGGCGGGGATCTCGGCGCGCAGCGGCGCCTCCTGCATCAGGCGGGCGAGGTCGGCGGCGGTGACGGTCTCGGGCTCGTCCGCGGTGGTCGCGCCCGCCGCGTCCGGCGCCTGTGCCGACCAGTACTCGTCCACCAGGCTGCCGAAGGCGTCGGCCTGCACCAGTCGGTGCGCGAGCGCGCGGCCGTCGACCACGATCGTCGAGTCGGATCGCGGGCTGGACGGCAGCCCGGCCGCGAGCGACGCCAGGTCGTCGGAGGTCGCGGCTCCCGGCACCTCCGGAGTGTCGCCGACCATGCGCAGCGAGACCGGGGTGCCCGCGACGAAAGCGGTGACCGCGGCCCCCGCCAGGACGTCGAGGTCGTCGGCGAGCGCCTCGGGCAGGACAGCGCCGACCGGCTCCTCCGGGTCCCAGCCGACGGCGCCGTAGGTGGTCGGCGCGGAGGAGAGCTGGGTCAGGATCGAGAGGCGCACCCCGGTCGCGGTGACCGCGACCTCGGGCGGTCGGCGGCCGGTGTCCTGGCGCGAGCCGGCCCACTCGGCGGCGTCGGTCAGCGCGAGCGGGACAGGCGTGTCCGAGCCCGCGGACAGCGTGGCGAGCGACTCGAGCCAGACGTCGACGGTGACGAAGGTGTCCGTCTCGACGTCGCGCAGTGTCGCGGTGAGGGCGACGAGGCGGAGCGACGCGGCCGGGTCGATCGCTCCCTCCGCGGTGGCCAGCGGCACCGGCTCGGTCGGCGAGGTCAGCGCGCCGAGCGGCAGGATGTCGATCCGCCCGCGCTCGTCCTCCACGGCGGCCGACACCTGCACCTCGAGCCCCTCCGGCGCGTCGAGGGCGGCGAGCAGCTGGAGCCCGGTGGTCCCGGCGGGCAGGGCGGGGCCGGTGTCGACGCGGTCCTCGACGCGCAGCTCCCCGGCGATGTCGGCGCCGCCCGCGTGGGGGACCGGACCCGATCCCGCGCCGAGCAGCTGCCGGGCGCGGGCGTCGAGGGCGAGGATCTGCGCCGCCGCGCCGGGTCCCTCGCTCCCGAGACCGGGCGGGGCCTCCTTCGCCACCAGGCTCTGCCGGCGGAGCACGGGCGCGCCGTCGGCCGAGACCGACGACCGGGCGGGAGCGCCGAGGGCGACCGCGGCCTCGTCGCGGACGCCCTGCTGCCAGGTCGCGCTCGCACCGAGCGCCACGACCGAGGCGCCGACGGTGAGCGCGACGAGCACGATGCCGGTCGAGCGGCCGCTCCCGCGTGCGGCGAACCAGCCGGCCAGCGGAGCGACGGCGCCGCGGGAGCGGACGGCGACGGCTGCGACCGGCCGCGCGCACAGCTCCGCCAGCCGCGCGCCGACCACGGCGATCGCGCCGAGCAGCAGCGCGGGGGTGAGAGTGAGCAGGAGGTCGCCGCGCTCGGTGCCGCCGGTCGCCGCGCGCCAGACCAGCACGGCCGCGACGACGACGAGGATCGTCTGGCCGGCCGCGGCGAGCGGGCCCTCGCCTGCGGCCGGCGCGGGCGGCAGGGCGACGAGGACGCCGACGACGAGCGCCACCGCGGCGGCGCAGAGCAGGGCGGCGGCGTCCGGCAGCACCCAGCGGGGGAGGCCCGCGGCGTCGAGCGGCGGCGCGGAGACGACCAGCGCGTGCAGCAGGACACCGCCCCACGGGCTGAGCGCGGCGATCACCCCGGCGACCGCGAGGCCGTCGACGGCCACCGCGCCGATCCGCTGCAGGGGCGTCGCGCCGCGCTCGCGCAGCCGCTCGATCTCCTCGCGGCGCGCCTCGGCGAGCAGCCCGGTGACGGCGCGGGCGCAGACGATCAGCACGACGGCCAGCAGCAGCGCGACGACCAGGGCCGCGGCGCGGGAGCCGGCGAGGCCGTCGGCCACGTCGTCGAGGGCGGCGGGCAGCTCGGTGTCGACGAACAGCGAGCCGTTCTGATGCGGGACGGCGCGGGCGATCTCGAGGTCCGCGTCCCCGGCGGCGGCGCGCAGCTCGGCGAGGCCCTCGACTCCGGTGCTCGGGAACTCCGGGCTCTCGACCGCCTCCAGCTGGGCGGCGACGAGGCCGGAGGCGTCCAGTCCGCCCGGTGCGGTGATCAGCGGACCGACGGCGTGGACGGGGTTGTAGAAGGAGCGGTTCGGCTCGGGGAAGTCCTGCGCGTCGCCCTGCGCGAGCAGCGGGTCGTTCTCCCAGTACGTCGCGGAGTCGCGCGACGCGGAGTAGAGGCCGTCGATCCGGAGGGGGGCTTCGTCGCCGAGGGTGATCGTGTCGCCGACGGCGAGTCCCAGGGAGCGGGCGGCGATCTCGGGAAGGGCGACGCCGGGGGCGGCCGTCGGCCAGGCGCCCGCGGTGAGGACGGCGTCGGTGGCCGGGTCGTCGAGCTCGACGAGGTAGGAGTAGACGCCCTCCGCGGTCGTCGCCCACTCGGAGCTCGCCCAGCCGTTGCTCGTCCAGGCGACGCCGCCACCGTAGGCCTCCCGGGTCGCGGTGTCGGCGGCCGCCCGCGCATCCGCGACGGTGCCGCCCGGGCCGAGGACGCGCACGGTGACGTCGACCCGCTCCGAGCCGAGAGAGGTCAGCGCTCCGCTGACGCCGGCCTGCTCGGAGGAGCGGACGAGCAGGAGCGCGCCGCAGAGCACGGAGCCGGCGAGGACCGCGACGGCGAGGACGAGCGCGAAGAGCCGCGAGTGGCTCCGCCAGCGGCGCGCGGCGAGCGACCCCGCCCAGGCGGGCAGCGAGCCGGACGCGGTGACGACCGTGCACCTCCATCGGTGAAGCTGCGGACAGGACCGCGTGCCGAGTCTAGGGCGGCGGTTCGGCCGCGGGGGAGCGCGGGGCCCGTCGTTCTGCGGCGCCGAGCGCGGCGTGCGCCGGGGCGACCTCCGGCTCGCGGAACGCCGTCCGGCTCGCGGAATCGCGGGAGTTCGGCGTGCCGGGGGTGTTCTCGCGTGCCGGAGGTGTGCGGGTCGGAGCTTCGGCTCGCGGAACGGCCTCGGGCTCGTCGTTTCGCAGCGTTTCGGCGTGCCGGAGGTTCTTCTGCGTGCCGGAGGCGGCGGCCCGGAGGTCCGGCTCGCGGAACGGAGTCAGGCTCGCGGAATCGCGCGGATCCTGCGTGCCGGAGGTGCTTCCGCGTGCCGGAAGTGACGTGCCGGAGGTCCGGCTCGCGGAACGGAGTCAGGCTCGCGGAATCGCGAGGAACCTGCGTGCCGGAGGTGTCTCCGCGTGCCGGAAGTGACGGGCCGGAGCTTCGGCTCGTCGATCGGGGTCGGGCTCGCGAGTCTGCGGAGTGCTCGCGTGCCGGAGTTGTTTCCGCGTGCCGGCGGTGGGCGGGGGAGCGGAGGTGGGCGGGGGAGCGGAGGTGGGCGGGGGAGCGGCGGGGCGGGGAGCGGCGGTGGGCGGGAGGGTAGGCGCTCGGCAGCGGAATGGCCAGCACCTCGCCAGCGGAGCGGGGGCGGACCGACGATGGAGGGGCAGGCGGGACGCGCACCGGCCCTCGACCGGCGCGACGGCTCGCCCCATCAGCACCGCTCCGCGTCACCGCGGGCACCGACGAGAGGACGACCGATGGGCTTCTGGGGACAGGACGACGACGACTCGCGCAGGCCGCGCCCGGTCGACGAGCCACTGGGCGAGCTGGAGCTCGTGCACGAGTTCACCGAGGGCCCGATGCCGACGGGTGTGAGCGTGTCGCACACCGGCCGGATCTTCGTGAACTTCCCGAAGTGGGGCGACGAGGTGCCGGCGACGGTCGTGGAGCTGCGGGACGGCGTCGCGGTGCCGTTCCCGGACGAGGCGTGGAACTCGCCCGACGGAGACGACGACGCGGAGGCGCTGGTCTCGGTGCAGAGCATCGTGGTCGATCCGGCCGACCGGCTGTGGATCCTGGACACGGGCAGCCCGCTGTTCCAGCCGACGAAGCGCGGCGGGCCGAAGCTCGTCTGCGTCGACCTGGCGACGGACACGGTCGAGAAGGTGATCGTCCTCGAGCCGGACGTCGCGCTGCCGACGACCTACCTGAACGACATCCGCTTCGATCTGCGGCGCGGGATCGCCTACATCACCGACTCCGCCGATTCGGGGCCGAACGGGATCATCGTCGTGGATCTCGAGTCCGGCACTGCCTGGCGCCGCCTGCACGAGCACCCCAGCACCAAGGCACTGACGCCGCCCGAGCTCGTGCCGATGGCCGAGGGGCGGGTGCTGATGAAGCGGCCGGCCGACGGTGACCCCGAGCCCGTGACGATGGGCGCGGACGGCATCGCGATCTCGGCCGACGGCGAGCGGCTCTGGTACTGCCCGCTCGCCTCGCGGCGCTGGTACAGCGTGGCGACCGACGCGCTCGTCGACCGCGGCGTCTCCGACGAGGACGTCGCCGCGACGGTCGTCGACGAGGGCGACAAGGGCGGCGGGGCGGACGGACTCGAGACGGACGACCGGGGGCGCTTCTACGCGACGAGCTACGAGAACAACGCGATCGTGCGCCGCCGCACCGACGGCACCATCGAGACCCTCGTGCACGACGGGCGCCTGCTCTGGCCCGACACGATGTCGCTCGCGACCGACGGGCACCTCTACGTCACCGCCAACCAGCTGCACCGGCAGGCCGACTACCAGGGCGGGACGGACCTGCGGACCTACCCGTACTCGCTGTTCCGCCTCGCGGTCGACGCGGGGCCGGTGCTGCTGCGCTGAAGCGGCGACGCCTGCCGGTCGCGGACAGGACCGCGCCGGTCGGAACATGCTGGTCGAGCAGCCGTCCGCAGGACGGCGTATCGAGCGGCGAAGCCGCTTCGCGTCTCGGTGGTGAGCGAAAGGGACGCCGCTGCGCCGCGTCATGCTGGTCGAGTAGCCCCGCCAGGGGCGTATCGAGACCCGCCGTCACCAGCAGGGCGGGTCTGCAGACTCAGGTGCAGACGGTGGTGGATCTCGATACGCCCGCTCCGCGGGCTGCTCGATCAGCAGGAGCCGTCAGGCGACGCCGGCCGCGCGGCGCACGAGCTCGGCGACCGTGGCGCGGGTCGCGTCGTCGGCCGCGGTGAGCGCGTAGGCCGTCGGCCAGATCGAGCCGTCGTCGAGCCGCGCGCCGTCCTGGAAGCCGAGGGTCGAGTAGCGGGTGCCGAACTTCGCGCCCGGCTGGAAGAAGACGATCGCCTTGCCGTCGGCGCGCGCGTAGGCGGGGAAGCCGTACCAGGTCTTCGGCAGCAGCTCGGGGGCCTCGGCGGCCACGACCTCGTGCAGCATCTGCGCGATCGGACGCTCGACGTCCGTCATCGCGGCGATCGCCGCCTCCGCGTCGGCCTTCTCCGCGGCGGTCTTGTCGGCGCTCTTCTGGCGCTTCGCCTCCTCGCGCAGCTCGGCGGCGCGCTGCTTCATCGCGGCGCGCTCCTCTTTCGTGAAGCCGTCAGCCATGGGAGTCTCCTTCGCGCGGGCCCGGGCGGTCCGTCCGGGCTCATCGTGGCAGTCGGCGGCGATCGCGGCAACGACGGAGACGGCCGCCTGCTCGGCAGCCGTGTCGGCGGCCGCCGGTAGCGTGGACGGATGCGCCTCCTCCTGATCCGCCACGGCCAGACCCCCTCCAACGTCGACGGCATCCTCGACACCCGCATCCCCGGACCCGGGCTCACCGAGCTCGGCCGCAGCCAGGCCGCGGCGCTGCCGACGACGCTCGCCGACGAGCCGATCGGCGCGCTCTTCGTCTCGACCATGCGGCGCACGCACGAGACGGCCGCGCCCCTGGCCGCCGCGCTCGGGCTCGAGCCGGTCGAGCGCGCGGGCATCCGCGAGATCGCGGCCGCAGGCCTGGAGATGCGGGGCGACGAGGCCGCGGTCGAGGAGTACATGGGCACGGTGTTCCGCTGGGCGGGTGGCGAGACCTCGCTGCGGCTGGCGGGCGGCGAGACCGGCGACGAGTTCGCCGCCCGCTACGACGCGGTGGTGGCGGAGGCGGAGGCGACCGGCCACGACGTCGTCGCGCTGGTCAGCCACGGCGCCGCGATCCGCTGCTGGGCCGGGATGCGCTCGCTCGACCTCGACGCGGACTTCATCGCCGACCACCTGCTCGACAACACCGGCGTCGTGATCCTCGAGGGCTCGGGCTCGGAGTGGTCGCTCGTCTCCTGGGAGGGCGAGCCGGTCAGCGGCGTCGGCGTCGCGGCCCCGTCGGGGCCGGCAGGCGAGACGATGGACTGACGGCGGGGGATCTCGATACGCCCGCTGCGCGGGCTACTCGATCAGCATGAGAGGTCCGCTTGCCGTACATGCTGGTCGAGTAGCCCCGCAGGGGCGTATCGAGACCCGCCGTCATCAGCAGGGTGGGTCTGCAGACTCGTCTTCTGACGCTGGGGGATCTCGATGCGCCCGCAGCGCGAGCCGCTCGAACATCCGGGCGCAAGCGGGCATCGGCGGGTAACGATCGGGCAACGGTGCGGAAACCCGCCCTGACCAGCACCGACGTCAGCCCATAGCCCGGCTCTGCATCGTTGTGGAGCGCCTTTCCGCAGGCCCGCCGTTTGTCCGCGCGGACACCCGCGGCTACGTTGGACGGCGGTCCTCGAGACCCCGATGAATCGGTCCGCGCTCGTGCGGCGTCCTCCCCGACGTGCCGCGAGCGTACGGTCAACGGGTGCGCGAGGCGGCCCCGTGGTCGCCTCCCGGACGAACCGGAATCGCCTCCGCGCCCCCTCCGCTCACTGCGGCGGGACGCCCGCGGCGGCTGGAGAGACGGTCGTCCCCCGCATCCGACCCGGCACCACGAGATGAGAGTGCAGGGATGCGTCCCTGCGCGCCGACGGAGTGCACGTGCAGCAGAATCAGCAGGACATCAGCGAGCCCGGGAACGGAGCCGCCACCGCCACCCTCGAGCGGGAGGGCCCGGCCCTCGAGGCGAGGAACCTCTTCAAGGTCTTCGGCCGCCGCCCCGACGAGGTCGTGCGGCGACTGCGCCAGGGCGCGGACCGCGCCGACCTCGCGGGCCAGGGCACCGCGGCGGTGATCGACTCGTCCTTCGAGGTGCGCCGCGGCGAGATCTTCGTCGTGATGGGGCTGTCCGGCTCCGGCAAGTCGACGCTCATCCGCATGCTCAACGGCCTGCAGGAGCCGACCGCGGGCGAGGTGCTGATCGAGGGCACCACGATCACCGGCGTCCCGGAGAAGGAGCTGCGCCGCATCCGCCGCTCCTCGATCTCGATGGTCTTCCAGCACTTCGCGCTGCTCCCGCACCGCACCGTGCTCGACAACGTGGCCTACCCGCTCGAGATCCAGGGCGTGCCGGCGGCCGAGCGCCGCGAGCGCGCGCTGCTCGCGGTCGAGCGGGCCGGCCTCGCCGGCTGGCACGAGAAGATGCCCGACGAGCTCTCCGGCGGCATGCGCCAGCGGGTCGGACTGGCCCGGGCGCTCGCCGCCGACACCGACATCGTGCTGATGGACGAGGCGTTCTCGGCGCTGGACCCGCTCATCCGCCGCGAGATGCAGGAGCAGCTGATCGAGCTCCAGCACGAGCTCGGCAAGACCATCGTCTTCATCACCCACGACCTCAACGAGGCCATGCTCCTCGGCGACCGGATCGCGGTCATGCGCGACGGCCGGATCGTGCAGATCGGCACCCCGGAGGAGATCCTCACCGACCCGGCGAACGACTACGTCGCCCAGTTCGTGCAGGACGTCGACCGCGCCCGCGTGCTCACCGCGTCCGCCGTGATGGAGCCGGCGCGCTCCGTCGTGACGCTCGCCGCCGGCCCCCGCGCCGCCCTGCGCACCATGCGCGACCAGCAGACCGCGGCGGCCTTCGTCGTCGGCGCCGGTCGCCGGCTGCTCGGCACCGTCCGCGACCGCGACGTGATCGAGCAGGTCCGCGCGGGCACCACCGACCTCTCGCTCGTCGTCACCGAGGCCGTCGTCAGCGTCGGACCGGACACCGCGCTCAGCGAGATCATCGAGCCGGCCGTCGAGTCGGCGCTGCCGGTGGCCGTCGTCGACGAGGCGGGGCGGCTCCTCGGCGCGATCCCGCGCGTGACGCTGCTCGCGGCCCTCGGCAATCTCGGCCCGCAGACCGGCGGACTGCCGCTCGTCGAGCCGCCTGCGACCCTCCCCACGGAGATGGTCACCGCGACCCTGCACGCGACCGGCGGCCCCGTCGACGACGCCGTGCTCGCGAGCGAGGGGGGCGTGCGATGAACCCGGACCTCCGCCTCCCGCTCGGCGCCGCCGCCGAGAACGTCGTCGACCTGCTGACGCAGACCTTCCAGCCCGTCTTCGACCTCCTCCGCACGGTCTTCGGCGCCGCCTACACCGGCGTCGACTTCGTGCTGGCGACCCCGCCGTTCTGGGTCGTCATCGCCCTGATCGCGGTGCTCGCCTACGCCGCGCGCGGCTGGGTCTTCGGGCTCGGCTCCGCGGTCGGGCTCCTGCTGATCGCGAGCGTCGACCAGTGGGACAACGCGATGGACTCGCTCGCCCTCGTGCTCGTCGCCTCCGCCGTGGCGATCGCGCTGAGCGTGCCGCTGGGGATCCTCGCGGCCCGCAACCGGACCGCCTCGACGATCCTGCGCCCGGTCCTCGACTTCATGCAGACCATGCCGGCGTTCGTGTATCTCATTCCGGCGCTGATCCTCTTCCGCGTCGGTGTCGTGCCCGGCATCGTCGCGACGATCGTCTTCGCGATGGCGCCCGGGGTCCGGCTGACCGAGCTGGGCGTCCGCGGTGTCGACTCCGAGCTGGTCGAGGCGGGCGAGTCGTTCGGCTCGTCGAAGTGGCGCATCCTCCGGCAGATCCAGCTGCCGCTCGCGCTGCCGTCGATCCTGGCCGGCCTCAACCAGGTCATCATGCTGTCGCTCTCGATGGTCGTCATCGCGGGCATGGTCGGCGCGGGCGGTCTCGGCGGCGACGTCGTGGCCAGCATCGGCCGGATCGACGTGGCGCTCGGCTTCGAGGCCGGCATCGCGGTGGTGATCCTGGCGATCATCCTCGACCGGATGACGAGCGCCCTCGGCGCCCCGTCGCCGGCCCGCGTCGCCCGGGCGAGCAGCCGCAAGGCCGTCGTCGCGACCCGCACGGCCATCGCCGCGGTGTCGGTCGGCGTCGTCGCGTCGCTCGGCGCGTCGGCCGTCGCCGGCCCGGCGACCACCGCGTCCGTCGACAACGGCGACCGCACCGACGTCACCCTCGCCGTCTTCCAGGGCTGGGACGAGGGCATCGCCGCGTCGCGGCTGTGGGGCGCGGTGCTCGAGGAGGAGGGCTACGACGTGACGCTGCAGAGCATCGACGTGGCGCCCGGCTTCTCGGGTCTCGCCAGCGGCGACTACGACCTGGCGCTGGACACCTGGCTGCCGATCACCCACGGCGACTACCTCGACGAGTACGGCGACCGGATCGTCGACCTCGGCGCCTGGAACGACGACGCGAAGCTCACCATCGCGGTGAACGAGGACGCGCCGATCGACACCCTCGAGGAGCTCGCGGCGAACCCCGAGGTGGTCGGGAACCGCCTCGTCGGCATCGAGCCCGGCTCGGGGCTGAACGGGATCACGACCGACGCGGTCATCCCCGGCTACGGCCTGGAGGGGATGGAGTACCTCACCTCGTCCACGCCCGCGATGCTGCAGGAGCTCTCCAGCGCGACGGCGGCCGGCGAGAACATCGCGGTGACGCTGTGGCGGCCGCACTGGGCCTACGACGCGTTCCCGGTGAAGGACCTCGAGGACCCGAAGGGACTGCTCGGCGAGGCCGAGGGGATCCACGCCTTCGGCTCCGCGTCCTTCGACAGCGACTTCCCGACGCTGAGCAGCTGGCTGCGCGACTTCCGGATGGACTCGGAGACGCTGTACTCGCTCGAGAACGCGCTGTTCAACGAGGGGGCCGACGACCAGGACGCGGCCCTCGAGTCGTGGCTGGCGGAGAACCGGGAGTACGTCGACGGTCTGACGAGCTGACGAGGGGATCTCGATACGGGCGCTGCGCGCCCTACTCGATCAGCATGTGTCTTCCATGCTGGTCGAGCAGCGCGCAGCGCGTATCGAGACCCACCCTCCGCCAGAACATCAGCTGAGAGCCGCCCTCATCGCTCATGGGCGATGAGACGGACTCTAAGCTGATGTTCTGCGCGCGGGTCAGGCGCGGGCCGCCGCGTACTGCTCGCGGATGACCGGGCGGTGGTCCGGCGCCGGCTCGGCGAGGGAGGTGACCTCCCAGGTCGGGCGCGCGCCGGTCAGCGCCCAGGCGGCCTGCACGGCGGCGCCGTCGGCGACGTACTCGCCCGGCGTCGGCACGACCACGGGCACGTCGAAGACCTGCGAGGCCGCCAGCTGCACGGCGCTGTTCTGCGCCGCCCCGCCGATCAGCAGGATGCGCCGCGCCTCGACGCCCTGCGCCCGCACGGCGTCCAGGCCATCCGCGAGGCCGCAGAGCATGCCCTCGATCGCCGCGCGCGCCAGGTTCGGCCGCGTGGTCGACGCGATCGTCATCCCGTGCAGGCTCGCCGTCGCGTCGGGCAGGTTCGGCGTCCGCTCGCCCTCGAAGTAGGGCACGAGCACGAGGCCGCCGGAGCCCGGCTCCGCCTCGAGCGCGAGCGCCGAGAAGGCGTCGAAGTCGCTGCCGAGCAGCCCGGCCGTCGAGGCCAGCACCCGCGCGGCGTTCAGCGTCGCGACCAGCGGCAGGAACCGACCGCTCGCGTCCGCGAAGCCCGCGACCGTCCCGGAGGCGTCGCGCACCGGGTCGTCCGTCACCGCGAAGACCGTGCCGCTCGTGCCGATGCTCACCACGACGTCGCCGGGGCCCGCGCCGAGGCCGAGCGCCGCGCCGGCGTTGTCGCCCGCGCCGGGACCGACGACGAGACCGCTCTCGGTCGTGCCGGCCTGCTCCGACGGACCGAGCACCCGGGGGAGGAGCGCCCGGTGGCCGAGCGCGCGCTCGAGCAGGTCGAGGTCGTAGCCGTCGGCGCCCCAGTACGAGGTGCCGGAGGCGTCGGAGCGGTCGGTGGTCAGCGCGTCCAGCTGCGGCCCGCGCGCGGAGTCGGGGCCGTAGCCGAGCAGGCGCCAGGTCAGCCAGTCGTGCGGGAGCGCCACGGCCGCGACGCGCGCCGCGTTCTCCGGCTCGGCGTCGCGCAGCCAGCGCAGCTTGGTGGCGGTGAAGGAGGCGACCGGGACGGTGCCGGTGCGCTGGGCCCAGGCGTCGGCGCCGAGCTCCTCGATCAGCTCGCGGGCCGCGACGGCGCTGCGGGTGTCGTTCCAGAGCAGCGCGGGCCGGATCACCTGCCCGTCCGCGTCGAGGACGACCATGCCGTGCTGCTGCCCGCCGACGGAGATCGCGGCGACGTCGTCCAGTCCGCCCGCGTCCGCGAGCGCGACCTGCAGTGCCTCCCACCAGGCGGCCGGGTCGACCTCGGTCCCGTCGGGGTGCGCGGCGCGCCCGGTGCGGACCACGGCTCCGGTGTCGAGGTCGCGGACGACCACCTTGCAGCTCTGGGTGGACGAGTCGATCCCTGCGACGAGCGTCATCGCCGTCTCCGTTCGTTGTGGCGGGTGCGGAGGCGCGGCCTCCGCTGAAGTCGGGGCGAGGTGGCGGTGCCACCGTCGAGTGGAAGGGCGGAGGCGGTGCCTCCGCGGAGGAGATGCGGGGGAGGGCCGGAGCCGTCACCCCGGCATGCGAGAACGGACGAGACCCCCTGCCGAGGCAGAGGATCCCGTCCGTCTCAGGACGTCCCGCGGTGAACCGCGGGAGCGGCCGGGGTGGGTCAGCCGCGCGCGCCGAGCAGGTGCTCGGTCGCGAGCTGCTGCAGGCGGACGAAGCCGAAGCCCTTGCCGCCGAGGTACGCGTCGGTGTCGAACGACTCGTAGGACGCGCTGTCCGCGAGCAGGTCGTCGTACGACTCGCCCTCGTTCAGCGTCGGGGTCGACAGCTCGCCGACCTTCGACGCCGCGAGCGCCTCCTGGACCTCGGGGTCGGCGCGGAACGCCGCCGCGCGCTCCTTGAGCAGCAGGTAGGTGCGCATGTTGGCCGCGGCCGAGTCCCAGACTCCGGTCTCGTCCTCGGTGCGCGAGGGCTTGTAGTCGAAGTGGCGCGGGCCGTCGTAGGCCGGGACGCCGCCGGGGCCGCCGTTCTCCAGGAGGTCGACGAGCGAGAACGCGTTGTGCAGGTCGCCGTGACCGAAGACGAGGTCCTGGTCGTACTTGATGCCGCGCTGACCGTTGAGGTCGATGTGGAAGAGCTTGCCGTGGTACAGCGCCTGGGCGATGCCGGCCGTGAAGTTCAGGCCCGCCATCTGCTCGTGGCCGACCTCGGGGTTCACGCCGACGAGCTCGGGGCGCTCGAGCGAGTCGATGAACGCGATCGCGTGGCCGAGGGTCGGCAGCAGGATGTCGCCGCGGGGCTCGTTGGGCTTGGGCTCGATCGCGAAGCGGATGTCGTAGCCCTTGTCGGTGACGTAGTCGCCGAGCAGGTTGACGGCCTCGCGGTAGCGCTCGAGGGCCGCGCGGATGTCCTTGGCGGAGTCGTACTCGGCGCCCTCGCGGCCGCCCCACATCACGAAGGTCTGCGCGCCGAGCTCGGCGGCGAGGTCGATGTTGCGGAGGACCTTGCGCAGCGCGAAGCGGCGCACGTCGCGGTCGTTCGAGGTGAAGCCGCCGTCCTTGAAGACCGGGGCGCTGAAGAGGTTGGTGGTCACCATCGGGACGATCAGGCCGGTGGACTCGAGCGCACCCTTGAGGCGGTCGATCTCGGTCTGGCGCTCGGCGTCGGTCGAGCCGAACGCGAAGAGGTCGTCGTCGTGGAAGGTGAGGCCGTAGGCGCCGAGCTCGCTCAGCTTCTCGACCGCGTGCACGGTGTCGAGGGGCTTGCGGGTCGGGCCGCCGAACGGGTCCGTCCCGTTGTAGCCGATGGTCCAGAGGCCGAACGAGAACTTGTCGGCGCGGGTGGGGGTCAGGGACATTGATCCGAATCCTTTCCGGCGACGTCGCCGAATTGTTGTTGCGCCCAACATATCGATCGGCGGCGTGCGGCGCAACGGTCGTCGCGACGTGTCGCGCGGTGGTGCTCCTCGATCGACACGGCGTGCCGGCACACTGCGCTCCTCGATCGACGCGACGTCTCGCGACACTGTGCTCATCGATCGACGCGACGTCTCGCGTCGATATGTGGCGTCGCCCGACGAATTCCTTGCGGAAGCGTTTCGACTGTGCGTACAGTGCTCAGCAGCAACCCGGTCGAAGCGTTTCGAAGCACTGCTCTCCCGAGCAGGGCGGAGCGGCCGGGCACCGACGACGAGGTCCGGCAGGAGGAACGATGGCGAGCATCCACGACGTCGCCCGCGTGGCCGGGGTCTCGATCAGCACCGTCTCCTACGCCCTCTCCGGCAAGCGATCGATCGCCGCCTCCACCCGCCAGCGGGTCGACGAGGCCGTCCGGCAGCTGGGCTACCGGCCGCACGCCGGCGCCCGCATGCTCGCCGGAGCGCGGACCCACATCCTCGCCCTCTCGGCGCCGATGCGCGGCGAGCTGCACCTGCCCACCCACATGCGCTTCGTCACCGAGGTGCTCGAGCGGGCTCGCGAATCCGACTACGACGTCCTCCTCCTCGTCACGGACGAGGCCTCCAGCGGCATCGCCCGCGTCTCCTCCTCCTCGCTCGTCGACGGCGTCGTCCTGATGGGTGTCGACGACGAGGACGACCGCGCGGCCCTCATCCGCGCGGCCGGCGTCCCGGCGACCTTCATCGGCGTCCCGGCCGACGCGCACGACCTCGCCTGCGTCGACCTCGACTTCGCCGAGGCCGCCCGCCGCAGCGTCCGCCTGCTCGCCGAGCAGGGCCACCGCTCGATCGGCCTGATCGAGCACCCGCAGTCGTACACCGACCGCAACGCCGGCTTCGTCCGCCGCTTCGACGACGCCTTCGAGGCGGAGTGCGCGGCCCTCGGTCTCGCCCTGAGCGTCGAGCGCCCGCACATCGGCCGCGCGAGCGCGTCGGTGGCGGTCGACGCGCTGCTCACCGCCCCGGTCTCCGCCCTCGTGCTGCACTGCAACGAGCCGGTGGCGGAGGCGGCGATCGAGCGCCTCGTCGAGCGCGGCCTCTCGATCCCCGGCGACCTCTCGGTCCTCGCGGCCTGCGCGAGCTACGACGGCGCGGCGCTCCCGGTGCCGGTCAGCAGCATCCCTCTCCCGTTCGACGCGATGTGCCGCGCGGCCGTCGCCCGCACCCTCCAGCAGATCGACTCCGGCCGCACCACCGGCGTCGACCTCCTCCCGCCCCACTACGTCGACCGCGGCTCCGTCGCGCTCGCCGCGACCGGCGCCCCGGTGCCGGCCGCTCCCTGACCCCTTCCCAGTCCTCTTCGCCTCCGCGCTCAACGCGCCGATCGTCGAAACGCTTCGACAGCTCGGCCGGTCTCAGAGAGCGCTCTTCGACTCGCACGATCCACCACTCACAGCCCTCGTCCACAGCCCCGCGGCACCGTTTGAAGGAGAACTCCCGCTATGTCGCTTCGTCCCCGCACCGCCTTCCACCGCCCCTCCGCCGCCACCGTCGGCTCGCTGAGCCGCCGCGGCCTGATCGCCGGCGGTGTCGGCATCGGCGCGATGTTCGCGCTCGCCGCCTGCTCCGGAGGCGGCTCCGACGCCGGCTCCGACGCCCTCGCCACCGACGTCGACGGTGCCGGCCGCACCCTGACCATGTGGGACTTCGAGACCCCCGACAGCGACCGCGGCATCGCCTGGCTCGCCGCCCGCGACATCTTCACCAAGGAGACCGGCGCCGAGATCGCCTACGAGTTCAAGGCCTTCGAGCAGCTGCGCACCGGTGCCAGCCAGATCTTCAACTCCAACTCCGCACCCGACGTCGTCGAGTACAACAAGGGCAACGCGACCAGCGGCCTGCTCTCCAGCCAGGGGCTGCTGACCAACCTCGACGAGGCCGTCGAGTTCTACGGCTGGGACAAGCTGATCCCCGGCGCCCTGCAGACCACGGCCAAGTACGACGACAAGGGCATCATGGGCTCCGGCTCCTGGTACGGCATCCCCAACTACGGCGAGTTCACGTTCGTCTACTACAACAAGGACGTCTTCGCGGCGAACGGCCTCGAGGTCCCCACCACCTACGACGAGTTCACCGCCGTGCTCGACGCCTTCGTCGCCAAGGGCATCACGCCGCTCGCCGAGGCCGGCGCGGAGTACCCGCTGCAGCAGCTCTTCTACCAGCTCGCGCTGCTGAAGGCCGACCGCCAGTGGATCACCGACTACCAGACCTACACCGGCGAGGTCGACTTCGAGGACGCGGCCTGGAGCTACGCGGCCGACCAGCTGCAGACCTACGTCGACAAGGGCTACTTCTCCGCCGACGCCTCCGGGCTCAAGGCCGAGGACGCGGGCACCGCCTTCATCTCGGGCGAGTACCCGATCTTCTTCTCGGGCTCGTGGTGGTTCGGCCGCTTCAAGACCGAGATCACCGGCTTCGAGTGGGACACCTTCCTCTTCCCGGGCGCCGAGTTCACGATGGGCTCCGCCGGCAACCACTGGGTCATCCCCGAGACGGCGAAGAACAAGGACCTCGCCTACAAGTGGATCGACATCACGATGCGCCCCGAGATCCAGAACCTCATCGGCAACAACGGCGGCATCCCGCTGGTCGTCGACGAGACCGCGATCACCGACGAGAAGAGCAAGGCGCTGCTCTCGCAGTGGAAGACGGTCGTCGACGAGGACCAGCTCTCCTTCTACCCGGACTGGCCCACCGCCACCTTCTACGACGACCTCGTCGCCGCCTCGCAGGAGCTCATCAACGGCTCGGTCGACCCCAGCGGAATGCTGACGGAGCTGCAGGGCAAGTACGACGACGGAGTCGCGGACATCAAGTAACCGCAAGGTCGTCCCCTCCCGCGAGATGCCACTTGTGCACGCGACACGCCGTGAAAGCCGTGCACAAGTGGCATCTCGCGGCCACACCAGGCTCCGCCGCCCCCCCCCATAGCCCCCACGTTCAAGGAGTACCCATGACGACGACCGTTCCGCGTCGCGCGGAGAGCGCCCCGCCGCCTCCCACGGCGGAGAAGCCGCCCCGCGAGAAGCGCTCCGGCGGCTACTGGCTGTACCTGATCCCGGGCTTCGTGCTCTTCGTGTTCATCGTGCTGATCCCGCTGATCTGGAACATCTACATCAGCTTCACGTCGTGGCGCGGCATCAAGCCGCCGATCTTCATCGGCCTCGACAACTGGATCGAGCTGATGGGCGACGACCAGTTCTGGACGTCGTTCCTCAACTCCGTCTACATGATCATCGCGATGGTGATCGTGCCGACGATCCTCGGCCTCCTCCTCGCCGCGATCCTCTTCGATCTGGTCGGCAAGAAGTTCGGCGGCCGGATCGCCTCCTTCCTCCGCGCGACCTACTACCTCCCGCAGATCCTGCCGACGGTCATCGCCGCGATCGTGATCGGCTGGATCCTCCGCCCGGACAACGGCGCGCTGAACTCGATCCTCGAGGCGGTCGGCCTCGGCTCGCTCGCGCACGACTGGCTCGGCAAGCCCGACACCGCAATGCTCTCGATCATGGTCGTGATGATCTGGGTGCAGCTCGGCTACCCGGTCGTCATCTTCATGGCCGCCCTGCAGCGCGTCGACCCCGAGCTCTACGAGGCCGCCGAGCTCGACGGCGCGAACTGGTTCCAGCGCTTCCGCTGGATCACCATCTCGATCATCCGCCCCGAGGTCTTCGTCGTCACCCTCACCTGCACCATCGCCGCGCTGAAGGTCTTCGGCCCGATCTACGCGCTGACCCGCGGCGGTCCCGGCGACTCGACCATCGTGCCGAGCTACTACTCCTACACCGAGTTCTTCCAGAAGCAGCAGGTGGGCTACGGCGCCACCATCGCGACCGCGCTGACCATCGTCATCGTGATCCTGGCCGTCCTCTTCATCCGCGCCCAGGAGCGCGTCGAGCGCAGCGAAGGAGCCCGCTGATGTCGGCCATCGAAGCCCTGCCGTTCACCCAGGCCGGAACCGACGACACCGATCTGACCACGCCGAAGAAGGCGCCCAAGGCCTCGAAGGGCGCGACCAAGCGCACCCTCGGCGACTGGGCGATCCTGGTCGTGGCCGTCGTGATCGGACTCGTCATCATCAGCCCGGTGCTGCTGATCCTGCTCAACTCGTTCAAGACCCCGGCCGAGTACTCCGTGGGCGGCCCGCTCGCCTTCCCGACCGGCCTCTCCTTCGACGGCCTCTCGACCTTCTGGGAGCGGGTGAACTTCCCGGAGAAGCTCGGCAACTCGATCCTGATCTCCGGCTCGGTCGCGATCCTCGCGGTCGCCCTCTCGGTGCTCAACGCCTATGCGATCGGCATCGGCCGGGTCAAGGGACGCAGCTGGATCATCATCCTGTTCCTGCTGGCGAACATGCTGCCGCAGGAGGCCCTGCTCTACCCGCTGTACTACATGTTCAAGGCCGTCGGGATCTACGACAGCCAGCTCTCGGTGATCATCATCTTCACCGTCATCCAGTCGGCGTTCGGCACCTATCTGCTCTCCAGCGTCTACGGCACCTTCCCGAAGGAGATCCTCGAGGCCGCGGCACTCGACGGCGCCTCCAAGTGGCAGGTGCTCACCCGAGTGATCGTGCCGATCTCGCGGCCGACGCTCTCGGTGCTGATGATCTTCTTCTTCATCTGGACCTGGAACGAGTTCCTCATCCCGCTGGTCTTCCTGGTGAGCGACGCGACGCAGACCGTCCCGATCGCCATCTCCAGCCTCCAGGGCGACAAGATCATGGACGTCACGACGACCAGCGCGAGCGCCCTGCTGGGCCTGCTGCCGACGCTGATCTTCTTCCTGATCTTCCAGCGCACCCTGACCCGCGGCATCACCGCCGGCGCGGTCAAGTAGCCCCTTCTCACCGCGGCGCGGGTCCGTCCACCGGGGCCCGCGCCGCTGATCCCCTCGGCGCGCCCGGCCGGGAATCGAAGCGCTTCGACCTCGCTCCCGGCATCGGCCTCCCCATCAGAAAGGCACCACCCATGAAGTTCACCGACGGGTTCTGGCAGACGAGGGCCGGATTCACGCCCCTCTTCGCGCAGGAGGCGTACGACATCCGCTCCCACGGCACCTCGCTCGAGGTGATCGCCCCGACCAAGGAGATCCAGGGCCGCGGCGACGTGCTGAACCGGCCGACGCTCACCGTCACCGTGTCCTCGCCCGCGGAGGGCGTCGCGAAGGTCCGGATCGAGCACTGGCGCGGCACCGCGACCCGCCGCGGCTTCGACCTGGTCGACGACGCGGTCGGCGAGGCGAGCCTGACGGAGTCCGGTGGCGTGCTGCGCACCGGCGACCTCGAGGTCCGCGTCGCGCAGGGCGCTCCCTGGTCGCTCGAGTTCTGGGACACCGCGACGAACACCCGCCTCACCGGCTCCGGCCACAAGGCCGAGGGCTACCTCACCGGCCCCGACGGGGAGGCCTACCTGCACGAGCAGCTCGACCTCGGCGTCGGCGAGCTCGTCTACGGCCTCGGCGAGCGCTTCGGCCCGTTCGTCAAGAACGGCCAGACCGTCGACGTCTGGAACGCCGACGGCGGCACCTCCTCCGAGCAGGCCTACAAGAACGTCCCCTTCTACCTCTCCAGTCGCGGCTACGGCGTCCTCGTCAACGACCCGGGACTGGTCTCCTTCGAGATCGGCTCGGAGACGGTCGAGCGCGTGCAGTTCTCCGTCGGCGGCGAGGCGCTGGAGTACCTGGTGATCCAGGGCCCGACCAAGAAGGACGTGCTCCGCCGCTACACCGGGCTGGCCGGCCGCCCCGCGATCGTCCCCGCCTGGAGCTACGGCCTCTGGCTCACCACGAGCTTCACCACCAGCTACGACGAGGAGACGGTGAACTCCTTCATCGACGGCTTCGCCGAGCGCGAGCTGCCGCTGTCGGCCTTCCACTTCGACTGCTTCTGGATGCGCGAGTTCCAGTGGACCGACCTCGAGTGGGACCCGCGCACGTTCCCCGACCCGGAGGGGATCCTCGCCCGCCTGCACGAGCGCGGCCTGCACACCTGCGTCTGGATCAACCCCTACATCGCCCAGGCCTCGGCGCTGTTCGAGGAGGGCCGCGAGAAGGGCTACCTGCTGCGCACCACCGCGGGCGACGTCTGGCAGTGGGACCTGTGGGTCGCCGGCATGGCGCTGATCGACTTCACGAACCCGGAGGCGACCCGCTGGTTCCAGGACAAGCTGCGGGTCCTCGTCCGCCAGGGCGTCGACTCCTTCAAGACCGACTTCGGCGAGCGCATCCCGTCCGAGGGCGTCACCTGGTCCGACGGCTCCGACCCCGAGGGCATGCACAACTGGTACACCCAGCTCTACAACCGCGCGGTGTTCGAGGTGCTGGAGGAGGAGCTCGGCGCGGGCCGCGCGGCGCTCTTCGCCCGCAGCGCCACCGTCGGCGGCCAGGCGCTGCCGGTGCACTGGGGCGGCGACAACACCTCCTCCTACGTCTCGATGGCCGAGACCCTGCGCGGCGGGCTCTCGCTCGCGCTCGGCGGCTTCGGCTTCTGGGCGCACGACATCGGCGGCTTCGAGGGCACGCCCGACCCGGGCGTCTTCAAGCGCTGGCTAGCCTTCGGCCTGCTCTCCTCCCACTCGCGGCTGCACGGCTCGTCCTCGGTGCGGGTGCCGTGGGCGTTCGACGAGGAGGCGGTCGACGTCACCCGGCTCTTCACTCGGCTGAAGCTCTCGCTGATGCCCTACCTCTACGCGGCGGGGGCGGAGGCGGCCCGCACCGGCACCCCGGTGATGCGGCCGATGACGCTCGAGTTCGAGGACGACCGCAACGCGGCGCACCTCGACACGCAGTACATGCTCGGGCACGACCTGCTGGTCGCGCCGGTGTTCACCCCCGACGGCTCGGTCGAGTTCTACCTGCCGCGCGGGCGCTGGACCAGCTGGTGGACGGGCGAGAGCACCGACTCGGCGGGGGAGTGGCGCCGCGAGGTGCACGGCTTCGACTCGCTGCCGCTCTACGTCCGCGAGGGCGCGGTGATCCCGGTCGGCGCGCGCAGCGACGTCGCCGAGTACGACTACGTCGACGGGCTGGAGCTGCGGGTGTTCCCCGGCGCGGACGGCGACACGATCGTGCGGGTGCCGGCGCACGACTCCGCCGCGGAGACGGTGTTCACGGTGACCCGTTCGGGTGGCGATGTGAGCGTCGACGCGCCCGCCGGCAGCTGGACCTGGACCCGCGCGGGGTCCTGACCGGCGAGGCCCGCGCACAACATCAGCTGAGAGAGGGGTCCCTCCTCTGTGGGGCGAGGGACCCCCTTCTCAGCTGATGGTGTGCGGCCGGAAGCGCCCGCACCCGCGGATAGGCTGGCCACGGAGAGCAGAGGAGACCGCGGAATGGCCGAGAACGCGACGCGCGGCAACAACCTCGACCGGGTCCGCCGGCACAACCTCTCCGCGCTCCTGCGCCTCGTGCACCGCGGGGGCCCGCGCTCCCGCTCGCAGCTGACCCGTCTCACCGGGCTCAACCGCTCCACCATCGCCGCCCTCGTCGGCGAGCTGGTCGAGCTGGGCCTCGTGCGCGAGCTGCAGCCCGAGACCCTCAACCAGGTCGGCCGGCCGAGCCCGATCGTCGAGGCGGACCCGCGGGTCGTCGCGATCGCGGTGAACCCGGAGATCGACGCCGTCACGGTCGCGATCGTCGGCCTGGACGCCGAGGTGCGCCGCCGCATCCGCCGCACCGCCGCCGTGCCGAGCGCCGAGGCCGCGGCGGCGCTCGCGGCCGGCGCCATCGCCGAGCTGGTCGCCGAGCTTCCCGCCGACGCCCGCACGGTCGGCATCGGCGTCGCCGTCCCCGGTCTCGTCCGCGACGCCGACGGCCTGGTCCGGGTCGGCCCGCACCTCGGCTGGACCGACGAGCCGTTCTCCCGAATGCTCGCCGAGGCGACCGGGCTCCCGGTGCTCTCGGCCAACGACGCGAACCTCGGTGCGCTCGCCGAGAGCGTCCTCGGTGCGGGCCGCGAGGTGTCTCATCTCGTCTACCTCAACGGCGGCGCGAGCGGCGTCGGCGCCGGCGTGATCGTCGGCGGCACCCCGCTGCACGGCATCGATGGCTACGCGGGCGAGATCGGCCACACCCTCGTCAACAGCGCCGGCGTCGACTGCCACTGCGGCGCGGTCGGCTGCCTCGAGACCGAGGTCGGCCGGGCGGAGCTGCTGCGCGTGCTCGGCCTGGGCGAGAGCGCCGACGTGAGCGAGCGGCTCGAGGAGTCGCTCGCCGCCTCGAGCGATCCTGCGGTGCGCGCCGAGGTGGAGCGGCAGCTGGGGCACCTCGCTGTGGCGCTGCGCAACGTCGTCAACATCTTCAACCCGCAGCTGGTGGTGCTCGGCGGGTTCCTGGGCGCGCTCGTCGGCGTCGCCCCGGGCTTCCTCGAGGAGCGGCTGGGCCGTGGCGGGCCGTTCCGGGTGGCGCTCGACTCCGTGCGCATCGCCCGCACCGAGCTCGGCGCCGATCTGCTGATGCTCGGCGCGGCCGAGCTGGCCTTCGAGCGCCTGCTCGCCGATCCGCTCACCGCCGAGCTGCACCCGGCCGGCGGCGCGCGGCCGGCGGCCTGAGCAGCTCCCACCGCCCCCGCCCGATCGGGCCGTCGTCCGCCGCAGCCTCCCGCCGCTCCGTCGTCGCACACCCACCCGATGCGCACTCCCGCCGTCGGGCTCGGCCCCGACCCTTGCGCGACACCCGGTCGAATTGATTCGATAGTCGGGGAATGAATCCGGTCTCCCGTCGCTTGGCGGTAGAGGCGGTGCCCTTCCGCACGCCCCTCTCCCTCCTCCGCTCTGCGCTCCGCAGGAAGGCTCCGTGACCTCTCTCGCCCCGACCCCCACCGGCTCGATCCCCGTGCACCGGCACGCCGGCGACGCCCTGACCAACCGTCAGCGCCTCGTCTACGTGATCGTCCTCGGCGCGCTCACCGCGCTCGGCCCGTTCACGATCGACCTCTACCTCCCCGCGTTCCCCGCGCTGCAGAGCGAGCTGAACGTGTTGGAGGCGGCGGTGCAGCTGACCCTCACCGGCACGACCCTCGGCTTCGCGCTCGGGCAGCTGGTCGTCGGGCCGTGGAGCGACGTGGTCGGCCGCCGGCTGCCGATCCTGCTCGCGACCTCGCTGCACGTGCTGGCCTGCGTCGGCGCGGCGTTCGCCCCCGAGATCGTCTCGCTCGGCGTCTTCCGCTTCCTGATGGGAGCCGGCGCCGCAGCGGGCGGTGTCGTCGCGATGGCGATGGTCCGCGACCTGTTCGGCGGGCGTCCGCTGGTGAAGATGCTGTCGCGGCTCGCGCTGGTCTCGGGCCTCGCGCCCGTGCTCGCGCCGGTCATCGGCTCGCAGCTGCTGCTGGTGATGGACTGGCGCGGCATCTTCGTCTTCCTGGCCGCCTACGGCCTGCTGGTGATGCTGGCGGTCGCGCTGCTGATCGTCGAGACGCGCCCCCGGGTGGCGCGCGCCGACCGCGACTCCCGCTCGCTCGTGCAGCGCTACCGCGCGGTCCTCAGCGACCGGGTGTTCGTCGGCGTCGCGATCATCGGCGGCATGACCTTCGGCGGTCTGTTCACCTACCTCTCCAGCTCGTCGTTCCTCTTCCAGGGGCTCTACGGGCTGGACGCCCAGCAGTACGGGTTGCTCTTCGCGGTGAACTCGCTCGGCGTGGTCTCGGGCGTCCAGGCGTCCTCGTACCTCAGCCGCCGCGGCGTCGGCCCGCAGTGGATCCTCGCGATCACCACGGTCACGCTCTTCGTCACCGCCGGGCTGATCGCGCTCTTCGACGGCCTGGGCTTCGGCATCTGGGGCACCCTCGTGCCGCTCTGGTTCTTCATCGCCTCCTGCGGCTTCAGCTTCCCCTGCGTGCAGGTGCTCGGCCTGGTCAACCACGGCCGCGAGGCGGGCACCGCGGCGTCGCTCCTGGGAGCGGTGAACTTCGGCACCGCCGGAATCCTCTCGCCGATCTCCGGCCTCTTCGGCGCCGAGTCGGCCGTGCCGATGGCCGGCGTGATGATGGCGACCGCCGCCGTCTCGATCCTGGCGCTCTGGCTCGTCGTCCGCCCCCGGACGGTCCCGGCCCTGCAGGACTGACCCGCCGGGCTGGACCTCCGGCTCGCGGAACCGGCCCCGCCTCGCCGGATCCTCGGATTCGGGCGTGCCGGAGCGCGTTCCGCGTGCCGGAGATGCCACCGCATGACCTCCGGCTCGCGGAATCGACTCCGGCTCGCGGAAACGCCCTCTTCCGACGTGCCGAACGCGTTCCGGCGAGCCGGAGGTGCCCGCGGATGACCTGGGGCTCGTGGAATCGATTCCGGCTCGTAGAAACGCACCGATTCGACCTGCCGGACGCGTTTCAGCGTGCCGGAGGTGTCCGCGGCTGATCTCCGGCTCGTCGTCCCGGCTTCGGCTCGCGGGAACGCGCCGCTTCCACGTGCCGAACGTGGTTCCGCGAGCCGAACGCGTCCGCTCGGGATCTCCGGCTCGTGGAATCGGCTCCGGCTCGCGGAAGCGCACCGATCCGACGTGTTGGAGACGATTCCGCGTGCCGGAAGTGCTCGCGGCTGATCTCCGGCTCGTCACTCCAGCTCCGGCTCGCTGGAACACACCGCTTCCACGTGCCCGACGCGATTCCGCGAGCCGGACATCTCCGACCCGCCCGCAACCCCCAGCGCGTGAACGGCCGGTGGCGCCATCATGTCCGGATGGATCCTCGCCACGACCCCCTGAAGACCGAGCCCGGCGTCGCCCAGCCCGACGCCGTGCAGCGCGAGCGCCTGCATCGGCGCGCTCCCTCGGACGACGTCGTCTCGAAGGTCCTCACCACGGAGGCCGCCCGGCACGTCTCGCGCCGCTGGCCGCTGATCTCCGCCTCGATCGCGCTGGCCGTGACGATCGTCCTCGCCGTGATCATCGCCTTCCGCCCCACCTCCGCGTTCTCGTTCGACGTCGAGTGGATGGACGAGATCGTCGAGCACCGCTCGAGCGTCTGGGACGTCCCGGCGCTCATCATGAACACCGTCGGCGCCGGGATCGTCGGCACGGCGATCATCCCGGTCGCGATCATCATCGTGCTGCTGGTCTTCCGCCGGCGCTGGGCCGCGCTTTACTACGCGCTCGCCGCCCTCGTCAGCGTCGGCGCCACCCAGCTCGTGAAGGAGCTGGTCGGCCGCGCCCGCCCCGAGGACATGCTGGTCACCAGCGACTACGGCTCCTTCCCCTCCGGCCACACCGCGAACGCCTCGACCACCGCGATGGTGCTCGCCCTGGTCTTCCCGCTGCTCTGGGTCTGGATCGCCGGCTTCCTCTACAGCGTCGCGATGATGGCCAGCCGCACCTACCTCGGCGCGCACTGGCTCACCGACACCATCGGCGGCCTGCTGCTCGGCCTCGCCGTCGCCCTGATCGTCTGGGCCCCCCTGGCCGGCCGCCTCCGCACCGAGTCCGAGCTCCCGCACCCGCCGATCTGGATCCGCCGCACGCACTGACCCGTCCCGCGAGATGCCACTTATGCGCGCGACACGCCGTGAAAGGTGCTCATAAGTGGCATCTCGCGGAGGGGGTCAGAACGCGCGCAGGCCGTCCAGCTCGTTGAAGGTGTAGACGTGCAGGCCGGCGAGGCGGTCGCCCGCGGCCGCCTCGAGGCGCGCGACGAACGCGGCGGGGTCGAAGCGGCGGCCGCGCAGCAGCCCGCCCGCGACCGACGAGCTCCGCTGGAGGAAGCCGAGCGACGACCCGACGCCGATCCGCGCGCCGAGCGAGAGCAGCCGCGCCCGCTCGACCGGCCCCGGCACTCCGGCCCACAGCTCCGCGTCGATCCCGTCCGCCCGCAGCCCGTCGGCATAGCGGACCACCGCGTCCACGTCGAAGCACATCTGCGTGACGATCCCGCGGAGGTACGGCGCCCGCTCGCGCAGGTGCTTCGCGATGCTCTCGTCCGAGAGGTGCGGGTGCCCCTCGGGGTAGCCGGCGATGTCGACGGCCAGCTCGGGCCGCAGCTCGCGGGCGTCGCGGATCAGCTCGAGCGACGTCGAGTAGCTGCCGGCGGCGCTCCTCGCGTCGCCCGACACGACGAACGCCTCGTCGATCCCCGCGTCCCGCATCCGCCCGAGTGCGCGCTCCAGCGCCTCGCGACCCTCCACGTTCCGAGCCGCGAGGTGCGGCACGACCCGGAAGCCCCGGCCGGCCAGCTCCACCGCGGCGTCGATCGTCCGCTCCGTCCCGTGCTTCGGCAGGCTCGTGACGGTGAGCGTCACCGCGGCCGGATCGGGGAACGCCCGCTCCGCTTTCTCGCCGATGCCGTCCGACGGGATGATCTCGAAGCGCGCCCTGGTCATCCGCCCAGCCTCGCACGCGCCGGTGTCGGAGGGTCGCCCTACCCTGGAGGCGGTCGTCTCCCGGCGGCCCGGGAGGGAGCCGTGTGTATCTCGAGGACGACCGCAGCGGGGGAGTCCGCCTCGTCACGAGCCCGACCGACCTCTCCTCCTGGTCGGCCTGCGAGTGGGCGGTGCTCCGCCGGCTCGACGCGACCCTCGGCCGCGCGCCCCGCGTCGTCGTCGAGGAGGACGCGATGCTGCAGCGCACCGCCGTGCTCGGCGACGAGCACGAGGTCGCCTTCCTCGCCGAGCTGAAGCGCACCCACGAGGTCCTCGAGTTCGCCCGCCCCGAGCGCGCGGACTACGCGAGGGCCGCCGACGAAGCCGTCGAGGCGATGCGCGCGGGCGTCGACGTGCTCTACCAGGCCACCTTCTACGACGGCGCCTTCATCGGCTTCTCCGACTTCCTGCTCCGCACCGAGGACGGCGCCTACGAGGTCTACGACACCAAGCTCGCCCGGCACGCGAAGATCCCGGCGCTGCTGCAGCTCGCGGCGTACGCGGAGCAGATGGCGGCGCGGGGGATCCGCGTCGGCGAGAAGGTCCACCTGGTCCTCGGCGACGGCACGACCACGAGCCACGACCTCGCGATGATCGCCCCCGTGCAGCGGGTCCAGCGGGCCCGCCTGCGCGCCGTTCTGGAGGAGCACCTCGCCGCGACCGAGCCGGTGGCCTGGGGGGATCCGCGCTTCACCGCCTGCGGCCGCTGCGGACTCTGCGCCCCCGAGGTGCAGGCCCACCGGGACCCGATCCTCGTCGCGGGCATGCGCCTCGACCAGCGCGCGAAGCTCGCCGCCGCCGGCATCACCACCCTCGACGCGCTCGCGGTCAGCGAGGGGCCGGTTCCCGGGATGAGCGCCGGTGCCGCCGAGACGCTGCGTGCCCAGGCCCGCCTGCAGCTCGCCACCGAGGCCTCGGCCGACCACGTGCCCGTCGTCGAGCTCGTCGACGCCTCGGTGCTGACCGCCCTGCCCGCCCCCGACCCGGGCGATCTCTTCTTCGACTTCGAGGGCGACCCGCTGCACGCGGAGGACGGCCAGTGGGGCCTCGACTACCTCTTCGGCATGGTCGACCAGGACGAGGCCTTCACCGCGTTCTGGGCGCACGACCTGGCGGCCGAGCGCCGCGCCCTCGTCGACTTCCTCGCGCTCCTGCGCGAGCGGCGGGCGCGCTTCCCGCGGATGCACGTCTACCACTACGCCTCCTACGAGCGCAGCCACCTGCTCTCGCTCGCGCAGCGGCACGGCACGGGGGAGGAGGAGGTCGACGCGCTCCTGCGCGACGGCGTCCTCGTCGACCTCTACCCCGTCGTCCGCCGGGCGCTGCGCGTCGGCTCGCGCAGCTACTCGATCAAGAAGCTCGAGCCGCTCTACATGGGCGAGGAGGCGCGCGACACCGAGGGAGTGACGAACGCGGCGGACAGCATCACCGAGTACGTCGAGGCGCGGGCGCTGCTGCAGTCGGCCGATCGGGAGGCCGCGTCGGCCGACGCGGATCCCGAGAGGGCCGAGGCCGACCGCCGCGAGGGCGAGCGCTGTCTCGCCGAGATCGGCGAGTACAACGCCTACGACTGCCGCTCCACTCTGCGCCTGCGCGACTGGCTGCACTCGCTCGTCCCCGCCCGCGAGGAGGAGCCGCTCCCGCTCGTGGACATCGACCTGCCCGTCCCGCGCGAGCCCGACCCGGTCGCCGTCGCCCTGCTCGCCGAGGTCGAGGGGATCGAGCCGCGCGAGCGCACCCCCGACCAGACCGCCCTCGCCCTCGCCGGCGCGGCGATCGACTACCACCGCCGCGAGGCGAAGACCTTCTGGCAGGAGCACTTCGACCGGCTGCGCCAGCCGCTCGACGACTGGGCCGACGCCCGCGACGTGGTCGTCGTCGAGCGGGTCGAGGTCGTCCGCGACTGGTCGACGCCGGCGCGGGCGCGCACCCTCTCCCGCGAGCTGCGGATCCTCGGCCGCCTCGCCCCGGGCAGCCGGCTCAGCATCGGCGCGAAGCCGTTCCTCGTCTACGACTCCCCGGCGCCGCCCGGGGCGCCCTCGCCCGGTCCGGGGATGCGCGGCGCCTCCGACCGCGCCGAGATCCTCGCCGCGTCCGACGACGGCGAGCGGATCGTCCTGCTGCTCAAGGAGGGCCTGCGTGCGGGGGAGGACCCGCACGACGACGTCCCGATCGCCCTGGCGCCCGCGCCGCCGCCCCGGGCCGCCCCGCAGCCCGAGGCGATCGCGGAGTGGGGCGGCCAGGTGCTCGACGCCCTGCCCGCGCTGCTCGCCGACCCCGCCCTCGACGTGCTCCGGCGCGTGCCCCCGGCCGTCGTCGCGCCGGTCGAGGGCGACGACGTCATCGCCGCCGTCGTCGAGACCCTGCTCGGCCTCGAGCGCGCGACGCTCGCCGTCCAGGGCCCGCCCGGCACCGGCAAGACCTACGTCGGCTCGCACGTCATCGCCCGGCTCGTCACCGAGCACGGCTGGCGGGTCGGCGTCGTCGGGCAGTCCCACTCCGTCGTCGAGAACGTCCTGACCGCGGTCGTCGCGAAGGGCGTCGACCGCGCCCGGGTCGCGAAGGTGCCCAAGGCCGGCAGCTCCGCGGAGGCCCTCGCCGCCGTCGCCTGGACGCCGGTGAAGAACGGCGCCGCCCTCGCGGCGCTCGCCGAGGGCGGCGGCTGCGTCGTCGGCGGCACCGCCTGGACCTTCGCGAACGCGGGCAGCGTCCCGCGCCGCTCGCTCGACCTGCTGGTGATCGACGAGGCCGGCCAGTTCTCGCTCGCGCCGACCATCGCCTCCGCGATCGCCGCCGAGCGCGTGCTCCTCCTCGGCGACCCGCAGCAGCTCCCGCAGGTCAGCCAGGGCTCGCACCCCGAGCCGGTCGACGAGTCGGCGCTGGGCTGGCTCGCCGACGGCCACGACGTCCTGCCGCCCGCCTACGGCTACTTCCTCGCGCAGACCTACCGGATGCACCCCGCGCTCGCCGCGGCCGTCTCCGAGCTCTCCTACGAGGGCGCACTCTCCTCCCGCGCCCCGGAGCAGCGCCGGCTCGACGGCGTCGCGCCCGGACTGCACGCGGTGCCGGTCGTGCACGCCGGCGACACCACGTCCTCCCCGGACGAGGCGCGCCGGGTCGTCGAGATCGCGCTGACCATGGTCGGCCGCGCCTGGCGGGACGAGCACGGCGAGCGCGCGCTCACCGCCGCGGACGTCATCGTCGTCGCCCCCTACAACGCACAGGGCGCCCTGCTCCGCGAGGCCCTCGACGCGGCCGGGCTCGAGGAGACGCTGGTCGGCACGGTCGACCTCTTCCAGGGCCGGGAGGCGGTCGTCGCGATCGTGTCGCTCGCCGCCTCCTCCGGCGCCGACGTCCCGCGCGGCCTCGAGTTCCTGCTGCTGCCCAACCGGCTGAACGTCGCGATCTCGCGGGCCAAGTGGGCCGCCTACCTCGTGCACTCGCCGGCGCTCGCCGCGTCGCCGCCCACCTCGATGGCGGCGCTCGAGCGGCTCTCGCGCTTCATCCGCCTCCTCGAGATCGCGGAGGAGACGGCGCGGGAGTGACGGATTCCGTCGTGCAAATCCGCTGTAACTCTCGATTCCCGCGGTCCGGACCTTGAATCACGAGTGATTCCGTCGCTACGGTGGCTGCATGAGAATCCTCCTGGTCGGCGCCGGCGGCGTCGGCGACGCCTTCGCGAAGATCGCCGCCCGCCGCACCTTCTTCGAGCAGATCATCGTCTGCGACTACGAGCTCGCCCGGGCCGAGCGCACCGTCGCCTGGATCCTCGAGCGGCACGGCGACGACGGCGTCGAGAACCGCTTCGTCGCCGCGCGCATCGACGCCTCCGACGCCGAGAACGTCGAGACCGTCGCCCGCGCGCACGGCGCCACCCACGTGATGAACGCGGTCGAGCCGTCCTTCGTGCCGACGATCTTCGCGGGCGCCCTCGCCGCCGGCGCCGACTACGTCGACATGGCGATGAGCCTCTCCCGGCCGCACCCCGAGGAGCCGCACGCGAAGACCGGCCTGAAGCTCGGCGACGAGCAGTTCGCCGCCGCCCCGACCTGGGAGGCGGCCGGCCGCCTCGCCCTGGTCGGCATGGGCGTCGAGCCCGGTCTCTCCGACGTCTTCGCCCGCTACGCCGCCGACCACCTCTTCGACGAGATCGACGAGCTGGGCGTCCGCGACGGCGCGAACCTCGTCGTCCGCGACGACTCCGGCGCCGAGATCTTCGCGCCCTCCTTCTCGATCTGGACGACCATCGAGGAGTGCCTGAACCCGCCGGTGATCTTCGAGAAGGACCGCGGCTGGTTCACGACGCCGCCGTTCTCCGAGCCGGAGGTCTTCGAGTTCCCCGAGGGGATCGGCCCCGTCGAGTGCGTCAACGTCGAGCACGAGGAGGTGCTGCTGATGCCGCGCTGGCTCGATGCGAAGCGGGTCACCTTCAAGTACGGCCTCGGTGCCGAGTTCATCGGCGTCCTCCGCACGCTCAACCTGCTCGGACTCGACCGCACCGAGCCGGTCCGGGTCCGCTCCGCCGACGGGCCGGTGCTGGTCTCGCCGCGCGACGTGGTCGCCGCGGGCCTGCCCGACCCGGCGAGCATCGGCCCGCGGATGACCGGCAAGACCTGCGCGGGCCTCTGGGTCTCCGGCGCGAAGGACGGCGCGCACCGCGAGGTGTACCTCTACCACGTGAGCGACAACGAGTGGACGATGGCCGAGTACGGCACCCAGTGCGTCGTCTGGCAGACCGCGCTCAACCCGGTGATCGCCCTCGAGCTGCTCGCGACAGGTGCCTGGTCCGGCTTCGGCGTGCTCGGACCGGAGGCGTTCGACGCCGAGCCGTTCCTCGAGCTGATGGCCCGCCCGCTCGAGGAGGGCGGCTACGGCCAGTCGTGGCACGTCCGCGAGGACTGAGCGGGGCCGGGCGCGGATCCGGGCCGGGATGTCGCGCCGTCGCGACCCTAGGCTGACCCCATGAGCAACGACGACGGGCTCGCCTCGGCGAGGGACGACGCACGCACGGCCCTCGAGGCCGCCCGACGACTGCAGGTCGAGGCCGCCGAGGCCTTGGCCCGCGCGGAGGCGGCCGCCGCGGCCCTCGAGGCGGTCGCCGGCCCGGAGGAGGCGGCCGCGGTCGTCGACGACGTGCGGCTCGTCGACGGCGCGCCGGGGGAGGAGCCTGCCCCCGTCGCAGTGCCCGCACCGGTCCCGGCGCCCGCGCCTGCCGCGGCACCCGCACCCGCACCGTCCGCCGCCCCCACCCCCGGGCCGCTCGCCGAGTCCGCCGTCGACGCCGTCCGCGCCGGCTACGCCTTCACCGGCCCCGCCCTGGAGATCGGCGCCCTCGTCAACGGCGACGCCCGCGCCGACGTGCCGGTCCGCATCCCGCTCGGGATGCTCAACCGCCACGGCCTCGTCGTCGGCGCGACCGGCACCGGCAAGACCAAGACGCTCCAGGTCCTCGCCGAGCAGCTCTCCGCGCACGGCGTCCCCGTCTTCGCCGCCGACATCAAGGGCGACCTCTCCGGACTCGCGACCCCCGGCACCCCCGACGAGAAGCTGCTCGCCCGCACCCGCACCATCGGCCAGGACTGGACCCCCGAGGCCGCTCCTGCCGAGTACTTCGCGCTCGGCGGCGTCGGCACCGGCGTCCCGGTCCGCGCGACGGTCACCGGCTTCGGCGCCCTGCTGCTGGCGAAGGTCCTCGGCCTCAACCACACCCAGGAGTCGAGCCTCGGCCTGGTCTTCCACTACGCCGAGAGCGCCGGGCTGCCGCTCGTCGACCTCTCCGACCTCCGCGCCGTGCTCACCTACCTCGTCGGCGACGAGGGCAAGGCCGAGCTGGCCGAGCTCGGCGGCCTCTCGAAGGCCACCGCCGGCGTCATCCTGCGCGAGCTGATCGCCTTCGCCGACCAGGGCGCCGACGTCTTCTTCGGCGAGCCCGAGATCGACACCGCCGAGTTCCTCCGCCTCGCGCCCGACGGCCGCGGCGTGGTCAGCCTGCTCGAGGTCCCCGGAGTCGCGGACAAGCCCGCGCTGTTCTCCACGTTCCTGATGTGGCTGCTCGCCGACCTCTTCAACGACCTGCCCGAGGTCGGTGACCTCGACCGGCCCAAGCTAGTCTTCTTCTTCGACGAGGCGCACCTGCTCTTCCGCGACGCGTCGAAGGACTTCCTCGCCGCCATCACGCAGACCGTGCGGCTGATCCGCTCGAAGGGCGTCGGCATCGTCTTCGTGACGCAGACCCCGAAGGACGTGCCGAGCGACGTGCTCGCGCAGCTCGGCTCGCGGATCCAGCACCAGCTGCGCGCGCACACCCCCGACGACGCGAAGGCCCTGCGCGCCACCGTCTCGACCTACCCCGAGAGCGACTACGACCTCGGCGAGGTGCTGCAGGCGCTCCCGATCGGCGAGGCGATCGTCACGGTGATGAACGAGCGCGGCGCGCCGACCCCGGTCGCCTGGACCCGCCTCCGGGCACCGCGCGGCTCGATGGCGCCGACCCCCGAGGCCGAGCGGGAGGCGAGCGTCCAGCGCTCCCCGCTGCTCGCCCGCTACGGCACCCCGCTCGACCGCGACTCCGCCCGCGAGATCCTCACCCGCCGCCTCGACGCGGCCGCCGACGCCGAGGAGGCCCGCGCCGCCGCCGAGGAGCAGGCGGAGGAGGACGCCCGCCGCGCGAAGGAGCAGGCCGCCGAGGCCGCCCGCAGCGCCAAGGAGCAGGCCGCCGACGACGCCCGCCGCGCCAAGGAGGACGCCCGCGCCGCCGCCCAGCGCGCCAAGGACCGCGCCGCCGCCGAGCGCCGCGCCGACCAGGCCGCCGAGCGCTCCCGCCGCCGCACCGCGCCCACCACCCGCTCCCGCTCCACCCGCCGCGACAAGACCGTCGTCGAGGAGGTCCTCGGCTCCTCGGTCGGGAAGACCTTGTTGCGCGAGGTCGTCCGAGGCATCTTCGGCACGGCCCGCCGCGGCCGCTGACACCACCGTCTGCGGCGTTGTCGTCAGTCGCGATACCGCCGGTATCGCTCCTTCCTCCGCCTTGCAGCCGGCGGCGTCAGCGCCCGCGGCCCGCGGGCGCTGACGGGGCGATCTGCGGCGTTGTCGTCGGGCGCGATACCGCCGGTATCGCTTCCTCCTCCGCCTTGCAGCTCACCCCGTCAGCGCCCGCGGCGACTGCTGATATGGCGGCGCGCGCCCCCTTCATGCTGATCGAGTAACCGCGCCGCGGAAGTCCATGCTGATCGAGTAGCCCGCGCAGTGGGCGTATCGAGATCCACCGTGGCCAGTAGGGCGGGTCTCGATACGTCGCCCTGCGAGCGCCTACTCGACCAGCATGGAGCGCTGATCGCGCACTCGCCTTCGCTGATCGATGAGCCCGCGCCGCGGAAGCCCATGCTGATCGAGTAGCCCGCGCCGCGGGCGTATCGAGATCCACGTCACCAGCGCTCCCCGTGCACGAGCGCTAACGCCGCCGTGTTAGCGTCGTTACTCGTGACCGAGAGCCCGACGACCCGCGACCGCATCCTCAGCGCGACGGCGGCGCTGCTCGCGGAGGGCGGCCGCGACGCCGTCTCGACCCGGGCGATCAGCTCGGCGGCCGGCGTCCAGGCGCCCACCATCTACCGCACCTTCGGCGACCTCCGCGGGCTGCTCGACTCCGTCGCCGCCGCGGGCTTCGCCTCCGCCCAGGCCGAGTTCGACGCCGTCGACGCACCCGTCGACCCCGTCGACGCCCTCCGCGCCGCCTGGGACCACCACATCGCCTTCGGGCTCGCCGAGCCGCACCTCTACGCTCTGATGTTCACCGGCCGTCCGGGGGAGGAGTCCGAGGCGGCCCGCCTCGCCCGCGGCGTCCTCGCCGCCCAGGTCCGCGCCGTCGCCGAGGCCGGCCGCCTGACCGTCGAGGTCGAGCACGCCGCGCGCCTCCTGCAGTCCGCAGCCCTCGGCTGCACCCTCACCCTCGCGTCCACGCCGGACGACGAGCTCTCCGCCCGCTCCCGCGAGGCCGTCCTCGCCGCGATCACCACGGCGGAGGCGGGCCCGACCGACCCCGCCGCCCGCGCCTTCGCCGCCCACGCGGTCGCCCTGCGCACCGCGCTGCCCGGCGTCGCGGGCCTCACCGCCGCCGAGTCCGCCCTCCTCGACGAGTGGCTCCTGCGCCTCACCCGCTGACCAGCGCGCCGACTCGCCCGAGAAGGCTCGTTCTCCACCCCGGGAACGAGCCTTCTCGGGCGACTCGAAAGCCGTCTCGGGCGACTCGGCGGGGGAGGCGCGGTGCGCCGTCAAGCAGAGAACGGCGCCGCAGCTGGCGAGAGCGTGCGGCGCCGTTCGGCGGAGGATGGGGGATTCGAACCCCCGAGGGCTTGCACCCAACACGCTTTCCAAGCGTGCGCCATAGGCCACTAGGCGAATCCTCCTGGCGCGACCGTGGCCGCGACTCATCGATACTAGCCGGTGCCGGCGCCCTCCGCTGACCACGGCACCGCGACGGCCGTGCCCGCACCCCGCCGGCGTCGGTTAGACTGTCTCCCGGCTCCCCGCGTGGCGCCATCCAGGCCAACTCCCCCAGGGCGGAAACGCAGCAAGGGTAACCGGGCTCTGGCGGGTGCGCGGGGGGTCTTTCCTCTTAAGCGGCGCGAGCGCCTGTGCGCCGCCCACGGGGCGCCGCCGCCCTGCGGGCGCCCGGCTCCGGAACGCCGCAGGCTCATGGCTGCGCCGCACCGGCCCCCGCCGCCCTGCGCCCGGCCCCTGCATGCTGCGGGCCCGCTGCGACGTCACGAGTCCGTGGCGCCTGAGTCGGCCCGCCTCTCCTCCACAGCCCGCGGCTCCTGCACGCTCTCCCATCCGGGGCACCCGCCCAGCCTCCGGAGGGTGCCCGTCGCTAGGCTTGCGCCGATGGTTCAGAGCATCTACATCTCGTCCGCCGAAGGTCATTCGGGCAAGTCCACGGTCGCCCTCGGCGTCCTCGACCTGCTCAGCAGTCAGGTGCAGCGGGTCGGCGTCTTCCGCCCGATCGCCCGCTCCACCTCCGAGCGCGACTACGTGCTCGAGATGCTGCTCGGCCACTCCGACTCGGGTCTCGCCTACGACGACTGCATCGGCGTCACCTACGAGGACGTGCACGCCGACGGCGAGGCCGCCCTCTCCCGCATCGTCGAGCGCTACAAGGCCGTCGAGGCGCAGTGCGACACCGTCGTGATCCTCGGCTCCGACTACACCGACGTCGGCAGCCCGACGGAGCTCGGCTACAACGCGCGCATCGCGGCGAACCTCGGCGCTCCCGTCCTCCTCGTCCTCACCGGGCGCGACCCGTCCCGGAGCGAGCAGCTCGGCCAGGCACCCGCCCGCACGCCCGACGAGATGCGGCAGATCACCGAGCTCGCCGCGGTCGAGCTGCGCACCGCGCACGCGAGCCTCATCGGCGTCGTCGCCAACCGCGCCGATCCGGGCACCTCGGAGCAGGCCGTCGCCGCGATCCGCGAGGCCCTGCCCTCCGGCGCTCCGGTCTGGGCGATCCACGAGGACCCGTCCCTGGTCGCCCCGAGTGTCTCCCGCATCATCGACGCCGTGGACGGCGTCTTCGTCGCGGGCGACCCGGAGCTGCTCGGCCGCGAGGCCCTCGGCGTGGTCGTCGCCGGCATGTCGATGGTCAACGTGCTGCCGCGCCTGATGGAGGGCGGTGTCGTCATCGTCCCCGGCGACCGGCCCGAGGTCGTGCTCGCCGTGATCATGGCGCACGCCTCCGGCAACTTCCCGACGGTCTCCGCGATCATCCTCAACGGCGGCTTCGAGCTGCAGGAGCCGATCGTGCGCCTCATCGAGGGCGTCGACAACCGCCTGCCGATCGTGATGACCGAGCTCGGCACCTACGACACCGCGGTGCGCGTCACCGCCGCACGCGGCCGCCTCGCCGCCGACTCGCCGCGCAAGCGCGATACCTCCCTCGCCCTGTTCGCCGAGGCGATCGACCCGGTCGAGCTGCTCACCCTCCTCGACGTCGGCCGCTCCGAGGTCGTCACCCCGCTGATGTTCGAGTACGGCCTGATCGAGCGCGCCCGCATCGCCGACCGGCACATCGTGCTGCCCGAGGGCGGCGACGACCGCATCCTCCGCGCCGCCGCGACCGTGCTCAAGCGCGGCATCGCCCGCCTCACGATCCTCGGCGAGGAGGTCGAGGTCCGCTCCCGCGCCGCGAGCCTGGGCCTGGACATCGACGGCGCCCGCGTCCTCAGCGTCCTCGACCCGGAGCACCGCAACCGCTTCGCCGAGGAGTACGCCCGCATCCGCGCGCACAAGGGCATCACCTTCGACCACGCCTACGACACCGTCACCGACGTCTCCTACTTCGGCACGATGATGGTGCAGCTCGGCCTCGCCGACGGCATGGTCTCGGGAGCCGCGCACACCACCGCGCACACCATCCGCCCCGGCTTCGAGATCATCAAGACGAGCCCCGGCGTCTCCGTCGTCTCGAGCGTCTTCCTGATGGCGCTGGCCGACCGCGTCCTCGTCTACGGCGACTGCGCCGTGAACCCCGACCCGACCGAGGCGCAGCTGGCCGACATCGCGATCTCCTCCGCCGAGACGGCGCAGCAGTTCGGCATCGACCCGCGGATCGCGATGCTCTCCTACTCCACCGGCGAGAGCGGAGCGGGCGCCGACGTCGAGAAGGTCCGCGCCGCCACCGCGCTCGTCCGCGAGCGCCGCCCCGACCTGCTGGTCGAGGGCCCGATCCAGTACGACGCCGCCGCGGATGCTGCCGTCGCCGCCTCGAAGATGCCCGGCTCGCAGGTCGCCGGCCGTGCGACGGTGTTCATCTTCCCCGACCTCAACACGGGCAACAACACCTACAAGGCCGTGCAGCGCTCGGCCGGCGCCGTCGCGATCGGGCCGGTCCTGCAGGGCCTGCGGAAGCCGGTCAACGACCTCTCCCGCGGCGCCCTCGTGCAGGACATCGTCAACACCGTCGCGATCACCGCGATCCAGGCGGCGACCCAGGCCATCGTCCCGCCGACCTCCGCCATCCCCGTCGTGCGCTGAGGGCCACCCGCCCGAGCGCCCCGTCCGACCCCGAACCCCCAGGAGTCCCACCGTGTCCGTCGTCCTCGTCGTCAACAGCGGCTCGTCGTCCTTCAAGTACCAGCTCATCGAGATGACGACGGAGGAGACGCTCGCCAGCGGCCTCGTCGAGCGGATCGGCGAGGAGACCGGCCGCACCAAGCACAGCCACGACGGCGACACGGTCGAGTTCGAGACGCCGATCCCGGACCACACGGCCGGCTTCGACGCGATGATCCGCGCCTTCGCCGAGCACGGCCCGAGCCTCGACGAGTTCCCGCCGATCGCCGTCGGCCACCGCGTCGTGCACGGCGGCAAGCGCTTCTACGAGCCGACCGTCGTCACCGACCTCGTCAAGATCAACATCGAGGACCTCAGCGACCTCGCCCCTCTGCACAACCCCGCCAACCTCGAGGGCATCGAGGCCGCGCAGAAGGCGTTCCCGGACGTCCCGCACGTCGCCGTCTTCGACACCGCGTTCCACCACACCATCCCCGCGGCGGCCTCCACCTACGCGATCCCCGCCGAGCTCGCCGACAAGCACCGCATCCGCCGCTACGGCTTCCACGGCACCTCGCACAAGTTCGTCTCCGAGGCGGCCGCCGCGTTCCTCGGCCGCCGCCGCTCCGACCTCAAGACGATCGTCCTGCACCTCGGCAACGGCGCCTCCGCCTGCGCGATCGACGGCGGCGCCTCCGTCGAGACCTCGATGGGCATGACCCCGCTCGAGGGCCTCGTGATGGGCACCCGCTCCGGCGACCTCGACCCCGCCGTCGTCTTCCACCTCGCCCGCAAGGCCGGCCTCTCCACCGACGAGCTCGACACCGTGCTCAACCGCCGCAGCGGACTCCTCGGCCTCTCCGGCCGCGGCGACATGCGCGACGTGCAGGACGCGGCCGAAGCCGGCGACGAGACCGCGATCGCCGCGCTCGAGGTCTACTACCACCGCCTCCGCCACTACGTCGGCGCCTACTACGCCCAGCTGGGCCGGGTCGACGCGATCGTCTTCACCGCCGGAGTCGGCGAGAACGTCCCCGCCGTCCGCGCCGGCGCCCTCCGCGGCCTCGAGGGCCTCGGCATCGAGCTCGACCCCGAGCGCAACACCGCCCGCGACCGCGGCCCCCGCCGCATCTCCACCGACGACTCCCGCGTCGCCGTCCTCGTCATCCCCACGAACGAGGAGCTGGAGATCGCTCGGCAGTCCTTGTCCGTCGTCTAGCAGCTTCGCTGCTAGACGACTCGCGGTCGGCTTGCACAGGTGGGAGCGTTCTGTGGAGCGGGTCGCGTCGGGCTGCCCTGAATCGCTGGCACGCGATTCCGGGTCGGGCCCTCTGCCCTGCCCGTGCAAGCCCGGTGCGGCCGACGTCCTCGGTGGTCACCTGAGCAGCGGTGGGGCCGCGCTATCGCGCGGGCTGCTTCCGGCGACGGTCAACGTGCGAGCAGTGGAAGGGCCGCGCTGACGCGCGAGCTGCTTCTGGCGACGTCGCTGGTGAACGTGCGAGCAGCGGTGGGGCCGCGCTGCGCGCGAGCTGCTGCCTTCCGCGGTCGCTGCCCCTGCATGCTGGTCGAGGAGCCGCGGGACGCGGCGTATCGAGACCCGGCGTCAGTCTGCGGCGAGGCGGGCGTCGCCCGCGTAGACGTTGAAGCCCGCGCCGCGGCTGAAGCCGATGAGGGTGAGACCCGAATCGCGGGCGAGGTCGACGGCGAGCGAGGACGGGGCGCCGACCGCCGCGAGGAGGGGCACGCCCGCCATCACGGCCTTCTGGACGAGCTCGAACGAGGCGCGGCCCGACACCTGCAGCAGCGTGCCGCGCAACGGCAGCCGGCCCTCGCGCAGGCCCCAGCCGACGACCTTGTCGACCGCGTTGTGCCGCCCCACGTCCTCCCGCAGCACCAGCGGCATTCCGTCCGCGTCGAACAGCCCGGCCGCGTGCAGGCCGCCGGTCCGCTCGAACACCGCCTGCGCCTCCCGCAGCCGGTCCGGCAGCGACACGAGCAGCTCGGTCGAGACCCGCAGCGGATCCTCCGCCACGCTCCACGCCGACTCCGTCGCGACGGCCTCGAGCGACGCCAGCCCGCACACCCCGCACGAGCTCGACGTGTAGACCGAGCGCTCGCGGTCGAGCAGGATCTCCGCGCGGCCCCCGCGCACGGTCGCGTCGATCACGTTGTAGGTGTTCTCGCTCGGCCCCGCGCCGCTCGCGCAGTACCGCATCGCGGCGAGCTGCTCGCTCGAGGTGAGCACCCCCTCGGACACCAGGAACCCGGCGACCAGGTCGAAGTCCTCCCCGGGCGTGCGCATGGTGACGCTGAACCGCCGGCCGCCCACCCGGATCTCGAGCGGCTCCTCGACGGCGAGCACGTCCTCGCGGCGGCGGGTCGGCTCCCCGGCGCGGACCGCGATCAGACGGGTCCGGGCGATGGCACGGCTCATGGGGTCCTCCTCGACGCGGCGGCGCACCGCCCCGCGACCTGAGAGCCCGGACGGCAGGCGCTCATCCTCCCACCCGCTCCCCGACGTACGATGCAGGAATGGTCGATGACGCCGAAGCCCGCGAGAAGCCGATCGACGAGAGCGCCGTCACGGTCGGCGCCCCGAAGAGGCGGGCCGTCGGCATCCCCGGCGTCGCGCATGCGCTGCAGATCTCGCTCAAGCAGATGGGTCCGCTGCGCAGCGCCGAGACGCTCCTCCGGGTGAACCAGAAGACCGGCTTCGACTGCCCCGGCTGCGCCTGGCCCGAGGGCGACAAGCGGCACGTCGCGGAGTTCTGCGAGAACGGCGCGAAGGCGGTCGCCGAGGAGGCGACGCTGCGCACCGTCACGGCCGACTTCTTCGCCGCGCACTCGATGACCGAGCTCGAGGGCTGGGACGACTACCAGCTCGGCCAGCAGGGCCGCCTCACGGAGCCGATGCTCCTGGACGAGGGCGCGACGCACTACCGCCCGGTCGGCTGGGACGAGGCGCTCGACGTCGTCGCGGACGAGCTGCGCGCCTGCGCCGATCCCGACCAGGCGATCTTCTACACCTCGGGCCGCACCTCCAACGAGGCCGCGTTCGTCTACCAGCTGCTGGTGCGCGGCTTCGGCACCAACAACCTGCCGGACTGCTCGAACATGTGCCACGAGTCCAGCGGGTCCGCGCTGACCGAGACGATCGGCATCGGCAAGGGCTCGGTCAGCCTCCGCGACGTCGAGCGGGCGCCGCTGCTGATCGTCGCCGGCCAGAACCCGGGCACCAACCACCCGCGGATGCTCACCGCGCTGGAGCGGGCGAAGCGCGCGGGCGGCACGATCGTCGCGATCAACCCGCTGCCCGAGGCGGGCCTGCTGCGCTTCGAGAACCCGCAGACCGTGCGCGGCATGATCGGCGGCGGCACGGCGCTCGCCGACCACTTCCTCCAGGTGCGGCTGGGCGGCGACCAGGCGCTCTTCCAGGGCTTCGGCAAGGCGCTCCTCGACGCGGAGGAGGCGCGCGGCGGGGTCTTCGACCGCGCCTTCATCGCCGAGAGCACCGACGGCCTCGAGGGCTACCTCGACGAGATCCGCGGCACCGAGTGGTCCGAGATCGAGCGGGCGAGCGGGATCGACGAGGCCCGCATCCGCGAGATCGCCGAGCTGATCGCGGCGAGCGAGGGCACCATCGTCTGCTGGGCGATGGGTCTCACGCAGCACGCGCACTCCGTCGCGACCCTCAAGGACGTCGTGAACGTCCTGCTGCTGACCGGCAACATCGGCAAGCCGGGTGCGGGCGTCTGCCCGGTGCGCGGCCACTCGAACGTGCAGGGCGACCGCACGATGGGGATCTTCGAGCGGATGCCGGACTCCTTCCACGACGCGCTCGACCGCGAGTTCTCCTTCGCCTCGCCGCGCGAGCACGGCACCGACACGGTCGCCGCGATCCGGGCGATGCGCGACGGGAAGGCCCGCGTCTTCATGGGCCTCGGCGGCAACTTCGCCCGGGCGACCCCGGACACCGCCGTGACCGAGGCCGCGATGCGCTCGCTCGCGCTGACGGTGCACGTCTCGACCAAGCTCAACCGCTCGCACGTGGTCACCGGCCGCCGTGCGCTGATCCTGCCGACCCTCGGCCGCACCGACTCCGACAAGCGCGCGACGGGGGAGCAGCGGGTCACCGTCGAGGACTCGATGAGCGCCGTGCACGCCTCGCGCGGGCGGCTCGCCCCGCCGAGCACGGTCCTGCAGTCCGAGGTGGCGATCCTCACCGGCATCGCGGAGCGCCTGCTCGCCGACCGCCCGAACACGCCGGTCGTCGACTGGGCGGCGCTGCGCGAGGACTACCGCTTGATCCGCCGCCACATCGCCGCCGTCGTCCCCGGCTTCGAGGACTTCGAGCGCCGCGTGAACGAGCCGGGCGGCTTCGTCCTGCCCCACCCGCCGCGCGACGAGCGCCGCTTCGCCACGGCGACCGGTCTCGCCCGCTTCACCGCGAACCCGCTGCAGTACCCGAAGGTCCCGGAGGGGCGGCTGCTGCTGCAGACGCTGCGCTCGCACGACCAGTTCAACACCACCATCTACGGCAAGGACGACCGCTACCGCGGCATCCACGGCGGTCGCCGCGTCGTCTTCGTGCACGCCGCCGACATCGCCGAGCAGGGCCTCGCCGACGGCGCGATGGTCGACCTGGTCTCGGAGTGGGAGGACGGCCTCGAGCGCCGCGCCCCGTCGTTCCGCGTCGTCGCCTACGACACCCCGCGCGGCTGCGTCGCCGCCTACTACCCCGAGACGAACGTGCTCGTCCCGCTCGACTCCACCGCGGCCGTCAGCGGCACCCCCACCTCGAAGTCCGTCGTCGTCCGCCTGGAGCCGGCCGCCTGAGTGGCCGGCCGCTCCTGCTGCGCGAGCGGCTGCGCTGCATGCTGGTCGAGTAGCCGCGCAGCGGCGTATCGAGACCCGCCACCGTCAGCCCTCGGGTCGTCGGAGCCCGCCCGCGCTCACCACGGCAGCCGCAGCAGCCGCACCCTCTCACCCGCGTCGGCGCCGCCCGCCGGAACGACGGCGACCGCCTCCGCCACCGTCAGCCCCGAGAGCATGTGCGAGCGGATCCCGTGCACCGCCCGCCAGGCACCGTCCGCCTCGACAACAGGCACGAGCACGGTCGACCCGTCGCGGCCGAGCGGCTCGCCCAGCACGCCCTGACGCAGCACCGTCGCGGCAGCCCCGGTCGCCGCCTCCAGCGCCGGCGGCAGGAACGACAGTGCCGCGAGGAACGCCGCGAGCGGATTGCCGGGCAGCGCCAGCACGACGGCCCCGCCGGGCAGCGACGCGATCAGAGTCGGGTGCCCCGGCCGCATCGCGACCCCGTCGACGACGAGGGTCGCTCCCGCGATCCGGAGCGCCCGCCGCACCGCGTCCACCCGCGACCGCCCGGTCCCGCCCGTCGTGATCTGCAGCGGAGCCGTGCTCGCGAGCAGCGCTGCGGCGATCGCCTCGTCGTCGTCGCCGAGCCGCCGCACCGATCCCACCGCACCCCCGCCGCGCGCGACGAGCGGCGGCAGCAGCGGCGTGAACGCGTCCCGGACGCGGCCGGCCCCCGGCATCCCCGCGGTGTCGACCTCGTCCCCGGTGAAGAGCAGATCGACCGTCACCGGCCGCCGCACGACGAGCTCGTCGAAGCCCGCGATCGCGAGCAGCGCGAGGTGCGCCGACCGCAGCCGCACGCCGGAGTCGACGAGCGCGGTGCCCGCCGGAGCCTCGTCGCCCGCGCTGCGGATGTGCCGTCCGAGCGGCACCGGGTGCTCCGAGGAGAGCACGTCGCCGGTCACCCGGCCGCGTTCGCTCGGAAGGACGCTCTCGCACCACTCCGGCACGACCCCGCCGGTGACGATCGGCTCGGCGCTGCCCGGTCCGAGGCGCCAGGGCGACGCTCCGCGGACGGCCCAGCCGTCCATCGCCGAGGAGTCGTAGTGGGGGAGCGGTCGCGGTGCGAGCACGGAGCCGGACGTGACGCAGCCCTCCGCCTCGAGCAGCGGGACCGTCGCGAGCGGCCCGGGAGCGGTCGCCGCGGCGATCCGCGCGCGAGCGCCGTCCCAGTCGATGTCGCTCATCCGTCCATTCTGGTCGCGCCCGCGGTGGGCCGGCGACGGCACCGGATCCGCGGACCCGGCGCCGTCGCGGTCACGGGCTCAGCCGAGGTACCCGTTCGGGTTCAGCACGAACTTCTTCGCGGCGCCCTTGTCGAAGTCGGCGTAGCCCTGCGGCGCCTCGTCCAGCGAGATGGCCGTGGCTTGCACCGCCTTCGCGATCTGCACCTTGTCGTGCAGGATCGCCATCATCAGCGAGCGGTTGTACTTCATCACCGGGCACTGGCCGGTCGTGAAGGACAGCGACTTCGCCCAGCCCAGCCCGAGGCGGATCGAGAGCGAGCCCTCCTGCGCGGCCTCGTCGACTCCGCCCGGATCGCCGGTGACGTAGAGCCCCGGGATGCCGAGGGCGCCGCCCGCCGCGGTGATCGACATCAGCGAGTTCAGCACCGTGGCCGGCGCCTCGGTGCCCGAATCGGCGCCGTTGCCGTGCGCCTCGAAGCCCACGGCGTCCACGCCGCAGTCGACCTCCGGCACGCCGAGGATCTGCTCGATCTGCCCGGCCGGGTCGCCCTTGGAGACGTCGACGGTCTCGCAGCCGAACGAGCGGGCCTGCGCGAGCCGCTCCTCGTTGAGGTCCGCGACGATCACGACGGCCGCGCCGAGCAGCTGAGCGCCGACCGCCGCGGCGAGCCCGACCGGGCCCGCTCCGGCGACGTAGACGGTCGAGCCGACGCCGACGCCCGCGGTGACCGCGCCGTGGAAGCCGGTCGGGAAGATGTCGGAGAGCATCGTGAGGTCGAGGATCTTCTCGAGCGCCTGGTCGCGGTCGGGGAAGACGAGCAGGTTCCAGTCCGCGTAGGGGACCATCACGTACTCGGCCTGGCCGCCGACCCAGCCGCCCATGTCGACGTAGCCGTAGGCGCTGCCCGGGCGGTCCGGGTTCACGTTCAGGCAGATGCCGGTCTTGCGCTCCTTGCAGTTGCGACAGCGGCCGCAGGCGATGTTGAACGGCACGGAGACGATGTCGCCGACCTTGACGAACTCGACGTCCGGCCCGACCTCGACGACCTCGCCCGTGATCTCGTGCCCGAGGACGAGGTCGGCGGGAGCGGTGGTTCGCCCGCGGACCATGTGCTGGTCGGAGCCGCAGATGTTGGTCGAGACGGTGCGGAGGATGGCGCCGTGCGGCAGCTTCCTGCCGATGTTCGCCGGGTTCACGCCCGGTCCGTCCTTCAGCTCGAAGGTCGGGTAGTCGATGTCGATGACCTCGACGACGCCGGGGCTCTTGTAGGCGACTGCTCTGTTGCCTGACATGCGGTTCTCCTTCACGGGATGCGACCGCGGTGCGTGAGCGCCCGCGGGAGCCGCGCCGAGATCGTCCGGAGGAGGGCCTCGGCGTCGAGGCTCGAGCGAAACGTACGCCCGAAGCCTGGTGCCGGATCGAGGGGGAGGGAGTAGCGTCTCAGGATTCGTGCGTTCGCATGCGAATGGCCTCGAGCGACGTCCGCACCGCCGCGTCGAGCGCCTCCCGGTCGCCGCCCTGCAGGCCCGCGGCGTAGCCGGCGAGGAACGTCGTCAGCGGAGCGGCGGGCCGCACCACGCCGTGCGCCGCGTCGCCCGCGAGCGAGAGCAGGGCGTCGCGCTCGATCGGCACGTCGGCGAGACCGAGGGCGGCGGTCAGCTCGTCCCACCAGGCGGCGAGCAGTGCGGCGGTGTCCTCGCGGGCGTCCGGGGCGGAGGAAGGGGTCGCGTTCGTGTCGTGGGTCACGCGTTCAGTCTGCGCCCGGTTCGGATTCTGCGCCCGGCACGCCCTCCGGCACGGCGATGCCGTGCCGGAGGGCGTCGGCGCGGTCGTCGACGTCCGCGGTCGAGCCGGCCGGCACCTCGACGAGCCGCACGGCCGGCCCCGCCAGGAGCGCGCGGACGGAGGCGCCGTCGACTGCGGGGAGCCGCGTCACGGCGGCCGTCAGAGCGGCTCGGCGGTGCAGGCCGAGGAGGAGCTGCGCGCGGCCGTCCCCATCGACGGCGAGCAGGGCGTCGGCCGCCGGATCCGCGGCGGCGGCGGCCAGCAGCCGATCGAGTGCCGGAGCGGGATCGACGAGGTCGGCCGCGAGGACGGCGATCCAGCCGGCCGCGTCGTCCCGCGCGAGCAGGGGCAGCGCCGCCGCGAGACCGGCGACCGGTCCGCCGAACGACGGCTCCTCCTGGACGAGGAGCGCCGCTCCGACTGCGCCCCGGAGCTCCTCCGGTCCGGCGACCACGACGCGCCGGGCGCCGGCGACAGCGCTCAGCGCGTGCGCGAGCAGCGTCGAGCCGTCGTGCTCGAGCAGCGGCTTGGCTGCGCCGCCGAGGCGCTCGCCGCGTCCGCCGGCGAGGACGACGGCGTCGAACGGGGGAGTGCTGGGGCGGCCGGTCACGGCCTCGAGGCTACGGGAGGCGGCGGCTCCGGCGACCCGCGTCCGGTGTCGGAGGTCGCGGCTACTCTTGTCGGGTGGTAGCAGCCCTGTATCGCCGGTACCGGCCGGAGACGTTCGCCGAGATGATCGGCCAGTCCCAGGTGACCGATCCGCTCATGACGGCGCTGCGCACCAACCGCGTCAATCACGCCTACCTCTTCAGCGGTCCGCGCGGCTGCGGCAAGACCACCTCGGCGCGCATCCTCGCCCGCTGCCTCAACTGCGCCCAGGGCCCGACGGACACCCCGTGCGGCGTCTGCGACAGCTGCGTCGAGCTCAGCCGCGACGGCCAGGGCTCGCTCGACGTGGTCGAGATCGACGCCGCGAGCCACAACGGCGTCGACGACGCGCGCGACCTGCGCGAGCGGGCGATCTTCGCCCCGGCTCGCGACCGCTTCAAGATCTTCATCCTCGACGAGGCGCACATGGTGACGCCGCAGGGCTTCAACGCGCTGCTCAAGATCGTCGAGGAGCCGCCGGAGCACGTGAAGTTCATCTTCGCGACGACCGAGCCGGACAAGGTCATCGGCACGATCCGCTCGCGCACGCACCACTACCCGTTCCGGCTCGTCCCGCCCGCGCAGATGCTCGACTACACGCAGGAGCTGTGCGAGCGCGAGAAGGTGAGTGTCGCCGCGGGCGTGCTCCCGCTGGTCGTCCGCGCCGGCGGCGGCTCGGTCCGCGACACCCTCTCCCTCCTCGACCAGCTGATGGCCGGCTCCGAGGACGAGACGGTCGAGTACGAGCGCGCGGTCGCCCTGCTCGGCTACACCCACGGCGCCCTGCTCGACGAGGTCGTCGACGCGCTCGCCGAGCACGACTCCGCCGAGGCGTTCGGCGCCGTCGACCGGGTCATCCAGACCGGCCAGGACCCGCGCCGCTTCGTCGAGGACCTGCTCGAGAAGCTCCGCGACCTCATCGTCGTCGCCGCCACCGGAGGCGCGGCCTCCGCGGTCCTGCGCGGCGTGTCCCAGGACGAGCTCGACCGGATGGCCGGCCAGTCGCGCGCGCTCGGCCTCGGCGAGCTCTCCCGCATCGCCGACATCGTCAACGACGCGCTCACCGAGATGACGGGCGCGACCTCGCCGCGGCTGCACCTCGAACTGATGATCGCGCGCACGCTGGTGCACGGCTCCGGCGCGGCGGCCGCCCCGGCGTCCGTCGTGGTGCCGGCGCCGTCGCAGGCCGCCCCGGCGCCGATGCGGCCGTCCGCCGACCCGCGTGCCCCGGAGTCGCGCGCGCCCGAGTCTCGTGCCGCTTCCTCCCGCGCACCCGAGACCCGCGCACCCGAGTCGCGCATGCCCGAGCCGCACCTCCCCTCGCACGCCGCGACGCCGGAGTCGGTGCCGGAGTCGATCGCGGCGGCCCCGCGCGTCGAGACCCCGGTCGTCTCCGCGGCGTCGGCCGATGCAGGCTCCGGCGCGGCTTCGCCGTCATCCGCGCCCGACGCCGTCCCGGGTGCCGCCGCCGACTCGACTCCGGCCGACTCGACTCCCGCCGACGCCGCGACTCCGAGCCCGGCCGCGCCCGCTCCGGCGCCCCACCCCTCCGCGGCGGACGAGCCCGGCGGCGTCACCCTGCAGCGGATGAAGGACAGCTGGCCCGAGATCCTCGAGGTCGTGCAGAAGGCTCGGATGACGGCCTGGCTCGTCGCCTACACCGCACAGGTGCGGGCGCTGAAGGACGACGTCCTCACCCTCTCCTTCCCGAGCCAGAACGACGTCGACTCGTTCAAGATGGCCGGCAGCGCCGGTCAGCCCGGCGTCAGCGAGCACCTGCGCCAGGCGATCCAGCAGGTCCTCGGCCTCCGGGTCAAGTACATCGCCCGCGTCGAGCCCCGCGCGACCGCGCCCGAGGCCGAGCGCGCCGCCGTCGAGGCGACCCCGACGCCCGCCGTCGAGCAGTCCGCCGCGCAGCAGCCCGCGGCATCGACCGCCCCCAGCGACCCCGACGAGTGGGCGACGGTCGCCATCCCGGCCGACCCGGCCCCCGCCGAGGTCGCCGCCGAGCCCGCGATCGAGACGGTCGTCGCTCCCGAGCCGACCGACGTGCCGGTCCTCGCCCCGTCGCCGCGCTCCGCCCCGGTCGTCCCCGCGGAGGAGCCCCCGGTCCGCCCGGCCGCCGCGTCGGCCGGCCCCTCGGACGACGAGCCGCCGTTCGACGAGGAGCCGCCCGAGGAGGACATGCCGCCGGTCGAGCCGCCGATGCCCGACTCCTGGGCGACCGTCGCGCCCCCCGGCGAGCCGTCCGCGCCCCCGGCGCCCGCCGCTCCCGCGCCCGTCCGTGCCCGCGAGCGGCCCGAGCCGGCGCCCCGCCCGGTGACCCGCACCACCCGCTCGGCCACGGCCGACGGCCGCCAGCGCTACGGCGAGGCGGTGGTGCGCGAGATCCTCGGCGCCCAGTTCATCGAGGAGCAGCCGCACGTCCCGCGCGGTCCGCGGGTGACCGGCGCATGACCCTCGCCGCGCTCCTCGCTCCCGCTCTCCTCACCACTGAATCCGCATCCCGAGAGGAGGCGCCCGCATGTACGAAGGCATCGTCCAGGAGCTGATCGACGAGCTCGGCCGGCTCCCCGGCATCGGCCCGAAGTCGGCCCAGCGCATCGCGTTCCACATCCTGCAGACCGAGACCTTCGACGTCACGCGTCTCGCCGAGATCCTGCTGGAGCTGCGCAACCGCGTGCACTTCTGCGACATCTGCGGCAACGTCGCGGAGGAGGCCACCTGCGGCATCTGCCGCGACCCGCGCCGCAGCCGCGCCGTCATCTGCGTGGTCGAGGAGGCGAAGGACGTCCCCGCCATCGAGCGCACCCGCGAGTTCCGCGGTCTGTACCACGTGCTCGGCGGCGCGATCAGCCCGATCGACGGCATCGGCCCCGACCAGCTCCGGATCCGCCAGCTGCTGCAGCGCCTGGCCGACGGCGAGGTGCAGGAGGTCATCATCGCGACCGACCCCAACCTCGAGGGCGAGGCCACCGCGACCTACCTCTCCCGCATGCTCAGCACCCTCGGCATCCGCATCACCCGCCTCGCCTCCGGCCTCCCCGTCGGCGGCGACCTGGAGTACGCCGACGAGATCACCCTCGGCCGCGCCTTCGAGGGCCGCCGCCTCGTCGAGAACTGACCCGGTCGCACCCGCTCCGCCTTCACCCACCTCCGGCTCGTGGATCCACCTCCGGCTCGTGGTTCCGGTCGGTTCCGGCGTGCCGGGCCTGTTTCCGCGTGCCGGACGTCCCCGGAGCGGACCTCCGGCTCGCCAAATCACCCCCGGCTCGTGGTTCCGGTCGGTTCCGGCGTGCAGGGCCTGTTTCCGCGTGCCGGACGTCTCCGGAGCGGACCTCCGGCTCGCGGATTCACCTCCGGCTCGTGGTTCCGGTCGGTTCCGGTGTGCCGGGCCCTTTTTCGCGTGTCGGACGTCCCCGGATCGGGCCTCCGGCTCGTGGATTCACCTCCGGCTCGTGGTTCCGGTCGGTTCCGGCGTGCCGGGCCTGTTTCCGCGTGCCGGACGTCTCCGGAGCGGGCCTCCGGCTCGTGGATTCACCTCCGGCTCGTGGTTTCGGTCGGTTCCGGCATGCCGGGCCTGTTTCCGCGTGCCGGGCGTCCCCGGATCGGACCTCCGGCTCGCGGATTACCCCCGGCTCGTGGTTTCGGTCGGTTCCGGCGTGCCGGGCCTGTTTCCGCGTGCCGGACGCCTCCGGATCGGACCTCCGGCTCGTGGATCCACCTCCGGCTCGTGGTTCCGGTCCGTCCTGGCGTGCCGGGCCCGTTTTCGCGTGCCGGACGTCCCAGGATCGGGCCTCCGGCTCGCGGAACCACCCCCGGCTCGTCGAATCCGCCCGTTCCCGCGTGCCGGAGCCGGTTCCGCGTGCCGGGCGCGCCACGAAGGACCCGGAGGACACCCGCACAGGCGCCGCCGCAACATGACCCCTCGCGCATGCGCCCGCCGGTAGACTCCTGCGTCGGGTCGCCACGGCCCGAGCCACTGACCCGGGAGTAGCGCGTGAGCCTGATCGTCCAGAAGTTCGGCGGGTCCTCCGTCGCCGACGCGGAGAGCATCAAGCGGGTCGCGAAGCGCATCGTCGCGACGAAGCAGGCGGGCAACGACGTGGTCGTCGCCGTCTCCGCGATGGGCGACACCACCGACGACCTGCTCGAGCTGGCGCACCAGGTCACGCCGATCCCCGCGCCGCGCGAGCTCGACATGCTGCTCTCCTCCGGCGAGCGGATCTCGATGGCGCTGCTCGCCATGGCGATCAAGAGCATGGGCTACGACGCCCGCTCCTTCACCGGCAGCCAGGCCGGCATGATCACCGACGCTCAGCACGGCGCCGCCCGCATCGTCGACATCACCCCGGTCCGCCTGCGCGCCGCGCTCGACGAGAACGCGGTCGTCATCGTCGCCGGCTTCCAGGGCTTCAACCGCGACACCAAGGACATCACCACCCTCGGCCGCGGCGGCTCGGACACCACCGCCGTCGCGCTCGCCGCGGGCCTCGGCGCCGACACCTGCGAGATCTACACCGATGTCGACGGCGTCTTCACCGCCGACCCGCGGGTGGTCAAGAAGGCCCGCAAGCTCGACCGCATCTCCAGCGAGGAGATGCTCGAGCTCGCCGCCGCCGGCGCGAAGGTCCTGCACATCCGCGCCGTCGAGTTCGCCCGCCGCCACGGCGTCACCCTGCACGTGCGCTCGTCGTTCAGCCCCAACGAGGGCACCATCGTCTACAACGCCGTGCCCGGCGAGGACGCCCCCGGAAGCACCGAGAAGAATGGACAGCCCGTGGAAGAGCCGATCATCGCCGGAGTCGCCGCCGATCTCAACGAGGCCAAGATCACCGTGGTCGGCGTGCCCGACATCCCGGGCAAGGCCGCGCAGATCTTCACGATCGTCGCGAAGACCGGCTCGAACATCGACATGATCGTGCAGAACGTCTCCGCCGCCGCGACCGGTCGCACCGACATCTCCTTCACCCTGCCCAAGGCCGACGGCCAGACCGTCCTCACGGCGCTCAACGCCGAGAAGGACGAGGTCGGCTTCGAGTCGCTCCAGTACGACGACCAGATCGCCAAGCTCGCCCTCGTCGGTGCCGGCATGCGCACCAACGCGGGTGTCTCGGCCAAGCTGTTCCGCTCGCTCTACGAGGCGGGGATCAACATCGAGATGATCTCCACGAGCGAGATCCGCATCTCGGTCGTGACCCGCGCCGACACGGTGAACGACGCCCTCCGCGTCGTGCACACCGCCTTCGGCCTCGACGCCGAGGACGAGGCCGTCGTCTACGCCGGCACCGGTCGCTGAGCGCCGTTCGCCCTCGCGATCCCGCCGATCGCACCTCCCGGCCCCGACGACTCCGCCGTCTTTCGGTACCGTCTCCGGGGAGCCCGCCCCGGCCCTCCCGCCAGCACCCCCTTCGTGCCGCTCCTCCCGCGAGCGGCCCACGGACGAAAGAGCCCAGCATGAGCAGCACCCCCCTCCACATCGGAGTCGTCGGCGCCACCGGCCAGGTCGGCACCGTCATGCGCCGCCTCCTCGAGGAGCGCGACTTCCCGATCGCGTCGATCCGCTTCTTCGCGACCGCCCGCTCGGCCGGCACGACCCTGCCGTTCCGCGGCCAGGACATCGTGGTCGAGGACACCGAGACCGCCGACCCCTCGGGGCTCGACATCGCGCTCTTCTCGGCCGGAGCGACGGGGTCGCGCGCGCAGGCACCGCGCTTCGCCGCCGCGGGCGCCGTCGTCATCGACAACTCCAGCGCCTGGCGGATGGACTCCGAGGTCCCGCTGGTCGTCAGCGAGGTCAACCCGCACGCGATCGAGCAGGCCGTGAAGGGCATCATCGCGAACCCGAACTGCACCACGATGGCCGCGATGCCGATCCTCAAGGTCCTCGACCAGGAGGCTGGGCTCACCCGCCTCATCGTCAGCACCTACCAGGCCGTCTCGGGCAGCGGGCTCGCCGGAGCGAACGAGCTGGCCGGCCAGGTCCGCGCGGCCGTCGCCGACGAGCACCTGCTCGACCTCGTGCACGACGGCTCGGCGGTCGCCTTCCCGGCGCCGGACAAGTACGTCGCGCCGATCGCCTTCGACGTCATCCCGTTCGCCGGCAGCCTCGTCGAGGACGGCTTGAACGAGACCGACGAGGAGAAGAAGCTCCGCAACGAGAGCCGCAAGATCCTCGAGCTGCCCGGCTTGCTGGTCTCGGGCACCTGCGTGCGCGTGCCGGTCTTCACCGGCCACTCGCTCTCGGTCAACGTCGAGTTCTCCGCGCCGCTCAGCCCCGAGCGCGCCCGCGAGCTGCTCGCCGACGCCCCCGGTGTCGCGCTGCGCGAGGTGCCGACGCCGCTCGAGGCCGCCGGCAGCGACCCGAGCTACGTCGGCCGCATCCGCGCCGACGAGGGAGCCCCCGAGGGCCGTGGCCTCGCCCTCTTCATCAGCAATGACAACCTCCGCAAGGGCGCGGCCCTCAACGCCGTTCAGATCGCCGAGCTGATCGCGGCCAAGCAGCCCGTCGCCTGACCCGGCGGATCTCGATACGCCCTCTGCGAGGGCTGCTCGATCAGCATGGTGCGCGCGCCTGCGCGCCGCGGCGGTTGCATGCTGGTCGAGTAGCCGCGCAGCGGCGTATCGAGGCCCCCGTGTCCGAGCAGCGGCCGCCACCGCCGCTCGCCGACGGGAAAAGCCGTCAATTTGATGGGCGAGCGACCCCCCGGCCCGCCTGCCGCCCGGCGGCCGACGGTAAACTCGACTCTCGTGAACTCCTCGGAACCGGTCGACGTCGCCCTCATCGGTGGGGGCATCATGAGTGCCACCCTCGGTGCACTCCTCACCAAGCTCCAGCCCGACTGGACCATCGCCGCCTACGAGCGCCTCGGCGACGTGGCGCAGGAGTCGTCGAACCCCTGGAACAACGCGGGCACGGGCCACGCCGCCCTCTGCGAGCTGAACTACATGCCCGAGGCGGCCGACGGCTCCGTCGACCCCGCCAAGGCCATCCAGATCAACGAGCAGTTCCAGATCTCGCGCCAGTTCTGGTCGAGCCTGGTCGAGGCCGGTGACATCCGCGAGCCCTCGAGCTTCATCAACTCCGCTCCGCACATGACCTTCGTGCACGGCGAGGCCAACGTCGAGTACCTCCGGAAGCGCTACGAGGCGCTGAAGGACCAGCCGCTCTTCGCCGGCATGGAGTTCACCGAGAGCACGAAGACCATCCACGAGTGGGCGCCGCTGCTGATGGAGCAGCGCCCCGCCGGCGGTGGACCCTACGCCGCGACGCGCATCCCGGCCGGCACCGACGTCGACTTCGGCGCGCTCACCCACCAGCTCTTCGACCACGTCGTCGCGCACGGCGGCACGCTCGACACCGGCCACGAGGTCACCGGCATCACCCGGCAGAAGGACGGCACCTGGCGCCTGGACCTCAAGCAGAAGGTCGGCGGCACGCCCAAGAAGGTCGTCGCCCGCTTCGTCTTCGTCGGCGCCGGTGGCGGGGCGCTGCACCTGCTGCAGAAGTCCGGCATCCCCGAGATCAAGGGCTTCGGCGGCTTCCCGATCTCGGGGCAGTTCCTCCGGACCGACAACCCGGCGATCGTCGCCCGGCACCAGGCGAAGGTCTACGGCAAGGCCGCCGTGGGTGCCCCGCCGATGTCGGTCCCGCACCTCGACACCCGCGTCGTGGACGGCCAGGCGTCGCTGCTGTTCGGCCCGTACGCCGGCTTCACCCCCAAGTTCCTCAAGCGCGGCTCCTGGCTCGACCTGCCGCTGTCGATCCGCCCGCACAACATCGGCCCGATGCTCGCCGTCGCCCGCGACAACCTCGACCTGATGAAGTACCTGCTCGGCGAGGTGCTGGCCGGCCGCGACAAGAAGATGAAGGCGCTGCGGGAGTTCCTGCCCACCGCCCGCTCCGAGGACTGGTACCTGATCACCGCCGGCCAGCGCGTCCAGGTGATGAAGAAGGACGAGAAGAAGGGCGGCGTGCTGCAGTTCGGCACCGAGGTCATCACCGGCGCCGACGGCACGATCGCCGGCCTGCTCGGCGCCTCGCCCGGCGCCTCGACGGCGGTGCCCATCATGCTCGACATCGTCAAGCGCTGCTTCCCCGACCGGATGAAGGCCTGGGAGCCGCGGATCCGCTCGCTCGTGCCGAGCTACGGCTCGACCCTCAACGACGCCCCGGAGACGGCGGAGCGCACCGTCGCCGCCACGTCCGAGGCGCTCGCGCTCCGCGCCTCGGTCTAAACGCCGCGGGCGCGCTCCTCGGGGTGCCCGTTGCACTGATCGGGTGATGATCACCTCGTCCGTCTGAGGGCATCCATGCTGATCGAGTGGCCCGCACAGCGGGCGTATCGAGATCCACCCCCGTCAGAAGACGGGTCTGCAGACCCGACTTGCTGAGGACGGCGGGTCTCGATACGCCGCTTCGCGGCTACTCGACCAGCATGAAACCAGCGGATTCTTTCGAACACATGTTCTAATGGACTCATGAGGTGGAGCGGACAGGCGATCGGCGCGGCGGACGAGGCCGCGCTCCCGGGCCTCGTGAAGCTCACCGAGCTGGTCCGCACCGTCCGCACCCCCGAGTTCGACGGGATCACCTTCTACGAGGTGCTCGCCAAGTCGGCGCTGAACCGGGTGCACTCCTCGTCGAAGATGCCGTTCGGCTGGACGATCAACCCGATGCGCGGCTGCACCCACGCCTGCACCTACTGCTTCGCCCGGCCCACCCACGAGTACCTCGAGTTCGACGGCGGGCGCGACTTCGACTCGCAGATCGTCGTGAAGGTGAACGTCGCCGAGGTGCTCACCCGGGAGCTCGCCCGGCCGAGCTGGGAGCGGCACCCCGTCGCGCTCGGCACCAACACCGACCCGTACCAGCGGGCGGAGGGCCGCTACCGGCTGATGCCCGGCATCATCGCCGCGCTGGCCGCCTCCGGCACCCCGATCTCGATCCTGACCAAGGGCTCGCTGCTCCGGCGCGACCTGCCGCTGCTGCGCGAGGCGGCCGAGCACGTGCCCGTCGACCTCGGCGTCTCGATCGCCGTGTTCGACGAGGATCTGCAGCGCTCGATCGAGCCCGGCGCTCCGTCGGCCGCGGCCCGGCTGGCGACCGTCACGGCCGCCCGCGAGGCGGGCTTCGAGTGCTCGGTCTTCCTGATGCCGATCCTGCCGTTCCTCACCGACACCCGCGCCCACCTGGACGCCTCGCTCCGCGCCTGCCGCGAGGCGGGGGCGAGCACGATCATGTACTCCACCCTCTACCTCAAGCCCGGGGTCAAGGAGTGGTTCCTGCAGTGGCTCGCGCAGGAGCACCCCGAGCTGCTCGACCGCTACCGCTCCCTCTACCCCGGGCGCTCCGCCTACGCGCCTGCCGAGTACCGCCGCTGGCTGTCCGCGCGGATCCGCCCGCTGATGCGCGACCACCGGCTGGAGGAGGGGGAGGCCGACCCGGCGACCGGCTCGATGCGCTCCTCCGCGCTCGGGCCGACCGCGCGCGGCGCCTCGGCGCTGCCCTCGCTCGGTGTGCTGCGGACCCTCGGCGGCGAGCACGGCCGCCCGAAGGACGGCGACGAGCCGGCTCGGCACGCCGGTCTCCGCGGCGGCGGTCTGATCCTCCGCGAGCTGGGCGAGGACGGCGCCTCGATGCTGCCCGGCGTGGGCCAGCCGACGCTGTTCTGAGAGGGCCGCGGAGGCGATCCGGCCCCGCGGCTAGGATCGTTGCATGCTCCCTCGCCCCGGTGAGCCGACGTCCGGCTCCTCCGCCCGGGCCGCAGAGTCCCGGTCCGTCGAGTCCCGGTCCGCCGAGACCCCCTCCGCCGACGGCGGCGCGCGACCGGTCCGGCTCGGCATCCTCGACGACCACGAGCTGCTCCTGGACAGCATGAGCAGCTGGATCGCCGCCAACGCCCCCGACTTCGAGCTCGTCGTCAGCGCCGGCACCTGGATGGAGCTGGTCACCAGCACGGTGTTCCCGACGCAGGTCGTCCTGATGGACTTCGAGCTGAGCGAGCCGATCTCGATCGAGGCGCGGATCCGCACCTGCCGTGCCGCGGGCGCGACCGTGATCGTCCTCGCCGAGCGCGAGGACGACGAGATCCGCGAGCGCTCGCTGCGGGCCGGCGCCGCCCGGCACCTCACCAAGGCGCAGTCGATGCAGGACGTGATGGAGGCGGCGCGCTCGGCCATGGCGATGCGCTCGACCGCGGGGTCCGCCTCGCAGTGGCGGCCGCTGCCGATCGGGGTGGCGGCGCAGCAGCGTCCGCGGCTGAGTGCGGGGGAGCTCGAAGCGCTGCGCCACTACGTCGCCGGCGCCAGCACTCCCGAGGTCGCCGCGAGGATGAACGTGCAGTTCGAGACGGCGAAGACCTATCTGCGCCGCGTCCGGCAGAAGTACGCCAAGATCGGCCGCCCGGCCAGCCGGCGCGCCGACCTTATTCGGCGGGCGGCGGAGGACGGCCTCCTCGAGTGACCGGCACGACCGCCGACGGCACGACGACCACCACGACCACGACGACCGCGCCGGGCGCGGTCCGCGGGCACCGCCCGCCCACGAGCAGAGACAGGACCTGATGGCGAAGCTCTACTTCCGCTACGGCGCGATGAACAGCGGCAAGAGCACCTCGCTCCTGCAGGCCGCGCACAACTACGAGGAGCGCGGGCACCGGGTGCTGCTCGCGAAGCCGGCCGTCGACACCAAGGGCGACGAGCTCATCGTGTCCCGCCTCGGCGTGACCCGTCCGGTGGACATCCTGTTCGAGCCCGACGGCGATCCGGTCGCCGTCTTCTCCGCCGCGCGCGCCCGCGTGCTCGCCGAGACGGCCCGCGACGTCAGCGCACTGCTCGTCGACGAGGCGCAGTTCCTGCCCGAGTCGCACGTCGACGATCTGCTCCGGATCGCGATCCTCGAGAACGTCCCCGTCCTCGCCTACGGCATCCGGACCGACTTCCGGACCGCCGCGTTCCCCGGAAGCAGGCGGCTTCTCGAGATCGCGCACAGCCTCGAGGAGCTCAAGACGATCTGCCGCTGCGGGCGGAAGGCGATCTTCAACGGCCGGGTGGTCGACGGCCGATTCGTCTTCGACGGCGACCAGGTCGCCATCGACGGGGCCGAGGTCACCTACGAGTCGCTCTGCGGCTCGTGCTACCTGCAGGAGAGCCGCGGCCGGCTGCGCGGCTAGCAGTGTCGAGGTCCGCTCACCGGGTGTGACCCAGATGAAACAGGGAAGTGGGTAGCCTTGCGGGCGTGACATCACCGGAAACGCACGCAGGCCTTCCGACGCAGCACGCGAGACCGGGGGGTTCGATGGCTTCGCAGGACACTCCGCCGAAGCGCCGCCCGTCCTGGGAGCAGGACTACCGTCGGCGCCTCCTCGCCACCGATGTCGTCGCGATCCTCGTCTCGGTCTTCGGCACGCAGCTGTTCTGGTTCGATCTCAACCTCAACTCCGACGTGGGCTTCAACAACCCGGTCGACATCGCCGTCAGCTACACCTGGGTGTCCGTCGTGCTCTCGATCGGCTGGCTCCTCGCCCTGCAGGTGTTCGACACCCGCGACCGCCGCATCGTCGGCACCGGCTACGTGGAGTACCGGCGGATCGTCGACGCCTCCATCTGGCTGTTCGGCATCGTGGCGATCATCGCCTACCTCCTGCAGATCCTGCTGGCGCGCGGCTACATCATCACGGCGTTCCCCGCCGGGATCCTGCTGATCTGCGTCGGCCGCCTGATCTGGCGCTCCTGGCTGACCCGTCAGCGCAGGGTCGGCCGCTTCTCCAGCCAGGTCGTCCTGCTCGGCTCCCGCGCGAGCGTGCTGCACACCGCACGCGAGCTCCGGCGCGGCACCGAGGCCGGCTACAAGCTGGTCGGCGCGGTCTCCACCTCCGTCGGCGGCGCCGAGGCCCTCACGAGCGAGGCCGAGCTGGCGGGCCTCTCGCTGCACGGCTTCTCCGGGATCGACGGCGTGCGCGCCGTGATGGACGCGACCGGCGCCGACACCGTCGTCGTCACGAGCTCCGACGAGCTGGCCCCGCAGCGCATCCGCGAGCTCAGCTGGACGCTCGAGCCCGGCCGCGAGCACCTCGTCGTGGCGCCGAGCCTCACCGACATCGGCGGCCCGCGCATCCACACCCGGCCGGTCGCCGGCCTGCCGCTGATCCACGTCGAGACCCCGCGCTTCGACGGCCGCCAGCGCTTCGCGAAGCGGCTCTTCGACATCGCCGCGTCGACGATGCTGATCATCCTCAGCGCGCCCGTGCTGATCGTCGTCGCGGTGCTGGTGAAGACGACCAGCCCGGGCCCGATCCTGTTCCGCCAGGAGCGGATCGGGCTGAACGGCTCGACCTTCGAGATGCTGAAGTTCCGCTCGATGGTGGTCGACGCCGAGGCGCGGCTGGCCGAGCTCGCGGCCCAGCAGCGCGACGAGGGCAACAGCATCCTGTTCAAGATGGCCAAGGACCCCCGGGTCACCAAGGTCGGCACCGTCCTGCGCCGCTTCAGCCTCGACGAGCTGCCGCAGTTCCTCAACGTCTTCCGCGGCGACATGTCGCTGATCGGCCCCCGCCCGCCGCTGGCGCGCGAGGTGGAGCAGTACGAGGAGCACGTGCACCGCCGCTTCCTGATGAAGCCCGGAATCACCGGCCTCTGGCAGGTGAGCGGACGCTCCAACCTGTCGTGGGAGGACACCGTCCGTCTCGACCTCTACTACGTCGAGAACTGGTCGATGACCGGCGACATCGTCATTCTCTTCAAGACCGCGCGCGCGGTCCTGGCGAGGGACGGGGCGTATTGAGCTCCTCCCTGCCGACGGGTGCCGGCCGGCCCGGTGACGAGCGGTCGGGGCCGGAGCGATCCGGACCGCGCAGCATGTCGCTGGTGGTCCTCGAGGTCCCGTTCCGCGTCGAGTTCGGGCCCGGGCTGTCCGACGAGGACGTCGCCCGCATCCGGAGCAGCTGGCGCTCCTGCGCCGCCGCCGACAGCGCCGACGCTCGCGTGATCTCGGCCGAGGTGTCGCTCCCCGGCTCGGTACCGCCGGGCGGCGTCCGGGTCGTCTCGCACTCCGTCGCGCAGCTCGAGGAGTCGCTCACGTCGACCCTCACGCTCGAGGCCATCGGTGAGCGCCGCAGCGACCTCCTGATGCTGCACGCCTGCGGCGTCGCCGCCGACGACGGCCGCGTGCTCGCGTTCGTGGCCGCCTCCGGCACCGGCAAGACGACCGCCTCGCGCGTGCTGGGGCAGCGCTTCGGCTACGTGACGGACGAGACGGTCGCCGTGACCCCCTCCGGCGCCGTGCTGCCCTATCCGAAGCCGCTGTCGGTGAAGCCCACGACCGGGAGCGCACCCAAGGCCCAGCTCTCGCCGGTCGACCTCGGTCTGCGCCCCGTTCCGGAGGCGCCGCTCGTGCTGGCCGGGATCGTCCTGCTCGAGCGCCGAGACGGCGTCGACGCTCCCCGACTCGAGCAGGTCGAGCCGACCGCGGCGATCGACGCCCTGGTGCCTCAGACCTCCTACCTCGCCGCCCGGCCGAGGGCGCTCTCCGCGCTGATCCGCACGATCACCTCGGTCGGTGGCGCGAAACGACTGGTCTACTCCGAGGCGGCCGACGTGCTCGATCTCGTCGACGGTCTGCTCGCCGCTCCGGCCGAGCCGGCGCCGACGGTCTGGCAGGACGTCGTCGCGCTCCCGCTCGAGGCGGAGGACGCGGCCGCCGGCGGCTCCCTGCGCCGCGCGGACGTCGACGACGCGCTGGCGCTGCCCAGCGGCGAGCTGCTCGTCTTCCGCCAGAACACGGTGATCCGGCTCGCCGGGATCGGTCCGGTCCTCTGGCGCTCCGCCGCCGGCGGCGCCGATCTGCCCGACCTCGTCGCCGCGGTGCTGGCCGAGCTCGGCGGACCGCCGGAGGGGATCGACGCCTCGGCCGCGGTGTCCGCCGCCGTCGACGAGCTGCTCGGGCTCGGCGTGATGGCGAGAGCGACTCCGCTCCCGCCCACCCCGGAAGGGGTGCACGTCTGACGGTCCCCGAAACGGGGCCGATACACCGGCGTGCAATGATCTTGAAGCCCGTCTCCGGCAGTCGCCGATCGGTCCGGACCAGTGAAGGAACTTGACACTGTGGAACTTAGAGACGTCCTCCGACTTCTCCGCGATCACTGGATCGCCCTCGTCGCAGCCGTGCTCCTGGGCACCCTCGTCGCCTACGGCTGGTCGCTGACCCAGAAGCCGCGCTACGCCGCGGAGGCGCAGGGCCTCGTCTCGGCGGCCGTCGCGGACGCCGGGGGAGACCCGAGCCAGGCGATCTACCTGCGCCAGATCGCGGACTCCGTCGCGAAGTCGAGCACCCTCACCTACGTCCCGATCGCGAAGTCGCGGAACGTCGCCGAGATCGTCATCGGCAACCTCGGGCTCGACGTGACCGCCGAGTCGCTGATCACCGCCGTGCAGGTCACTCCCGACCCGGAGTCGCCGATCCTCAACGTCCGCGCGACGGCGTCCACCCCGGAGGGCGCCCGCACCCTCGCCGACGCCTGGATCGACGCGATCGCCGTCCGCATCCAGCAGGTGAACCAGGAGTCCGGCGCCGGCGACACCGTCAGCCTCTCCGGCGTCCAGTCCGCCGCTCTGCCGTCCTCCCCGGAGTTCCCGAACGTGCGCCTGGTGCTCGGCGTCGGCGCGCTGGCCGGCCTCGTGCTGGGCCTCGTCTACGCCTTCGTCCGCAACACCCTCGACCGCCGCATCCGCACCGCCGAGGTGGTCGAGCGGCTGTTCGACCTCCCGGTCGTCGGCACGCTCCCCGTCGACAAGCGCCTGAACGAGACCAACCGCATCGTGCCCGAGGCGGACACGACCGACTACGTGAAGTCCGACGGCAAGCACGCGCTCGCCGAGGCGCTGCGCGAGCTGCGCACGAACCTGCAGTTCATGAACGTCGACAGCCCGCCGCGGATCATCGTCGTGACCAGCCCGCTGCCCTCCGACGGCAAGTCGACCGTGACCGCGAACCTCGCGGTGACGCTCGCCGCGTCCGGCCAGCGCACGGTCGTCGTCGACGGCGACCTCCGCAAGCCCACCGTCGCGAAGTCCTTCGGCCTCGTCCCCGGCGTCGGCCTCACCGACCTGCTGATCGGCAAGGCGGAGCTGCAGGACGTGCTCCAGCCCTGGGGTCCCTCCGGCAACCTCTGGATCCTCGGCGCGGGCTCGATCCCGCCGAACCCGAGCGAGCTGCTCGGCTCGAACGGCATGGACATGCTCCTCCACGAGATCGCCCGCGAGGCCATCGTGCTCGTGGACGCCCCGCCGCTGCTGCCCGTGACCGACGGCGCGATCCTCACCGCCCGCACCGACGGCGCCCTCGTCGTCATCTCGGCCGGCCGGACGACGACCGACGAGCTCGGCAAGGCGATCCAGAACCTCGAGCGCGTCAGCGGCCACACCCTCGGCGTCATCCTCAACCGCGTCCCCCCGCGGGGCCAGGTCGGCCGGGGCTACGGCTACTACTACACGAGCTACTACGGCTCGCAGAAGTCGGGCGCGCGTCCGGACGCGGCAGCCGCTCCGGCTCCTGCTCCGGCCCCCAGCGCGGTCTGAGCGGCCGCGGATGACGTTCCCGGGGGACGACGGCCTGCGGCGCGCCCGGCGCGGGTGGCGCCCCGGTGAGGCGGCCTCGACGCCCGCCGCTCCGGTCTTCACCGTCCTCTCGGTCTGCACCGGCAACATCTGCCGCTCGCCGATGGCGGAGCAGCTCCTGCGGGCGCAGCTGGGCGACCTCACCGCACCGAGCGGAGCGGCGCTCCTCGCCTTCCGCAGCGCGGGCGTGCAGACGCGGGACGGCTACCCGATGGAGCCGACCTCCGCGCGCCTGTCCGCCGAGCTCGGCGGCGACCCGTCCGGTCACCTCAGCGCGAAGCTCTCCGACGGCATCGCGGGCGAGGCGGACCTGATGCTCGCGATGACGCGCGACCACCTCGTCGACGCGTCGCGACGCCACCCGCCGCTCCTGCTGCGCGGCTTCACCCTCCGCGAGTTCGCCCGCGTGCTCCCGTTCGTCGTCGCCGAGGTGCCGATCCCCGAGGTCGAGGACCCCGCCGCCCGACTGCGCGCGGTGGTGCGCCTCGCTGCCGCGAATCGCGGCCGGGCGCCCCGCGGAGACGGCGACGACATCGACGATCCGATCGGCCGCAGCGAGAGCACGCACGTCCGCGTCGCTCAGGAGATCGCCGCGGCCGTCCACGACATCTCCCGGGATCTGAGAGCATTGGCGCGGAGCTGACCTCGCGCGCGCCGCGCGGGATCCCTCCGCTCCACCCGTTCCTCCCTCCTGCAGTCGCCGACGCGACATCGACCCGCCTACGATTCGGAGAAATCCCGTGAAGCTTTCTGTCATTGGTTGCGGCTACCTCGGAGCCGTCCACGCCGCCGCGATGGCCGAGCTCGGCCACGACGTCATCGGCATCGACGTGGACCCCGCGAAGATCGAGGCGCTCTCCGCCGGCACCGCTCCGTTCTTCGAGCCCGGTCTGCCCGAGCTGCTCTCCTCGGGCGTGGCCTCCGGCCGCCTCCGCTTCTCGACCGACACGGCCGACGCCGCCGACGCCGCCGTGCACTTCATCGCGGTGGGAACGCCGCAGAAGAAGGGCGAGAACGCGGCCGACATGACCTACGTCGACGCCGCGATCGACGGCATCCTGCCGCTGCTGACGGCGGACTCGCTCGTCGTCGGCAAGTCGACCGTCCCGGTCGGCACCGCCGCCCGCCTCGCCGAGCGGATCGCCGCCAGCGGCGCGACGCTCGCCTGGAACCCGGAGTTCCTCCGCGAGGGCTTCGCCGTCGAGGACACGATCAGCCCCGACCGCCTCGTCTACGGCGTGCCCGCGGGCGCGGCCGGCGAGGCCGCCAAGGCGACCCTCGACGAGGTCTACGCGACGGCGCTGGCCGCCGAGACGCCGCTCGTGGTCACCGACTACGCGACCGCGGAGCTGGTCAAGGTCTCGGCGAACGCCTTCCTCGCCACCAAGATCTCGTTCATCAACGCCATCGCCGAGATCGCGGAGGTCACCGGCGCCGACGTCACGCAGCTCGCCGACGCCATCGGCTACGACGTCCGCATCGGCCGCCGCTTCCTGAACGCCGGCATCGGCTTCGGCGGCGGCTGCCTGCCCAAGGACATCCGCGCCTTCTCGGCCCGCGCGGACGAGCTCGGCGTGGGCGACTCGGTCGCCTTCCTCAAGGAGGTCGACGCGATCAACCTGCGCCGCCGCCAGCGCGTGGTCGACCTCGTCACCGAGGGCCTCGGCGGCTCGGTCGAGGGCAGGAAGATCGCCGTTCTCGGCCTCGCGTTCAAGCCGGAGTCGGACGACGTCCGCGACTCGCCGTCGCTCGACGTCGCGACCCGCTTCCACGACCTCGGCGCCGACGTGGTGGCGACCGACCCCGAGGCGATCGAGAACGCCCGCCGCCGCTACCCCGACATCACCTACACGACCGACATCGACGAGGCCCTGCGCGGTGCCGACGCCGTCGTGGTCGTCACCGAGTGGAAGCAGTTCCGCGCGATCGACCCCGTCGCCGCCGGCGAGAAGGTGGCCGGGAAGCTCGTGGTCGACGGCCGCAACTGCCTCGACCAGGACGCCTGGCGCGCCGCCGGCTGGGAGTACCGCGGCCTCGGCCGCTGATCCTCGGCGACTGACGGCCGCCCGCTGACCGGCGGCCGCCCCGTTCCACCCGGGGGATCGACCCCCGTCACGCCGGAGGGCGGCGGAGCGGGACACGCGCGCGAGCGCGGTCCCGCTCCGCCGCCCTCCGGCGTCGTCGTACCGGGAGTCGTCGGCGCAGGACGACGCCGAGGGCCGCGCCGATCGCGGCGCCCGCGGTGTTCGCCAGCACGTCGTGCACGTCGGCGTGGCGCTGGGGCAGCAGCAGGAGCTGCACGGTCTCCACGGCGGCGCTCGTCGCCGCGCCGAGCAGGACGGCGAGCCACGCCCGGTGCCCGCGGAGGTACAGCGCCGCGAGCAGTCCGAGCGGGACGAAGAGCAGCACGTTCGCCGTCGCCTCGATCCCGCCGTAGCCGGGGAGCCCGAGGCCGTCGGCGCGGGGCTGCGCGAGGACCTGCTTCAGCTCGCCCGCGTGCCCGCCGTCGACCGGTGTCGGCCAGAAGACCACGGCGGCCAGGACCAGGGCGTAGGCGAGGGCGACGACGACGGTGAGCCGGGTCGGGGGTCGAGGCATGGTGCTCGTCTCGGCGAGGGTCGCTGCGGCGACGGGAGGGAGCGCGTCGGCAGCGACGGCGAGAGCGCCCCAGTCTTCCCGGCTGCGTCGGGCGCCGACCGCCCTGGCGCCGGAACATCGGCTCCCTGGCGCCGCCTGTCCGTCCGCACCGCGGCGCCGCCTGCCCGCACCGCGACGTCGCTCTGTCCGTCCGCACCGCGGAACGACGAAGCCCGGCCGGATCATCGATCCTGGCCGGGCTTCTCACCGGTCGGGGTAGCGGGATTCGAACCCACGACCTCCTCGTCCCGAACGAGGCGCGCTACCAAGCTGCGCCACACCCCGGTGGACTCTTCGCGGCGAACCGCTCACGAGCCTCGTCAATAGTAGCCGATTTCCGCGGCGGTGTCGGACACCGGTCGCGGCGACTCGAGCGGGACCGCTCAGGCGACCGGCTCGAGCGTCAGCAGGCTGACCTCGGGTCGGCAGGCGAAGCGCACCGGCGCGTAGATCGAAGTGCCCACTCCCGCGGAGACGTTGAGGAAGGAGCTGTGCAGGCCGTTGTCCCAGGTGGAGAAGCCGGAGACCTTGTCGCGGGGGATGTCGCAGTTGGTCACCAGCGCGCCGAAGCCGGGCACGCAGACCTGGCCGCCGTGGGTGTGGCCCGCGAGGATCACCTCCGCCCCCCGCGCGACGAAGTCGTCCAGGACGCGCTGATAGGGCGCGTGCGCGACGCCGATGCTCACGCCGGCCGGCTCCTCGGCCGAGGCGCGCAGCTCGTCCACGGCGCCCGCCACGAGGTCGATCCGGTCCAGGCCGATGTGCGGGTCGTCGACGCCGAAGAGCTCGACGCGGGTGCCGCGGACGGTGAGGGCGTGCGCGGTGTTGTTGAGGTCCTGCCAGCCGAGCTCGTCGGTGAAGAACCCGGTCAGCGCGGCGGTGTCGAGGTCACTGGCGTTGCGCGCAGGGTTCTTCGACGGACCGCGGAAGTAGCGCAGCGGGTTCTTCACCCGGGGGCCGAAGTAGTCGTTGGAGCCGTGGACGAAGACGCCGGGCACGCCGGCGAAGGGCTCGAGGGCGCGGCGGATGCCGAGCACGCCGTCGCGGTGGCCGAGGTTGTCGCCGGTTCCCACGACGAGGTCGGGGGCCAGGGCGGTGAGCGAGCGCAGCCAGTCCTGCTTCTTCGTCTGCCACGGCGCCATGTGCAGGTCGGAGAAGTGCAGGATCCGGAGCGGTGCGGAGCCCGCGGGCAGGACGGGCGCCGACTCGTGGCGGACCGTGAACATCGTCCGCTCGACGGCGATGCCCCAGACGGCGGCGGCGCTCCCGACGGCGGCGACGGCCGCGAGGGCCGTGGTGAGGGGGCGAGCGCTGCTGCGTCCGGTCATGGATCCTTCTCTCGTCGGGGCGGGGCCGCGGGAGCAGCCGCGTACAGTCTGCCCGACGCGGCCCGGGGGACCGCCCGGGTTCAGCCGCCCGGCGGCGGGGTGGACGGACCGGCGCTGATCTGCAGTGCGATCGGGGCCCCGCGGGAGAGGCGGGAGCCGGCCGGCGGGTTCGTCTGCGCGACCGAGCCCGCGGGTCGATCGGACGGCACGCGGTTCGGGTCGACCGTCACGACGAAGCCGAGCTCGCGCAGGCGCGCGGTGGCGGCGGCCGGGTTCTGGCCGGTCACCTCCGGGACCGCCTGCTGCGGCGCGTCGACGAGCGACTGCTGGGGCGAGGGGAAGGCCGAGCCGCCGTACTTCTGGTCGGCGACGCGCATGATCCGCGGCCAGATCTGGTGGCGCACCTGCCCGGCGTTGACGCGGTTGAGGCTGAAGCCGCGCATCGAGGTGAAGCCGCTGACGTTGCCGACCCAGGTCGCCGTGGCCACCTCGGTGCTGGCGCCGACCATCCAGGTGTGCACCGCGTTGTCGGTGGTGCCGGTCTTGCCGATGTGCGGGACGCCGGTGCCGGTCGCGGAGGCGCGGCCGGTGCCGCCCGTCATCACCTGCTGCAGGGCGAAGTCGGCGGTCGCGGCGACCTCCTCGGACATCCCCTGCGTGCAGGTGCTCGCCGGTGGGGCGACGTCGGCGCCGCCGCGGTCGACGATCCGGTCGATCGCGATCGGCGTGCAGACGGTGCCCTTGTTCGCGAAGCCGGCGAACGCGGTCGCCATGGTCAGCGGGGCGATCTCGTTGGTGCCCAGGATGGTCGGCGCGAACTTCTGCAGCTCGGTGCCGTCGGCGCGGTGCACACCCATCGCGAGCGCGGTGTTGCGGATGCCGCAGAGGTCGAGCTGCTGCGCCATCGCGGCGAAGCCGGTGTTGATCGAGCCCTTCGTCGCGTCGAGCGCGGAGTAGACGCCGCCGTTGCCGCCCTCGTCGTTCTTAGGGTCCCAGGGCTCGCCGTAGTAGGTGCCGTCCGGCTCGCAGCTGTCACGGAAGGTCGTGTACGCGCGCCGGGTGCCGTCGACGGTCTCGTTCAGCGCCCGGCCCTCCTGCAGCCATTCGGCGAGGGTGAAGACCTTGTAGGTCGAGCCGACCTGGAAGCCGCTGGAGCCGCCGTAGCCGAAGTCGGTGCTGTAGTTGACGCTGGTGTAGTTGGCGCCGCTGACGTCGGGATCGTTCGAGTAGTCCTTGTTCTGCGTCATCGCGAGGATGCGGCCGGTGCCGACCTCGACCGAGACGCTCGCGCTGCCGATGTTCACCCGGGCCATCGACTTCGGCACCCAGTCCTCGGTGGCGGCGACCGCGGCCTCCTGCAGATCGGAGTCGAGGGTCGTGTAGATCTGGTAGCCGCCGCGCTTGAAGGTCGCGTCGCGCTCGTCCTGGCTGGCGCCGAAGGCGTCGTCGTTCTTGATCACCCAGGTCACGTAGTCGCAGAAGTAGGCCGCGATGCCGGCGGTCTGGCAGCCGGTGCTCGGCTCCGTGATCGCGGGGACGACCGGCGTCGCGGACGCCTCGGCGATCTGCTCCGGGGTGACCTTCGACTCGATCCCCATCCGGGTCAGGATGTAGTTCCGGCGGTTGAGGGTCTCCGGGTAGCCCTCGGCCGCGAGGTTGGCCGGGTCGTCGGGCCGGTCGAAGCGGAACTTCTCAGGGTTGTTCACGATCGCGATCAGGGCGGCGGACTGCGCGAGGGTGAGATCGCGCGCGCTGGTGTCGAAGTAGTACCGCGCCGCTGCCTCGATGCCGTAGACGGTGCCGCCGAAGAGCGCGATGTTGAGGTAGCCGAGCAGGATGTCGTTCTTCGGGTACTCCTTCTCGAGCCCGATCGACAGCCGCATCTCGGCGACCTTGCGCTCGGCCGTGGTCTCGGTGGCCTCGCGGTAGGCGGCGTCGCGCTCGATCGGATCCGAGAGCGCCTCCGCCTTCTGCACGAGCACGTTCTTGACGTACTGCTGGGTGATCGACGAGCCGCCCTGCACGTTGCCGCCGGAGGCGACCGTGGCCGCGGCGCGGATCGTGCCGAGCAGGTCGATGCCGCCGTGCTCGTAGAAGCGCGGGTCCTCCGAGGCGACGACCGCGTCCTTGACGAAGGGGGAGATGTCGTCCCAGCCGACCTCCACGCGGTTCTGCGCGTAGAACGAGGCGAGGAGCACGTCCTGGCCGTCCGCGCCCTTCGCGTAGACGTCGCTCTTCTCGGCGAGCGTGCCGATCTCCAGGTAGCCCGGGAGGTTGTCGAACATGGTGACCGTGTTGTTCGCGGCCATCCCGCCGAGCGCGATCGCCGGAGTGACCGACGCCGCGACGAGGACTCCGGCGATGACGCTCATGGCGACGATCCCGATCAGTCCTCCGACCGCGGCGCCGATGGACGTGACGACCCTGTTCCCGACTGCCCCCGACATAGAATCAGCGTAACCGCCGCTCCTGACACCGGACGCGGCGCTCGACCCGCCGGCACCGACTCCTCCGGGTGCGGTGCGCCCGGCATCCGCACCCCTGCCTCACGAGGAGAGCCATGTCCGTCCCCCGCTGGGAATACATCACGACCCCGCTGATGATCCACAACACCACCGCGATCCTGAACACCTGGGGCTCCGAGGGCTGGGAGCTGGTGCAGATCGTCACCGGTCCCGAGGGCGGGCTCGTGGCCTACCTCAAGCGCCCGGTCGCCGAGGCCGGCGCGTGATCGCCGAGCGCCTGGCCGAGCTGGGCATCGAGCTCCCCGCGGTCGCGGTGCCGGCCGGTGCCTACATCCCGGCCGTGGGCGAGGGGAACCTGGTCTTCACGGCCGGGCAGATCCCCTTCGTCGACGGCGCGCTGCCCGCGACCGGCAAGGTCGGCGCGGGCGTCGATCCCGAGGTCGCCAAGGACCTGGCGCGCGTCTGCGCGCTGAACGCGCTGGCCGCGATCGCCGACGTGATCGGCTCGCTCGACCGCGTGACCCGGATCGTCAAGGTGACCGGCTTCGTCGCCTCCGCTCCCGGCTTCAACGGCCAGCCCGGCGTCATCAACGGCGCCTCCGAGGTGCTCGGCGAGATCTTCGGCGAGGCGGGCCGGCACGCGCGCTCGGCCGTCGGCGTGGCGGAGCTCCCGCTCGACGCTCCGGTCGAGGTCGAGCTGATCGTCGCCTTCGCCTGAACCGGCTCCCGCCGAAGGGCGCCGCTCTCCCTGCCGGGAGACGGCGCCCTTCGGCGTGCAGGACCGCTCGGTCCTCCCGGGGTCAGTCGTCCGCGGCGACCGCGGAGGAGATGACGGACATCACCTGCGTGTCGGCCAGCGTGGTCGTGTCGCCGACGGCGCGGCCCTCGGCCACGTCGCGCAGGAGCCGGCGCATGATCTTGCCGGAGCGGGTCTTCGGCAGCTCCTGGACGATGAAGATGCGCTTCGGCCGGGCGATGGCGCCGATGTGCTCGGCGACGTGCGCTTTGAGCGTCGCCTCGAGCTCGTCGTGGCCGCTCGCGAGCGCCTCCGCCTGGCTCGCCTTGGCGATGACGAAGGCGACGACGGCCTGGCCGGTGGTCTCGTCCGCGGCGCCCACCACGGCCGCCTCCGCGACCACCGGGTGCGAGACGAGGGCCGACTCGATCTCGGCCGTCGACAGGCGGTGGCCGGAGATGTTCATCACGTCGTCGACGCGGCCGAGCAGCCAGAGGTCGCCGTCCTCGTCGAGCCGGGCGCCGTCGCCGGCGAAGTAGCGGTCGCCGAACTTCGACCAGTAGGTCTCGACGTAGCGGTCCGGGTCGCCCCAGATGCCGCGCAGCATCGACGGCCAGGGCTCGGTGATGACGAGCAGCCCGCCGGAGCCCGCGCCGACCGGGGCGCCGGAGTCGTCGACGACGTCGATCGAGATCCCGGGGACGGGGACCTGCGCCGAGCCCGGCTTCAGGGTCGTGACGCCGGGCAGGGGCGAGACCATGATCGCGCCGGTCTCGGTCTGCCACCAGGTGTCGACGATCGGGGTGCGGCCGCCGCCGATGACGTCGCGGTACCAGATCCAGGCCTCGGGGTTGATCGGCTCGCCGACCGAGCCGAGCAGGCGGAGGCTGGTGAGGTCGAAGCGCTGCGGGATCTGCCGGCCGAGCTTCATGAAGGTGCGGATCGCCGTGGGGGCGGCGTAGAGGATCGTGACGCCGTGCTTCTCGATGATCTCCCACCAGCGTCCGGCGTGCGGGGTGTCGGGCGTGCCCTCGTACATCACCTGGGTGGCGCCGTTCGCGAGCGGTCCGTAGACCACGTAGCTGTGCCCGGTGATCCAGCCGACGTCGGCGGTGCACCAGTAGACGTCGGTCTCGGGCTTGAGGTCGAAGACCGTGCGGTGGGTGTACGCGACCTGGGTGAGGTAGCCGCCGCTGGTGTGCAGGATGCCCTTCGGCTTCCCGGTCGTGCCGCTCGTGTAGAGGATGAACAGCGGCTGCTCGGCGGGGAACGGCCGCGCGACGTGGTCGGCGTCCACCGCGACGATCTCCTCGTGCCACCACAGGTCGCGGCCGGCGCTCCACTCGACGGTGTTGCCGCCGCGGCGGACGACGAGGACGTGCTCGACGCTCGACTCGCCGCCGTCCAGCGCCAGCGCCGCGTCGACCGCGGGCTTGAGCGGGAAGACCGAGCCCTTCCGCCAGCCGCCGTCGGCGGTGACGACGAGCTTCGCCTCGGCGTCGTCGATCCGCGCGCGCAGGCTCTCGGCGCTGAAGCCGCCGAAGACGACCGAGTGCACGGCGCCGAGCCGGGCGACCGCGAGCATCGCGATGACGGCCTCGGGGATCATCGGGAGGTAGATCGCGACGCGGTCGCCGGCCTGCACGCCCAGGCTCGTGAAGAGGTTGGCCGCCCGCTTCACCTCGGCGGTGAGCTCGGCGTAGGTCAGGTCGCGGCTGTCGCCGGGCTCGCCCTCCCAGTGGATCGCGACGCGGTCGCCGTGACCGGCCAGCACGTGCCGGTCGAGGCAGTTGTAGGCGACGTTGAGCTCGCCGTCGTCGAACCAGCGCGCGAAGGGCGGCTCGCTCCAGTCGAGGGTGCGCGTGAACGGCCGGTGCCAGTGCAGCAGCTCGCGGCTGCGGTCGGCCCAGAAGGCGAGGCGGTCGGCGGTGGCCTGCTCCGCCTGCCCGGCGGTCGCGGCGGCCCCGGCGGCGAACTCGGCGGGCGGCGGGAAGCGGCGCGTCTCCTGCTGGAGGCTGTCGATGGCGCTCGAGCCTGCGGCCCCGGACGCGTCGAGGGGTGTGGACATCTGCGATTCGCTCCTTCGCGAGTGCGACGTGCGCCGGCCGGCGTGGTCGGTTCCGGACCACCGTAGCGTCCGGCTCTCGGGTGGGGAGGGGTCGACGCGAAGCTGACCGTCCGGCGGGGTTTCGTGAAGAGTCGGCTCAGAACGCGGATCCGACTTGGCGAAATCGCCTCCGTGCCCTAACGTTGCATACGGCCGAATGAACTTCGGCTCAGCGGCGCGAGTGATTCCCCCCAATCCAGCGCCGCCGAGGCGGCACCTGTTCCCCCCAATGGGTGCCGCCCCCTTCTCTTCCCTCCGCTGGTCGAGCGTCCCGCTCCCCGGAGGATCCGCGAGGCCGCCGGCCGGCCGCATCCTCGGCCCGCGAGAACACGCTCGGCACGTCGGACCGGCCGGTCCCGGCGAGCCGGAGCGCGGATCGCGTGGCCGAGCTCCGGCTGCTGGACCTTCGGCTCGCGGAAACGCGCCGGGCACGCCCGATCAGCCGGTTTCAGTGTGCCGGGGCTCGGATCGCGTGCCCGAGCTTCGACCGGTGGACCTTCGGCTCGCGGAAACGCCTCGGGCACGTCGGATCGGCCGGTTCCGGCGTGCCGGGGCGCGGGTCGCGTGCCGGAGCTTCGACCGGTGGACCTTCGGCTCGCGGAAACGCCTCGGGCAGGCCGGATCGGCCGGTTCCGGCGTGCCGGGGCTCGGGTCGCGTGCCCGAGCTTCGGCTGCTGGACCTTCGGCTCGCGGAAACGCCTCCGGCACGCTGGATCGGCCGGTTCCGGCGAGCCGGGGCGCGGATCGCGAGCCGGAGTTCGGAGCGGCGCGTCGTCGGCTCGCGAGAACGCCTTCGGGCCGGAGCTCGTCGCTCCTCCCCAGGGACGTCCTCGGCCCTGCCGTCCACCGATGGGGGCTTCGGCGCGCCACCGGAGGGCGCGCGCTCCTAGCGTTCCCGGATGACCACTGGTTTCGTCCCGCTCGTTCCCGCCGCCTATCGCCCGGACGCACCTCGCCCGCCGGGTGAGGACGACGGCGGTGCACCGCGACCGGCGCCGGTCCGTCCGGCGGCGGCGGCGCTCGGCCTGCTCGCGCCGTTCGCGGCGGATCCGGCGGTGACCGACCTCTTCGTCAACGGGGATTCGGGCCTCTGGGTCGACCGCGGCGGGGGCGCAGTGCGAGAGCCGACCTGGACGCTCGACGCCGCGGGCGCCCGGCGACTCGCGGTGTCGCTGGTCGCGGCCGGCGGGCGGCACGTCGACGAGGCGAGCCCGTGCGTGGACGTGCGGCTGAAGCACGGCGTCCGCGTGCACGTGGTGCTGCCGCCGGTCGCGACGGCGGGGACGCTGATCTCGGTGCGCGTGCCGCGGGCCGATGCCTGGAGTCTCGACGAGCTGCACGCGGCGGGGATGCTCGACGACGCGGGCCGCGGCCTGCTGCGCCGGGCCGTCTCCGCGCGCTGGAACCTGCTCGTCACCGGAGCCGGCGGATCGGGCAAGACCACGCTCCTCGGCGCCCTCCTCGGCTGCGCGCCGCCGCACGAGCGCCTGGTCGTGATCGAGGACGTCGGCGAGCTGCGGCCCGCGCATCCGCACGTCGTCTCGCTCGAGGCGCGCCAGCCGAACCTCGAGGGCGCGGGCGGCGTCGGCCTCGACCGTCTGGTCCGCGAGGCTCTGCGGATGCGGCCGGACCGGCTCGTCCTCGGCGAGTGCCGCGGCGTGGAGCTGCGCGATCTGCTGTCCGCGCTGAACACCGGGCACGACGGCGGAGCGGGGACGCTGCACGCCAACTCGCTCGCCGACGTCCCCGCGCGGCTGGAGGCGCTCGGGTCGCTCGCCGGGATGGGGCCGGAGGCCGTCGCGCGGCAGACGGTCAGCGCGATCGACCTGGTGCTGCACCTCGAGCGACGGGGCGGTCGGCGCCGGCTCGCCGCGTCGGGCTGCTTCCGGCTCGATCACGCCGGGCGGCTCCGGATCGAGGAGGGCGCCGTGCCGCAGCGGGGCTCGCCGTGAAGCGCGGGGAGGGGGTCGACGAGGTCGCGGCCGTGGTGCACCGCCTCTCGGTGCTGCTCGCGGCGGGCGTCGCGCCGGCGTCGGCGCTGGCGCACCTCGCGGCGTCGGACGACTCGGAGGCGGCGGGTGCCGCACGACGTCGTCGGCTGCTGCGCGCGGTGGCGGTCGAGGCGGCGCGCGGCGCGGACGTGACGGCGGCGCTCCTGGCGGGCGTGCCCGCCTCCCGCCGAGAAGAGGGGCGGCGGGAGCGGGAGCGGGTCCCTCGCCGCAGGGGAGGCGCCGCGCGGCCTTCGCGTGATCGCGGCGAGGAGACGGCCTGGGCGGCCCTGGCCGCCTGCTGGCGGGTCGCCGCGGACTCCGGGGCGCCGATCGCCGCGGCCCTCGGCGAGCTGGCCGAATCCCTCCGGGAGCTCGGCCGGGCGCGGCGCGACATCGAGGTCGCCCTGGCGGGGCCGCTCGCGACGAGCCGGGTGGTCGGCGGGCTGCCGCTGGTGGCGCTCGGCTTCGGGACGCTGCTGGGCTTCGATGTGCTGGGTGTGCTGATCGGGACGGTGCCGGGACTCGTCTGCCTGGTGGGCGGCCTCGGGCTGATGCTCGGTGCCGCGGCGTGGACGCGCCGGCTCGTCCGCGGCGCCGGCCCGGGGGACCCGGCACCGGGGCTGGCGCTCGACCTGCTCGCGGTCGCGCTCGCGGGCGGGGGATCGATCGGGGGCGGGCGGAAGCGGGTGCTGGCGGCGCTCGCCGAGTGCGGGCTCGCGTCGGGGCCGCCTGCGCTGGCCGCGGCGGAGCCCGTGCTCGCGCTCTCGAGCGCGGCGGGGGTCCCCGCGGGCCGGCTGCTGCGCAGCGAGGCGGCACTGGCGCGGGTTCGGGCCGCGTCCGAGGCGAGGGAGCGGGCGGCGAGGCTCGGCGTGACGCTGCTGCTGCCGCTCGGAGTCTGCGTGCTGCCGGCGTTCCTCCTGCTGGGCGTGGCTCCGATGATGATCTCGGTGCTGCTGTCGACGTTCGCGGCACAGCGGTGAGCGGGTGCGGGAGCTCTCCACAGGCCGTTCCTCTCTCCTCTTGTCCACCGTTCGCGAGCTCGCCACCCCGACCCGCTCCGTGCTCGGCGATCCTTGAGTGGGGGCAGTGACGACGAACGGAGCGAGCGGATGAACGGCAGTCGGAGCAGTGGTGCGGGGACGATCGGACGAGGGACGGGCGGTGCCGGTCGGGAGCGCTTCCCGCAGCCCGCGTGGGAGGCGCGGCCGCTGAGCGGGTGGCGCGACGAGGAGGGCTCGGCCACGGCCGAGTACGCGATCGCGACGATGGCCGCGGTCGGCTTCGCAGGTCTGCTGGTGGTGATCCTCAAGGGCGACGAGGTGCGCGGGATCCTCACGGACCTGGTCACCCGGGCGCTCACCGCGGGCGGATGAGCGGTGCGGTTCCCGAGTGGTGCCCGCGTGGCGACGGGAGCGGAGGAGGCCGGGATGCGGACCGGCGTCGGCCGTCGAGGCGAGGACGGCTCCGCGACGGCCGAGCTGGCGGTCGTGCTGCCGGCGGTGGTGGTTGTGCTGGCGCTCTGCCTCGGCTCGGTGGCGGCCTCGGCGCAGTACGTCCGCCTGGTCGACGCAGCGGCGGACGGCGCCCGGTCGCTGGCGCGGGGGGACGATCCGGTTCGGCCCGTCGCGCGGGTCGATGCGGGAGCGAGTGTCGCGACCTCCGCGGACGGCGGGCTCGTCTGCGTGGACGTCGCCGCGCGGCTCCGGCCGCTGCCGGCGCTGGAGCTGCCGGTCTCGGTCCGGTCCTGCGCGCTGGGCGGAGGGCGGTGATCCCCCGGCTGGAGCCGGACCGCGCAGGGGAGGACGGCTCGGCGGCGGTCGTCGCGGTCGGCGTCGTCGCGGGGACGATCCTCGTGACCGCGGCCGTGCTCGCCGGTTGCGGGGGAGTCGCGGGGCACCAGCGTGCCGTGGCCGCGGCGGATGCGGCGGCGCTCGCAGCGGCGGACGTGGCCTCCGGGCTGCTGCCGGGCGAGCCGTGCGGGGCGGCCGAGCGTGTCGCGCGGGCGATGACGGCGACCGTCGCGGGCTGCGCGGTGGAAGGAGGAGTGGCGACCGTCGAGGTCGTCGTGTCCGTCGGGCCGCTCGCGCTCCCCGCCCGGTCGCGCGCCGGGCCGCCGCCGTGACGCTCCTCCCGCGACGGGGCGCGCCGACAACGGCTCCCGCCGCGCCCGGGGCGCAGCAGCAGCGCTCCCGAGCTCGACCGGGATGCCGGCGAGAGGCCGGTTGGTCCGATCGCACCGGTGGGACCGGGGCTCAGTCGGCGCTGACCCGCAGGTAGCGGTAGGCCGCCGCGGTGGGCAGCGCGCCCGCTCCCTCGTCGTGCTCGAGCGCGCCGGCGAGGAGATAGAGGTAGCGGGTGCCCTCGCGGGCGGCCGGGATCTCGAGGCGGCCCGCGGGGGCCGTCGCCTCGCCGTAGGAGCGGCGGAGCGTCTTACCCTCGAGCGGCCCGTCGAGGAATTTCGCGGTGTAGGCGGAGGTGGTCGGAGCGGAGGTGGTGTGCGTCGTTGCCATGCCCCTCATCATGCGCCGATCGCCGCGATCCGTCACCGGGTGCGGTCCTCCCGATTCGGCGGATTCCCGGGCGGCGGCCGGAGTGCTCCCAGCGCGCGGCGAGTGGACGACGGCGAGGGACGCCCGGAGTCAGTGTGTATGGTGTGCCTGTCGGGCGCCCCGAAGCCGACGCGAACGGATCGTCGTTCCTCCTGCGGACGCCGCGCACCGCCTCCCCGCCGAAGGGGAACCGTCGGACTCGCTGAGCGTCCGATCCGACAGCATCAATCGAGGAGAACTGTGTCCGGCACGAAGAAGCTGGTGATCGTCGAGTCGCCGGCGAAGGCCAAGACCATCGCCCAGTACCTGGGCGAGGGCTACGAGGTGCTCGCCTCCGTCGGGCACATCCGCGACCTCATCGAGCCGAAGAACCTGCCGCCCGAGCTCAAGAAGGGCGGGCTGGGCAAGTTCTCCGTCGACGTCGACAACGGCTTCGAGCCCTACTACGTCGTCTCCGATCAGAAGAAGAAGACGGTCGCCGACCTCAAGCGCGCGCTGAAGAACGCCGACGAGCTCTTCCTCGCGACGGATGAGGACCGCGAGGGCGAGGCCATCGCGTGGCACCTCCTCGAGGAGCTCAAGCCCAAGGTCCCCGTCAAGCGGATGGTCTTCCACGAGATCACCAAGGACGCGATCCAGACGGCCCGCGACAACACCCGCGACATCGACACCTCCCTCGTCGACGCGCAGGAGACCCGCCGCATCCTCGACCGCCTCTACGGCTACGAGATCTCCCCGGTCCTCTGGCGCAAGGTCGGGCCCGGCCTCTCCGCCGGCCGCGTGCAGTCCGCCGCCACGCGCCTCGTCGTGGACCGCGAGCGCGAGCGCCTCGCCTTCGTCTCCGCCTCCTACTGGGACCTCGCCACGGTCCTCGCGCCCGAGGCCGACGCCTCGGCGGCGTTCGACGCACGCCTGGCGCGCCTGGACGGCAAGCGGATCGGCAGCGGCCGCGACTTCGACGACCGCGGTCAGCTGAAGGGGGACGTCACCGTCCTCGACGAGGCCTCCGCCGGCGCCCTCGCCGACGCGCTGCGCGACCCGAAGACGCTCGTCCGCGTCTCGAATCTCGAATCCAAGCCCTACTCGCGGCGCCCCGCCGCCCCGTTCACCACCTCGACGCTCCAGCAGGAGGCGGCGCGCAAGCTCCGGTTCTCGGCGCGCCAGACGATGAGCGTGGCGCAGTCGCTCTACGAGAACGGCTTCATCACCTATATGAGGACCGACTCGCCGAACCTCTCGCAGCAGGCGCTGAACGCCGCCCGCTCGCAGGCGGCCTCGCTCTACGGCGCCGAGACGGTCCCCGAGAAGCCCCGCCTCTACTCCGGCAAGAACAAGAGCGCGCAGGAGGCGCACGAGGCGATCCGTCCCGCGGGCGAGACCTTCCGCACCCCGGACCAGCTCGCCGGCACCCTCCGTGGCAACGACCACCGCCTCTACGACCTGATCTGGAAGCGCACCGTCGCCTCGCAGATGGCCGACGCCAAGGGCTCGACCGCCACCGTGACCCTGCTCGCCAACCCCGCCGGCGACACCGAGCGCACCGCCGAGTTCACCGCCTCGGGAACGGTCATCACCTTCCGCGGCTTCCTGCTCGCCTACGAGGAGGGCCGCGACGAGGAGCGCCACGGCGCCCGCGACGAGAAGGACGCCAAGCTGCCCGTGCTCGAGGTCGGCCAGAGCCTCGTCGTCGCCGAGGTCGAGGCCAAGGGTCACGAGACCTCGCCGCCCCCGCGCTACACGGAGGCTAGCCTCGTCAAGTCGCTCGAAGAGCTGGGGATCGGGCGCCCCTCGACCTACGCCTCGATCATCACGACGATCGTCGACCGCGGCTACGTCACGCCGCGCGGCACGGCGCTCGTGCCCAACTGGATCGCCTTCTCGGTGGTCCGTCTGCTCGAGGAGTTCTTCTCCGACCTCGTCGAGTACGACTTCACCGCCGCGATGGAGGGCGACCTCGACCGCATCGCCGGCGGCGAGGAGGACCGGGTCGACTGGCTGAACCGCTTCTACTTCGGCGGCGGCGACCAGCCGGGCCTGCGCCACGTCGTCGACAACCTGGGCGAGATCGACGCGAAGAGCATCAACTCCGTCCGGATCACCGACGACATCACCCTGCGCATCGGCAAGTACGGGCCCTACCTCGAGGTCGCCCAGGAGGAGGGGCAGGAGACGCCGCGCCGCGTCAACCTGCCGCTCGAGCTGGCCCCGGACGAGCTCACGCCCGCGAAGGCGCAGGAGCTCGTCGACGCTCCCGTGCAGACCGACCGCGTGCTGGGGAGCAACCCGGACTCGGGCAAGACCGTCGTCGTCAAGGACGGCCGCTTCGGCCCGTACGTGACCGAGGTCGACCCCGAGCCCGAGACCACCGCCGACCCCGCGACCGGTGAGGTCGTCGAGCCTGCGCCGGCGAAGCGCGGCGCGAAGAAGGCGGCCGTGGTGAAGCCGCGCACCTCCTCCCTCTTCAAGTCGATGGACGTCGCGACCGTCGACCTCGCCACCGCTCTGCGCCTGCTCGACCTGCCGCGCACCGTCGGCGAGGACCCGGAGTCGGGCGAGCCGATCACCGCGCAGAACGGCCGCTACGGCCCATACCTGAAGAAGGGGACGGACAGCCGCTCCCTCACCAGCGAGGACCAGATCTTCGAGGTCGACCTGCCGACCGCGCTCGAGGTCTTCGCCCAGCCCAAGTACGGCGCCAAGCGCGCCACGAGCGCCCTCGCGGAGTTCGAGGCCGACCCGGTCAGCGGCAAGCCGATCCGGATCCGCGACGGCCGCTTCGGCGCCTACGTGACCGACGGCGAGACCAACGTCACGATCCCCAAGGGCCAGCCGATCGAGGAGATCGACTTCGAGCAGGCGGTGCAGATGCTCGCCGACAAGCGGGCGAAGGGTCCCGCGCCCAAGAAGGCCCCGGCCAAGCGCGCCCCGGCCAAGAAGCCCGCAGCGAAGACGACGGCGGCCAAGGCGACGGCGACGAAGACCACCGCCGCGAAGACCACGGCGGCGAAGGCGACGACGACGAAGACCACCGCCGCGAAGACCACGGCCGCGAAGACCACCGCCGCCAAGACGACGTCGGCGGCGAAGACCACCGCCGCGAAGAAGCCGGCCACCACCCGCGCCCGCAGCACTGCGGCGAAGGCGACGGGCTCGACGGAGTCGTGACCGGGCTGTTCGTCACCCTCGAGGGCGGGGACGGCGCGGGCAAGACCACGCAGGCCCGGCTGCTCGAGGAGTGGCTGGGCTCGCGCGGCGAGACCGTGCGGCGCACCCGCGAGCCCGGCGGCACCGAGGTGGGCGTGCAGATCCGCGAGATCGTGCTGCACCACCGCGGCGAGATCGATCCGCGGGCCGAGGCGCTCCTCTACGCCGCGGACCGCGCGCAGCACATCGGCACCTTCGTCCGGCCCGCGCTCGAGCGGGGCGAGGTCGTCGTCCAGGACCGCTACATCGACTCCTCCGTCGCCTACCAGGGCGCCGGCCGGGTGCTCGACGCCGCGGAGGTCCGCTCCCTCTCGGAATGGGCGACCCGCGACCTCCGCCCCGACCTCACCGTCCTGCTCGACCTCGATCCCGCCGTCGCCCGCACCCGGCTGGACGCCGCGCGCACCCGCTACGACCGGCTCGAGGCGGAGAAGGCCGAGTTCCACGGCCGCGTCCGGCAGGCCTTCCTCGACCTCGCCGCGGGCGACCCGGAGCGCTTCCTCGTCCTGGACGCGAGCCGCCCCGTCGAGGAGCTCGCCGCCGTGGTCCGCGCCCGCATCGAGCCCCTGCTCGGCGCCGGACCCCGCGACGCCCGGCCCGCTGTCGGACCTCGCGGTTAGCCTGGATCCGTGACCGTCTGGAGCCAGCTCGTCGGCCAGGAGCACGCCATCGGCGCCCTGCGCGACGCCTCGACCCCCCGCGACGAGAGGGGGCACGAGTCGACCTCGATGACCCACTCCTGGCTGATCACCGGGCCGCCCGGCTCGGGCCGCTCCAACCTCGCCTACGCGTTCGCCTCCGCGCTGCTCTGCCGCCGCGGCGGCTGCGGCGAGTGCCCGGACTGCGCGCAGGTCGCCGCGCGCTCGCACCCCGACCTCGCGGTCCTCGCCACCGAGCGCGTCATCATCTCGATCGAGGAGGTGCGCCGCCTCGTCTCGTCCTCGCAGTACTCGCCGTCGGTCTCTCGCTACCGGGTGATGGTCATCGAGGACGCCGACCGGATGAGCGAGCGCACCTCGAACGTCCTGCTGAAGGCGCTCGAGGAGCCGCCCGAGCGCACCGTCTGGATCCTCTGCGCGCCCAGCGAGGCCGACCTCCTGCCGACGATCCGCTCGCGGGTGCGCTCGGTGCGCCTGCGCGTCCCCAGCGTCGAGGACGTTGCCGGCCTGCTCGAGCGCCGCGACGGCGTCGACGCGGAGACGGCGGAGCGCGCCGCCCGCCAGGCACAGAGCCACATCGGCATGGCGCACCGGCTCGCGACCGATGCGAACGCCCGCGAGCGGCGCGAGGAGACCCTCCGGATCGCCCTGAGTCTGCGTGGGGTGTCCGACGCGGTGCTCGGTGCCGCGCGGATGATCGAGGTCGCCACCGAGGACGCGAAGGCCTACACGCTCGAGCGCGACGAGGTCGAGCGCCAGCAGGCGCTGCGCTCGCTCGGCGTCGAGCCCGGCGGCACGATCCCCGCCCAGCTCCGCTCGCAGCTGCGCACTCTCGAGGAGGACCAGAAGCGCCGGGCGACGCGCAGCCTCCGCGACGGCCTCGACCGCATCCTCGTCGACCTGCTCTCGCTCTACCGCGACGTCGTGCGCCTCCAGCTCGGCGCCCCCGGCGGCGTGATCAACGAGGAGGTGCGGAGCGAGATGACGGCGCTCGCCTCGGCCACCGCCCCCGAGCGCACGCTCGCGGTGCTCGACGCCGTGGCGGAGGCCCGGCAGCGCATCGACGCGAACGTCTCGCCCGTCCTCGCCCTCGAGGCGATGCTCGTGGTCGCCGCGCGGCGCCCGGTGGCCGCGTGAGGCGCCCGGGCCGCTGGACGGCGCTCGCCGCGGTCGGCGCAGCGGTCGCGCTGCTCTCCGGCTGCTTCGCTCCCGGACCCTCGCCCGAGCGCACCTCGACGCCCGCCCCGCAGGCGGTCGACGCCGATCTCGAGCAGTACTACGGCCAGGTCCTGGTCTGGGACGACTGCGGCGAGGGCATGCAGTGCACCGACGCGACGGTGCCGCTCGACTGGGACGCCCCGGCCGGCGAGACCGCCTCGATCGCCCTGGTCCGCCACCCGGCGACGGGCGGGGACGCGATCGGCTCCCTCCTGGTCAACCCGGGCGGGCCCGGCGGGTCCGGGGTCGACCTCATCCGGGACAGCCTGGACTTCGCCGTGGACGACGAGCTCGCCGCCCGCTTCGACGTGGTCGGCTTCGACCCGCGCGGTGTCGGCGCCTCGACCGCGGTGTCCTGCCTCGACGCCGCCGGACTCGACTCCTACCTCTACGACATCGTCCCGGGCGAGCGCGGCAGCGACGAGTGGATCGCCGCCCAGCGCACCGCCTCGGCCGCCTTCGCCGCCGCCTGCGAGGAGCGCAGCGGAGCGCTGCTGCCCGAGGTCGGCACCACCAGCGCGGCCCGCGATCTCGACGTGCTGCGGGCGGCGCTCGGCGACCAGGCGCTGCACTACCTCGGCTACTCCTACGGCACCTTCCTCGGCGCCACCTATGCCGGGCTGTTCCCCGATCGCGTCGGCCGGCTCGTGCTCGACGGCGCGATCGATCCGGCCGCGACCTCGCTCGACGTCGTCCGCGAGCAGGCGATCGGCTTCGAGAGCGCCCTGCGCGCGTATCTCACCGCCTGCCTCGGCGGCGAGGGCTGCCCCTTCACCGGCACGGTCGACGAGGCGATGGCGCAGGTCGCCGCGATGCTGGAGCGGGTCGACGCCTCGCCGATCCGCGCCCAGGACGGCCGGCAGCTCGGCTCGAGCACGCTGCTCACCGCGATCGTCTACCCGCTCTACTCCGCCTCCTCCTGGGGCGGGCTGAGCGAGATGCTCACGGACGTGCGGCAAGGCGGCGCGGAGATCGCCTTCCAGTACGCGGACGCCTACAACGGCCGGACGGCCGACGGCGACTACAGCGACAACGCGACCGAGGCCTTCCTCGCGATCAACTGCGTCGACTACGCCTACGACGCCGAGACGGAGTCGATGCGGGCGGACGCCGCGGAGCTCGAGGCGGCGGCGCCGACGCTCGGCCGCTACCTCGCCTACGGCGACATCCTCTGCGGCGAGTGGCCGGCCGCCTTCGAGGGCTCGCGGGCGCCGATCACGGCGGAGGGCTCGGGCCCGATCCTCGTGGTGGGCACCACGAACGACCCGGCGACCCCCTACGTCTGGGCGCAGGCACTGGCGGAGGAGCTGTCCGACGGGCACCTCGTGACCTTCGACGGCGAGGGCCACACGGCCTACAACAAGTCGAACTCGTGCGTGAACGACGCGGTCGACGCGTACCTGCTCGAGGGCGTCGTCCCCGAGGAGGACCCGCAGTGCTGACCGAGCAGGAGCGCCGCGGCGCGCCGGAGCAGCCGGGCCTCCGGGAGCGCAAGCGCCTCGCGACCCGGCGCGCGATCGAGACCGCGGTGCTGCGGCTCGCGAGCGAGCGCGGGCCGGACCGCGTCACGATCGAGGACGTCTCGCGGACGGCCGACGTCTCCACGCGCACCTTCTTCAACTACTTCGCCTCGAAGGAGGACGCGCTGGTGGGCGGCCTGCCGGTGATCTCCGACGAGACGGCCGCCGCGTTCCTCGCGGGCGACGCGCCGCTCCTCGTCGACCTGCAGGCGGTCTTCGTCGCGGCGGCGGAGGTCCCGGGGGAGGAAGACCGCGAGCTGCACCTGCTGCGGCGCAGCCTCTTCCGCGAGCACCCGCAGCTCGTCGGCCTCAAGATCGCCGGCATGCGGGAGTTCGAGCTCGCGATCGAGGACCTGGTCGCCGAGCGCCTCACCCGTGGCGGGACGGACGCCGAGGCGGTGCGCAGCCGGGCCCGGATGCTCACCCTGCTCGGCCTCGCCGCCATGCGGCACGCCTGGGCCGGCTGGGTCGACCACGACGGTCGCGACGCGCTCCCGGGACTCATCGTGCACTCGTTCGAGGAGCTGCGCGGCGCGCTCGCCGAGTAGCCGGCGGGCCCGCGCCTCGATTCACGCCCCGGCCCGCGAGCAGGCTATGCTGTGTAATCGTGTCCGGGGCCAGCGCCTCGCGAGCACGCCGCCTTAGCTCAGTCGGTAGAGCGTCTCACTCGTAATGAGAAGGTCGTCGGTTCGATTCCGACAGGCGGCTCCGCGTCTTTCCCCGTGGTGTAGCCGCGAGTGCAGCCTTCGCCCCGTATCTCCGGCCCCCAGGCCCCGTCGATCCCGGCCCGTTACCCTGGTCCGGATGACCGACACCTCGCCCCGCCGCCGGCCGCGCGCCCTCGTCGTCGCCGCGGCCATCGTCGCCGTGCTGCTGGGCGTCGGAGCCTTCGGCGCCGGGACGGCGATCGGCCGCACGGCGACTCCCGCCGCGGCGCCCACCGCCTCGGCACCCACCACCGCGACGACGATGGCCACGCCGACGCCGACGCCGACCGCCCGCCCCGCCGGCACCGAGACCGCCGAGGCGCTGCGCACCTGCTCCGTCGCCGGGCTCGCCGCGGATCCGCGCCTCGGCTCGATGCAGGCGCGGGTCGTCGACGCGGCGACCGGCGAGGTGCTCTTCGACCGCGGCGGCACGACCGCCTCGCGCACCGCCTCCGCCCTGAAGATCCTCACCGCCGCCAGCGCGCTCGCCGTCCTCGGCCCGGACACCCGGATCGCCACGACCGTGGTCGCGGGCGACGCTCCCGGCAGCGTCGTGCTGGTCGGCGGGGGAGACCTCACGCTGAGCCGGCTGCCGAGTGGTCAGGAGTCGGTCTACGCCGGCGCCGCGCACCTCGACGACCTCGCCGCGCAGGTCGAGGCTGCCTGGGACGCCGACCCGGCGACCGCGGGCACCAGGATCTCCTCGGTCGTGCTCGACGCCTCGCTCTACTCCGGCGACACCTGGCAGCCGAGCTGGAACCGCAAGGAGCAGACCGACGGCTACATGCCCGAGATCACCGCGCTGCAGGTCGACGGCGACCGGGCCGACCCGACCGCCTCCACCTCCCGCCGGGGCGACGACCCGGTCGGTCGCGCGGGCGAGGCCTTCGCCGGCGAGCTGTCCGGCTCGCCGACGGTGAGCACCGGCACCGCCCCGGCGGGCGCGCGAGTGCTCGGCACCGTCGAGTCCGCCCCGGTGAGCACCCTCGTGCAGCAGATGCTGCTCGTCTCGGACAACGCGATCGCCGAGATGCTCGCGCGGCTGGTCGCGATCCGGACGGGGTCCGGCAACGACTTCGGCGCCGAGCAGGCGGGCGTCCTCCAGGGCCTCGCCGGCTACGGAGTGGACACGGCCGGTATCACGATCGTCGACGGCTCGGGACTCAGCGACGACAACGCGGTGGCACCGGCGTACTTCACGAGCCTGCTGCGGAAGATCCAGGCCCGGGAGGGGCAGCTCGGCGTCCTCCTCGACGGCCTCCCGGTCTCGGGGCGCACCGGCTCGCTCTCCTACGCCGACCGCTTCGCCGGCGACAACGCGGTGGCCGACGGCGCCGTCCGCGCGAAGACCGGCTGGATCGACACCGGCTACACGCTCGCCGGCGTCGTCGACGCCCAGGACGGCACGGCGCTCACCTTCGCCGTCTACGCGCTCGGCGACGTCTCCGACTCGGCGAAGACCGCCATCGACACGCTCGTCACCGGCGTCTACCGCTGCGGCGGCGCGCTCTCCGACTCCTGACCTCCCACCCGCACCGCTCCCGCTCCCGTTCCGAGAGGACCACCATGACCACGGCACTCCTGATCGTCGACGTGCAGAACGACTTCACCGAGGGGGGCGCGCTCGCCGTCGCCGGCGGCACACGCGTCGCCGAGGCGATCACCGCGCACCTGGTCGCGAGCGTCGGCCGCTACACGACGGTGCTCGCCTCGCGCGACTGGCACGACGGCGACTCCGACAACGGCGGGCACTTCGCCGCCGAGCCCGACTACCTCGACACCTGGCCGGTGCACTGCGTCGCGGGGACGGCCGGTGCGGAGTACCACCCGGCACTCGCGGTCGACGCGGTCGACGTGCACATCCGCAAGGGCCAGGGCCGGCCGTCCTACTCGGCCTTCGAGGGGACGGCGGACGACGGCGCGCCGGTTCCGGCGCTGCTCGAGCGCCTGGGCGTCACCGAGCTCGACGTCGTGGGGCTCGCCACCGACCACTGCGTGCGGGCCTCGGCCCTCGATGCGCGCGCGGCCGGCCTGGAGGTGCGCGTGCTCTCCGACCTCGTCGCCGGGGTCTCGCCCGAGGCGAGCGCCGCCGCGCTGCGCGAGCTGACCGAGGCGGGTGTGCGCGTCGAGGCTTCCTCCACCGTGCTTCCCTCCTCCACAGGGGCCGGTCCGTCCACAGGGGCGACGAACTCCTGAGGTGCGTCCGGGGGCGGTCGTAGACTGAGAAGCATCGTCGTGCGGGGTCCGCGCGACTCGATCCGCACAGGAAGAGTGTTCTCGTGAGTGATTCCGTCGTTCGAAGCGCCGCCGAGGCGGCCCTGCTCGCCCGCGTCCCGTCGCAGCTGCTCATCGGCGGCGCCTGGGTCGACGGCTCGGGCGGCGGCACGATCGATGTCGAGGATCCGGCCACCGGCGAGGTGATCCGCACCATCGCCGACGCGACTCCGGAGGACGGCCTGCGGGCGCTCGACGCCGCCGTCGAGGCGGGGCCGGCCTGGGCCGCGACCGCGCCCCGGAAGCGTGCGGAGATCCTCCGCCGCGCGTTCGACCTGCTGCAGGAGCGCAAGGACGACATCGCCCTGCTGATGACGCTGGAGATGGGCAAGCCGTTCGCCGAGGCGCTCGGCGAGGTCGCCTACGGGGGCGAGTTCCTCCGCTGGTTCAGCGAGGAGGCGGTGCGCATCTCGGGCCGCTACGGCGTGAACCCGGAGGGCACGGGGCGGATGATCGTCTCGCAGCACCCGATCGGCCCGTGCTACCTGATCACCCCGTGGAACTTCCCGCTCGCGATGGCGACCCGCAAGATCGCCCCGGCCCTCGCCGCCGGCTGCACCGTCGTGGTGAAGCCCGCCGAGCTGACGCCGCTGACGACGCTCGCCTTCGCGGCCCTGCTCGCCGAGGCGGGGGTGCCGGACGGCGTCGTCAACGTCGTCACCACCTCCTCGGCCGGTGCGGTGTCGGAGCCGATCCTGTCGGACCCGCGACTGCGCAAGCTCTCCTTCACCGGCTCGACGCCGGTCGGGCGGACGCTGCTGCAGCAGGCGGCCGAGGGCGTGCTGCGCACCTCGATGGAGCTCGGCGGCAACGCGCCGTTCGTCGTCTTCGAGGACGCCGATCTCGACCGCGCGGTCGAGGGCGCGATGCTCGCGAAGTTCCGCAACATCGGCCAGGCCTGCACGGCCGCCAACCGCTTCTTCGTGCACGAGTCGATCGCCGAGGAGTTCGCGGCCCGCGTCACGGAGCGCGTCCGCGCGCTGACCGTCGGCCGCGGCACCGAGGCGGGCATCACGATCGGTCCGCTGATCGACGACCGCGCGGTCGAGAAGGCGGCCTCGCTGGTTCAGGACGCTGTCGAGCGCGGCGCCGAGGTCCGCGTCGGCGGGCACGGCATCGACGGAGCGGGGCACTTCTACGAGCCGACGGTGCTCGCGGGGGTCGCGGCCGGCAGCGAGATCCTGCGCACCGAGATCTTCGGCCCGGTCCTCGCGATCGTGCCGTTCAGCGACGAGGACGAGGCGGTCGCCCTCGCCAACGACACCGAGTTCGGGCTGGTCTCGTACGTCTTCACCCGCGACCTCGCCCGCGGGCAGCGGATGATCGAGCGGCTCGCCACCGGGATGATGGGTCTGAACGTCGGCGTCGTCTCGAACGCCGCGGCGCCCTTCGGCGGCGTCAAGCAGTCGGGGCTCGGCCGCGAGGGCGGGCTCGAGGGCATCCACGAGTACCTCAGCACCAAGTACACGCTCACCCCCGACCCGTTCGCCTGATCCGTGGAGCTGATCGAGGTCCGCTCGCTCGAGGATCCGCGGCTGCGTGACTACGCGCACGCCACGGACGTCGCGCTGAAGAACGCCCGCGGACCGCACGGGCTCTACCTCGCGGAGTCGGCGCTGGTGCTCGAGCGGGCGCTCGCCGCCGGGCACCGGCCGCGCTCGGTGCTCTCGCTCGGCGGCTCGGTCGAGGAGGCCGAGCGGCTGCTCGGCGACCGCGACGTCCCGGTGTTCACCGGGCCCGGCGAGCTGCTGGCCGAGCTGACCGGCTACACTCTGCACCGCGGCCTGATCGCCGCGCTGGACCGGCCCGTCCTGGCCGACCCGGCGGAGCTGCTCGCCGGCGCGCGCCGCGTGGTCGTGCTCGAGAACGTGGTCGACCCGACCAACGTCGGCGCGATCTTCCGCTCGGTCGGCGCGATCGGCGCCGACGCCGTGCTGGTGACCCCGCGCTGCTCCGACCCCTTCTACCGCCGGGCGATCCGCGTCAGCATGGGCACGGTGCTCCAGGTGCCGTGGACGCGGGTAGGCGACTGGCCGAGCACGCGCGCGCTGCTGCACGAGGCCGGCTTCACCATCGCCGCGATGGCGCTCACGCCGGACGCGGTGCCGCTGCGCGAGTTCGCGGCGGGCGCACCGGAGCGGGTCGCGCTCGTGCTCGGAACCGAGGGGGAGGGGCTCACCGCGGAGGCGCTGGCCGCCGCGGACGTCGCGGTGCAGATCCCGATGCGGCACGGGATCGACTCGCTGAACGTCGCGGCGGCGAGTGCGGTCGCGATGTGGGCGCTCGCGGCGCTCTGACCCCCCGTCAGGGCCGCGGCCCGTCGTTCCGCGCACCCCGGACGCCCCGGTCCGAGCGCCTGCGCTACGCTCGCCACGAACCCGGCCGGCCCCGCTCTTCTCGGCACCGCGCCGTCCCTCCGCCGTCATCCACCCCCGAGGTCGTCCATGCCCGAGCGCTCCCGGCTCCGCGCCGCCCGCCTGCCGTCGGCCGTCGCGGCCGTGCTGCTGCTGGCGCCGCTCGCTGGCTGCGCGCTGGACCCGGCCGAGGTGCCCGACTCCGGTGCCAGCCCCGCGCGGACGATCCGGGCGACCGAACCGACGCCCGTCGCGACCGGAGCGGTGACCGCGGGCGATGAGGTCTCGCAGCTGATCACCCGGTGCCTCGCGCGCTACGGCCTCAACGAGCGGCCCGCCGCCCCGGACGGCTCCCTGAGCGAGTCGGAGTGGCTGGCCGCGCAGGAGGCGATCGCCGACTACGACCGCACCCTCACCGACTGCTCCGCCGAGGCGCTCTCCACCGACGCGCCCGCCCCGACGATCGCGCCCTGATGCGCGTCGAGGGCTGCGCGGCGCTGGTCTCCGGGGGAGCCTCGGGGCTCGGGGCCGCGACGGCGCGGGCCCTCGCCGAGGCCGGAGCGCGCGTCGTCGTCCTCGATCTGCCGACGGCGCTCGACAGCGCCGACCTGCCGGAGTCGATTCTGCGGATCCCGGGCGACGTCCTCGACGCCGACGCCGTCCAGCGGGCCGTGACGGCCGCCGAGGGGCTGCGGATCGCGGTGACCTGCGCCGGCGTCGCCACGCCGGGCCGGCTCCTCGGCCGTGACGGGCCGCTGGCGCTCGACGCCTTCGAGCGGGTCCTCCGGATCAACACCGTCGGCACGCTGAACGTCCTGCGGCTCGCGGCGGCCGCGATCGCCGAGGGCGAGCCGGTCGAGGGGGAGCGCGGGGTCCTGATCACCACGGCGTCGATCGCGGCCTTCGAGGGGCAGATCGGGCAGGCGGCCTACGCCGCCTCGAAGGGCGCCGTGGCCGCGCTGACCTTGCCGCTGGCGCGCGAGCTGGCGTCCGCGCTGATCCGCGTCGTCTCGATCGCGCCCGGCACCTTCGACACCCCGCTGCTCGCCGGGCTGCCGGAGGCGGCGCGCGCCGCCCTCGGCGAGGCGGTGCCGCACCCGGCCCGGCTCGGCCGGCCGTCGGAGTTCGCCGCGCTCGTGCGCCACGTCATCGAGAACCCGATGCTCAACGGCGAGGTGATCCGCCTGGACGGCGCGCTGCGGATGCCGCCGCGCTGACCGGGCTGCGGGCCGCGCTCAGACCAGCAGCTGGTGCTTGGCCAGGTCGCGGTAGAGCGGCGTCGTCTCGACGAGCTCGGAGTGCGTGCCGATCCCGACGACCTCGCCCTTCTGCAGCACCACGATCTGGTCGGAGTCGACGACCGTCGAGAGGCGGTGCGCGATGACGAGCAGCGTCCGGTTCTCGGCCACGGCGTCGATCGCGAGCCGCAGTCGCTGCTCGTTGAGCCCGTCCAGGCTCGAGGTGGACTCGTCGAGCAGCAGGATCGGCGGGGCCGCGAGGAGCGCGCGCCCGATGGCGAGGCGCTGGCGCTCGCCGCCCGAGAGCATGACGCCGCTCTCGCCGACGGGGGCGTTCAGGCCGAGCGGGTTGCGCTCGAGCACGTCGGTGAGGTTCACGGCCTCGAGCACCCGCAGGCAGTCCTCGTCGGAGGCGTCGGGGCGGCCGAGCACGAGGTTCTCGCGGAGGGTGCCGGCGAGCACCGGCGCGTCCTGCTCGACGTAGCCGATCTGGGCGCGGAGGGCGTCGCGGTCGATGGCGGTGATGTCGACGCCGCCGAGCCGGACGACGCCGGCCTCGGGGTCGTAGAAGCGCTCGATCAGCGCGAGGATCGTGCTCTTGCCGGCGCCGGACGGGCCGACCAGGGCGGTGCGCTTGCCGCGCGGGACGGTGAACGAGACGCCGCGCAGGACGGTGCGGTCGCGGGCGTCCTCGTCGGCGTCGAGGGCCTTCTCGTCGTAGGAGAAGACGACGTCGTCGAAGGCGATCGCGGAGTCCGCGACGCCCGGGCCGAGGCCGCCGCCGTCGCGCTCGCCGTCGCCCTCGATCGGCAGGTCGATGATCTCCTGGATCCGCCCGAGCGCGCCGAGCGCCGAGTTGACCGAGGTGATCGCGCCGATGAAGTTGCCCAGCGGCATCACCATCATGAAGAGGAAGAGGATGAACGACACCAGCTGCGCGATGTCGATCGCGCCGGAGGCGACGCGGTAGCCGCCGACGCCGAGCACGGCGAGGAAGGCGACTTGCATCGCGATGCCGGCCACCGGGACGACGAGCGCCGAGATGTGCGCGACGCGGATGCCGAGGCGGTAGGCCTCGGTCGCGTGCGTGTCGACGACGGCGATCTCGCGATCGGTCGCGCCGGCGGCGCGGATGGTGCGGACGGCGCTGATCGCGCGCTCGACGGCGGCGGCGAGGTCGCCGACCTTCTCCTGGGCCTTCCGGCTGGCGACGCGGATGCCGCGCCCGAGGGTCAGCGCCGCACCGAGGGCGACGGCGACGACGACCACGATGATCAGCAGCAGTACCCAGTCGATGATCGCCATGGCGACGATCGCGCCGACGAAGAGCAGCGAGCCGGCGATCGAGTCGACGAGGCCCTGGGTGAGCACGGCGCGCAGCAGCGTGGAGTCGGAGCCGACGCGGGAGACGAGGTCGCCGGTGCGGCGGGCGTCGAACTCGCGGATCGGCAGGCGGAGCAGCCGCGCGACGAGGCGGCGGCGGCTGGAGAGGACGATGCCCTCACCGGTGCGCTGGAGGAGGTAGTGCGCGAAGCCGGAGATGAGGCCGGAGGCGACCACGAGGACGAGGAGCGCCCAGACCAGCGGGCCGAGGTCGAGGCCGTCCTGCACGCGGGTGATGACCTGGCCGACGACGAGCGGCTGGGCGAGGCTGGCGGCGGCGCCGAAGAGGCTGAGGACCACCACGACGGAGAGGATGCCGCGGTGCTCGAGCAGGTAGGGGACGAGCTGCGAGAAGGAGGCGCGGGGTCCGTCGTCCTTGCCGCGGCGGGGGCGCCGTCCGCCGCGCGTGCTCTCCGTGGTGCTGCTCATCGCTCGTTCGTCCTCGCTCACGCCTTGCCGTACTTCTTGTGGACCGCCGTCCATCTTGCCCCTTCGTGGCTGCGAACCGGCCCTCGATCGGGACGGGAAGCCGTGGTGATCGAGTGGCCCGCGGAGCGGGCGCATCGAGATCCACCGGCGTCAGAACGCGAGTCCGCAGAACCGCCCTCTTGGGGACGGTGGGTCTCGATACGCCCCTGCGGGGCTACTCGACCAGCATGAAGGGTCGAACGGCATGAAGGGGTCGACCGGCATGAAGAGTCGACCGGGATAAAGGGCCGACCGGCATGAAGGGTCGACCGGCATGAAGGTCGGCCGGCATGAAGGGTCGACCGGCATGAAGGGCCGGCGCCGCTTCCTTTCGCACGGGCCCGGAGACAGGTCCGGCCCGCCGGGGGAACCGACGGGCCGGACGTGCAGGGCGGGAGTGTCCTACGACACGTTGTCGTGGTACGCCGTGTGCTGCGTCTCCTTGGAGAGCAGGAGCGCGATCAGCGTCAGCACCGCCGCGCCGCTGAGGTAGAGGCCGACCAGCAGCGTGCTGCCGCCGGCCGACTGCCAGAGCGCCACCGCGATGATCGGCGCGAGCGCCGCTCCGAGGATCGACGCCAGGTTGTACGACATCGCCGAGCCGGTGTAGCGGACGTTGGTCGGGAACAGCTCGGGCAGGACGGCGCCCATCGGGCCGAAGGTGAGGCCCATCAGCGTGAAGCCGAGGATCAGCACCGCCATCACACCGGCGAAGCCGCCGCTGAACAGCGGGACGAAGAGCAGGCCGAAGACGAGGATCGCCGAGGTGACGACGAGCAGCGTGCGACGGCGGCCGAACTTCTCGGCCAGCGGGCCGGGGACGAGCGTGAAGATCCCGAAGAAGACGACGCCGACGATCAGCATGATCAGGAAGTCGTTGCGGCTGTAGCCGAGGCCCGGGGTCGCCGCATCGGAGGGCGTGGTGCCGTAGGTCAGCGTGAACGTGGTCATCAGGTAGAAGAGCACATAGGTCGCCAGCATGATGAACGTGCCGAGGATGAGCGGGCGCCAGCTCGTCTTGAAGACGCGGGCGAGCGGCAGCTTGGCCACCTCGCCGTTGTCGACGACCTTCTGGAACGCGGGGGTCTCGACGAGCTTGAGGCGCACGTAGAGGCCGACGATCACCAGCACGGCGCTCGCGAGGAACGGCACGCGCCAGCCCCAGGCCGCGAAGGTCTCGTCGCTCATGGTGCTCGCCAGGACGAGGAAGAGCACGTTCGCGACGATGAAGCCGATCGGGGCGCCGAGCTGGGGGAACGTGCCGTAGATGGCGCGCTTGTTCGCGGGAGCGTTCTCGGTCGCGAGGAGCGCGGCGCCGGACCACTCGCCGCCCAGGCCGAGGCCCTGGCAGAAGCGCATCACGACGAGCAGGAACGGAGCGAGGAACTCCCAGCCCGGCGTGAGGGCGGTCGGCAGGCAGCCGATCAGGAAGGTCGCGATGCCCATCGTGAGCAGCGAGGCGACGAGGGTCCCCTTGCGGCCGACGCGGTCGCCGAAGTGGCCGAAGATGATCGACCCGATCGGGCGGGCGATGAAGGCGACGCCGAAAACCGCGAAGGAGGCGAGGAGGGCGACCGCCGGGTCCTCGTTGACGAAGAAGAGCGACGGGAAGACCAGGACGGCGGCCGTCGCGTAGGCGTAGAAGTCGTAGAACTCGATCGAGGTGCCGATGAGGCTCGCCAGGATGACCCGGCCCCGGGAGTTCTGCGGGGCGGCGGCGGGAGCGTCGGCTGCGGTACGGGAAGAAGACATGGAAGAGGGCTGCTCCGGTGGAGGGGTCTCCCGGTGCCGGCGGGGGCGGCGTCGATCGGGCGCTGCGGGCCGCGGGGGCCGAGGGGGAGGAAGGGTAGGGCCGCTCGTGACGACCCGTCCACTTTACTCCGGGTCTTCTCAGCAAGAGCGCCTCTCCGCGAAGTGCGCCGACGCCCCCGACAAGGGGGGGGCGTCGGCGCTCGGGGTCGCGTCTAGCCGCGCAGCTCGCGGAGGACGAGCGCGGTCGCGATCGCCGCCTCCGCCGCCTCGCGGCCCTTGTCCTCCTTCGAGCCGGGCAGGCCGGCGCGGTCGATGCCCTGCTGCTCGGTGTCGAGGGTGAGCACGCCGAAGCCGACCGGCTTGCCGGTCTGGATCGAGACGTTCGTCAGGCCCGAGGTCGCCGCGTCCGAGACGTACTCGAAGTGCGGGGTGCCGCCGCGGATGATGACGCCGAGGGCGACCACCGCGTCGGCGCCGGCCTCGAGCGCGGCCTTCGCGGCCACCGGCAGCTCGAACGAGCCGGGCACGCGCACGAGCGACCAGGAGGCGCCGGACTCGTCGAGCGCGGCCTTCGCGCCGGCGATCAGCCCGTCGCTGATCTGCTGGTGCCAGGTCCCCGCGACGACGACGACGCGGAGGCCGCTCCCGTCGACGGGGGAGGTGGTGGGGGCGCCGCTACCGGCCATGGCTTACTCCTTCGGTGTCGCGCCGGAGGGTCCGGCGTCGAGGGGGTCGAGTCCGACGAGGGGGTCGAGATCGCTGAAGTGGCCCATCCGGTCGCGCTTGGTCGCGAGGTAGCCCTGGTTGAAGGCGCCGACGCCGGCCACCAGCGGCACGCGCTCGGACACGGTGATGCCGCGGTCGGTGAGCTGGCGCACCTTCTCCGGGTTGTTGGTGAGCAGGCGGACGTCGGTGACGCCCAGGTCCTCGAGGATGCCGACGGCGGCGCCGTAGTCGCGGGCGTCGGCGGGCAGGCCGAGGGCGAGGTTGGCGTCGAGGGTGTCGAGCCCGTCCTCCTGGAGGCGGTAGGCGCGGAGCTTGTTGATCAGGCCGATGCCGCGGCCCTCGTGCCCGCGGAGGTAGATCACGACGCCGCCGTCGCGCTGGATCGTGTCGAGCGCGGCGTCGAGCTGCGGGCCGCACTCGCACTTCAGCGAGCCGAAGGCCTCGCCGGTGAGGCACTCGGAGTGCACCCGCACGAGCGTGCCGTGGCCGTCGCCGATGTCGCCCGCCACGACGGCGACGTGGTCGGCGCCGGTCTGGCGGTCGCGGTAGGCGCGCAGCTGGAACGGCCCGTGCGTGGTGGGCACGGTCGTCTCGACCTCGAAGATCACCCGCGGGGTGTCCCGGGCGGGCTCCACGCTCGAGGCGTCCAGCTCGGCGTGGTGCTCCTCGAGGTAGGCGATCAGGGCGGCCACCGTGGTGACCGGCACGCCCTCGCGCTCGCCGAGCGCGATCAGGCCGGGGAGGCGCATCATCTCGCCGTCCTCCGCCACGATCTCCGAGATGGCGCCGACGGGCTCGAGCCCGGCGAGCTTCATCAGGTCGACCGCCGCCTCCGTGTGGCCGTCGCGCTCGCGCACGCCGCCCTCCACGGCGCGCAGCGGCAGGATGTGGCCGGGCCGGTGCAGCCGCGCCGGGGTCGCCTCCGGGTCGGCCAGCACGCGGAGCGTGTGCGCGCGGTCGGACGCGCTGATGCCGGTGGAGAGGCGGTCGGCGGCGTCGACCGAGATCGTGTAGGCGGTGCCGCGCGGGTCCTCGTTGTCGACGACCATCAGCGGCAGCTCCAGGCGGTCGGCGATCTCGTTGGTCATCGGCGCGCAGATGAAGCCGGAGGAGTGGCGCACCATCCAGGCGATCGTCTCCTGGCTCGCGAGCTGGGCCGAGACGATGACGTCGCCCTCGTTCTCGCGGCCCTCGTCGTCGGCGACGATGATCGGGCGGCCGGCGCGGAGGGCGGCGACGGCCTCGGGGATCGTGGCGAGGCTCATGCTCGGCCTCCTGTCGTGGCGGCGGACCGCAGCGCGAGCATCCGCTCGACGTGGCGGGCGAGGATGTCGGTCTCGATGTTGACGCGGTCGCCGACGGCGCGGGCGCCGAGGGTGGTGGCGGCCAGGGTCTCGGGGATGAGCGAGACCTCGAACCACTGCTCCGGCTCGGTGGCGGGGCTGATCGCCGAGACGGTCAGCGAGACGCCGTCGACCGCGATCGAGCCCTTGTCGGTGACCAGGGGAGCGGCCGCAGGCGGGAGGGAGAAGCGCAGCACGCGCCAGGCGTCGCCGGGCGTGACCGCGAGCAGCGTCGCGGTGCCGTCGATGTGGCCCTGGACGATGTGGCCGCCGAGGCGGTCGCCGACCAGCGCCGCGCGCTCGAGGTTGACGGGGTCGCCGACCGCGACGCCGTCGAGTGTGGACATCCGCAGGGTCTGCGCCATCACATCGGCGGTGAAGCCGTCCGCCGACTGGTCGACGACGGTGAGGCAGACGCCCGAGACCGCGATCGAGTCGCCGTGCCGGGCGCCCTCGACGGCCAGCGGGCCGCGCACGGTCAGGCGGATCGCGTCGCTCCCCGCCGAGACGGCCGTGACGACGCCGACCTCCTCGATGATTCCGGTGAACATCAGGACTCCTTCTGCGGGGCGGGCTGCCGGCGGGCGGGGGAGCCCGGCCGGGCGGTGACGAGGAGGTCGCCGCCGAGGACCTCCACGGAGCGGAGATCGAGGCGGTGCGCGCCGGCGATGCTCGCGACGCCGAGGTCGTCGAGGGCGAGGCGCGGGCCGCCGAGCAGCGCCGGGGCGAGGTAGACCAGGAACTCGTCGACGAGCCCGTCGGCGACGAGGGCGGAGGCCAGCGTCGGGCCGCCCTCGACGTAGACGTGGCGGATCTCGGCGTCGTAGAGGCGGTCGAGGACCGCGGCGAGGTCGTGGGTGCGCTCGAGGACCGGGGGGCGCGGGTGCTCGAGGACGCGGGCGCCGACGGGGACGGCGCGGGTGCCGACGACGACGGGGAGCGGCTGCTCGGCGAGGAGCTCGCCGGCGTCGCCGCGGGCGGTGAGGCTCGGGTCGTCGGCGAGGACCGTGCCGGTGCCGACGAGGATCGCGTCCGCTGCGGCGCGCTGCTCGTGCACGCGCTGCCGGGCCGCGGCGCCGGTGATCCAGCGGCTGCTGCCGTCGGCGGCGGCGGTGCGGCCGTCGAGCGTGGACGCCCACTTGAGGGTCACCCAGGGGCGGCGGCGGCGGGTCGCGGCGAGCCAGATGTGCAGGAACTCCTCCGCCTCCTCGGCGAGGACGCCCTCGATCACGTCGACGCCGGCCGCGCGCAGGGTGCCGCCGCCGCCGGCCGAGCGGTCGCCGGGGTCGCCGACGGCGTAGACCACGCGGGCGACGCCGGCGTCGATCAGGGCCCGGCTGCAGGGGCCGGTGCGGCCGGTGTGGTTGCAGGGCTCGAGGGAGACGACGGCGGTGGCGCCGGTCGCGGCGCCAGCGGCGAGGGCGGAGAGGGCGTCGACCTCGGCGTGCGCGGTGCCGGCGCCGTGGTGCCAGCCCTCGGCGAGCACGGTGCCGTCCGGCGCGAGGAGGACGCAGCCGACACGCGGGTTCACGCCGCGCGCGGGGCCGCGCTCGGCGAGGGCCAGCGCCCTGCGCATCGCGTGCTCGAAGTCGATCGTCATTCCCGGTTCCGTTCGTCGCCGAACTCCGGGGTGCGAGCGGCGGTGCGCGGGCACCGTCGTTCAGCGCCGCGCTCGCGCGCGACGCTCGTGCTGCCTCCCATCCGGACTTTCACCGTCGGTCCCGGAATTCCACCAGGTCAACCGCCTCCCACCGAAGTGGTCAGCGGCTCGCGGACTGTCACCGCCGGTTCGGACTCTCACCGACCCCGGAGCACGTTGTATCCCCGCCAGCCTACTCACCACGGCTGGGAGCGGGGTCTCGCAGCGTCATGCTCGCCGGCGGCGGGGTCTCGATACGCGCTTCGCGCTCCTCGGCCAGCATGCAAGGGCGGTGGCGGCGGCGTGCTCGCCGGCAGACGGGGCCGGCCGCCGTCTTGCATGGGCGGCTCGCTCATGCTGATCGAGCAGCCCTCGGAGAGGGCGTATCGAGATCCGCCGTCGTCCGGTGGGCGGGTCTCGATACGCGCTTCGCGCTACTCGACCAGCATGCTGCCGCGCGCGGGTCAGGACTGGTCGGCGGCGGCGACGTGCTCGGCGTGGGCGCCGTGCTCGTCGTAGTGGTCGCCGTGCAGGGCGTGGCGGTGGGTGCCGTGCGCGTAGTCGACGTGGTCGTCGTGCTGGACGGTGGTGTGGCCGCAGCCGTCGCCGTGCTGGTGCTCGGTGAGGTCGTGCTCGGCGTGGAGGTCGGTGCTGCTCATGGTGCTGCCTTTCGAGGAACGCGGCCACCGGTCGGCGGCCAGAACCAGTGGACCAGATCTATAAACGCATCGCAATACATTCTGGTAATCGAGAGTGATGATCATCCGCAGCAGCGGGCTACCCTCGAGGCGATGGACGAGGACAGGTACGGGCAGGACGTGCTCGCCGGGAACTGGCGGGCGAAGAACACGGTCGAGGTCGCGGTGGTCGAGGCCGAGCGCGATCTCGTCGTCGAGGAGGTCGCCTCCGGCTTCGTCGGCGCGGTCGTCGGCGTGGAGCTGCGGATGGTGAAGCTCGAGGACCGCTTCGGCAAGGTCCGCGTCTTCCCGATCGGCCCCGGCTTTTTGATTGACGGCAAGCCGGTGTCGCTCAAGGCCCCCGGTCTCAAGCGCGACGCGAACCTCGGCCGGGCGCGCTCCGCCTCCGGCTCCTTCCACGTCGCGGATGCGAAGGCGCGCGTCGCGCTGCCGAGCCGCATCTACGTCGAGGGCCGGCACGACGCCGAGCTGGTGGAGAAGGTCTGGGGCCACGACCTGCGGATCGAGGGCGTCGTCGTCGAGTACATCGAGGGCGTCGACAACCTCGACGAGCTGGTCCGCGCCTTCGCCCCAGGGCCCGGACGGCGGATCGGCGTGCTCGTCGACCACCTCGTCCGCGGGTCGAAGGAGTCGCGGATCGCCGACGCGGTCGCCGCGGGCCCGCACGGCGCGCACGTCCTCGTGGTCGGCCATCCCTTCGTCGACGTCTGGCAGGCGGTCAAGCCGGCCCGCGTCGGCCTCGAGCGCTGGCCGGACGTCCCGCGCTCGATCGAGTGGAAGAAGGGCATCTGCCAGGCGCTCGGCTGGCCGCACGACGAGCAGGCCGACATCGCGCGCGCTTGGCAGCGCATCCTCGGGCAGGTCCGGACCTTCAAGGACCTGGAGCCGGCGCTGCTCGGCCGGGTCGAGCAGCTGATCGACTTCGTGACGGAGCCGGCATGACCCGCCGCGCCGGGCTCGGCCTGGCGGTGGACGTCCTCCTCGTCGCGGTCTTCGTGCTGATCGGGCGGCGGACGCACGACGGCGACTCGGTGCTGGAGGGCTTCCTCGTGACGCTCTGGCCCTTCCTCGCGGCGCTGCTGCTGGGCTGGGTCATCGCGCGCGCCTGGCGGACGCCGGATCGCATCGTCGTCTCCGGGATCGTGGTCTGGGTCGTGACCGTGGCCGGCGGGATGCTGCTGCGGGTGCTCTCTGGGCAGGGCGTGCAGCTGAGCTTCGTGGTCGTCACGACGATCGTGCTCGGAGTGTTCCTGCTCGGTCGCCGGGCGCTCAGCCGGCGGATCGGCCGGCGGCGCGCGTAGGGCCGGGGGTCCGCTCAGCCGAGGACCCGCACGCCGAAGTGCTCGGCGAACAGCGGCAGCATCAGGCTGAGCTGCAGCTCCGTGAGCGCGACGCCGCGGAGCCCGTCGAGACCGCCGAGCACGTGCAGCTCGGCGCCGCGCAGGTCGAGGTCCTGGATCCTCGCGCCGGGCAGCTCCAGGGAGCGGACGTCGCAGTCGGTGAAGGCCACTCGCGAACCGGTGGCCCCGCCCAGGTCGAGCTCGTCGATCGTGCAGCGCTCGAAGAGGACGTCGCGCAGGGTCGCTCCGCGCAGGTTGACGTAGCCGAGCTTGCAGTCCGTGATGCGGACCTGCTCGAAGGTGCTCTCGTAGAGCTCGGCCGAGCCCAGCCGGGAGGAGGCGAGCTCGATCGAGCGCCAGCGGCTGCGGGGCGCGGACAGCCCGGGCACGTCCAGCCGCTCGAGCCGCGATTCCACGAGGGAGGCGGCCCGCAGCTGCGCCCGCTCGAGGACCACGCCGTCGAGCACGCACTCGCTGAACGAGGCTGCGGTCAGGTCGGCGCCGGTCAGGTCGACGCCGTCGAAGCGGAGCCCCTCCGCGTGCTCGCGAGCGCCGGTGTCGCCGGCGTAGCCCTCGGCGAGGCCGTCGAGGACGAGCGGATCGAAGCGGGGGGAGGGGAGGGCGGCGCGCACCCGGCGAGCCTACGCGGCGAGCACCCGCGCACCGCCCACCGGCGAGCCTCTGCGCGCGAGCGGGGCCCGGCGGTGAGAGCATGACCGCATGCCCCGACTCCTCGCCGTCTGCCGCGTCGACCGCCTGCTCCTGGACCCGGGCCTGGTCGGCGTGACCGCCATCGACAAGCGCCCCGTCGAGGGGCCGGTCGTCATCCGGGATCTCGGCGTCTACGCCGACGTGCAGGCCGACCGCGCGCACCACGGCGGCGAGGCGAAGGCGCTCTACGCCTACGCCCGCGAGGACGCCGAGTGGTGGGCGGAGCGGCTCGGCTACGAGATGCCCCCCGGACGGTTCGGCGAGAACCTGCGCGTCGAGGGGCTCGATCTGACCGGCGCCGTGATCGGTGAGCGCTGGCGGATCGGCGAGAAGGTCGAGGTCGAGGTGACGATGCCGCGGACGCCGTGCGCGACCTTCCAGCGCGTGCTCGGCGAGCCGCACTGGGTCAAGCGCTTCGCCGACGAGGGCCGCACCGGCGCCTATCTGCGGGTCCTGCACCGGGGGAGCATCGAGGCCGGCGACGCGGTCGAGCTGCTCTCGCGCCCGGAGCGTGCCGTGCCGCTGCGCCGCTGGTTCGTCGAGCGCCGCGCGGACGACGCGCAGACCCTCCTCGACGCCGAGGCCGCGGGCGAGCTGCGCCTCGCCGCCGACCTGCGCCCCTACGTCGAGCGCGCGCTCGCCTGACCCGCGGACTGCTGACCGGCCCCAGCTTGCTGATCGCCCAGCCCATTGCTCGCGTCGATCCGGCACGAACGGTCGTCTCCGGATGCGCGAGGGGACCGTTCGTGACGGATCGACTGGCGCGGTCGGGGTGTGGAGAACAGGCGGGTCTGTGAAGAGCGGTTCTCAGGGGTCCGCGTGCGGCACGGTGGCGGGATGCCGCAGCCGTCCCGTCTTCCCTCCGAGCTCCTCGGGCGGCCGTTCACCGTCGCCGAGGCCGCTCGCGTCGGTCTCGCCCGGGGTCGCCTGCGCAGCGGCGATCTGACGGCGCCGTTCCACGGCGTGCGGGTCGAGGGCGTCGATCCGGACCTCGAGATCCGCGCGCGGGCGCTCCTCGCCCTGCTCGGGCCGGGAGCGGTCCTCAGCCATCTGACCGCGGCGAGGCTCTGGCCGCTGGAGCTCCCGCGCGCCCTGCCGGGTGAGCCGCTGCATGTCAGCGTGCGCGCGCCGGCTCGGGCGGCACGGCGTCCGGGAGTGGCCGGGCACGCGGTCTCCGATGCGCGGGTACGGCGCGTCGTCCGGCACGGCTTGCCGATGACCGACGGGGCGTCGCTCTTCTGCCATCTGGGCACGCTGCTCGAGCTCGACGATCTCGTGGCGGTGGGCGACGCGCTCGTGCGGACGCCGCACCGCGGAGACTCGGAGGATCCGCGCCCCTGGGTGCCGCTGGGGGAGCTCCGCGAGCGAGTGGCGTGGTTCTGCGGGCGCGGGGCGGCGCGGCTGCGCGAGGCGATCGCGCTGGTGCGCGACGGCGCCGAGTCGCGGCCGGAGTCCCGTTTCCGGCTCGCGTCGGTGCGGGCAGGACTGCCGGAGCCGCAGCTCCAGGTGGCGCTGTTCACGTCGGCGGGTGTCTTCGTCGGGCGGCCCGACGGCTGGTACGAGCGGGAGCGGGTGTCCTGGGAGTACGAGGGCGACGGACACCGCACGAGCAACCGCCGGTTCGCGCGCGACGTCGGCCGCTACGACGACTTCCTCGCGATCGGTGTGCACCCGGTGCGCATCGTCGCGGCCGAGTTCCTGCCGCACCCCGAGCGCTCGGTCGAGCGGCTACGCCGGGCCCTCGCGGATCGAGCGCGACCGTGAGCGCGGGTCCCGATACGCCGCTGCGCGGCTGCTCGACCGGCATCGGCATGGTGATCGAGCAGCCCTCGGAGAGGGCGTATCGAGATCCACCGGTGTCCGGGTGGGTGGGTCTCGATACGCCGCTGCGCGGCTACTCGACCAGCAGGGTGCGGCCGCTGCGGAGGCACTGGACCAGCAGGGAGGGGGCCTGGCGCAGGAAACTCCGGGAGGATGGGGGGATGACTGCGACGCTGCTCGAACGGATGCCGACGCCCGACGCCGACGGGCGCGTCGACGACGACGCGGTGTACCTGGCGTTCACGGAGTGGGCCGAGGCGCGGGGGCTGCCGCTGTACCCGGCGCAGGACGAGTCGATGATCGAGATCTCGTCGGGGGCGAATCTGATCCTGTCGACGCCGACCGGCACCGGGAAGTCGCTGGTCGCGATCGGGGCGCACGCCGCCGCGCTGGCGAACGGCCGGCGCAGCTACTACACCGCGCCGATCAAGGCGCTCGTCTCGGAGAAGTTCTTCGCGCTGGTCGACGTCTTCGGCGCCGCGAACGTCGGCATGGTGACCGGCGACTCCTCGGTGAACCCGGACGCGCCGATCATCTGCTGCACCGCCGAGATCCTCGCCAACCTGGCACTCCGGCACGGCGCCGAGACCGACGTCGACCAGGTCGTGATGGACGAGTTCCACTTCTACGCCGACCCGTCCCGCGGCTGGGCCTGGCAGGTACCGCTGCTGACGCTGCCGCACGTGCAGTTCGTGCTGATGTCGGCGACGCTGGGCGATGTGACGGCGCTCGCAGCGGACCTCACCCGGCGCACGGGGCGCGAGACCGCGACGGTCACCGGCGTCGAGCGGCCGGTGCCGCTGCACTTCTTCTACGAGATCGCGCCGATCCACGACTCGATCGAGGAGCTGCTCTCGACGAACCAGGCGCCGGTCTACATCGTGCACTTCTCCCAGGCCGCCGCGCTCGAGCGCGCGCAGGCGCTGACCAGCGCGAACATCGCCACCCGCGAGCACCGCGACCGCATCGCCGAGGTGATCGGCGGCTTCCGCTTCACGACCGCGTTCGGCAAGACCCTCTCGCGCCTGCTCCGGCTCGGGATCGGCGTGCACCACGCGGGCATGCTGCCCAAGTACCGCCGCCTGGTCGAGCAGCTGGCCCAGCAGGGCATGCTGCGGGTGATCTGCGGGACGGACACCCTCGGCGTCGGCATCAACGTGCCGATCCGGACGGTCCTGCTCAGCGCGCTGACCAAGTACGACGGCGTGAAGAGCCGCCAGCTCTCGGCGCGCGAGTTCCACCAGATCGCCGGGCGGGCCGGCCGCGCGGGCTACGACACCGCGGGCACCGTGGTGGTGCAGGCGCCCGAGCACGAGTCGGAGAATCGTAAGGCGCTCGACAAGATGGGCGACGACCCGAAGAAGCGGCGCAAATGGGTCGGCAAGCGCGCGCCGCAGGGCTTCGTCAGCTGGGGCGAGCCGAGCTTCCGCAAGCTCGTCGACGCCGAGCCCGAGACGCTCACCTCGCACATGACGATCACCTCCGCGATGCTGCTCAACGTGATCGCGCGCGGCGGCGATGTCTTCGCGAACGTGCACGCGCTGATCTTCGACAACCACGAGCCGTGGAAGCGGCAGCTGCAGCTGGCCCGCCGGGCGCTGGGCATCTACCGCACGCTCCGCACCGCGGAGGTCGTCGAGCAGATCGTCGACGCCGATGGCGTGGTCCGCATCCGGCTGACCGTCGATCTGCAGCCGAACTTCGCGCTCAACCAGCCGCTCTCGCCGTTCGCGCTCGCCGTGTTCGACGTGCTCGACCCGGAGTCGCCGACCTTCGCGCTGGACGTGATCTCGGTGCTCGAGGCCACGCTCGACGACCCGCGGCAGATCCTCGGCGCCCAGCAGTTCCAGGCCAGGGGCGACGCGGTCGCCGCGATGAAGGCGGACGGCATCGAGTACGAGGAGCGGATGGAGCTGCTCGAGAGCGTCACGCACCCCAAGCCGCTCCAGGAGCTGCTCGAGGCGACCTTCGAGACCTACACCGCCGTGCAGCCGTGGGTGCGCGACTTCGAGCTCTCGCCCAAGTCGGTCGTGCGCGACATGTACGAGCGCGCGATGTCGTTCGGCGAGTACTGCGCGTTCTACAAGCTCTCCCGCTCGGAGGGCCTGGTGCTGCGCTACCTCTCCGACGCGTTCCGGGCCGCCCGGCAGACCATCCCGGACGAGATCAAGAACGAGGAGCTGCACGATCTGATCGAGTGGCTCGGCGAGCTGGTGCGCCAGGTCGACTCCTCGCTGGTCGACGAGTGGGAGGAGCTGGTCAACCCGGCCCTGCACGCCGCCGACCAGGCGATCGTGCCGCCCGCGCCGCGCCGACTGACAGCGAACCAGCGCGCCTTCCGGGTGCTGGTGCGCAACGAGCTGTTCCGGCGGGTCACGCTCGCGGCGCTGGACGACCACGAGGCGCTCGGCGAGCTGGACGCGGCGGCCGGCTTCGACGCCGACGCCTGGGGAGAGGCGCTCGACGACTACTACGACGAGCACGACTCGATCGGGATCGGGCCGGACGCCCGCGGTCCGAAGATGCTGCTCGTCACCGAGACGCCGACCGAGTGGCGGGTGCGGCAGATCCTGGACGATCCGGCCGGTGATCACGACTGGGGGATCTCCGCCACGGTCGATCTCGCGGAGTCGGACGAGGCGGGTGCGGCGGTCGTGCGGGTCACCGCGGTCGGGCGGCTCGACGGGGCGAGCTGACGGCGCGAATCGGCGGCCGACGCGTGATCGAACACCGCGAGCCACCACCGCGCACCGACGCCGCGCGCCGCACGTCGCGTTTTCCGCGACACATCGAGCCCGCATACTGGTTCGCGTGGCAACGGGATCAGGGGACGCGCTCGTCGCGCGCGAGCGGCTCGCCTGGATCGACACGACCCGCGGCCTCGGCGTCCTCGCGGTCGTCCTCTTCCACGTCCTGATCTGGAGCTTCGCCACCGTCGCGGATCCCGGATCCTCGATCGCCGCGCTCTGGGACCAGGTCGGCGGCTCGCTCGGGCGCATCCGGATGCCGATCCTCTTCGCGCTGGCGGGGCTCCTCGCGCAGTCCGGCCTGCTGCGCGGCTGGCGTCGCGGCTCCGCGCGGGTGCGGCTCGTCTCGAACTACTACCTCTACGCGGTGTGGGTCGTGCTCTACGCGGTGTTCTTCGCCCTGCTCGCGCGCCCGGACTTCCCGCACTCGATCGACTCGCTCGACCGCGTCCTGCTGCAGTTCGTCTTCCCGACGACCACGCTCTGGTTCCTCTTCGCGCTCGCGCTCTACCCGCTCGTGCTGGTGCTGCTGCGGGCGCTGCGGGTGCCGTGGTGGGGGATCCTGCTGCTCGGCACCGCCGCCTGGTTCCTGGCGACGAACCTGCGGGTGATCCTCTTCGGCGACGCGCTGCTGGCCAACTTCGTCTTCTTCGCGCTCGGCGTCCTCGGGGCGGAGCAGCTGCGCCGCTTCTCGCGGCCGGGCGTGCTGGTGCTGCTCGTGCCGCTCGGGGTGTTCCTGGTAGCGGTCGTGGGCGGGCGTGTCGTCGACGGGGCGGCCGGGCAGATCGCGGGCTTCGTGGTGAGCGCGAGCGCGATTCCGCTCGCCGTGGCCTGCGCGGCTCTGCTCTGCCGCTGGGCGCCGGCGGCGCGGGTCGGCTCGGCGATCGGGCGGCGGACGCTGCCGATCTACCTGCTGCAGGTGCCGCTGCTCGGGCTGTGGTCGCTCGTCGCGAACCCGGACGCCGCCTGGCTGACGGGGCTGCTCGAGAAGCCGGTCGCGGCGCTGCTCTACCCGCTGGTGCTCACGGCGGCGATCGTCGCGCTGTCGCTCGGGATCCGCCGGGTGCTGGCGCTGATCCCGGGGGATCCGCTCTTCACGGTGCCGGCGCCGCTCGTCGCGCTGACGCGACCGGCGCGGGCCGGGCGGCACGCGGGCTGAGCGCCGGAAGCCGCGCGCCCGAGCGCCCGGCCGGTCAGGCCCAGATCTGGGCTAGGTACTCGCTCGTCACCTGCGGGCTGCGCTCGTGCACGTCGTCGGCGCTCCACTCGAGGATCGACTCGTCGATGATCCACTCGCCCTCCTTCGGTGCCGCGCCGGTGGTCTCGTAGCCGGCGGTCGAGTTCGTCACCGACGCCCAGGTCGCCGCGCCCATCGGTCCGATGAAGGTGCTGTCGAGCGCCGAGCAGCCGAACTCGACGCCGGGGCCGTTGGAGGCGCCGAAGCTGCCGTCCTGATCGGCCTCGTCCGGCACCGGGAAGACCCGCTTCACGACGTCCGCTCCGACGACCAGGCAGTGCTGGTAGCGCACGTTCTCGGCCGAGCCGATCTGGAACGCGGTGTTCGTCGAGGCGAAGTCGATGCAGTCGATGCTCGTGATGTCGCCGTAGTAGTTGCCGCCCTGGCCGGAGAACTGCACGGTGTCGGTGTGCGCGCCGGAGCCCTTCTCCTTGTACGCCGGGGCGGTGTAGCAGCCGATCCGGAAGATGTGGCGGAGGCCGCCCGCGCCGTCGGTGGGGGTGCGCATGCTCGAGACGTCCTCGTCGCGGAGCTGGGCGTCCGGGACGACCACCTCGACGAGCTCGACGTTCTCGGTGAAGTCGGTGCCGTCGACGCCGTAGACGTTGTAGGCGTTGGTGGTGATCCGCGCGAAGGCCGAGCTGCTGCAGCCGGAGGCGAGGAAGGCGCCGTTGGTGACGATGCCGACCAGCGCGACGTTGTAGACGCGGAGCAGACGCCAGGAGTTGGCGGTGGTGACCGTGCCCCAGCCGTCGCGCGGGTAGACGAGGACGCGGGTGTCGCGATCGAGCGTGCCGATGTCCTGCATCATCGGGGACGAGCTCGATCCGGCGCCGCCGCCGGGCAGCTCGCCCGGTGCGACGAGGATGCGGACGGTGTCGGCGGGGCCCGCGGTGTCGAGCGCGGTGGTGATCGCCTCGCTGATCGCCGACCAGGAGCACTCCACCTCGACCTCGAGGTCGACGTCGCCGGTGAACCACGGGGTCCGCGAGGGCCAGTGGGTGCCGTTCGGGCCGAAGGAGGGCGTCGGAGTCGGGACGCCGGCCAGCAGGTCGAGCTCGGCGGCCGGGGTGCCCGGCTCGCCGGAGACCCCGGGCTGGTCGGGCTGCAGGGCGCGGTAGGCGGCGTAGCCGCCGCCGCCGAGGGCGACGAGGCCGAGGCCGGCACCGACCGCGCCGAGCACGACGGCTCGACGGGAGGGCCGCTTCGGCGGGAGCTCGTGGAACTGCGACGCGTCGAAGGGAGGCTGCGCGGAGGAGGGCGAGGAGGAGTCGGCCAAGGGTGTCCAAACCGTCAGTGGGCGGTGCCGGAGGCGGCACGCCTCGGGTCCGGCGCGCCACGCTGTGCCGTGAGCGCAGCCGTCGGGACGTCGGCGCGCTCGACACGCACCCTAGCAGCCGGGGTCGACGGGACTCCTGGGAGGGGGTGGCGGGTGCTGTCGGGGTGGGTCTCGATACGCCGCTACGCGGCTACTCGACCAGCATGCAAGCGGCGACGCGGCCGGCATTGAGGGAGTCATGGTGATCGAGTAGCCCGCGGAGCGGGCGTATCGAGATCCACCTGCGTCAGGACGGGAGTCTGCAGTCCCGCCCTGCTGAGGACGGTGGGTCTCGATACGTCGCTGCGCGGCTACTCGACCAGCATGGAGGCGGGCGACCGGGGGTCAGCGGCCGCGGGACTCGCGCTTGCGCATCTGGGCGGCGATGTCCGCCTCGGTGATCTCCTTCTTCGCCGGGCCCCAGAGGGCGGCGGCCTGGCTGACCACCCCGATGCCGATGCCGAGCATCGGCCAGATCGGCCAGAAGTAGCCGTCGGCGCCGGTCGCGAACCAGACGCCGGTGGTGATCGCGGAGACGCTCGCCCAGCCGCCGACCGAGCCGGCGAAGTCGCGGCGGCGCTTGAGGTCCTTGACGGCCTGCGCCCGCTCGATGTCCTCGGGGCGGGCGAGCTCGGCCTCCGCCGGCGTCTCGGCGCCGTTCTCGGCAGGCGGCTGCGCTGCGGAGCTCCGTTCGACCCCGGTCGCCGACGGCTGATCGCGCCGGGCCGACGGGTCCGGGGACCCCCAGACGTTGTCGCTCATGACACCCCTCCGCTCGTTCCGCCCAGCCTACGCAGGCGGGCGGTCGAGGGCACGGCCCGCCTCAGGGGAGCTCGGGCTGGCAGTGCGGGCACCACCAGGTGCGCCGCTGCTCCGGGTCGTCGCGGACCTCGGCGCGGACGAGGACCGTGGTGCCGCAGCGCAGGCACGGCCGGCCGGCGCGGCCCGCGACCCAGTGCCGCTCGCCGCGGCGGGTGTCGCCGGTGGTGGTCTGGAACATCCCGGGCACCGTGACGGACGCGCGCAGGCCCCGGGCGGCGGTGGCGACCAGGGCGCGGACGTCGACGGTGCCGACGGGCCGCCAGGGGAAGAGCCCGCGGAGGAAGCAGACCTCGTTCGCCCAGAGGTTGCCGAGGCCGGCCATCAGGCGCTGATCGAGCAGGGCGGCGATGACCGGCCGCTCCGGTGTGCGGGAGAGGCGGGCGACGGCCTCCTCCGCGCTCCAGTCGGCGCGGAGCGGATCCGGCCCGAGGTGGGCGACCGCGCGCGCCTCGTCGCGGGTCGGCAGCAGCTCGACGACGGGGAGGTCGACGCCCCAGAGGGTCACCCCGTCGTCGAGCCGGAGCCGGACGCGGACGTCCTTCTGCACGGCCCGCGGGACGGAGCGGCCGGGCGAGGTGACCGTCCACGAGCCCTGCATCCGGAGGTGGGTGTGCAGGGTCAGGTCACCGGAGAAGCGGGTGAGCAGGTGCTTGCCGTGCGTGTCGTGCTCGAGGATCCGCAGGCCCTCGAGCGAGCTGCCGGCCGCGTCGCCCGAGCGCAGCTCGCCGTCCGTGACGGTGCGGCCGTCCGCTGACCGCCTCAGACGGGCGGCGAGACGGTGGACGCTGTCTCCCTCGGGCATGCTCCGCACTCTAGGAGCCGGACCCGGACGACGTCAGGGGTGGCGCGACGAGGGCGGGCCCGCTTCTCAGCGGGCCCGCCCCGGCGGTCGGTCGTGCCTCGGCTAGCGGGCTAGCGCTCTAGCGGGCGCTGTACGCCTGCTGGTACGTCCGCTCCGTGCCGTCCTTCGCGGTGACCTCGATCGTCGCGGTACCGGCCTTGATCGGGCGGAGCACCGTGAGGTAGGAGGTCGTGAACGACTGGCCCGGCTTCACCGAGCTCTTCGTCCGAGTGCCGTAGGGCGTCGAGATCTCGATCGCGACCGCCTCCGGGCCGTTGTTGACAGCCGTGACCGTCAGCGTGCGGAGCACGGCGAGGCGCGTGGTCTTCGCGCTGGTCGCGACGTCGATCACGGTCGCCGGCGCGGTTTCGGGCAGGTCCAGGCCGACGACGACCGGGTCGTGGTCGCTCGAGCGGTAGGCCGAGGTGTCGTAGAAGATCGTCGCGTTGTAGTCGTAGCGGCTGTACTCCAGCGCCACCGACTCTCCGCTGTTGATGTTCCAGGTGTCGACACCGGTCACGGTCGCGTCGGCCGCCGGGGAGGCGAAGACGTGGTCGAGCGAGCCGACCGCGCCGTCGAAGGAGTAGGAGTACTTCCCGTCCTTCGCGCCCTGGTCGATGTAGCCCGCGTCGCGCAGGACCTGGATCGGGTCCTCCTGCGAGTAGGCGTTGAAGTCGCCGAGCAGGTAGACGAGGTCCGTCGCCTTCTCGGTCTTCAGGCGGTCGGCGAACGCGACGAGCGCGGTGGCCTGGTTGACGCGGGAGGCGTTCGAGGCGCCCTGGCCGTCGCCCTGGTCCGCGTCGACTCCGGAGCCGGAGCCCTTCGACTTGAAGTGGTTCACGATCGCGACGAACTCGCTGGCGCTGTCGCCGATCAGGCGGAACTCCTGGGCGAGGGGCTTGCGGGCGTTGGAGAAGGCGACGCCGTCGTTCAGGACGACGGACTCGCCGACCGGCTCGATGACGGCCTTCTTGTAGATGAACGCCGTGCGGATGACGTCCTCGTCCGCGAGCGCGGGGAGGGCGGCGGGCGAGGGCACGTACGCCCACAGCTCCGAGCCGGCGGCGGTGTTGAGCGCGGCGGTCAGCGTGGCGAGGGCCTCGTCGCGCGGCTTGCCGAACTTGGCCGAGTTCTCGATCTCCTCGAGGGAGACGACGCCGGCGCCGAGGCTGTTGATCGCGGTGACGATCTTGGCCTGCTGGCGCTCGAGGTCGTCCGCGTTCGCGGCGCCGCGGGCGTCGCAGCCGCTGTTGACCGTGACGGGGTCGCCGTCGCGGTCGGTGTAGAAGGTGCAGCCGGTGATCGAGTCACCCGTGGTGGAGAAGTAGTTGAGCACGTTGAAGGACGCGATCGAGAGGTCGCCGCCGACGGCCTCGGGGGCCGCCTCGCGGGTGTTCGCGAAGGTCGCGGGCTGGACGGTCGCGGCGTTCTCGACCGTCAGCTGCGTCGTCGGCTGGAAGGACCAGCCGCCGTTGCGGTAGTCGAGGACGACCGGGGTCGTGAAGGTCGCCGGGGCGCCCACGCGGATCGGCTCGGTCGGGGTGAGGTAGGGCAGCGGGATCGCCTTGTTCGCGGCGGCGCCGAGGAAGTTGATCGAGGCGCCGTCGTCGAGGACGATCGCGCGGGCGGCGTTGTCGGCGACGACCGCGGCCAGCTCGGGCGTTCCGGGGCGGGCGACCTCGGTCGGGGTCAGCAGCGGCGAGTCGCCGGCGGCGAGGCCGACGGAGCCGAAGCTGTTGAGGTCGAAGGTGTCGGTCACGGTGAACGCGCCCTGCGGGGCGATCAGCATGCTCTCGAGCGTCTCGCGCTCCTCCGTGGAGCGCGGCAGGCCGACGGCGGCCGGGATCGGCGCGACGGCCGGGGTGCCGAGCTTCTCGACGGTCGCGGCCGAGGTCGGGGTGAGCTCGGTGAGGCCGTTGAACTCGCTGACGGCGCCGGTGATGCGCACGTTGTCGCCGATCGCGACCGCGCCGACCGAGGCGGAGGAGTAGACGAAGACGGCGTCGGAGGCGGTGCGGCCGGTGGTCTGCGCGCCGGTGCCGGCGGTCTGGATCACGTAGCCGCTGTAGCCGCCGGAGGGGTAGCGCGCGGTGACGACGCCGGTGGTGGTGACGGTCTGCCCGACGAGCGGAGACGCGGCTCCGGTGCCCTGGATCTCGGCGATCGAGACGGTTGGCGCGGTGGTGGGCGGCGTCGTCGGCGGAGTGGTCGGCGGGGCGGTCGGGGTCGCGGTGGGGGTCGGCGTCCCGGTCGGCGCGGGCGTCGGCTCCGGGGTGGCGCCGCCGCCGGCGGACTCGGGGGTCATCGCGCCGACGGTGAAGTCGGCGGCGTTGGAGTCGGTGTCGCCGGTCGCGGTGTCGGCGCGGGCGATCGACTCGGTCAGCGTCGGCGCGGTGGCGGCCGCCGACTCGAAGGTGTTGGAGGTGCCGTAGCCGAGCAGGTCGAGGACCGCGTCGGGCTGCTCGGCGGTGCCGGTCGGCGGGGCGACGAGGGTCGCGGTGCCCTCGACCAGGAAGAGCGTGCCGCCCGCGGCCGCGATGTTGAGGCCGTTCGCGGTCTGGTCGGCGGCGGGGAGCGGCGCGCCGTTGCTGCCGTTGCTCGCACCGGCGATCAGGAAGTGGCCCTCGGCGGGGACGGTGCCGGTGAGCGCGACGGTCGTCGTCGGGTTCGCCGTGCCGGTGGCCGAGCGGTACTGCAGCGAGAGGCCCGAGAGCGCGACGTCGGCGCCGGTCGGGTTGTAGAGCTCGACGAAGCGGTTGCTGTAGGTCGCGCCGGCCGAGCCGCCGCGGGCGAAGATCTCGCTGATGACCAGCTCGTCTCCGCTCGGAGCCGCGGTGGCGGGGGTCGCGACCAGCGGCGTGGCGACCAGGGCGAGACCGGCGAGGGCCGCGAGGGCGAGGCGCCTCCTCGGTGTGCGGGCGCGAGGCCTGTCCGCGAGGGGTGCGGGGGAGTCGGGCATGGTGGTCCTCTCGATCGCCGCTCCGGAGAGCGGTGGTGCGTCACCGCACGGCGACGGCGACCCTTCGCCCCTGAAAGGGGCACAGTGAGCCACGCTATGCAGTGCGGGTGCCCGGCCTGTGAACCGGACGTTTCATGAACGTAAACTCACCCACCGACATCGGGGCCGCGGTCCCGTCTTCGCGGCCTCCGTCCGGGAACGCGCGCCATGATCGGGGGATGATCTCCTTAGAACTGGCCAGGGCGCTGCGCACCGCTGGGCTGCGCTGGGCACCGGTCACCGGCGACCGCTTCCGCATCGAGCGCGAGGGGTTCGACGGCGACGTCTTCACCGTGAGCGACATGACCATCGAGGCGCACGAGTACGAGACCGGCACGGTCCTCGGCTTCAACGGCACGACCGAGTGGGCGCTCGACTCCGTGGCGCTCGACGACTCGCTCTGGCTGCCGCGCGAGGACCAGCTGCGCGAGCTGCTCCGCGGCACGTTCCGCTCGCTGCGCCGCGTCGCGGACGGCGGGCCGGTGCGCTTCGCCGTGACCGTCGAGCTCGCCGGCGAGCAGCGCGACTTCGAGGACGAGATCGCCGAGAACGCCTATGCGGAGGCGCTGCTCGCGCTGGTCAGCTCGGTCGCGGTCGACCTCGACGACGTGGACGAGCTCGCCTGAGCCGATCCTCCGGGCCGGAGGGGGTCAGGACGCCGCCTTCTCCTCCTCCGCTTCGGCCGTTGAGGCCGCCTTCTTCGCCGCGGGCTTCTTCTTCGGAGTGATCTTCTCCGGAGCGGCCTTCTCGTCGTCGCTCTTCGCGGCGCTCTTCTTCGCCGGCGGCTTCTTGGCGGCGGTCTTCTTCGGCGCCGAGTCCTCGTCGGCGGAGGAGTCCTCGTCCGCCTTCTTCCTCGTCGCCCGCTTCTTCGCCGGCGCCTTCTCCTCGGGGTCCGCCTTCGCCCCCGCCTTCGCCCCGCGGCTGCGCTCGACCGAGCGCTTCAGCGCCTCCATCAGGTCGAGCACCTCGCCGCCGCCCTCCTCCTCGGGCTTCTCACCGAAGGTGGCGGAGGTGTCGAGGGCGTCGCCCTGCTCGATCTTCGCGTCGATGAGGGTGCGCAGCTCGGCCTGGTAGGAGTCCTGGAACTTCGACGCGTCGAAGTCCTCCGAGTAGGAGTCGACCAGGTGCGAGGACATCTCCAGCTCGCGGGCGGCGATCCGGGTGGTGCCCTCGAGCGACGGGAACTCGACCTCGCGCACCTCGTCCGCCCAGAGCAGCGTCTGCAGCATCAGCAGCTTGCCGCGCACCCGCAGCGCCGCGAGCCGGGTCTTCTGCCGGAGCGCGAACTCGACGATGGCGGTGCGGTCCGTCTCCTCGAGGGTGCGGCGCAGCAGCACGTAGGCCTTGGGGGAGGAGGAGTCCGGCTCGAGGATGTAGGCGCGGTCGAACATGATCGGGTCGACCTGCTCGCTCGGCACGAACTGCACGACGTCGATCTCGCGGTCGCGCTCCTCCGGCAGCGCCTTCAGCTCGTCCTTGGTCAGCACGACCGTGCGCTCGCCGTCGTCGTACGCCTTGTCGATGTGATCGAAGGTCACGACCTCGCCGCAGATCTCGCACTTGCGGGCGTAGCGGATCCGGCCGCCGTCCTTGTCGTGCACCTGGTGCAGGGGGACGTCGTGGTCCTCGGTGGCGCTGTAGATCTTCACCGGCACGTTGACCAGGCCGAAGGTGATCGCGCCCTTCCAGATGGCTCGCATGGCCCCAGTGAACACCGTGCGCCGCCGCGGCGGGAAGCCCCGCCCCTCCCGCGAGATGCCACTTGTGCACGCGACACGCCGAGGAATCGCGTCACAAGTGGCATCTCGCGGCCGGGGACAGAGGGGGGCACTCGACGTCCTTTCGGGCGGCGGGTGTCGAATGGACGGCGATGACTGACGAGAACCGGCCCGCCGACAGGCTCCGCGCCGCCCTGACCGCCCCCGACGCGTCGTCCCGGCTGCAGGCGGCGATGACCGCCGGCACCCGGCCCGCCGGCGAGTACGCCCCGGTGCTCGTGGCCCGCTGCGCCGTCGAGCCCGACTTCGGCGTGCGCGAGATGCTCACCTGGGCGCTCACCCGGCACGATCCGGCGGTCACCGTCGACCTGCTGCTGCCCGAGCTCGAGTCCGAGACGCCGCAGGCCCGCAGCCAGGCGCTGCACACGCTGTCGAAGGTGGGCGATCCGCGCGCGTTCCGGGCGATCACGCCCGCGCTGCTGCACGACGAGCACCCCGCGGTCGCGCACGCGGCCTGGCGCACCGCCGCCCGGCTCGCCCCGGACTCCGAGCGGCCCGCGCTGGCCCGGCAGCTCGCGGAGCACCTCGGCGAGCGCGACCGCCCGGACCAGCGCGCCCTCACCCGCGCGCTGCTGATGCTCGGCGACGCCGCGGGCCCCGTCCTCGAGGCCGCCGCGCGCTCGGAGGAGGACCCCCGCCGCTTCCACGCCCTCGCGACCCTCCGCCTCCTCGCCGACCCGGACGAGGACGTCGAGGAGGCCTTCGCCCGCGCCCGCCGTTCCTGACGCGGGCCCGACCGCCCGGAAGCGGACGCAGGGAACGCGTGAGGCGTCCCGTTCCCGTCGAGGCGTCCAGCAGCAGCGGGACTCCTCGACAGGGACGGGACGCCTCGGGCGTCCGGGTCGGCTCAGCCGATCGGGGTCGGGTTCACGGGGTCCGGCGGAACGGGCAGCGAGCCGTTGATGCGGTTCTGCGCCTGGCACTGGCTCGTGCAGTTGGTCGCTCCCTGCGAGAGCTCGACGGCGTCCTCGCCGAGCACCCCGCCGAGGCGGCCACCCGGGGCGACGGTCCACTTCGTGACCGTGCCGCTCTGGAAGGTCTTCGTGGCGACCTGCGGGCTGTCCTTGCCGAGCAGCATCGAGTGGTAGCCCGTCGCGCTCTGGGCCGGGGTCACTGCGTCGACTCCACTGCCGAAGTTGATCTTGCCGGTGAAGCTGTTGACGAAGTAGAACAGCCCGGGGCCGAGGGTGTGCACGAGCTCGACGTTCCCGGCGAACTCGGGCTCCATCTGGAAGATGCCGCCCTGCGCGCCGTCCTTCGCCTGCACCTTGAGCTTGCCGGCCGCGGTCCGGAGGATCACCACCAGGGTGTCGTCCTTCACCTCCAGCGAGTCGAGCCGCGCGCCCGCGAGCTGCGCCGCGGTGAGCGTCGGCACCTTGGACGCGAAGACCACCGTCGGCGAGGTGACCATCCGCTGCGTGTCGGGGGCGCCGGTGAGCGTGTAGTCGTAGACGCCCAGCGTCGACACGCGGAGGTCGAAGCGGTTGTTGACGCCGCGCACGGCGATGGTCCCGGCGACGGCGACGTCCTTGAGCTTCACGTCCTTGCCGGCGGCCGGGTCGTAGGTGGTGCCGTTCACGGTGACGGAGTAGTCGCCTCCGACGGACGAGGTCTTGGCCTGCGCGGGCGAGGCCGCGAGGCCGGTGAGGAGCAGCGCGATCGCGGCGATCGCCGCAGTGCGGGCGGTTCTGCTGAGGGGGGACATCGTGGCCTTCCTGTCGACCGGCGCCGGGCCGGTGCGGGTAGGAGGCAACCCTCGCCCGCGCCGCGCCGCGCGGCAATCGGACCTTGGTACTAGTACCCGGGCAGGTGGTCGCGCACCCACAGCGCGGCGCTCGTGCGATCGCGCACGCCGATGCGCGTGAAGGCGTGCCCGACGTGCACCTTGACCGTCCGCTCCGCGATCCCGAGCTCTCGCGCGATCTCCTTGTTCGCTCGGCCGGAGGCGATCAGCCGCAGCACCTGCTCCTCGCGAGTGCTGAGCGCGGGCAGGGCGGCGCCGGCACCGCCCGGCAGCAGAGCCCGGGCCGCCCGAGGATCCAGCGGGGCGTGCCCCGCCGCCGCCGAGCGGACCGCGTCGAGCACCACGGCGGGGTCGGCGTCCTTGAGCTGGTACCCCTGGGCACCCGCCCGCAGCGCGGCGAGGACGCGGCCCCGGTCGTCGAACGAGGTCAGGACCACGACGCGGATCGCCGGGTGCAGGGCGAGCATCCGCGCGGTCGCCTCGATGCCGTCCATGCCCGGCATCGACAGGTCCATCAGGACGACGTCGGGCGCGGACTCCGCCGCCGATCCGAGCGCCTCCTCGCCGCTGCCCGCCTGCCCGACGAGCAGCAGGTCCGGCGCGCTCGAGATCAGCGCGGCGAGGCCCGCGCGGACGAGCGGATGATCCGTCGACGATCAGGACGCGGATCACGGCGCCGGCTCCAGTCGCCAGTGCGTCCCCCGGCCTGGAGCCGTCAGGAGGCGCAGCTCGGCGCCGCGCTCGCGGGCGAGGTCGCGCAGAATGCTCAGCCCGAGGTGTCCCGCCTCCGGGTGCGCGAGCGCCGTCGCCGCGTCGAAGCCGCACCCGTCGTCGACGACGTCGAGCGCGAGCGAGCGGCCCGTGCGATCGCCTGCGCGCCGCAGCCGGACGAGGACGCTCCGCGCGCCGGAGTGCTTGACCGCGTTCGTCAGCGCCTCGTGCGCGACCCGGTAGAGGAGCCGCTCGTCGTCCGCGGTCAGGCCGGTGCGCGGCGGCGCCTCGACCACCACGTCCAGTCCGCGCGCGCGGGTCGTGACGGCGAGATCCTCCAGAGCGGCGGCGAGCCCCGCGTCGGCGAGGCTCGGCGGGTAGATGTCGACGAGCAGCGACCGCAGACCGCCGAGGCCGGTGCGGACGGTCGCGGCGACCTCGCGGAGATCCGCGGCGAGGGCGGGATCGCCGTCCGCCTCGGCCCGCTCCGCCCGCCCGTGCACGGCGAAGGAGGCGGCGACGAGGTCCTGCACGGCACCGTCGTGGACGGTCGCCGCGATCCGCCGGCGCTCGTCCGCCGAGGCGTCCAGGGCGCGCTGCAGCAGTGCCTCGCGACTCCGCCGCGACCGCCCGATCAGCGCGAGCAGGCGCGCGAGCACCGGCAGCAGCACGAGCACCAGCAGCACCGTGCTCGCGATCGAGATGACGGCGAAGCTGCGCCAGAGCTCGCCGCTGCGCTCGACGACCTCGTCGTAGCGGAAGTAGCTCTCGAACAGGAGCGGAGTCCCCGACGGCGTCCGCACGGTCCGGTAGGCCTCGAGGAGGCGTCCGCTGTCGCGCTCGTACACGTTCTCCGGGGCCTGCAGGTCGGAGACCTCGGCGTGCACAGCGACGTCGGCGAAGGCCTCCAGATCGTCCTCGTCCAGGGTGAAGGTCCGCCCCTCCAGGCGCCGGTCGTCGGAGTAGAGGATGCGACCCGAGCGGTCCCAGAGCTTCACGCGCACCAGGGAGTCGTCGAGCACGTGCGCCCGGACCTCGCGGTCGACGAGCTCCAGCGCCGCCGGGTCGCCGGTGAGCACGGCGTCCGCGAGAGCCGGCTCGACGATCACCTCCGCGAGGAGATCGGCGGTGTCGGAGGCGTCGGCGACGGCCTCGGACTCCGCGAGCGTCCGCGCAGCCTGGACGTCGAGGGCGCTGATGCCGAGGATCAGGAGCAGGGCGACGGCGATCACGCCGGCGAACACGCGCCGCGGCCGGACGGCGGGCTCGCCGGTCCGCTCGCCCGCGGCCACGACGACGATCCAGGAAGGCTCCATCGCTCGCGAGGCTATCAACGACATCCGTCGTTCAGTGCGAGCGGTCCGGGTCGGCGGCGGCCCGCCGCGAACGAGCGAGGCGTCCCGCCCCCGTCGAGGCGTCCTGCCGGAGCGGGACGCGTCGACCGGAGCGGGACGCCTCGGGTGGTGCGGTGGCTACGCGCCGATGAGCACGCCGCGGTCGGCGAGGTACTCGCGGATCAGGCGCTCAGCGCTCGCCCGGTCGGTGACGCCGTAGCGGTCGATGATCTGCTGCACGTAGGGACGCGCGATCGCCTCGGTGATGCCGAGCTCGGCCGCGATCTCGCGCGGCGAGAGGCCGGCGGCGATCAGCCCGAGGACCTGCTCCCTGGTGGGGAGCACGAACGGCGGGGTGGTGGGCTCCGGCTCCGGCGTGGTCGGGTCCTTCTCGGCGTCGATCGCGGAGGTGTCCTCGGCGAACGAGGCGGTCACGAAGGCGATCGCCTTCGAGGTGATGCCGAGCGCCTCCTGGTTGATGTTCGCCAGGTCGTCGCCGGCCGAGTGGTAGTTCGGGTCGTGCGCGATGCCGACGGTGCCGCCGAAGAGCGCGGCCTCCTCCTCGGTCTTGATGTCGTCCGCTCCCGTGAACAGGCCCGAGGCCGGGATGCCGGCGGAGATGAAGCCGTCGTAGTCGCTCCGGCCGTCGAACGCGGTGTCGATCCAGGGCTGGTCGATCGAGTCGAAGTAGTCCGTGAACGCCTTCTCGGTGGCGATGGAGCCCGCGGGCACCTCGACCGGGGCCTCGAAGGTGGACTCGTTCGCGTCGTAGACCGAGACGACGTAGTTCGGCGAGGCGACCATGTCGAAGTTCAGGTAGGTCGCGATGTCGCCGGCCTCCTCCTCCGAGAGCGAGTCGACGTAGGTGTACGAGCCGACGAGCCCGACCTCCTCGGCGCCCCACCAGGCGAAGCGCACGGCGTTGGTGGTCTCGCCCGCGTCCGCGAGCTGGACGGCGGTCTCGAGGAGCGTGGCCGATCCCGAGCCGTTGTCGTTGATGCCGGGACCCTCGGGCACGCCGTCGAGGTGCGCGCCGAGCATGACCACGTTGTCGTGGTCGCCGCCGGGCGTCTCGGTGATGATGTTGAAGGTGTCGGTGTCGGTGGTCGTCTGCTCGAGGACCAGCGTCGCCGTGCTGGGCAGCGCGGCGATCAGCGACTGGCCCTCCTCGAGCGTCACGCCGACCGACGGGATGTAGCTGTCGTCGGGCGCGCCGAGCGTGCCGTTGAGCGCCTCGCCGGGAGCGTTGTTGTAGATGATCACGGCCGAGGCCCCGGCGGCACCGGCGGCGGCCGACTTCTCCGAGAAGCTGCAGGTGCCGCGGCTGACCAGGGCGACCTTGCCGGTCGCGTCGAGTCCGGCCCAGGCGTCGGCGTCGCAGCCCAGCGGGTCGACCGGCTGGATCAGCTCGCCCGTGACGCCGCCCTCGGGGGTGGAGGGGGTGAACGACATCGGGATGCCCTCGACCGCGGGGGTCGTGGTCAGCGAGAACTCGTCGATCGTCTGGGTGGTGGTGGTGAAGTCCTGGCGCTCGGTGGTGTAGCCGGCGGCCTTCAGCACGGCCTCGACGTACTGGCCGCTCTGCTCGTAGCCCTCGGTGCCGATCGCGCGGTTGCCGTCGTTGGCGTCCGCGATCGCCTGGAAGGCCTCGAGGTGGTTCATGATGCCGTCGACGGTCACCGCATCGGCGAAGTCGACGGGCTCGACGGCGTTCGCCGCGGGAGCGAAGGCGAAGCCGGCGACCAGCGCACCGGCGCCGATCATCGCGGCCGAGCCGAGGAGTGGACGTCGACGTCGTGCGCCGGAGGTGTCTTCAGTGGTGGTAGCCACAGGTGGTCCCTTTCGTCGAGGGCAGCGGCCGTCGGACCGACGGCCTCCGTCGCCCTCGCTGTGCTGAGAAGCGGCGGTGCCCTCTGCGAGCGTATTCACAGGTCGCGCGAGAACGACACCCCTTCGCGGCACTTGTCACCCGGTGGAAACACGGGCGGCCGGCCGCGGCCGGAGCGCGTCTCAGGCCGTCGCGTCGCTCTCGGCCCACTCGCGGAGCATCGCGATCGTCTCCGCGGGCCGGTCGCGGTGCGGGCTGTGACCGGCTCCGGCGACCACCGCGTAGCGAACGCGCGGGTTCGCGCGGAGGACCTGGGCGGCGAGGGACGGCGGGAAGAACGTGCACACCTGCGGGTCGCCCGCGAGCACGAGCGCGGGCGTGCGCAGGGCCGGGACGTCGGCGAGCAGGTCCCAGGGGTCGTTGTCGTCGACGGTCGCGGCGACGGCGGCCGGGTCGGCGGCGTGCGCAGCGCGGAGCTTCTCGGCGCGGTCGCGCTCGTCCCAGTGCGGCTCGGCGGCGGCGAGCTCGTCCGCGGTGACGGCGAGGGCGGCGAGCTCGCCGGTGCGCACCTCCGCCCGCGACTCGGTCGCCAGCTGCAGCACCGGGTCGAGCAGCACCAGCCGGGCGGCCCATCCGGCGTCGCGCGCCGCGGCCCGCACCGCCACGGACCCGCCGAGGGAGTGGCCGACCACGAGGTCCCAGGTGCCGGACGGAGCGCGCAGGGCGAGCACGTCGTCGGCGTAGTCGTCGTGCCGGGACGACCCGCCGCGGGCGCCCGCACCGTGCCCGCGCAGATCCGGTGCCGTCACGCTCCAGCCGGCACCGGTCAGCGCCTCGGCGACCCGCCACCAGGTGCCGGACGCGCCGCCGAGTCCGTGCAGGAGGAGGGCGGTTCTCGTCTCCGGGGCTCGCGTCGTCATGCCGCCAGGCTAGGGCGCGTCAGTCGAGGCTCGGGTCGCGGCCGGTGCGCTCGCCGGACGCCAGTGCACCGATTCCTGCCAGATCCTCCGCGTCGAGGGCGAACCCGAACACGTCGAGGTTCTCCCGGATCCGCGCGGGCGTCACCGACTTCGGGATCACGACTACTCCGAGCTGCACGTGCCAGCGGAGCACGACCTGCGCGGGCGAGACGCCGTGCTTCGCGGCGATCGACGCGAGCACGGGCTCGTCGAGCAGGCGGCCGCGGGCCAGCGGCGACCAGGCCTGGGTCACGATGCCGTGCGCGGCGTCGAAGGCGCGCAGCTCGTCCTGGGGGAGCCGCGGGTGCAGCTCGACCTGGTTGATCGCGGGCACGACCTCGGTCTCGCCGAGCAGCCGCTCGAGGTGCTCGATCGCGAAGTTCGAGACGCCGATCGAGCGGGCGCGGCCCTCCTGGCGGATCCGCTCCAGCGCGCGGTAGGTGCCGACGTAGCGGTCGCGCGAGGGGATCGGCCAGTGCACGAGGTAGAGGTCGACGTAGTCGGTGCCGAGCAACTCGAGGCTGCGGTCGAAGGCCTCGAGCGTCTCGTCGAAGCCGTGGTCGTCGTTCCAGACCTTGGTGGTGACGAAGACCTGCTCGCGGGGGAGGCCGCTGGCGCGGATCCCCTCGCCGACGCCGCGCTCGTTGCCGTAGAGGGTCGCCGTGTCGATGTGCCGGTAGCCGGCCTCGAGCGCCGTGGCGACCGTGCGGGCCGCCTCGACGTCGCCGATCTTGTAGACGCCGAGCCCGATCTGCGGGATCGCCCGTCCGTCGTTCAGGGGAACCAGGGGAACGCTCATCCCCCCATTCTTCCCCCTCCGCGAGATGCCACTTGTGCGCACGACACGCCGCGAGAACCGGTCACAAGTGGCATCTCGCGGGAGGGGTCAGAGGTGCCAGTGCAGCTCGCCGTGCGGGCCGACGCGGACGGTGTCCTCGATCAGGGCGGCGAGGCCGGCGACGCCGAAGAGGAGGCGGCGGTCGTCGCGCGCGGCCTGGCTGGTGTGCACGAAGCGGCGGACGGCGAAGTAGTCGTCGTGTCCGGGCTGCAGTCCGTCGACGAGGCCCTGCTCCCCGAGGGCGCGCAGTCCGCGGCCCGGTCGGCGGGCGGGCCCGAGACCGAGCCAGAGCGTGCCGGTCTCGAGCAGGACGACGGTGCTCGGCACGATCGCGCCGGCCCGCAGGCGCCGCGCCGTGATCTGCCAGCCGAAGCCGAGGTGGTGCACCCGGATCGGATGCGGTCCGCGCCAGGCGTGCGAGGGGTCCTCCGCGCGGTAGTAGACGGGGCTGGGGCGGAACGAGCCCTGCCAGAGCGCCGCGGCCAGCTCGCCGGCCCACTCGGGCGTCTCGGGGTCGGCCCAGGGGTCGAGGACGTGCGCCTCCTCCGCCTCGCGCTGATGCTGGCGGACGAGTTCCTCCGCGTCGTCGCGCAGTGCCATCGGCAGCCCCTCCGTCCCGTGCGAGCCCCACCCTAAGGGGGACAGGCTGGGAGCCTCAAGGGAGCCGAGTCGGAGCGGAGTGGGAGACGCCTCCGCGCGAGGGCGTCGGAGGACGCCGACTCAGGTCGGCAGCTCCACCGGCTCGGTGTCCGGCAGCGGGCTGGCGTCGCGGCCGCGGAGGTCCGGGTGGAAGCGGCGGCCGAGCGCCGGGACGACGAAGCCGACGAAGGCGAACACCGCGGCGACCACGATCGCGGCCGTCGGGCCGGATCGGTCGATCTGCACGCCCGCGATCGCCGAGCCGAGCGCCGCGCCGATCAGCTGCCCGGTGCCGACCCAGCCGTAGGCCTCCGCCGTGTCCGAGAACTTCACGCTCGCGGCCGTGATCGTGAAGAGCGCGGCCAGGGCCGGCGCGATGCCGACGCCGGCCAGGAACAGCGTGATCGAGAGCCACCAGAAATCGGTCGAGAACGCCGCGAGGCCCATGCCGACGGTGACGATCAGCATCCGCCGCGCGGTCGCCCAGCGGCTGATCGGGATGTGGCCGAGGGTGAGGCCGCCGACGAGCGAGCCCGCGGCGAAGACCGCCAGGACGACGCCCGACTCCACGCCGCCCTCGCCGAAGACCGCCACGACGCCGGCCTCGACCGCGGCGCAGGCGCCGACCAGCAGGAAGCCGACGACGGTCGCGAGCAGCACCGGCGGCTTGGTCAGCACGACGCCGAGCTTCCGACGCGAGCGCGGGATGCGCACCCGGCCGACCTCGGGTGAGGCGATGAACCAGATGCCGCCGCCGACGAGGAAGAACGCGGCGGTGAGGATGCCCGCGACGGTCGAGATCTGGATCGAGACGAACGTCGTCAGCACCGGGCCGAGCACCCAGATGATCTCCTGCGCCGAGGCGTCGAGGGAGAACAGCGGGGTCAGCTGCGAGCTGGGCACCATCTTCGGGTAGATCGTCCGGACCGCCGGCTGCACGGGCGGCATGCTGAGGCCCGCGACGAAGCCGATGACGACGAACTGCCAGATCTCCAGCGGCAGCACCGCCATCGCGATGATCGCGGCCGCGCAGACGATGAGGGTGGCGGTGAGCACCCGCCGCATCCCGAGCCGGCCCATCAGGCGGCTGGTCAGCGGGCCGGCGATCGCCTGGCCGATCGACATCGAGCCGAGCACCAGGCCGGCCGCGGCGTAGGAGTCGTGCACGCGCTCCACGTGCAGCAGGAACGCGAGCGAGAGCATCCCGAACGGGAAGCGCGCGGTGAGCTGGGCCGCGATGATGCGACCCACGCCGGGGGTTCTCAGGAGTTCGGTGTAGCTGCCCACCGGACGACACTAGCGGCCCGCGGCGGCCCGCCGGCGTCGTCCGCCGAACCGGCCGCCGGCGGCCCCGGTCAGCCCGCGAGGACCTTCCGGATCCGCTGCAGCGAGACGCTCTCGACGGTGCCCAGGCTCTGCGCGAAGAAGCTGATCCGCAGCTCCTCGATCAGCCAGCGCGCGCGCACGAGACGCTCCGGCGCGTGCGGCGGCAACGGGATCGTGCCGCCCGCGGAGCGGTAGAGCTCCTGCGCCGCCTGCACCTCGTTCAGCCAGACCCGGTCGCGGCCGACGTTCTCGCCGATCTTGCCGAAGCGCTCGGTGATGCCGGCGAGGTAGCGCGGCAGGTGCCGCAGCCGCTCGAGTCCGGTCGCGGAGACGAAGCCCGGGTGCACGAGCCCGGTCAGCTGCTCGCGGGCGTCGGTCAGCGCGGGGAGCAGCGCCATGCTCGTGGAGGCCTTGAGCGCCTTCTCGACCCCGCGCGCCGTGGTGAGGATCGTGGTGACGGTCTTCACGGTCTCGAACATCGAGTCCATCACGCTGCCCGAGACCCGGTCGCGCACCGCGTCGAACTCGGCGCGGAGGAAGAGCATGCCGTCCGGCTTCATCCGCCAGAGCACCGCGTCGACGCAGGCGAGCAGGCAGTCGCCGAACAGCGCCGTCGTGTTCTGGTACGGGCTCTGCGCGAGCACGAGCTTCTCGTTCGCGGTCAGGTACTGCTGCACGTAGGCGACGGGGCTGGGCGTCGCGAGCAGCAGCAGCCGGCGGACGCCGCGCGGGTGCTCGCGCGCCTGGTCCTCCGCGGTCGCGAGCAGGCGGATCGAGACGGAGTCGCCGTCGTCGATCAGTGCCGGGTAGGCGCGGATCGTGTTGCCGCCCTGGCGGGTGTCGGTGACGCGGGGCAGCTCCGCCATGTCCCACGTCTTGATCCCCCGGCGCTCGAGGGCGTCCGGCACGCGCGCCTCGACGACCCGGGCGACCTCGTCGCGGACCCGGCCGCGCAGGCGCTCGGCCAGAGGCGCGAGCTCCTTGCCGGCGGCGACGGTGCGGCCGCGCTCGTCGGCGATCGCGAAGGTGACCCGGAGGTGCGCGGGGATGCGCTCGAGGTCGAAGTCGGAGGCGTCGATCACGACGCCGGCCTCACGGCGGATCGCCCCGGCGAGGGTCGCGGCGAACGACTCCGTCGGCGGGTTCGGCACGTCCTGCGGGAGCGCGGCGGTGAGCTTGCGCGCCCAGTCGTTCGCCGGGACGACGTTCCGGCGCAGGTGCTTGGGCAGCGCCTTGATCATCGCGGTGACGAGCTCGGCGCGGAGCCCCGGCACCAGCCAGTCGAAGCCGAGCGGCGTGACGCGCGGCAGCAGCGCGAGCGGCACGTGCACGGTGACGCCGTCCTCCTCCGTGCCCGGCTCGAACCGGTAGGAGAGCCGGAAGCGCTGGTCGGCCTGGCGCCACTGGGTCGGGAACGCGGTCTCGTCGATCTGCTCCGCGTCCTCGGGGAGGAGGGTCTCCTGCGTCATCGTCAGCAGGTCGGGCTCGTCGTGCTGGGCGGTGCGCCACCAGGAGTCGAAGGAGCGGACCGACGTGATGTCGCGCGGGACCCGGCGGTCGTAGAAGTCGAAGACCGCCTCGTCGTCGACGAGCAGGTCGCGGCGGCGGGTGCGCTCCTCGAGCCGCTCGAGCTCGGCGCGCAGGGCCCGGTTCTTCCGGTCGAAGGCGTGCCGCGCGTCCCACTCGCCCTCGACGAGGGCGTGGCGGATGAACAGCTCGCGGGCGTAGCCGGCGTCGATCCGGGAGAACTGCACCCGGCGCCGGGCGATGATCGGCACGCCGTAGAGCGTGACCTTCTCGTAGGCGACGGCCGCGCCCTGCGCCTTCTCCCAGTGCGGCTCGCTGAACTGCCGCTTCACCAGGTCGCCGGCGATCGCCTCGGCCCAGGCCGGATCGATCGCGGCGTTGGAGCGGGCGAAGAGCTTGCTGGTCTCGACCAGCTCGGCGCTCATCAGGGCGTCGGGCTGCTTCTTCGCCAGTGCGCTGCCGGGGAAGATCGAGAACTTCGCGTTGCGGGCGCCGACGTACTGGACGCTCTGGCGCTCGCGGTTCTTCGCCGCGCGCTGCGCCTGCTGCGAGGTGGTGTCCTTGATGCCCAGGTGCGAGAGCAGACCGGCGAGCAGGCTCCGGTGGATCCCGTCGGGGTCGACCTTCGGCTCGCCGAGCTCGAGCTTGAGCGGCCGGGCCAGCTGGCGCAGCTGGCGGAAGACGTCCTGCCACTCGCGCACGCGGAGGTAGTTGAGGTACTCGCCCTTGCAGAGCCGGCGGAAGGCGCTGGAGGAGAGCTCGGCCTGCTTCTCCTCGACGTAGTTCCAGAGGTTGAGCAGGGTGAGGAAGTCGCTGGTGGGGTCGACGAAGCGGGCGTGCTGCTGGTCGGCCTGCGCGCGGCGCTCAAGCGGGCGCTCCCGGACGTCCTGGATCGTCAGCCCGGCGACGATCGCCATCACCTCGCGGCTGACGTCGTGCTTGCGCGACTCGATCACCATCCGCCCGAACCGCGGGTCGATCGGCAGCCGCGCGAGATCCCGCCCGATCCTGGTGAGCTGAGGCGCCTTGTCGGCCCCCCGCGAGATGCCACTTGTGACGGGTTTCTTCGGCGTGTCGCCCTCATAAGTGGCATCTCGCGGAGGGGAGTCGGCGTCGCCGCGGAGGGCGCCGAGCTCGGTGAGGAGGTCGAGGCCGTCCTTGATGCCGCGGGAGTCGGGCGGGGTGAGGAACGGGAAGCCGGCGATGTCGCCGAGGCCGAGCGAGATCATCTGCAGGATGACGGCGGCGAGGCCGGTGCGCAGGATCTCCGGATCGGTGAACTCGGGGCGGCGCTCGAAGTCCTCCTCCGAGTAGAGCCGGATCGCGATGCCCGCACTGGTGCGGCCGGAGCGGCCGGAGCGCTGGTTCGCCGACGCCTGCGAGATCGCCTCGATCGGCAGGCGCTGCACCTTCGAGCGGGCGCTGTAGCGCGAGATGCGGGCGGTGCCGCCGTCGATGACGTAGCGGATGCCGGGCACGGTGAGGCTGGTCTCGGCGACGTTGGTCGCCAGGACCACGCGCCGGCGGACGCCCGGGGTGCGTCCGCGCTCGAAGACGCGGTGCTGGTCGGCGGCCGACAGCCGGCCGTAGAGGGGGAGGACCTCGGTGCCGGGGAGGTTCCGGCCGCGGATCGCGTCCTCGGCGTCGCGGATCTCGTTCTCGCCGGAGAGGAACACGAGGACGTCGCCCTGGTCCTCGCGGGCCAGCTCGGCCAGCGCGTCGGCGATGCCGGTCATCAGGTCGCGGCTGCCGCTCGTGGCGTCGGGGACGTCGGTGTCGTCCTCCTCCTCGGGCTCCTCGGCGACGAGCGGGCGGTAGCGGATCTCGACGGGGTAGGTGCGGCCGGAGACCTCGATGATCGGGGCGGGCTCTCCGGCGGCGTCCCGGAAGTGCTCGGCGAAGCTCTGCGGGTCGATCGTCGCGGAGGTGATGATCAGCTTGAGATCCGGGCGGCGGGGCAGCAGCCGGTGTAGGTAGCCGAGCAGGAAGTCGATGTTGAGGCTGCGCTCGTGCGCCTCGTCGATGATGATCGTGTCGTACCGGCTCAGCATCCGGTCGTGGTTCATCTCGTTGAGCAGGATGCCGTCGGTCATCAGCTTGATCCGCGTCGACGCGCTCGCCTTGTCGGTGAAGCGGACCTGGTAGCCGACGATCCCGCCGACCTCGTCGTCCAGCTCCTCGGCGATGCGCTCGGCGATGGTGCGGGCGGCGATGCGGCGGGGCTGGGTGTGCGCGATGCTCTCGCGGCCGAGCTCGAGGCAGATCTTGGGCAGCTGCGTCGTCTTGCCGGAGCCGGTGGCGCCGGCGACGATGACGACCTGGTGGTCGCGGATGGCGGCGGCGATGTCGTCCCTGCGCGCCGAGACGGGGAGTTCGGGAGGATACCGGATGCTGAGGACGTCTGACATGAGCCCTCCATCCTACGGCGCCGTGACATGATGCCCAGGTCTCCCGGCGGAATCCCGCGGGCGGCCCCCCGCGCCGTGCGGGCCGAGCAGAGAGCCGAGTGTGAACACGCAGTCCCTCCTCGTGATCCTGAACATCGTCCTGCTGATCCTCGCGATCCGGGGCGTGCTGGCGAACGGGCGGCTGTCGAAGGTCGCGAAGGTCGGCTGGGTGGCGCTGATCGTGATCCTCCCGTTCGCGGGGAGCATCGCGTACCTGGTCTTCGGCCGGCGGGCGAGCGGCGGCGGGTCGTCGTCGGGGCCGCAGCGGCCGACCGGGTGGTTCTTCGAGCGCTGAGGCGTCCTTCGGTGTCTGATGTGCTGGCGGGTGGGGTGGACGCGGTACCTCGTCGCGGCTCCTTCCCGCGCGCCTGCGGCGCGCCCGCCAGACCCGAGCCAGGAGCCGCGACGAGGCACCGCGTCCACCCCGCCGGAGGCGAGGGTGGGCGCCGAGGGGAGGCGTCCATCCCTTCGGGATGAGACTCGACGTCGTCAGCGGGGCGGCTGCAGTCATGCTGGTCGAGTAGCCCCGGAGGGGCGTATCGCAGTCATGCTGGTCGAGTAGCCCCGCAGGGGCGTATCGAGACCTACCGGCGTCAGCAGGGCGGGTCTGCATGCTCGGATTCTGACGGTGGTGGATCTACTTGGAAGAGACACCCGCACACATGCTGGTCGAGTAGCCCCGCAGGGGCGTATCGAGACCCACCACCGCACGGACGTCGGCCTCTTCCCCGCCCTGCGATGGCGCCGAAGGCGCCCCCTCCGCTCGATACGCCCGCCATGCGGGCTACTCGATCAGCATGGGGGGCCCCGCGGAGCGGGTGTCGACCGGGGGAGCGGCGAGCGTGGGGGGCGGCTGTCAACGCCCCGGACGGCGGCGGGCGGCGCGTCTAGCGTGGAGGGCATGGCCGAACGACTTCGCTCCAGTGTCAGTCCGTACCTCCGCTCGCACGCAGGCAACCCGGTGGACTGGTGGCCGTGGGGGGAGGAGGCGTTCGCCGAGGCGGTGCGCCGGGACGTGCCGGTGCTGGTGTCGATCGGGTACGCGACCTGCCACTGGTGCCACGTGATGGCGCGGGAGTCGTTCTCGGATCCGGTGCTGGCGGCGCGGCTGAACGACGGGTTCGTGGCGGTCAAGGTGGATCGCGAGGAGCACCCGGACGTCGACACCGCGTATCTGACGGCGGCCAGTGCGTTCACGCGGAATCTGGGCTGGCCGCTGACGGTGTTCACGACTCCGGCCGGGGAGACGTTCTACGCGGGGACGTACTTCCCGCCGCGGGCCGTCAGCGGGGTGCCGGCGTTCTCGGACGTGCTCGACGCGGTGTCGGAGGCGTGGCGGCTGCGGCGCGACGAGGTGCAGGCGACGGCGGGGTCGCTGAGCGCGGCGCTGCGGGAGGCGACCGCGGTGGTGCCGACGGGAGACGCGCTCCCGGACGACGCGGCGCTCGCGGCGGCCGTCGGGGCGCTCGCTGCCGAGGAGGACCGGGTGCACGGCGGATTCGGCGGGGCGCCGAAGTTCCCGGTGGCGCCGGTGCTCGGGTTCCTGGCGTCGCGGGACGACGGGGCGGCGCTGGCCGAGCGGACGCTGCTGACGCTGGCGGGCTCGCCGCTGCGGGATCGCGACGGCGGCTTCTTCCGCTACGCCACCCGCCAGGACTGGAGCGATCCGCACTACGAGCGGATGCTCTACGACAATGCGCAGCTGCTCGACGTCGCGGCGGTGCTGCTCGGGCGCGAGGGCACCGACCGGGAGGCGCTCGCCGGGGTGGCGGAGGGCGTCGCGTCGTTCCTGCTCGCGACGCTGCGGCGGCCGAGCGGCGGCTTCGCCAGTGCGCAGGACTCCGAGAGCGTCATCGACGGGCAGCGCTCGGAGGGCGGCTACTACCTGGCCGAGGACCGCACGGATCTGACCCCGCCCGCGCTCGACGAGAAGGTCGTCACCGGCTGGAACGGGCTGGCGATCGGAGCGCTCGCGCGAGCCGGGCGGGCCCTGGGCCGGGAGGACTGGATCGCTGCCGCGCGTGCCGCCGCCGATCTCCTCCTGGAGCGGCACCTCGTCGACGGGCGCGTCGGCGTCCGCGCCTCGCTCGGCGACTCCATGTCCGCCGCGCGCCCGGCGCTGGAGGACCTCGGCATGCTCGCCGGCGGGCTGCTACAGCTGGCGCTCGCCGAGGGGACGCCCCGCTACGCGCTCGTCGCCCGGACGCTGCTCGACGGGGCGCTGGACGTGGCCCCGTCCTGGCCGCCGTTCGCGCTGCCCGGCGGCGGGGACCCGGCGCTCACCGCGCGCGGGCTGCTGCTGGCGGCGGATCCGTCCGAGGGCGCCTACCCCTCGGGCCTCTCGGCGGCAGCCGAGGCGGCCCACGGGCTGTACCTGCTGACGGGGGAGCGGCGCTACCGGGAGGCGGCGGAGGCCGTGGTCGCGGGCATCGGTCCGGGGGCGCTCGGGCAGCCGATGGGGTTCGGCGGAGTGCTCGCGCTGGCGGAGCGCCTCGCGCGACCGGTCACGCAGCTGGTCGTCGTCGTGCCCGACGGCGGCGCGCGTGCGGAACTGCAGACCGGCGCCCGGGAGACCGGGCTCGGCGTGCTCGCGGTGGTGAGCGACGACGCGGCGGCCGAGTGGGCCCGCGCGGGCTTCGAGCTCTTCGAGGGCCGGACGTCGCGCGACGGCCTGCCGACGGCCTACTCCTGCGAGGCCTTCGTCTGCGCGCTGCCGACGACCGAGCTCCCGGAGGAGCTGCTCACGCGGCCGTGACGACGAGCGGGGCGTCGGGGTCGGCGGCCCACTCGTGCAGCGAGCCGTCGTAGACGACCGCGGTGTCGACGCCGAGCACGGCGAGCGCGAGCGCGTCGGCCGTCGCGGCGATCCCGCCCGCGCAGTAGAGGACGATCTGCTCGGCCTGGAGCGTCTCGCCGAAGAGCGCCCGCAGCCGCTCCGGCGGGAGGAGCGTGTTGTCCTCGCGGTCGACCAGCCGCACGGCCGGGACGCTCACCGAGCCGGGGAGGTGGCCGAGGCGCGGCCGTCGCCCCTGCTCGCCGGTGAACTCCTTCGGCGGCACGGCGCAGACCAGGGCGCCCGGCTCCTCGCCGCGGACGACGCGCTCGACGCCGGCCTTGTCGATCCAGAGCGGGCGCTCGGGGCGCACGGTGATGCCCGCGGCCGCGCGCGGCTCCACGTGTCCGGTCTCGATCGGGCGCTCCTCCCGCCGCCAGACGCTGAGTCCGCCGTCGAGCACCGCGACCGCGTCGTGCCCGGCGGCGCGCAGGAGCCACCACAGGCGCGACGCCCACTGGCCCACCGCGGAGTCGTAGACGACGACCACCGAGTCGTCGTCGATGCCGAGCGCGGCGGTCGCCGCGGCGAAGCGCTCGGGGTCGAGCCGGGTGAAGGGGAAGGCCGCCTCCGGATCCGAGAGCTGCGCGAGCAGGTCGCCGAACACCGCACCGGGCACGTGGCCCTCGAGGAGGTACTGCTCGTCGCCGCCGAGGTAGCCGGGCCGGCCGTCGAAGCCGGTCACCAGCAGGACGCTCGCGTCGACCACGACGAGGTGCTCGCGGCCGAGCTGGTCGGCCAGCCACTGGGTGGAGACGATCGGCCGGGCGAGGTAGGGGGCTGCAGTGCTGCTCACCCGCACCACGCTAGGCGCGACCCCCGACGCTCCGCAGGCCGGTGCGTCATCGTGGTTCATCCGGCGTCACAGTCCGCTCGGCGCGGCCGTCCCTCCGGCGGCACCGACCGACCCGCTCAGCACTCGATGACGTTGACCGCGAGGCCGCCCTCGCTGGTCTCCTTGTACTTCGAGGACATGTCGATGCCGGTCTGCCGCATCGTCTCGATGACGGTGTCGAGCGAGACCCGGTGCGTCCCGTCGCCGTGCAGCGCCAGCCGCGCCGCGCTGACCGCGGTCGACGCCGCGATCGCGTTGCGCTCGATGCACGGGATCTGCACCAGCCCGCCGACCGGGTCGCAGGTGAGCCCGAGGTGGTGCTCCATCGCGATCTCGGCCGCGTTCTCCACCTGCCGCGGAGTCCCGCCGAGCACCGCGCACAGCGCGCCCGCCGCCATCGCGCAGGCCGAGCCGACCTCGCCCTGGCAGCCGGCCTCCGCGCCCGAGATCGACGCATTGGTCTTGCAGAGCGAGCCGATCGCCGTCGCGGTGAGCAGGAACCGCCGGATGCCCGCGCGGTCGGCGCCTGGCACGAAGCGGAGGTAGTGGTGCGCGACGGCGGGGATGATGCCCGCCGCCCCGTTCGTCGGCGCGGTGACGACGCGCCCGCCGGCCGCGTTCTCCTCGTTCACCGCGAGCGCGAACGCGTGCAGCCACTCCACCGAGGTCGCCCGCGCGCGGTCCAGCGGGTCGTCCTCGAAGGCCTCGAGCCGCCCGCGCAGGACGGAGGCGCGGCGCTGCACGCCCAGACCTCCCGGCAGGACGCCCTCGGTCGCCAGGCCGTGCTCGACGCAGGCGGCCATCGCGTCCCAGATCGCGTCCAGCCGCGCGTCGACGTCGAGGCCGGGGTGCAGCGCCCGCTCGTTCGCGGCGGCGATCTCGTCGATGCTCGAGCGGGTCCGGTCGCAGGTCGCGAGCAGGTCGAGCGCGGAGACGAAGGGGTAGGGGTGCGGAGCGAGCGAGGCCAGCTCGGCGCGCTCGCCGGCCCGGCGGATGAAGCCGCCGCCGATCGAGTAGTAGGTCTCCTCCCACTCGGGCAGCGCCGCGTCGCCGAGCCAGACGCTGAACGTCAGGGCGTTGGGGTGCTCGGGGAGCCGGGTGCGCGGCTCGAAGGCGATGTCGTCGCGCGTCATCGGCAGGCGCGCCTCGCCCGCGAGCGCGATCGCGCCGTCCTCGTCGAGCCGCCGCCACGCTCCGCGGACCTCCTCGGGGTCGCAGGTCTCCGGGTGCAGCCCGGACAGCCCGGCGACGATCGCGTCCGGCGTCCCGTGGCCGATGCCCGTGGAGCCGAGTGAGCCGTAGAGCGTGCAGACCACGCGGCTCACCCGGTCGAGCAGGCCGGCGTCGCGCAGCCGCTCGGCGAGGGCCAGAGCCGCCCGCATCGGGCCGACCGTGTGCGAGCTGGAGGGGCCGATCCCCACGCTGAACAGGTCGAAGGCGGAGACGTATGCACTCATCTCCCGAGACTACGCCTCGCGCGCGGAAGGGGGCGGGCGCCCGATCGAGCGCCCGCCCCCTGTCGTTCCGAGTACCGGGACCGCGGTCCCGAGGGTCAGAACTCGCAGTGCACGTGGTCCGAGTGGCCCGCGTCGCCGGGGCCGAGCGTGAGCGTCGCGCCCATCTCGGCGCAGGCGTTCTGGATCGCCTGGTGGTCGGCGCCCTCGTAGACCCGCACGCCGTCGATCAGGTCGATGTCGACCGCGTCGCCGGTGTAGTGGCCGGAGCCGGTGGAGTGGTCCTCACCCGCGATGGAGGTGACCCGCAGCGTGTGGCCGTACTGCGTGTTCAGCTTCAGCAGCGCGTCGAGCATGGCCGGGTTCAGCGCGACCGAGGTCACGCCGGCGTCGCCCTCGGGGCTCGTCTTGGCCGGCTGGCCGGCGGCCGTGTCGCGGATGTTCGCGAGCGAGGTGGAGGCGGCGTCCGAGCCCAGCTCGTAGAGCTCGATCCCCGGGTTGTCGAGGATCGCCTGCGCGGTCGCGGCGGCGTCGCCCGACGGGGGAGGCGTCGTGCCGCCACCGGTCCCGGCGACGAGCGCCTTCCAGGTGGCCGGTCCGACGATGCCGTCGGCGGTCAGTCCGGCGCTGCCCTGGAAGCTCTGCACCGCGGCGGTGGTCGCCGCGCCGAACGCGCCGTCGACCGCGACGGACGCGCCGTTCGCGTTCAGCTGCGTCTGCACCGCGCTGACCGCGTCTCCGGAGGCACCGCTCTGCACGGTCACCGTCAGCGCACCCCAGGTGGCTGCGCCGATCACGCCGTCGGCCGCGAGGCCCGCGCCGGACTGGAAGGAGGTGACCGCCGACTGCGTGCCGGCGCCGAACGCGCCGTCGACGGCGAGCGACTGACCCGACGAGCGGAGCAGGTACTGCGCGGTGGTCACGTCCTCGCCGGTCGACCCGGAGGAGAGGACGGGCCAGTCGGCCGCCTGAGCGCTGGTCGCGGTCCCGACGCTGACGCCGAAGGCGAGCAGCAGGGCGGTGACGATCGCGAGGGCGCGGGCGCCGAGGCTCCGCCGGTGCCGGGTCTCGGGGGCCGTCGTGGTGGTGCCGGTCGTGCCGACCTCTGTCGTGCTGATGTCCGTGGTGCTCATGATCCTCATCCCTCGCTCTCGACGGCCTCGCGCGCCAGGGTCTCCCACTGCGCGTAGGCGTCCGGGTAGGCCGAGACCTGCACGGCCTGCGCCGCCTCGGTCACCGACATCGACTCCCAGCCGGCGATGTCCGTCAGTCCGGTGTTGGTCGTGGGGCTGTTCGCCGCCCCGTAGAACGCCCTGGAGGCGTAGACCGGGTCGACGAGGTCGGCCGCGTCGCCCCAGCCCGCCGACGGGCGCTGCTGGAACAGGCCGACCGAGTCGCGGTCGCCGCCGGAGAGGTTCCGCAGTCGCGACTCCTGCATCGCCGTGGCGATGGCGACGACCCAGCCGTACTCGGGGACGACGGCGGTCTTGCCCTCCGCGATGATCGTGCGGACGTTCGCGAGCTGCTCCTCGCTGAGGGTCGCGAAGGTCTCGCCCGGCTGCCCGGGCTCGGGAGTGGTGCCGGAGCCCGCGCCGACCAGCGACTGCCAGGTCTGCGGACCGACGACGCCGTCGACGGTCAGCCCGGCCGCCGACTGGACGCTCTTCACGGCGGCGAGGGTCGCGGCGCCGAACGCGCCGTCGACCGTGAGGCTCGCGCCGACCTTGTTCAGCTGCACCTGGAGCGCGCTGACCGCCTCGCCGGAGTCGCCCGAGGACACCGTCGTGATCAGGGCGGCCCAGGTCTGCGCGCCGACGATGCCGTCGGCCGAGAGGCCGCGCGCGCTCTGGAAGGAGGTCACCGCGGCGGCGGTGGCGGGGCCGAAGACGCCGTCGGCGTCCACGGAGGCGCCGGCGGCGTTCAGCAGGTGCTGCACGGATCGGGCGTTGGCGCTGTTCTCGCCCTCAGCGACGACGGGCCAGGCGGCGGCCGAGGCGGCAGCGGCGCTGATCGGTGCCTCGGCGGCGAAGACCGCGGGTGCCGTGGCGACCGACCCGAGGGCGAGGGCGCCGCAGGCGAGCCCTGCGATCAGGAGGCGCCTCGGGCGCTGGGCGACTGGAGTGGGACGGGTGGTTCTCATCGTTTCGTACACCTCTTCGTGGCCGCCGGGCGGCCGGATTCGTTGTCACGATCGGCGGAGTTCGCTTCTCCCTTGCCCGTCCTGCCTACTCCTGTCGCTGTCACGGATCCGGGGACACGGAGGGGTCGCCCAGAGAGCGCCCACGCGATGCGGAGGAGACTCCGCCGGGAGGGGGAGGTGCTCAGCGGACGGCAGGAGGATCCTCCGCCAATGGGCTCCGACGTCCCGCGCCGCGCGACACGCCCGGGTTGCACGCCTCCAGCGGCACTGCTAGCTTCGGCGGGCGCGCCACCGGAGTGCGCACCCCCGACGCCCGGAAGGAGCAGCCCGTGACCGCGAACCGATCGACCCGTGACGAGCTGCTCGTCGCCGATCGCCCCCGCGCCCTCGTCGGCGCGGTCGAGCTCGAACGCTCGAAGCGCGATCTCGCGAACCTCCAGCCCGGCGTCGTCCGGCAGGCCTAGGCATCCGCCGCGGGCTCCCGGACGACGTCGTCTCGGGGCCCTCGTGCGTCGGCACTCCTCTGCAGGGGAGGGGCCTCGCGGTCGGCTCGCGGCATCCCGCCGCCCCGAGCGCGTCCCACCCCGATCCCGGCGACCGCCGGGCCTTCACGAGAGGAAGGACCATGCAGAGAATCACGGAGCGGCTCGTCTCCTGGGCGAGCATCCTGGACGACAACGCGCGGCAGCAGGCGCTCACCGCGTCGGAGATGCCGTTCATTTACCCCCACCTGGCGCTGATGCCCGACGCGCACCTCGGACTCGGAGCGACGGTCGGCTCGGTCATCCCGACCCTCGGCGCGCTCATCCCGGCGGCCGTGGGCGTCGACATCGGCTGCGGCATGATCGCCGTCCGCACGCAGTTCTCCCGGAGCGATCTCGCCGGCCGCGACCTGGGCGAGCTGCGGCGGCAGATCGAGCGGGCGGTGCCGCTGTCGGCGGGAGCCGCGAACCGGAAGATCGTCGCGACCGCCGAGCCGCGGGTGGCCGAGCTGGAGGCGCTCGCCGTCGAGGCGGGCTTCGACCCGTCGCGCTCGGCGAAGCACTGGCGGCTGCAGGTCGGCTCGCTCGGCAGCGGCAACCACTTCATCGAGGTCAGCGTCGACGAGACCGACGCGGTCTGGCTGTTCCTGCACTCCGGCTCGCGGGGCGTGGGCAACCGGATCGCGACGGCGCACATCCGGGTCGCCCGCGAGTACTGCGAGCGGCACTGGATCGCGCTGCCGCACCCCGACCTCGCCTACCTGGTCGAGGGGACGGAGCAGTTCGACCGCTACGTCGCCGAGCTGCGCTGGGCGCAGCGGTTCGCGCTGCTCAACCGCGAGGAGATGATGGACCGGGTGATCCGGCAGCTCTCCGAGTGGAGCGGCGTCGCGGTCCAGGAGCGGGAGCGGATCAACTGCCACCACAACTTCACCGAGAAGGAGCGCCACTTCGGCCGCGACGTCTGGGTGAGCCGGAAGGGCGCAATCCAGGCCGACGCCGGACGGCCGGGGCTCATCCCCGGCTCGATGGGGACCGCCTCGTACGTGGTGGTGGGGCGCGGTGACGCGATGTCGCTGAACTCGTCGCCGCACGGCGCCGGCCGCGAGTACTCGCGGTCGGCGGCGCGGAAGACCTTCAGCCGCGAGCAGCTGCGGGAGGCGATGGCCGGCATCGAGTACCGCGACACCGACGCCTTCCTCGACGAGATCCCGGCGGCCTACAAGCCGATCGACCGGGTGATGGCCGACGCGGCCGACCTCGTCGAGATCCGGCACACCCTCCGCCAGCTCGTCAACGTGAAGGGCGACTGACCCCCTCCGCGAGATGCCACTTGTGCGCGCGACACGCCGTGGAAAGCGTGCACAAGTGGCATCTCGCGGAGGAGAAGGGCGGCGTCAGCGCAGGGTCTTGCGGGAGGTGATCTGGCCGGTGTCGAAGCCGAGGAGGTGCAGGCCGCCGTGGAAGCGGGCGTGCTCGACCTTGAGGCAGCGGTCCATCACCACGGTGAGGCCCTTCGACTCGCCGTACTCGGCGGCCTCCTGGTTCCAGATGCCGAGCTGCACCCACACCGTCGGCGCGCCGATGGTCACCACGTCGTCGATGACGGACGGGATGTCGCTCGCCTTGCGGAAGACGTCGACGATGTCCGGCACCACGGGGAGATCGGCGAGGCTCTTGTAGACCGGCTGCCCCAGGATCTCCTTCGCGTTGGGGTTCACGAAGTACAGCTCGTAGTCGCTCGACTGCTGCAGGTAGGTCGACACGAAGTAGGACGAGCGCGCCGGGTTCGGCGAGGCGCCGACGATCGCGACGGTCTTCGCGCGGCGGAGGATGTCGAGCCGCTTCTTCGCGTCCGGCCCGACCCAGGTGCGCTGCGACTTGAGCAGCTTCGCCAGCGGCGAGTTCGTCGGCACGGAGCAGCTGAGCCCGTTGGACAGGTGCGCGACGACGGTGTCGTCGGCCTCGGTGGTCGCGGCGGTGTCGGCAGCGATGCCGCTGGCGGTGTCGCTCATGGTCAGACCTCCACGGTCGGGGAGTCGATGGTCACCGAGACGTCGTCCGGCAGTTCGGTCGGTGCGTCCGGCGTGCCGTGCGCCTCGACCGCGCGGGTGAGCGCCTGGTCGAGGTCGTAGATGATGTCGTCCGCGTCCTCGATGCCGACCGAGAGCCGGACGAGGCCCGGCAGCACCCCGGCGTGCAGCAGCTGCTGCTCGGTGAGCTGCGCATGCGTCGTCGAGGCGGGATGGATCACCAGCGTCTTCGCGTCGCCGATGTTGGCGAGGTGGCTGGCGAGGTCGACCGACTCGATGAAGGTCTGGCCGACGGCGCGACCGCCCTTGACCACGAAGCTGAAGACCGAGCCGGGGCCCTTGGGCAGGTACTTCTGCGCGCGCTCGTGGTGCGGGTGCGCGGGGAGGCCGGCCCAGTAGACCTCCTCGATCCGCGGGTCGGCGTCGAGCCACTCCGCGACGCGGCGCGCGTTGTCGACGTGCGCCTGGATCCGGTAGGGCAGCGTCTCGACGCCCTGCGCGAGCAGGAAGGCCGAGTGCGGGGCGAGGACCGGGCCGATGTCGCGCAGCTGCTCGGCGCGCAGGCGGGTGAGGAAGCCGTACTCGCCGAAGTTGCCGTCCCAGGAGAGACCGCCGTAGGAGGCGACGGCGTCGTGCAGGAGCGGAAACTTCTCCTGCGAGTAGTGGAAGCGGCCCGACTCGACGACGACGCCGCCGAGCGTGGTGCCGTGCCCGCCGAGGAACTTGGTGGCCGAGTGGATGACGATGTCGGCGCCCCACTCGATCGGGCGGACGAGGTACGGCGTGGCGACGGTCGAGTCGATGATCAGCGGGATGCCGGCGGCGTGCGCGACGGCGGCCAGACCCTCGATGTCGGCGATCTCGCCGGAGGGGTTCGCGATCGTCTCGGCGTAGAGCACCTTGGTCCTGTCGGTGATCGCGGCGGCGTAGTCGGCCGGGTCGCTCGACTGCACGAAGGTGGTCTCCACGCCGAAGCGCCGCAGCGTGACGTCGAGCTGGGTGATCGAGCCGCCGTAGAGGTTGGCGGAGGAGACGACGTGGTCGCCCGCGCCGACCAGCGCCGCGAAGGTGATGAACTGCGCCGACAGGCCGGAGGCGGTCGCGACGGCGCCGAGCCCGCCCTCGAGGCTCGCGACCCGCTCCTCGAACGAGGCGACGGTGGGGTTGGAGAGCCGGGAGTAGATGTTCCCGTACTTCTGCAGCGCGAACCGGGCCGCCGCGTCGGAGGTGTCGTCGAAGACGAACGCGCTCGTCTGGTAGATCGGCAGCGCTCGCGCGCCCGTCACCGGGTCGGGGATGTTGCCGGCGTGGATTGCCCGCGTCTTGAAGCCGTACTCGCGATCTGCCATGCGATCGACGCTAGCGGGCGCCGCCGACACCGGGCCGCCGGAGCGACGCATCCCGTAACAGTCCCAGGCGGCGACGCGCCGTCACAGCGTCGCGTGCACCGCCGCCAGCGACATCACGGCGATCGCGAACCACGAGGCGAGCGCGACGACCAGCGCCCGCCAGCCGGTCGTGAGCAGCGCCCGCAGCCGCACGCCGCTCCCGAGCGCGAACAGCGCCGCCGCCAGCAGCCAGGTCTGCGCCGTGTCCGCCGCGACCAGCACGCCCTCCGGCAGCGGCAGCAGCGTCCGCAGCAGCACCGCCGCGAGGAAGCCGACGACGAACAGCGGCACGATCGCGGGTCGCGGCCCGCCCTCGTCTCCGCCGCGTCGCGTCACGGCAGCGGCGACGGCCACCATCGGCGCCAGCATCACCACGCGGGTCAGCTTCACGACCACCGCGATCGCGAGGGCCGACGCCCCCGCGACCTGCGCCGTCGCCACCACCTGGCCGACGTCGTGCACCGACGCGCCGACCCAGTGCCCGAACTGCACGTCCGTGAGTCCGAGCGGGTAGCGCAGCGCCGGCAGCACCGCGATCGCGAGGGTGCCGCAGAGGGTGACCAGCGCGACCGGCACCGCCTGCTCCTCCTCCTTCGCCCGGGTCGCCCCGGCCATCGCGCCGACCGCCGAGGCCCCGCAGATCGAGAAGCCCGCGGCCAGCAGCAGCGGCTCGCGGCCGGGCAGGCGCAGTGCGCGCCCGAGGCCGTAGGTCAGCCCGAAGGTCGCGAGCACGATCGCGACGACGATCAGGATCGCGCCCCAGCCGAGCGAAGCGATGTCGACGAGCGAGAGCTTGAGCCCCAGCAGGACGATGCCGGCGCGCATCAGCGTGCGCGAGGAGAACTTGAGCCCCGGGGCCAGCCGGCCGCCGAGCAGCGGGCGGGTCGCCGGCAGCTGCGCGACCAGGATGCCGAGCGCCACGGCGGCCGTGAGCATCGGCACGGCGGGGATCGCCAGGTGCACCGCGAACGCCAGGACCGCCGCGGCCGCGCAGGCCGCGAGCCCGGGCCCGATCCGGGCGATCAGACCCACGAGGGCAGCCACATGTGCGCCTGCCAGAACGAGAACGACGTCTGCTGCCCGGTCCAGAGCGGGTAGAAGTACGCGGTCAGGGCCGCCGCGAGCACCACGAAGATCAGCACGATCACGATGCCGCGCGTGCGTCTGCCGCGCTCGTCACCGCGCTTGCCGATCACCACCCCCGCCGTCAGGGCGAGCGCCAGCATCATGTAGGGCTCGAAGACGACGCAGTAGAACTGGAAGACGGTGCGGTCCAGGTACAGCATCCAGGGCAGGTACCCGGCGACGATGCCCATCAGCACGAAGCCGGCGCGCCACTCCCGGTAGCGCGCGAGCCGGTAGAGCAGGTAGACCAGCGCGAGCACGCCGGCGTACCAGATCAGCGGATTCGCGACCGAGGTGATCGCCTCGTCGCAGCGCACCGCCGCGCAGCCGTCGACGCCGGTGGCCTGGTCGACGAAGTACATGCTTGTCGGCCGCAGCATCAGCAGCCAGGTCAGCGGGTTCGCCTCGTAGGGGTGGGTGGCGCGCAGATTGATCGAGTAGTCGTACATCTGCACGTGGTAGTGCCAGAGGCTCTGTGCCCAGTCCGGCACCCAGGCGAGCGCGCCGGTCCAGGCGTTGCCCGGCGCTTCGGTCGCCCACTGCCGCGCCCAGCCGCCGGAGGTGCGCAGCCAGCCGAGCCAGGTGCCGAGGTAGGCGATCAGCGCGATCGGCACGACCAGGAGGAACGTGACCGGCCCCTGCTTGAGGATCGCGCCGCTGACCCAGAACGGCACGCCCGCGCGCCGGCGGAGCAGCGCATCGACGACCACCGCGTAGACGCCGTAGGCGGCGAGGAAGTAGATGCCCGTCCACTTCACGCCCGCGGCGAGGCCGAAGATCAGGCCGGCGGTCAGCAGCCAGGGCCGCCACCAGAGCACCGGGCCCCAGCTCGGCAGGTCTCCCGCGGCGACCTTCACGGCCATCCGCTCCTCGGCCCAGCGCCGGTCGAGCAGGATCGCGGCGACACCGCAGAGGGCGACGAACATCAGGATGCCGTCGAGCAGCGAGACCCGCGACATCACGATCGCGTGGCCGTCGATCGCGAGCAGCAGGCCGGCGAGCGAGGCGAGGAAGGTGGAGCGGAAGAGCAGCTTCCCGATCACGATCACGAGGGCGACCGCGAGGATGCCGACGATCGCGGTGGCGAGGCGCCAGCCGACGCTGTCGTCCGCGCCGAGCAGGCCCATCCCGAGCCCGATGATCCACTTGCCCAGCGGCGGGTGCACCACGAAGGACGGCGCTCCGGTGAAGACGTCGACGGCGCCGGTGGCGAAGCCCGGGTCGGGGTTCTCGGGCCAGGCGCCCTCGAAGCCGAGGTTCCAGAGAGTCCAGGCGTCCTTGACGTAGAAGGTCTCGTCGAAGACCAGCGAGCGCGGGTGCCCGAGGTTCCAGAGGCGGAGCACGGCGGCGACCACGACGACGAGGATCGGCAGCCCCAGCTCCCACAGCCGGCGGCGCGCGGTGGTCGCGACGAGGCGGTCGTGCACGTCGTCGAACCAGGAGCCGCGGGGCAGGTCCGGCGCGCTCTCGCGCACGCCCCCCGGCGGGGCGCTCTCGACGGTGGCGTCGGCGGTGCTCCCGTCCGCGGGCCCGACCGGCACGGCGCGCGAGGCCCCCGCGGAGTCGAGGAGCAGGTCGTCGAAGTCGCGCTGCGGTCGGTCCGTCACCCGGCCATGCTAACGGCGCGCGGATCCGCCGCCGGGCCGGGTTCGGCCGTCGTCGCGCGCCGACTGGGAGGATGGACGGATGATCATCCTGGCCGGCACGCCCATCGGCAATCTCGGCGACGCGACCCGGAGGCTCGTCGAGGCTCTCGAGAGCACCCGGCACATCGCCGCCGAGGACACCCGCGTCACCATCCAGCTGCTCCGCGCCCTCGGGATCGAGAACCGCCCGCAGCTCTACGCCCTGCACGACCACAACGAGCGCGAGCGCTCCGCGGAGCTGGTCGAGCTCGCCCGCGAGGAGGACCTCCTCGTCCTCAGCGACGCCGGGATGCCGACCGTCTCGGACCCGGGCTACCACCTCGTCGAGACCGCCGTCGCCGCCGGCGTCCGCGTGACCGCTCTGCCCGGCCCGTCGGCCGTGCTGATGGCGCTCGCCGTCTCCGGTCTGCCGACCGACCGCTTCAGCTTCGAGGGCTTCCTGCCGCGCAAGCACGGCGAGCGGGTCACGCTGTTCCGCTCGCTCGTCGACGAGCGCCGGACGATGGTCTTCTTCGAGTCGCCGCACCGCATCGGTGACTCCCTGGCCGATCTCGTCGAGGCGATGGGCCCCGAGCGGCGGGTCGTGGTCTGCCGCGAGCTGACCAAGATGTTCGAGGAGGTCCGCCGCGGCACCGCGGCCGAGCTCGCCGAGTGGGCGGCCGACGGCCTCCGCGGCGAGATCTGCCTCGTGGTCGAGGGCGCCCCCGAGCGCGAGGCCTCCCTCGAGGACGGGCTCGCCGACGTGCTCGAGCGGGTCGCGGCCGGCGCGCGGCTCAAGGAGGCGTCGGCCGAGGTCGCGGAGATCACCGGCCTGTCCAAGCGCGCGCTCTACGAGGCGGCCCTCGCGTCCCGTCGCGGCTGAGTCCCGGCCCGGGTCGCGTCCGGCACCGCTCCGTCACACAGAGGGAGGCCCCGGCGCCGAACCATAGGATGGTCGCCATGTCCGACGGCGCCTCCTTCTATCTCACGACCCCGATCTTCTACGTGAACGACGTCCCCCACATCGGGCACGCGTACACCGAGGTCGCCGCCGACGTCCTCACCCGCTGGCACCGCCAGGCGGGCGACGACACCTGGCTGCTGACCGGGACCGACGAGCACGGCCAGAAGATCCTGCGCACCGCCACCGCGAACGGGACGACCCCGCAGGAGTGGGCCGACCGGCTCGTGCAGAACTCGTGGAAGCCGCTGCTGTCGACGATCGACATCGCGAACGACGACTTCATCCGGACCACGGAGCAGCGCCACGAGGTCAACGTGCAGAAGTTCCTGCAGAAGCTCTACGACGAGGACGCGATCTACACCGGCGAGTACGAGGGCTACTACTGCGTGGGCTGCGAGGAGTACAAGCAGCTCTCCGACCTCGACGAAGGCACCGGCGAGTACGAGGGCCAGTACGTCTGCAAGATCCACTCGAAGCCGGTCGAGCTGCTCAAGGAGAAGAACTACTTCTTCAAGATGAGCGAGTACACCGACCGCCTGCTCGCGCTCTACGAGGAGCGCCCCGACTTCGTGCAGCCCGAGTCGGCGCGCAACGAGGTCGTCAGCTTCGTGCGCCAGGGCCTCGCCGACCTCTCGATCTCGCGCTCGAGCTTCGACTGGGGCGTCAAGGTGCCCTGGGACGACTCGCACGTCGTCTACGTCTGGTTCGACGCGCTGCTCAACTACATCACCGCCGTGGGCTACGGCCAGGACGAGGCGGAGTTCGAGCGTCGCTGGCCGGCGACCCACATCGTCGGCAAGGACATCCTCCGGTTCCACGCGGTGATCTGGCCCGCGATGCTGATGGCCGCCGGGCTCGACGTGCCGAAGCAGGTCTTCGGCCACGGCTGGCTGCTGGTCGGCGGCGAGAAGATGTCGAAGTCGAAGCTCACCGGCATCGCGCCGGAGCAGATCACCGACACCTTCGGGTCGGACGCGTTCCGCTACTACTTCATGAGGGCGATCACCTTCGGGCAGGACGGCTCCTTCTCCTGGGAGGATCTCGCGGCGCGGTATCAGGCGGAGCTCGCGAACGGCTTCGGCAACCTCGCCTCGCGGGTCATCGCGATGCTGCACCGCTACTACGACGGCGTCGTGCCCGAGCCCTCGGCACCGACCGAGGCGGAGGAGCGCGTGCAGGCGACGGTCGCGGAGGCGGCGGCCGCGGCCGACCGCTCGATCGAGACCCTCGCGATCCACGACGCGATCACCGCCGTCTGGACGATCGTCGACGAGCTCAACGGCTACATCACCGAGCAGGAGCCGTGGGCCCTGGCCAAGAGGGACGAGCGCGAGCGCCTCGGCACCGTCCTCTACACGGCGTCGGAGGGGCTGCGCGCCCTGGCGGTGCTGCTCTCGCCGGTCGTGCCCCGCGCGACCACCGCGCTCTGGGAGGCGCTCGGCGTGCAGGACGCCCTCGGCGCGCTCACCGCCCAGCCGCTGCGCGCGGCGGGGGAGTGGGGACAGCTGCCCGTCGGCACCACCGTCGGCACCCTCGCGCCGCTCTTCCCCCGCATCGAGGTCCCGGAGTCCTGAGTCGCCCTGGCCGCTGATCGCGGAGCCCGCTGCGCGGGCGCCTTCCGAGGGTCACGGAGCCTGCTCCGCAGGCGCCCATATGTTGATCGAGTAGCCCGCTTGCGGGCGTATCGAGATCCACCGTCTGCAGACGCGGGGTCTCGATACGCCGCCTGCGGCGGCTACTCGACCAGCAGCGTGGGCCGACACGTCGGCAACAGCCTGACCAGCATGCGAGGGCGTTCCCTGCGGGGGCGCTCTTCCATGCTGATCGAGTAGCCCGCTGCGCGGGCGTGTCGAGATCCACCGTCCGCAGGCGCGCACTCTCGAGATCCACCCGCCGGGGCCCCGCCGCCCCGCCCCGGTAGCCTGGAGCCATGACCGACAGCCAGCACGTCCGCGCCCGCGAGAACACGTCCGGCCGCGACCTGACGTACCCGCCGCTGCCCGAGGCGCTCGTCGTCCCCGTCTACGACAACCACACGCACCTCGAGATCAGCGATGGTCTCGAGCCCCTGGACTACCGCGAGCAGCTCGACCGTGCCTCCACGGTCGGCGTCCGGGGCGTCGTGCAGGTCGGCACCGATGTCGAGACCAGCCGCTGGTCGGCCGAGCGCGCCGCCTCCGAGCCGCGCATGCTCGCCGCCGTCGCGATCCACCCCAACGAGGCGCCGGCGCTCGAGGAGCGCGGCGAGCTCGACGACGCCCTCGCCGTGATCGCCGAACTGGCCTCCCAGCCGCGCGTGCGCGCCGTCGGTGAGACCGGCCTCGACTTCTTCCGCACCGGCGAGAGCGGCCGCGCCGCCCAGTTCCGCTCGTTCGAGGAGCACATCCGCATCGCGAAGGAGACCGGGATCGCGCTGCAGATCCACGACCGCGACGCGCACCGCGAGGTGATGGAGACCCTCCGCCGCGTCGGCGCCCCCGAGCGCACCGTCTTCCACTGCTTCTCCGGCGACGCCGAGATGGCGCGGATGTGCGCGGAGGAGGGCTGGTACCTCTCCTTCGCCGGCACCGTCTCGTTCAAGAACGCCGAGTCGCTGCGCGAGGCGCTGATCGCCACTCCCCGGCACCTGATCCTCGTCGAGACCGACGCGCCGTACCTCACTCCCGAGCCGTTCCGCGGCCGCCCGAACGCGCCCTACCTGATCCCGCACACCCTCCGCTCGATGGCCGCGACGCTGGAGACCGACGTCGGCCACCTGGCCGCCACGATCGCCTCGAACACCGAGCAGGTCTACGGCGAGTGGGGCGGCGAGGTCGGCTCGGAGCCGTCGGAGCCGGTCGGGCAGCTGGCATGACCGGCCGGCACGCGGCGGAGGCGGCGGCCGAGGAGGTCGCTGTCCCGAAGCTGCTCGGACCCGCCGAGATCCGCGATCTCGCCCAGCTGCTCGACGTCACGCCGACCAAGAAGCTCGGCCAGAACTTCGTGCACGACGCCAACACCGTCCGCCGCATCGTCAAGCTCGCCCGCGTGGAGCCGGGCGAGAGCGTCGTCGAGATCGGCCCGGGCCTCGGCTCGCTCACCCTCGGCCTGCTCGAGGCTGGCGCCGGGGTCGTCGCCGTCGAGATCGACGGCCGGCTCGCGGAGCAGCTGCCCCGCACGGTCCAGCTGATGGCGCCCGCCGCCGACCTCACCGTGATCCGCGCGGACGCGATGAAGGTGCTCGAGCTGCCGGGCGAGCCCGTGCGGCTCGTCGCGAACCTCCCGTACAACATCTCGGTGCCGGTGCTGCTGCACTTCCTCGAGCACTTCCCGAGCATCCGCTCCGGCGTGGTGATGGTGCAGTCCGAGGTCGGCCTCCGCCTCGCGGCCGGCCCGGGCTCCAAGATCTACGGCGGCCCGAGCGTCAAGGCGTCCTGGTTCGGCTCGTTCACGACCGGCGGCACCGTGTCCCGGCAGATCTTCTGGCCGGTGCCCAACGTCGACAGCGTCCTCGTCTCGTTCGAGCGCGGCGAGGAGCCGGGCGACGAGACCCTGCGCCGCGCCGTCTTCGCGGTGGTCGACGCGGCGTTCGCGCAGCGGCGGAAGATGCTCCGCCAGTCGCTCGCCGCGCTCTTCGGCGACAGCACGGCCGCGATCGCCGCGCTCGAATCGGCCGGCGTGCCGCAGACGGCCCGCGGCGAGGAGCTCGACGTCGCGGCGTTCACCGCCCTCGGCCGGGCGCTCGACCCGGCGCGGGTGCCGGTCCGCGGTGGCTCAGTGCCGACTGCGACGGGGGCCGAGGACGACGGCGAGAGCGCCGACGAGGATGCCGGCGAGGCCGTCGACGAGAGCGCTCCCGCCGCGGACGAGCGCGGCTCCGCCACCCTGTAGCGTGGTCGCATGGCCCATCGCGCGACGACGTCGAACCGGGTCCACGCGCGAGCGCCAGGCAAGATCAACGTCTACCTGAAGGTCGGCGCCGTCCGCGAGGACGGCTACCACGAGCTCGCGACGGCGTTCCAGTCGCTCTCCCTCTACGAGGACGTCCGCGCGAGCGATGCCCCCGACTTCTCGGTCGAGTTCTCCGGCTCGATCGACACCCGCGGCCTCGCCGTCGACGGGTCGAACCTCGCGATCAAGGCGGCGCGCGCCCTCGCCCGGGCGACCGGCTACCGCGGCGGCGTGCACCTCGAGATCGAGAAGAACGTGCCGATCGCGGGCGGGATGGGCGGCGGCTCGGCCGACGCCGCCGCGACGCTGCTGGCCTGCGACGCGCTCTGGGGCACCGCCTGCACCCGCGAGCAGCTGCTCGGCATCGCCGCCGGGCTCGGCGCGGACGTCCCGTTCTCCTTCACCGGCGGCACCGCGATCGGCGTCGGCCGCGGCGACGAGCTGAGCCCCGCGCTCGCGAAGGGCCGCTTCGAGTGGGTGCTCGTGCTCTCGGAGCAGGGCCTGTCGACCCCCGAGGTCTACCGCGAGCTGGACCGCCACCGCGAGCGGCACCTGCACGACTTCCGGCCGATCTCCGCGACGCCGAGCATCGAGCCGAACGTGCTCCAGGCTCTCCGGGCGGGCGACGCCGCGATGCTCGCCGACGCGATGCACAACGACCTCCAGGCGCCCGCCCTGCACCTGCAGCCCGGCCTCGCGCGGATCCTCGAGCGCGGCGAGGAGAGCGGCGCGCTCGGCGGCCTGGTCTCCGGCTCCGGCCCGACGGTCGCCTTCCTCCTGCCCGACGCCGACGCCGCGCTCGACCTGCAGCTCGAGCTGACGTCCGCCCGCCTGCGCGCCGTCCGCGTCTCCGGCCCGGTCCACGGCGCCCGCCTCCTCTCCACCTGACCACGCAGGTCGAGCAGCCGCCACTGCCTGCTGGTCGAGCAGCCGCGGAGCGGCTCCCGCATGCTGGTCGAGTAGCCGCGTAGCGGCGTATCGAGACCCGGCGTCTGCTCAACGGTGGATCTCGATACGCCCTCTGCGGGGGCTACTCGATCAGCATGAACGGGGCGGGTTCGTCTCCATGCGCGGCGGCCTCCACATTCTGGTCGAGCAGCCGCCACTGCATGCTGGTCGAGCAGCCGCGGAGCGGCGTATTGAGACCCGGCGTCTGCTCAACGGTGGATCTCGATACGCCCTCAGCGAGGGCTGCTCGATCAGCAGGGGTGGGCCGCCGCGCCGTCCGCAGAGAACGCTCGATCTCGTGGCCTAGAGTGCCGCTCATGGCCCCCAGACGAGTAGCACTGTTCGCGATCCTCACCGGGCTCGTCTCGGCCGCCGTCACCCTCGCCACCGCCGAGCTCGTCGCCGTCTTCACGGGCGCCGGCGGCAGCCCGCTCGTCGCGGTCGGCGGCTTCGTGATCGACATCGTCCCGCCGGGCGTCAAGGACACGGTCATCGCCCTGTTCGGCACCGGTGACAAGCTCGTCCTCCTCGTCTCCCTCGGGATCGCGGTCGCCCTGCTCGCGATCGCCGCCGGACTGCTCGAGTACCGCAAGACGCCGCTCGGCGTCCTGGTCCTCGCCGCCGTCGCCGGCCTCGGTGCGCTCGCGGCCGTCAGCCGGGAGGGCGCGTCCGGCATCGACGCCGCGCCGAGCGTGGTCGGCATGGTCGCCGGTGCGATGGTGCTGCGCGCCGCCTCCGCCCGCTTGCGCGCCTGGGACGAGGAGCCCGCCCAGGGCTCGACCGACCGCCGCTCCTTCCTCCGCCTGGTCGGCATCGCCGGCGCCGCGGCCGTCGTCGCGGGCGTGGGCGCGCGGGTCGTCACCGCCGCCGCCTCCGCCGTGACCGCGGTCCGCGAGGCCGTGGTGCTGCCGACCCCCGCCGCCACCGCCGCGCCGATCCCCGCGGCCGGCGTCCTCGACGACATCGAGGGCATCAGCTCCTACGTCACCTCCAACGACGACTTCTACCGCATCGACACCGCGCTCTCGGTGCCCAGCGTCGACCCGGCGGACTGGTCGCTCAAGATCACCGGCATGGTCGAGGAGGAGATCACCCTCACCTGGGACGAGCTGCTCGCCCTCCCGCTGGAGGAGCACCTCGTCACCCTCTCCTGCGTCTCGAACGAGGTCGGCGGCGACCTGATCGGCACCGCGCTCTGGCTCGGCTACCCGATCCGCGAGCTGCTCGCCCGCGCCCGCCCGACTGCCGGCGCCGACATGGTGCTCTCCCGCAGCATCGACGGCTTCACCGCGTCCAGCCCGCTCGAGGTGCTGACGGACGAGGGCCGCGCGAGCCTGCTCGCCGTCGGCATGAACGGCCAGCCGCTCCCGGTCGAGCACGGCTTCCCGGTGCGGATGGTCGTCCCGGGCCTCTACGGCTACGTCTCGGCGACGAAGTGGGTCACCGAGCTGAAGGTCACCACCTTCGAGGACGACGTCGCCTACTGGTCGACCCGCGGCTGGACCGAGCGGGGCCCGATCAAGGTCGAGTCCCGGATCGACGTCCCGCGCCAGGGTCAGGCCGTCCCGTCCGGCACGGTCGCGGTCGCGGGCGTCGCCTGGGCCCCGCACACCGGCATCTCCAAGGTCGAGGTCCAGATCGACGGCGGTGCCTGGCAGCCCGCGCGCCTCGCCGAGGCCGTCACCGCCGACACCTGGATCCAGTGGGTCTACGAGTGGGACGCGATCGCCGGCGACCACGTCGTCCTGGTCCGCGCCACCGACTCCGAGGGCCTGGTGCAGACGCAGGACGAGGCGCCGCCCGCCCCGGACGGCGCGACCGGCTGGCACATGCGCACCGTGACGGTCGCCTGAGCACACCGCGTCCGCCCGTGGGGATCCGCGGAGGCGGCCCCCGGTAAACTCGGCCCCTATGGCACATCTCCTGGGCGCTGAGTCGCTCCGCCTCGAGTACCCCACGCGGGTCATCTTCGACGACGTCTCCCTCGGCATCGAGGAGGGCGACCGCATCGGCATCGTCGGCCGGAACGGCGACGGCAAGTCCACCCTCCTCCGCCTGCTCGCGCAGCGCATCGAGCCCGACGGCGGCCGGGTGACCCACCGCCGCGGCGTCACGCTCGGCATGCTCGACCAGGCCGACACCGTCGACGAGGAGCTCACCGTCGCCCAGGCCGTCGTCGGCGGCCTCGAGGAGCACGAGTGGGCCGGGGACGCGCGCACCCGCGACGTCATCGCCGGCTTGCTGCGCGACGTCCCCTGGGACGGCGTCGTCGGCGCGCTCTCGGGCGGCCAGCGCCGCCGCGTCGCGCTGGCCAAGCTGCTCGTCGGCGACTGGGACGTCGTCTTCCTCGACGAGCCCACCAACCACCTCGACGTCGAGGGCATCGCCTGGCTCGCCGAGCACCTCAAGCGCCGCTGGGCCGCGACCTCGGGCGGCCTCGCGGTCGTCACCCACGACCGGTGGTTCCTCGACGAGATCTGCACCGCGACCTGGGAGGTGCACGACCGCCTGGTCGAGCCCTTCGAGGGCGGCTATGCGGCGTACATCCTGCAGCGCGTCGAGCGCGACCGGATGGCCTCGACCATGGAGTCGAAGCGGCAGAACCTGATGAAGAAGGAGCTGGCCTGGCTCCGCCGCGGCGCTCCGGCCCGCACGGCCAAGCCCAAGTTCCGCATCGATGCGGCGAACCAGCTGATCGAGAACGAGCCGCCCGTGCGCGACTCCGTCTCGCTCTCGCAGCTCGCCGTCTCGCGGCTCGGCAAGGACGTCGTCGACCTGCTCGACGTCACCGTCCGCTACGGCGAGCGGACCGTGCTCAACAGGATCGAGTGGCGGATCGCGCCCGGCGAGCGCACCGGTGTCCTCGGCGTCAACGGCGCCGGCAAGTCGACCCTCCTCGGCCTCGTGGCCGGCAGCGTGCAGCCGACCAGCGGCAAGGTGAAGCGCGGCACCACGGTCCGCGTCGCGATCCTCGACCAGCAGCTGCGCGAGCTGACCGAGGTGCAGCACCAGCCGGTCCGCGAGATCATCGCCGAGCAGCGCACCAGCTACTCGATCGGCGGCAAGGAGATGACCCCCGGGCAGCTGCTCGAGCGCCTCGGCTTCTCCAGCGCCCAGCTCTCGACGCCGGTGAAGGACCTCTCCGGTGGCCAGCGCCGCCGGCTGCAGCTGCTGCTGATCCTGCTCAGCGAGCCGAACGTGCTGATCCTCGACGAGCCCACCAACGACCTCGACACCGACATGCTCGCCGCGATCGAGGACCTGCTCGACTCCTGGCCCGGCACGCTGCTCGTCGTCTCGCACGACCGCTACCTGCTCGAGCGGGTCACCGACCAGCAGTACGCCGTGATGGACGGCGCGTTCCGCCACCTGCCCGGTGGTGTGGAGCAGTACCTCGACCTGCGCCGCGCGCTGGAGAAGGGCGCGCCCGCGGGCGGCTCGACCGGCGCGTCCGCTCCGGCCCCGTCCGGTCTCGGCGGCGCCGAGCGGCGCACCGCCGAGAAGGAGGTGTCGGCGATCGACCGGCGCCTGCACAAGCTCACGCAGCTCTCCGCCGCGGTGCACGAGAAGATGGCGACCCACGACCCGGACGACTACGACGGCATCCTCGGCCTGAACGCGAAGCTGCGCGAGCACCAGGACGAGGCGACCGGCCTCGAGCTGCGCTGGCTGGAGCTGTCCGAGCTGCTCGAGGGCTGAGCGCGGCGCAGAACATCAGCTGAGAAGGGGGTGCCTCCGCTGTGGGGCGAGGGACCCCCGTCTCAGCTGATGTTCTGCAGCGGAGTCAGCCGAAGTCGAGCGAGAGCTTGCGGAGCAGCTGCGCCAGCCGCTCCTGCTGCGCGTGCGTGAGCGCTCCGAGCAGCTCCTGCTCGGCGTCGACGAGCCGGGTGATCGCCGCATCCACCCGGGACAGGCCCGACGGCGTCATCTGCACCAGCACGCCGCGGCCGTCGTTCGGATCGTCGAGGCGCTCGACGAGGTCGCGCTCGACCAGCCGGTCGATCCGGTTCGTCATCGTGCCGCTGGTGACCATCGTCGCCTGGAGCAGCTGCTTCGGGCTCATCCGGTAGGGCGCCCCCGCGCGGCGGAGGGCGGAGAGGACGTCGAACTCCCAGGTCTCGAGCTCCGAGCGGCCGAAGGCACTGCCGCGCGCCCGCTCCAGCTGCTTGGCGAGCCGGCGCATCCGCGAGAAGACCTGCAGGGGAGTGAAGTCGAGGTCGGGCCGCTCGCGCACCCAGGCGTCGACGATGCCGTCCACCTCGTCATTCGCGCTCACCCGTCCATTCTGGCGGGTGCGCGCCCCGGGAGTCGCCGGGAGCCGCCCGGCGGGGACGCCACGGCGACGGCGGGTGCGGGCGGATGGCAGGATGGACGGCGCGCGAGAGCGCGGTCCGCCATGGTGTAACGGCAGCACGGCAGCCTTTGGAGCTGTCCGGTCCAGGTTCGAATCCTGGTGGCGGAGCTCGAGCACCGAGCACCGGTGCCGGACGGAGGAGCACGCGCACCATGGTCGACAGCACGCTCGCGGTGGTGATCCTGGCCGCCGGTCAGGGCACCCGGATGAAGTCCCGCACCCCCAAGGTCCTGCACCGCCTCGCCGGGCGCCCGCTGCTGGGGCACGTCCTCGACACGGCCGCCTCGCTCGACGCCGGCCACGTCGTCACGGTCGTGCGGCACGAGCGCGAGCGGGTCGCCGCCGCGGTCCTGGACCACTCGCCGGCGGCCCTCGTCGTCGATCAGGACGAGGTGCCCGGCACCGGCCGCGCCGTGGAGCTCGGCCTCGCCGCGCTGCCGGACGACTTCGACGGGACCGTCGTGGTGCTCAGCGCCGACGTCCCGCTGCTGGACGCCCCGACGCTGCGCCGCCTGGTCGACGAGCACCTCGCCGCGGCGAACGCCCTGACCATGCTCTCCTGCGTGCTCGAGGACCCGACCGGCTTCGGCCGCATCGTGCGGGGCGGCGACGGCGGCTTCGCCTCGATCGTGGAGCAGAAGGACGCCAGCGACGCCGAGCTCGCGCTGACCGAGACCAACGCCGGCGTCTACGCCTTCGAGGCCGCCGCCCTCCGCGCGGTGATCGGCGCGATCGGCACCGACAACGCGCAGCAGGAGAAGTACCTCACCGACGCCGCCGCCGCGCTCAAGGCCGCCGGCCGCGCCATCGAGGCCGTCCCCGTGCAGGACCGCTGGCTCGTCGCCGGCATCAACGACCGCGCCCAGCTCGCCGACGCCGCGCTCGAGCTCAACGCCCGCATCGTCCGCCGCTGGCAGCTCGAGGGCGTCACGATCCAGGACCCGGCCACCACCTGGATCGACGTCGACGCGGTGCTCTCGCCCGACGTCGAGATCCTCCCCGGCACGCAGATCAAGGGGCCGACGGTCATCGCCTCCGGGGCGATCATCGGGCCGGACACGACCCTCGACTCCTGCGAGGTCGGCGAGGACGCGGTGATCAAGCGCTCGGACGCGACACTCGCGGTGATCGGCGCCCAGGCGCAGGTCGGCCCGTTCTCGTTCCTGCGCCCGGGCACCGTGCTCGGCGAGCGCGGCAAGATCGGCACCTACGTCGAGACCAAGAACGCGACGATCGGCGCCGGCTCGAAGGTGCCGCACCTCTCCTACGTCGGCGACGCGACGATCGGCGAGGAGTCGAACATCGGCGCCGGCTCGATCTTCGCCAACTACGACGGGGTGAACAAGGCGTCCTCCGTCGTGGGGTCGCACGTGCGCGCCGGGTCGCACAACGTCTTCGTCGCCCCCGTTAGAATCGGTGACGGAGCGTACACGGGCGCCGGCACGGTCATCCGCAAGGACATCCCCGCCGGAGCCCTCGGCATCACCGTCGCTCCGCAGCGCAACATGGCCGGATGGGTGCAGACCCATCGTCCGGGAACCGCGTCGGCCACCGCCGCCGAGGCCGCCCAGGCGTCGGAGCCCGAGGGCACCGACCGCGCGACCGGAGGAAGCGGAGCACAGTGACGGGCATCACCGCCAGCAACAAGAAGAGCCTGGTCCTGGTCTCGGGGAGGGCGCATCCGGCACTGGCGGAAGCGGTCGCCGACGAGCTGGGCACCGAGCTGGTCACCACCGAGGGGCGCACCTTCGCGAACGGCGAGCTCTACGTCCGCTACGGCGAGTCGGTCCGCGGCGGGGACGTCTTCGTCCTGCAGTCGCACACCTCGCCGATCAACGAGTGGCTCATGGAGCAGCTGATCATGGTCGATGCGCTCAAGCGCGCCTCAGCCAAGCGGATCACCGTGGTCGCGCCGTTCTACCCCTACGCGCGCCAGGACAAGAAGGGCCGCGGCCGCGAGCCGATCTCGGCCCGCCTCGTCGCCGACCTGTTCAAGGCCGCCGGCGCCGACCGCATCATGTCGGTCGACCTGCACGCCGCGCAGATCCAGGGCTTCTTCGACGGCCCCGTCGATCACCTCTTCGCGATGCCGGTGCTGCTCGAGCACTTCCGCGAGAAGCTCGACCCCTCGACCCTCACCGTCGTCTCGCCGGACATGGGCCGCGTCCGCGTCGCCGACATCTGGAGCGACAAGCTCGGCGTGCCGCTCGCGATCATCCACAAGCGCCGCGACCCCAAGGTCGCGAACCAGGTCTCGGTGCACGAGATCGTCGGAGAGGTCAGCGGCCGCGTCTGCCTCCTCGTCGACGACCTGATCGACACCGGCCGCACCATCGCGAAGGCCGCCGAGGCGCTCAAGGCCGCCGGCGCGATCGGCGTCGTCGTCGCCGCGACCCACGCCGTCTTCTCCGACCCGGCCCGCGAGCTGCTCAGCTCCGAGTTCATCGACTCGGTCGTCGTCACCGACACCCTGCCGCTGCCCGAGGAGAAGAAGTGGGACCGCCTGACGATCCTGCCGATCGCCCCGCTGCTCGCCCGCGCGATCCACGAGGTCTTCGACGACGGCTCCGTCACCTCCATGTTCGACGGCGACGCGTAGGCCGCACCCGGAGACGTCCGCGCTCCGCGCGCCACATGCTGGTCGAGTAGTCGCGGAGCGGCGTATCGGGACCCGGCGTCGCCAGTAGGGGTGGTCTGCAGACCGGCGTCTGACGGTGGTGGACCTCGATACGCCCGCTGCGCGGGCTACTCGATCAGCACGGGCGACGAAGGGTGTGATTGCACTCTGCATGCTGGTCGAGTAGCCGCGGAGCGGCGTATTCATGGTGGTCGAGTAGCCGCGGAGCGGCGTATCGAGACCCGCCGTCGCCTGCAGCGCGGGTCTGCAGACCCGCGTCTGACGGTGGTGGATCTCGATACGCCCGCTGTGCGGGCTACTCGATCAACATGGGGGCGCGGCCTTCGGCCCTCCGGGAAGAGGTCCGACGCCCTAGCATGAGTGAATGCGCATGCATGGTGATCAGACCCGGACGGGGGGTCTGCTGCGCGCCTCCGAGCTGTCGCGGGCGTCGATCGCCGTGGCCGCGCTCTTCCTGGTCTGGTCGCCCGCCGCGCACGAGGCCGGCTGGTGGCTGCTGCTCGGTCTCGGGCTCGCGGCGGCGATGGCCGTCGTCGGCGCAGTCGCCGACTCCGGCCGCGAGGTGCACGACGGACCGACGGGGGAGTGGCTCGGGCTCGCCGGCCGCGCGCTCGCGGCGTCCGCGCTCGCACTGACCGCCGCCGACTCGATCGTCGGCGCGAGCGCTCGCCCGGTCGCCGTGCTCCTGATCGTCGGCACCACCCTCTTCGTGCTCCGCGGCGGCGCCGTCCCGCCCGGGCTCGCGCGCCTGCTCCTGGGGCTCGTGCTGCTCCTCCTGCTGGCCTCCGCCGTGATCGTCGCCCTCGCGGACCCCGTCGCGACCCCGTCCGAGACGGTGATCGGCGGTGCGGAGGGTGCCGGAACGGCGGCCGCCCTGCTGCTCGTCCTCTTCGCGCCCGCCTCGCCCGGCGAGACGCCGACGCTCGGCCGCTCGCTGCTCGGGATCGGCGTCATCACCCTCGTCGCGGCCGTGATCGGCGTCGGGCTGCTCCTGCTCGTCGGTCCGCAGGAGCTCGCCGACGTCCCGGCCTCGCTCTCCGCGGTCGCCGCCGGGACCCCGGCCGCCGCCCTCGTCGGCATCGCCGCCGTGCTCGCCGCCCTCCTCGCGCTCGTCGCCCTGACCCGGCGCGACGCCTCGGCGCTGGTCCGGCTCGCGGACGCGGGCGAGATCCCCGGCCCCTTCGCCCACCGCAACCGCCGCACGGGCGTGCCCGCGGCCGGTCAGCTCGCCGTCTGCCTCGTGTCGGTTCTCGCCGTGGTCGTCCTCGACGCCGACGCCCTGCTCGCCTTCGCGGTCGCGGCCTCGCTGATCGCGCTGATCCTGCGCCGGCTGGACCGCGGAGTCGCCGGTGCGCGGTGGCCCGCGATCGTCTCCGCGGCGGGCGCGCTCGTCCTCCTGCTCGCGCTGCCCTCGGCGACGGCTGCGGCGGTCGCCGTCCTGCTCGCGCTGCTGCTCATCGTCCGCGCCTTCCGGCGCTAGCGGCCTCTACGCGAGCGCGGCGGCCTCGACCGGCCGGCTCGGCAGCGACAGCGCGAGCGGATCCGCCCGCACCCGCCCGAGTCCCGAGCGGACGGCGCCGAGAGCGACCGCCTGATCGCCGAGGGTCGACGGCAGGATCCGCGGTGCCGGGGCGTGCACCTCGCCCACCAGGCGCTCCGAGACCGCGGCGAGCAGAGGGCCGGCTGAGGCGGCCAGAGCCCCGCCGACCACGATCAGGGAGACGTCGAGCAGGTTGGCGACGGTCGCGGTGATGGCGGTGAGGCGGTCGGTCAGCCGCGCGACGACGGCGGAGGCCAGCGGATCGCCCGCGTCGGCCGCGGCCAGCACCTCGGCGGCACCGGGCTGCGCCACGGCGTCGAGGAGCGACGCCGGCCGGCCCGCAACGGCCAGCGCCTCGCGGGCCCAGGTCCGCGCGAGGGCCGCGATGCCCTCCGCCGAGCCGACGCCCTCGACCAGGTCGAGGTAGCGCATCTCGCCGGTGAGGCCGCGGGCGCCGCGCAGCAGCGAGCCGCCGAGCACGATCCCGCCGCCGAGCCGCTCGCCGGAGAGCAGCGCCAGGTAGTCGTCGCAGCCGATCGCCGCGCCGCGCCAGCCCTCGGCCAGCGCGGCGAGGTTCGCGTCGTTGTCGACCACCGGCGACCAGCCGCGGCCGGAGTAGTGGTCCACGAGCCCGGGGTTCATCGCGCCCCAGAAGCCGTTGTCGCCCGCGGGGGAGTGGCCGAGCGCGTCGACGGGAGCCGGGACGCCGAGGGTCAGCGCGAGGACCTCGTCGTCGGTCACGCCGGTGAGGAGGAGGGCGCGGTCGAGCACCCGATCGATGTCGGCGACGCGGCGCTCGTGCGGGAGGTCCTCGACGCGCTCGTGATCGACGGCCTCGACGTGCCGCACGAGGGTCTCGCCGAGCAGGTCGGCGACGAAGACGCCGACGCTGTGCTGTCCGGCGTCCACGCCCACGACGACGCCCGCGCGGCGGCGGAGTGCGTACCGGCGCGCAGGCCGCCCCTTGACGTAGTCGCCGGCCGCGCGCTGGTTCTCCAGCTCCTCCAGCCATCCGAGCTCGATCAGGTCGTCGCAGACGGCGATCACGGTGGAGCGGGTGAGGCCGGTGCGCTCGATCAGGGCGGAGGCGGTCACCGCCTCACCGGTCCAGGCGCGCTCGAGCACGTCGAGCGCGCTGCGCCGGCGCTGGAACGAGCCGGTGCTCAGGGAGAGCCTGCTCTCGGACATCGCGTCCCCCTTCCCCTTGACGTCGGCCGGATCGGCTGCAACAGTACATCGCGTACTAGATTTATTACCTAGATTTAGTCGCCGAAGTAACTTATCCGCAACCCGGGAGACGACGACGTGCCCCTCACCACCACCGCCCTCAGCCGGCGCACCCTGCTCACCGCGGCGGGTGCCGGCGCCGCCGCGCTCGGCCTCGCCGCCTGCGCCTCCCCCTCCGGTTCGGGCGGGGTCACCGAGATCACCTTCTTCCAGTCCAAGCCCGAGGTGATCGGCTACTTCGACGAGGTCATCGACCGCTTCCACGCCGCGCAGTCGCGGGTGCGGGTCGTGCACGACTTCTCCTCGAACCTCTCGGCGGGCTTCGTCCGCACCAATCCGCCGGACCTCGGCTGCCTGAACTACAACTTCGAGGTCGCGCGGTTCGTCGAGCGGGGCGCCCTGAGCGACCTGTCCGACATGGCCGAGGCGAAGCGGATCAACCCCGACCTGCAGCCGCTGATCGAGCAGACCGCGTCCTACCCGGGCCGCACCAGCGTGCTGCCCTACTCGCTGATGTTGTCGGCGGTGCTCTACAACCGCGAGATCTTCGCCGCGCAGAACCTCGAGGTGCCGACCACCTGGACAGAGTTCCTCGCGGTCTGCGACGCGCTGACCGCGGCGGGCATCACCCCGATCTACGGGACGTACAAGGACCCGTGGACGGTCGCGCAGGGTCTCTTCGACTACTCCGTCGGCGGGACCGTCGACCTCGAGGCCTTCTTCTCGCAGCTGAAGGAGCAGGGCGCCGACGTCGGCCCCTCCTCGCCGGTCTCGTTCGAGAAGGACTTCGCCGCTCCCGTCGAGCAGATGGTGCAGCTCGCCGGCTACGCGCAGCCGAACGCGGCCAGCCGCGCCTACGGCGACGGCAACCTCGCCTTCTCGAACGGCGAGGCGGCGATGTACTTCCAGGGCCCGTGGGCGCTGAGCGAGATCGCGAAGACCGCCCCGGACCTCTCGATCGGCGCCTTCCCGCTGCCGATGACGGACGATCCGGACGAGCGCCGCGTGCGGGTGAACGTCGACCTCGCGCTCTGGATCCCGGAGGCCTCGACCAAGAAGGCGGCGGCGCGCGAGTTCCTCTCCTTCCTGATGCAGCCGGAGATCATCGACGCCTACAACGCCGACAACAACGCCTTCGGCGTCACCACCGACGCCCCCGCCGTCACCCAGCCCACCCTCGTCGAGCTGCAGGAGTTCTACGACCGGGCGGCGTTCAGCCTCGGCGCCTCGCAGCTCGTGCCGCAGAACATCCCGCTGCAGAACTACGTCCAGGGCGTCGCCCTCGGCTCCGACCCCGCCGCGACGCTCCGCACGATCGACGCCGACTGGGCGCGCATCGCGTTCCGCTCCTAGACCTCCCCGACCACCTCTCAGAGACGAGACACCATGGCCCTCTCCGCCCCCGCCCGCCCGGAGGAGCGCACCGTCGCGACTCCCCGCACGGCCTCCGCCCCGCGCCGGAAGCCGCGCACCGACCGCACCTTCCTGCTCTACCTGCTCCCCGCGCTCGTGCTCTTCACGCTCGCGATCACCCTGCCCGCCCTGATGGGGATCTTCTTCAGCTTCACCGACTCGATCGGCTTCGGCGAGTGGAGCTTCATCGGACGCACGAACTACGTCGCGCTGTTCTCCGACCCGGCGATCCTCGCCTCCTACGGCTTCACCGTGGGCCTGGCGCTGGTGACCGTGCTCCTGGTCAACGTCGTCGCGTTCCTCCTGGCGATCGCGCTCACCTCGCAGATCCGCGGCAAGGTCGCGCTGCGGGCCGTGTTCGTGCTGCCGATGGTCGTCTCGGGCATCATCATCGCGTTCGTCTTCAACTTCCTCTTCTCCAACTCGCTGCCCGCCTTCGCGCAGTCGGTCGGAGCGACGCCGCTGGCGAGCAGCATCCTCGCGGATCCGAACCTCGCCTGGCTCGCGATCGTGATCGTGACCGCCTGGCAGGCCGTGCCCTCCGCGCTGCTGATCTACATCGCCGGCGTGCTCTCGATCCCCGGCGACGTCTACGAGGCCGCGTCGCTCGACGGCGCCTCCAGCTGGGGGCAGCTGCGCTCGATCACGCTGCCGCTCGTCGCGGGCTACGTCGTGATCAACCTCGTGATCGGCTTCAAGAACTTCCTGAACTCCTACGACATCATCGTCGGCCTGACCGACGGCGGCCCCGGAACCTCGACCCGCAGCGTCGCGATGACGATCTTCTCCGGCTTCACCAGCGGCGACTACGCCTACCAGATGGCCAACGCCACGATCTTCTTCCTCATCGCGCTCGTGATCGCGCTCGTACAGCTGCGCGTCTCGCGCGGAAAGGCGGCCTTCTGATGACCAGCCAGGTCCCCCTCGCCCCGTCCCTCCCCGGCACCCGCGCCGCTGTCGACGCCGACGCCCGTCGCGGGGGGAAGCGGCGGCGCTCGAGCCTCCTGCTCACCCTCGTCCTCGTGGTCTGCGCCCTCTCGGTGATCGGCCCGCTGTGGGTGACGCTGACGATGGCCTTCAAGACCGGCGCCCAGGCCGTCGACGGCAACGCCTTCTCGATCCCGCTGCCGTTCTCGGTCGACGGGTTCGTCCAGGCCTGGAACCTGACCGACTTCCCCCGCGGCTTCGCCGTCTCGGTGTTCGTCTCGGCGATCACGGTCGGCGGTACGATCGTCCTCTCGGCCCTCGCCGCGTTCGCGATCTCGCGGAACTGGAGCAAGCGCTTCTACCGCTGGTCGTTCTTCTACCTGCTCGCGGCGATGTTCCTGCCGTTCCCGGTGCTCGCGCTGTCGCAGGTCTCGCTCACCGGACTCGTCGGGCTCGACAACCCGCTCGGCGTCGCGATCCTGCACGTGATGTTCCAGCTGAGCTTCAGCGTGATGCTCTTCACGGCGTTCCTCCGCTCGCTGCCCGAGGAGCTCGAGGAGAGCGCCCGGCTCGACGGCGCGACCACCAATCAGGTCTTCTGGCGGCTCGTCTTCCCGCTGCTCGCCCCGATGAGCGCGACGGTCGGCATCTTCGCCTTCCTCGCCTCCTGGAACGACTTCATGATGCCGTCGCTGATCACCTCGGACCCGTCGCTGCAGACGCTCCCGGTGCTGCAGAAGATCTTCCAGACCCAGTTCAGCAACGACTACAACGTCGCCTTCGCCTCCTACCTGATGGCGATGGCCCCGGCGATCATCGTCTACCTGTTCACCCAGCGCTGGGTGATGTCGGGCGTGACTCAAGGCGCCATCAAATGACGCGCTGACGCGCTGCCGCCCCTTTTTTTGCTGGTCGAGTAGCCCCGGAGGGGCGTATCGAGCCCCACGCTCACCCAGAGGCAGGCCTGAGGGGTGGATCTCGATACGCCCGCTGCGCGGGCTACTCGATCAGCATGGCGGACCCGCTGCGCGGGCTCCTCGATCAGCACGAACCACACCACACCAGACCACACACCACGACGAACGGAAGGACACCCGTGACGGACACGGTACTCAGCAGGAGCGGCACGACCGAGGACGCCCAGTGGTGGCGGCAGGCGGCCGTCTACCAGATCTACCCGCGGAGCTTCGCGGACGCGAACGGCGACGGGATCGGCGACCTCGCCGGCATCCTCGAGCGGATCCCGTACCTGCGGGAGCTCGGCATCGACGCGGTCTGGCTCAGCCCGTTCTACCCGTCGGCGCTGGCCGACGGCGGCTACGACGTGGCCGACTACCGCGACGTCGACCCGCGGATCGGCACCCTCGCCGAGTTCGACGAGCTGACCGCCCGCCTGCACGAGAGCGGCATCCGCGTCATCGTCGACATCGTGCCCAACCACTCCTCCGACCTGCACCCGTGGTTCCAGGAGGCCCTCGCCGCCCCGAAGGGCTCGCCCGCCCGGGAGCGCTACGTCTTCCGCGACGGCCGCGGCGAGGACGGCGCCCTGCCGCCGAGCGACTGGGAGTCCGTCTTCGGCGGCCCCGCCTGGGAGCCGGTCGGCGACGGCCAGTGGTACCTGCACCTCTTCGCGAAGGAGCAGCCCGACTGGAACTGGGCCGACCGCGAGATCCGCGACGACTTCCTCGAGACCCTCCGCTTCTGGTCCGACCGCGGCGTCGACGGCTTCCGGATCGACGTGGCGCACTCGCTGGTCAAGGACCTCACCGAGCCGCTCCCCGCCGCGGCGGAGATCGACGGCCAGCGGATCGACGGCAGCCACCCGTTCTGGGACCGCGACGAGGTGCACGAGGTCTACGCCGAGTGGCGCGCCCTCTTCGACTCCTACGACCCGCCGCGCACCGCCGTCGCGGAGGCCTGGGTCGACGCCTCCCGCCGCGCCCGGTACGCCAGCCCGGAAGGGCTCGGCCAGGCCTTCAACTTCGACCTGCTCGAGGCCGGCCTCGACGCGGAGGAGTTCCGCCGGCTGATCACCTTCAACCTCGAGCTGGCCGCCGAGTCCGGCTCCTCGACGACGTGGGTGCTGTCCAACCACGACGTCGTCCGGCACGCGACGCGCTACGGGCTCCCGCAGAAGGGCGGGGCCGAGACCGCGCCCGCGAAGCAGTGGCTGCTCAGCGGGGGAGCGGAGCCGGTGCTCGACCGCGCCCTGGGCCTCCGCCGCGCCCGCGCCGCCACCCTCCTGCTGCTGGCGCTGCCCGGCTCGGCGTACCTCTACCAGGGCGAGGAGCTCGGCCTGCACGAGGTCGCCGGGATCCCGGACGCCGACCGCCAGGACCCGACGTTCTTCCGCAGCGGCGGCACCGACGTCGGCCGTGACGGGTGCCGCGTCCCGCTGCCCTGGGAGTCGACCGGCGACTCCTTCGGGTTCGGACCCGGCGGGGCGCACCTGCCCCAGCCCGTCTGGTTCGCCGACTCCTCCGTCGAGGCGGAGGAGCTCGCCGAGGACTCGACGCTCGCGCTCTATCGCAGCGCCCTCGCGCTCCGGCACGAGCTGCAGACCGACGAGAGCCTGGAGTGGCGGGACGCGCAGCCCGGCGTGCTGCACTTCGCCCGCCCGAACGGCTGGCACTCGGTGACCAACCTCGGCGAGGAGCCGGTGGCGCTCCCCGAGGGCGAGGTGCTGCTCGCGAGCGCGCCGCTCGAGGGGCGCCTGCTGCCGCCGGCCACGACCGTCTGGCTGCGCTGACCCGGCGACCCGTCGCTCCGCACGACCAAGGCGCCCCCGCCCGCGGGATCCGAGGATCCGGCAGGCGGGGGCGTCTTCTGCGTGTGCACCCGTGGGCGCGTCCGCGGGTCAGTGCGTGGACGGGTCCTGCTCGACCTCGGTGCGGTCGCCCGACCACAGCGTGTGGAAGGTGCCGTCCTTGTCGACGCGCTGGTAGGTGTGCGCGCCGAAGAAGTCCCGCTGGCCCTGCACGAGGGCGGCGGGCAGGCGCTCGGAGGCGAGCGAGTCGTAGTACGACAGCGCGGCGCCGAAGCCGGGGATCGGCACGCCCGAGAGCGCGGCGGTGGAGACGATGCGGCGCCAGGCGGCCTCGCCGTTGGCGACGGCCTCGGCGAAGTACGGGTCCTCGAGCAGCGTCGTGATCTCCGCGTTCTCGGCGTAGGCGTCGACGATGCGGTTGAGGAACTGGGCGCGGATGATGCAGCCCGCGCGCCAGATCTTCGCGACGGCGCCCTTGTCGATCTCCCAGCCGTACTTCTCGGCGCCGGCGATGATCGCGTCGAAGCCCTGCGAGTAGGCGACGACCTTCGAGGCGTAGAGGGCGGCGCGGACGTCGTCCTCGAAGCCGTCGTAGAGGGCGACGGGCGTGGGGCGCGAGGTGACGCGCTTCTGCACGGCGGCGCGCTGCGCGGGCTTGGAGGAGACGGCGCGGGCGAAGACGGCCTCGGCGATGCCGCCGACGGGCACGCCCAGGTCGAGCGCGTTCTGCACGGTCCAGACGCCGGTGCCCTTGGAGCCGGCCTGGTCGAGCACGATGTCGAGGAACGGCTTGCCGGTGTCGGCGTCGACCTGGCGGAGCACCTCGGCGGTGATCTCGATGAGGTACGACTCGAGGTCGCCCTTGTTCCAGGCGTCGAAGACGTCGGCGATGGCGGCGGGCTCGTGGCCGCCGACGGTGCGGAGCAGGTCGTACGCCTCGGCGATGAGCTGCATGTCGGCGTACTCGATGCCGTTGTGGATCATCTTGACGAAGTGGCCGGCGCCGTCGGTGCCGATGTGGGTGACGCAGGGCTCGCCCTCGGCGACCGCGGCGATCGAGGCGAGGATCGGGCCGAGCGTCTTGTACGACTCGACCGAGCCGCCGGGCATGATCGACGGGCCCTTGAGCGCGCCCTCCTCGCCGCCGGAGATGCCGGTGCCGACGAAGTGGATGCCGGTCTCGCGGACGGCCTTCTCGCGACGGATGGTGTCGGTGAACAGCGCGTTGCCGCCGTCGACGATGATGTCGCCGGGCTCGAACGCGGCGGTCAGCTGCTCGATCACGGCGTCGGTGCCGCGGCCGGCCTGGACCATGATGATCGCGGTGCGCGGGGTCTTCAGCGAGGCGGCGAAGGCCTCGATGGTCTCCGAGGCGACGAAGCCGGCCTCGGGGTGCTCGGTGATCAGCGTCTCGGTGCGCCCGTACGAGCGGTTGTAGACGGCGACGGTGTTGCCCTCGCGGCTGGCGAGGTTGCGGGCCAGGTTCGAGCCCATCACCGCCAGACCGACGACTCCGATGTTGGCTGTGGCGGTGGGCTGGTCAGACACGGTTCTCCTCGACGTACACGTTCAGGGTTGACGGATCCAGGCTAGCGCCGGGGTCGGACGCGCAGCCGGGAGCGGCCGTGCACGGAGGGGGAACTCAGCGCGCACGGCCGTTCAGGAGGTCAGGCGCCGTGGCCCTCGGGGACGACCTCGGCGGGGATCGGCGGGCCGGGCGGGGTGCCGTCGCCGAACGGGCGGCCGCCGAGCTCCTCGCGGTGCGAGGGGACGAGCCAGCCGGACAGGTCCGGGCCCTTCGGCACGACGCCGGTCGGATTGATGTCGCGCTGCACCTCGTAGTAGTGCGACTTGATGTGCTGGAAGTCGATCGTGTCGCCGAAGCCCGGGGTCGCGAACAGGTCGCGGGCGTAGCCCCAGAGGGCCGGCATCGCCGAGAGCAGGTTCCGGTTGGCCTTGAAGTGGCTGTAGTAGACGGCGTCGAAGCGGGCGAGCGTCGTGAAGAGGCGCACGTCCGCCTCGGTGATCGTGTCGCCGACGAGGTAGCGCTGCGTGCTGAGCCGCTCCTCCAGCCAGTCGAGGCGGGCCCAGAGCGCGTCGTACGCCCGCTCGTAGGACTTCTGCGAGCCCGCGAAGCCGCACTTGTAGACGCCGTTGTTGACGTCCTGGAAGACCAGCTCCGCGACCTCGTCGATCTCGTCGCGGTGCTTCTCCGGGTAGAGGTCCGGGGCTCCGTCACGGTGGAACTCCGTCCACTCCCGCGAGAAGTCGAGCGTCATCACCGGGTAGTCGTTGGTGACGACCTGGCCGGTGGGGATGTCGACGATCGCCGGCACCGTGATGCCGCGCGGGTAGTCGGGGAAGCGGGCGAGGAACGCGTCCTGCAGTCGCGGGATGCCGAGCACCGGGTCGACGCCGCCCGGGTCGAGATCGAAGGTCCAGCTGCGCTTGTCGTGCGTCGGTCCGCAGATGCCCATCGACAGCGCGTCCTCGAGGCCGAGCAGGCGGCGGACGATCACGGCGCGGTTCGCCCACGGGCAGGCGCGCGAGACGACGAGCCGGTAGCGGCCCGCCTCGACCGGGTAGCCGTCGCGGCCGTCCGCGGTGATGCGGGTCGGGATGTAGTTGGTGTCGCGGTGGAAGCCGTTCTTCTCGACGTAGGAGCCGAAGTCGTCAGAAGTCATGCCCGCACGCTAGCCAGCCCGGCTGGGGGCGCGGTAGGGGCGCCCGCGGGTGGCGGCTCGGCCGCGCGGCCGGTAGGGTGAGCAGCTGAACTTCGGCGAGGGATGCCCCGTGCATCCGTGATCGACGCGGTGGAACCAGGTGGAGCTCCGGAAGGAGCGCCGCGGACCTTTCCTCACGCAGACACGCGTTCGAGTCGAAACCCCGTCCGCGGCCCCAGGCCGGGACCCGAGCAGGCGGCGCACGGCGCCGTCCAGGAGAACACCATGGCAGAACTCACCAACAAGGTCGTCGCCGAGGTCCGCACCTCGTTCGGCAAGGGAGCGGCCCGCAAGATCCGCGCCCAGAACAAGATCCCCGCGGTCCTCTACGGCCACGGCACCGACCCGGTGCACGTCACGCTCCCCGGTCACCAGATCCTCCTGCTGACCCGCAAGGCGAACGCGATCCTCGAGCTCGACATCGAGGGCGTCGCCCAGACGTCGCTGGTCAAGGACATCCAGCGCGACCCGGTCCGCCAGATCATCGAGCACATCGACCTCGCGGTCATTCGTCTCGGCGAGAAGGTCTCGGTCGACATCCCCGTGCACGTCGAGGGCGAGGCCGCTCCCGGCACGCTCGTCTCCACCGAGGCGAACACGCTCTCGCTCGAGGTCGACGCCACGAAGATCCCGCAGAACGTCGTCGTCTCGGTCGAGGGCCTCGAGGCCGGCACGCAGATCACCGCTGCCGACGTCACCCTCCCCGAGGGCGCGACGCTGCTCACCGACCCCGAGGCGCTCATCGTGAACGTCACCGAGGAGGTCGAGCAGGACCTGGGCGAGGAGGGCGAGCCCACCACGCCGGCCGAGCCCACCGAGGCCGCCGAGTAGTCGGAGCACCACCCGCACGGACGGGCCCGCCGCGATCGCGAGCGGGCCCGTTCCGCGTCCGGGGGCTGCGCCCCGCGGAAGACGTCGCTGCTGAGCGCATCGAAAAGAGGGAACGAGATGGGCGAGACCTGGCTGGTCGTCGGACTGGGCAACCCGGGCGCGCAGTACGCGCGCAACCGGCACAACGTGGGGCAGATGGTGCTCGACGAGCTCGTGACCCGGATCGGCGGCTCCTTCCGCCGGCACAACCGAGCGAACGCCGTGGTCGCCGAGGGCTTCCTCCGCCCCGGCGGGCCCAAGCTGATCCTCGGCAAGCCGAACAGCTTCATGAACGTCTCGGGCGGCCCGACCGCGCAGCTGCTCGACTTCTACTCCCTCGCGCCCGAGCGCCTGATCGTCGTGCACGACGAGCTCGACATCCCCTTCGACACCCTGCGCCTCAAGAACGGCGGCGGCCACGGCGGCCACAACGGCATCCGCGACATCCTCGCCGCGACCGACGGCGCCGACTTCCTCCGCGTGCGCGTCGGCATCGGCCGCCCCCCGGGCCGCCAGCCCGCCGCCGACTTCGTCCTCAAGGACTTCGCCGGCCCCGAGCGCGAGAACCTGCCGATCCTGATCGCCGACGCCGCCGACGCCGTCGAGCTGATCGCCGACGCCGGCCTCCAGGCCGCCCAGCTGAAGGTCCACACGACCTCGTAGCGCGCCCTGCGCGGATCCCGATACGGGGCGCTGCGCGGCTCATGCCGGTCGAATAGCCCCGGAGGGGCGTATCGAGACCCACCGTCCTCAGCACCGCGGATCTCGATACGGCCGCTGCGCGCCCTACTCGATCAGCATGCAGTGGGCGCCCGGCAGACGGCGATGTCCCCCCCCCCCCCCCCCCATGCTGGTCGAGTAGCCCCGCAGGGGCGTATCGAGACCCGCCACCACCAGCAGGGCGGGTCTGCAGACTCGCGTTCTGACGGTGGTGGATCTCGATACGCCCGCTCCGCGGGCTACTCGATCAGCATGCAGTGGGCGCCCGGCGGCCGGCGATGTCCCCCGTCCACCATGCTGGTCGAGTAGCCCCGCAGGAACGTATCGAGACCCGCCGTCCGCAGCGCGGCGGCGTCGCCCGCGCTACCGTGGGCCGACCGACGCGAAGGAGCAGCCGTGAGCGAGTCGTTCTTCCGAGAGGTCGAGCCGCGTGCCTACGACGAGGACGACCTCCTGCCGCCGTTCGAGCTGCCTGCCTGGACCGGCCCGCCGTGGCACCGCATCCCCGGGACGGTGCTCCTGGAGCACGAGCTCGGCCGCTCCGCGACGACGGTGATCTCGCTCGATCTCGCCCGCTGCTACGACGAGGGCGTGCTGCTGCGCCTGAGCGTCCGGATCGCCGACCCCGGCCGCCGCGCCCGCCAGCGCGTCTTCGAGTACCTCGAGCGCGCACACGGCCGCGGGCAGCTCGACGAGCGCTTCGCCCCCGACGGCCTGCGCTGGGGCGTCTCCTTCCCCGACGGCCGCACCGTGACCACGCAGGACGAGTCCCCGTGGGCCTCCACAGCCGACGTCTTCGAGGCGCTGGTCGACGGCCCCGTCCTCGAGGGCGACGGCCGCCCCGACGTGAATCGCGACACCTGGTCCCGCGACTTCTGGCTCTGGCCCCTCCCACCCCTCCCCACGCTCCGCCTCGCCGTCGAGTGGCCCGCCCGGGCCGTCCCCGAGACAGTCACCACCCTCCCCGCGTCCCCCTTCCACACCGCCGCCCACCGCACCCGCCCCCTCTTCCCCTCCACCTGACTGCCCCGCCGACCCGTCACGAACGGCTGCTCCAGCTCCCCTCAGGTGACCACCGACGACCGATCGATTCCGCCCCTCTCCCGAACGCCGAGTCGATCCGTCAGAAACGGTCGCCTCAACCCCTCCCGGACAACCACTCCCGACGGATCAAGAACGACGAGCACCCGGCAAGCCAGCCGACCCCGCCGAAGGCGAATTCGAAATCGCGTGCCAAGCGATTTCGAGCAGCCGAACGTAGGACGCTCTGCGGTACGCACCCCATCGCGAAGCCGACCGCGCCGCGCCGGGCAGGGACCGGCGCGGACCGACGTCCGACACCGCACGGTGTCGGACGTCGGCAGTAAACTCGGTCGGTGCCTCTCAACCGGATCATCTCGGCGCTCTCGCGCGCCTCCACGTTCGACGACGCTCTCGCGTTCGCGATCCGCGACGCCGATTTCTCCGTGGCCGACGGCCTCCGCGTCCCCCTGCTGGCGGGCCTGCTGGAGCGCCGCGCTGAGGCCGACCGTCCGCAGGCCGCGCTCGTCGTCACCGCGACCGGCCGCGACTCCGAGAACATCCGCGCGTCGCTCAGCTGCGTGCTCCCGGACGCCGAGGTCGTCGAGTTCCCGGCCTGGGAGACGCTGCCGCACGAGCGCCTCAGCCCGAGCGCCGAGATCGTGGGCCGCCGCCTCGACGCGCTGCGCCGGATGAAGACCTGGACCGGCGAGAAGCCGCTCGTCGTCGTCGCCTCGGTGCGCGCCGCGCTGCAGCCCGTCGCCGACAACCTCGCCGACATCGCGCCGATCCGCCTGGTCAAGGGCGGCCGCGGCTACGACCTCGGCCGCATCTCGTCCGAGCTGGTCGACCTCGCCTACTCGCGGGTCGACATGGTCACCCGGCGCGGCGAGTTCGCGGTCCGCGGCGGGATCCTCGACGTCTTCCCGGCCGTGGCCGAGCACCCGAGCCGCATCGACTTCTTCGGCGACGAGGTCGACTCCATCCGCGGCTTCTCCGTCGCCGACCAGCGCTCGCTGCCGGGGGAGGCCGACTCCGTCGTGCTGCCGCCGAGCCGCGAGCTGCTGCTCGTGCCGGCCGTCCGCCAGCGCGCCCGGGAGATGCTGCACGAGTTCCCGAGCCTCTCCGCGATGCTCGCGAAGATCGCCGAGGGCATCCCGGTCGAGGGGATGGAGTCGCTCGCGCCCGCGCTGCTGGAGCGGCTGGTCCCCATCTCGCACTACCTCCCGGCCGGCGCCGCGGTGGCCGTGCTCGCCCCGGAGCGGGTCGCCACCCGCGCGATCAGCCTCGCCGAGACGAACCGCGAGTTCCTCCAGGCCGCGTGGAGCGCCGCGACCGCCGGCGCCGAAGCTCCGATCGACCTCGCGTCCGGTGAGTTCATCTCGCTCGGCGCCCTCCGCGACGCCGTGAAGTTCAGCGCCCCCGGCGCCGAGACGCCCGACCACCCGTGGTGGACGATGAGCACCTTCCGCCAGGGTCCCGCCGCCGGCGAGGCCGAGGTGCTGCCGGAGGACCTCGGGATCGACGAGATCCTCGCCGTCCGCGTCGACGGCGAGCCCGTGCCCGGCTTCGGCGGGGCGGTCGAGGGCGCGCTCGCGCACGTGCGCGCCCGCCTGGCCGACGGCTGGAGCGTGGTGCTGACCGCCCCCGGCACCGGCACCGTCGAGCGCACCGACCAGGTGCTCGCCGAGCACGAGGTCGCCGCGCGCATCGTCCCCGATCTGCCCGCCGAGCTCGAGCCCGGCCTCGCCTACGTGCTCCAGGCCAACGTCGACCACGGCTTCGAGGTCGACGGCGCCAAGGTCGCTCTGCTCACCGACACCGAGTTCTACGGCCGCACCGTCGGCTACGACTCGCGCGCCGTGAAGAAGCTCGCCTCGCGCCGGAAGAACGTCGTCGACCCGCTGCAGCTCAGCCCCGGCGACTTCGTCGTGCACGCCACCCACGGCATCGGCCGCTTCGTCGAGCTCTCGCAGCGCGAGATCTCCAGCGGCGGGCGCAACGCCGTGAAGACGCGACGCGAGTACCTCGTCCTCGAGTACGCGCCCAGCAAGCGCGGCTTCCCGGGCGACAAGCTGCTGGTCCCGACCGACCAGCTCGACCTCCTCTCCCGGTACGTCGGCGGCGAGGCCCCCGCGCTGAGCAAGATGGGCGGCAGCGACTGGGCGCAGGCGAAGAGCAAGGCGCGCCGCGCGGTCCGCGACATCGCGGTCGAGCTGGTGAAGCTCTACTCCGCCCGGATGGCCTCGCGCGGGCACTCCTTCCCGCCGGACACCCCGTGGCAGCGCGAGCTGGAGGAGGCGTTCCCGTTCGCGGAGACGCCCGACCAGCTGACCGTGATCGACGAGGTCAAGGCCGACATGGAGCGGCCGATCCCGATGGACCGCCTGCTCTCCGGCGACGTCGGCTTCGGCAAGACCGAGGTCGCCGTGCGCGCCGCGTTCAAGGCGATCCAGGACGGCAAGCAGGTCGCGATGCTCGTGCCGACCACCCTGCTCGTGCGCCAGCACCTCGAGACCTTCCAGGAGCGCTTCGCCGGCTTCCCGGTGCACCTGCGCGCCCTCAGCCGCTTCCAGAGCGCGAAGGAGTCGAAGGAGACGATCGAGGGCCTCGCCGACGGCACCGTCGACATGGTCATCGCGACCCACCGCCTCCTCAGCGACAACATCGTCTTCAAGGACCTCGGCCTCCTCGTGATCGACGAGGAGCAGCGCTTCGGCGTCGAGCACAAGGAGAAGCTGAAGGCGCTGAAGAAGAACGTCGACATCCTCTCGATGAGCGCCACGCCCATCCCGCGCACGCTCGAGATGGCGGTCACCGGCATCCGCGAGATGTCGACGCTCGCGACGCCGCCGGAGGAGCGCCACCCGATCCTCACCTTCGTCGGCCCGTACTCCGAGAAGCAGGTCTCGGCCGCGATCCGGCGCGAGCTGCTGCGCGAGGGCCAGGTGTTCTTCGTGCACAACCGCGTCTCGACGATCAACCGGGTCGCCGCGCAGCTCGCCGAGCTGGTGCCGGAGGCGCGCATCGCCGTCGCGCACGGCAAGCTCAGCGAGTCGCAGCTCGAGCGGATCATCGTCGACTTCTGGGAGCGCAAGTTCGACGTGCTCGTCTCCACGACTATCGTCGAGACCGGCCTGGACATCCCGAACGCGAACACCCTGATCGTCGATCGCGCCGACAAGTACGGCCTCTCGCAGCTGCACCAGCTGCGCGGTCGCGTCGGCCGTGGCCGCGAGCGCGCCTACGCCTACCTCCTCTACGACGAGATGAAGCCGCTGTCGGAGACCGCGCACGACCGCCTGCAGACCCTCGCCGCGAACTCCGACCTCGGCGGCGGCATGCAGATCGCGCTGAAGGACCTCGAGATCCGCGGCGCGGGCAACCTGCTCGGCGGCGAGCAGTCCGGCCACATCCAGGGCGTCGGCTTCGACCTCTACCTGCGGATGATCGGCGAGGCCGTCGACGGCTTCCGCGGCGAGGTCGCGGAGGGCCAGACCGAGCTGCGGCTCGAGCTGCCGGTCGACGCGCGCATCCCGGAGGAGTACGTCGACAGCGAGCGCCTGCGCCTGGAGGCGTACCAGAAGCTGTCCGCGGCGACCTCGCCGACCGCGAAGGAGGGCAGCGTCGACCTCGTGGTCGAGGAGCTGACCGACCGCTACGGCGAGCTGCCCGAGGCGGTGGAGAACCTCGTCCTGGTCTCGCGGCTGCGGATGCGCGCGCAGCGCGCCGGCCTCAGCGACGTGGTCGCGATGGGCTCGAACGTCCGCGTCGCGCCCGCGCACCTCGCCGACTCGATCCAGGTGCGCCTGCGCCGGATGTACCCGACCGCGAAGTACCTGCAGCAGGCGAACGCCGTGGTCGTGCCGATGCCGGTGCTCGACGGCGTCCCGCTCGGCGACCGCGCGCTGATCGACTGGGTCGCGAACCTGCTCGACGCGCTCTTCCCCGAGCCCGCCGCCGTCGCGAGCTGACCGCCGGCACCCTCTCGATCGGGCGGCGCCACCGTTCCGGACGCCGCCCGACGACACCGATCTCGACGACATCGATCCCGACGACACCGACCCCCGAACGAAGGACGATCATGACCGCCTCCGACGAGCACTCCGTCCCGCCGCGCATCCCCGGCCCTGACGAGCCGAGCATCCCCGAGCTCGAGGAGGACGAGACGATCGCCCCCCGCCCTGAGGAGGAGGCCGCCGACCTCGATCGCGCGACCCCCGACCTCGCCCCGCACCCCGAGGGCTAGCCCTCCCCGCGAGATGCCACTTGTGCACGCCTTTCACGGCGTGTCGCGTGCACAAGTGGCATCTCGCGGCGGGGATCAGTGCGCGAAGTGGGCGCGGACCTCGGCTTTCCAGCGGTCGCGGTCCTCGGCGGAGATGAAGGCGGCGTCGAAGGAGTTGAGCGCGAGGCGCTCCAGCTGGGCGTCGTCCATCCCGAGCTCCTCGACCAGCGCGCGGTAGTTCGCATCGACGTAGCCGCCGAAGTACGGCGGGTCGTCGCTGGAGACCGTGACGATCAGCCCGGCGTCCAGCATCGCCGGCAGCGGGTGGTCCTTCATCGTGTCGACGGCGCGCAGTGCCACGTTCGACAGCGGGCAGACAGTGATCGGCACGCCCTGCACGCGAAGCATCGCCACGACGGCCGAGTCCTCCATCGCGCGGATGCCGTGGTCGATCCGCTCCACCTTCAGCAGCTCGAGCGTCTCGGCGACCGTCTCCGGGCCGCCCTCCTCGCCCGCGTGCGCGACCAGGTGCAGGCCCTCCGCCGCGGCCCGCGCGTAGACGTCGATGAAGAGCTCCGGCCCGAAGCCGACCTCGTTCGAGTCGAGCCCCACGCCGATGATGTGCTCGCGGTAGGGCAGGATCGCCGTCAGCATCTCGTCCGCCGCGTCGGCGCCGAGGTCGCGCAGGAAGCACATGATCAGGTCGGTCGAGATGCCGTGCGTCTCCTCGCTCCGCCCGAGCGCACGGGTGAGCCCGGCCATCACGACGTCGAGCGGCACCCCGTTGCCCAGGTGCGTCTGCGGATCGAAGAAGATCTCCGCACGGCGGACGTTGGCGAGCTTCGCGCGGTCGAGGTACCCGGTGGCCAGCTCGAAGAAGTCGCGCTCCGTCTTCAGGACCGTGAGGTTCGAATAGTGCAGCTCCAGGAAGGACGCGAGGTCCTCGAAGGCGTAGCGCGCGCGCAGGGCGTCGAGATCCTCGGTCGGCAGCGCGATGCCGTTGCGGCGCGCCATCTCGACGATGTGCTCGGGCTCGATCGTGCCCTCGATGTGGATGTGCAGCTCGGCGCTCGGCGGCGCTCCGCGATCGAGGGCGGTGCCGGTGGCGGGAGGCGTGAGGGTCACGGTGGCGTTCCTGTTCCGGGCCGCGGTCGCGCCCCGCGGTCACCGTAGTCGGCGCGTGTTACGCGCCGATGACCAGCGGATGTGCGGCCCGCGACGGCGCCCGCCCGCCCGGCCGAGACCGCGCGCCGCCGACCGTCGCCCGCGCACCCGCGCACCCGCGCACCCGCGCACCCGCTGGGAGGATGAGGGCATGCCGTTGCTCGCTCCCCGCCGCCGTCCCGCATCCGAGCCGGGCCCTGCGCCGCTGGTCCGAGTGCGTGAGGCGGCCGTCCGGGCGGGGGAGACACAGCTGCTCGCCCCGATCTCGCTCGAGGTCGAACCAGGCGAGATCGTGGCGGTCACCGGTCCGAACGGCAGCGGCAAGACGACGCTGCTGCGCCTGGTCGCCGGCCTGACGCCGCCGAGCTCCGGCACCGTCGAGATCGCCGGCCGCCCGGTCACGGAGCGAGATCGCCTGCATCGGCGCCGGGTCGCCGCCCTCGTCGGCACCCCGCCCTTCGAGCGCGATCTGACCCTCGAGGAGCACCTCGCCATGGTCGCCCTGTCCTGGGGAGCGCCGCTCGCCGAGGCGCGCCGCACGGCCGTCGCAAGTCTGGACGCGCTCGGCCTCGGCACCCTCGCGAGCCGGTTCCCGCACGAGCTGTCCTCCGGGCAGACCCAGCTCCTCTCCCTCGCGCTCGTGCTCGCCCGGCCCGGCGAGGTGCTGCTGCTCGACGAGCCGGAGCAGCGGCTCGACGTCGACCGCGTGCCGCTCGTCATCGAGGTCCTCCGCGAGGCCGCCCGCGCGCGCGCGGTGCTGATCGCGACCCACAGCCCGCTGCTGACGAGCGCGCTGGCCACCCGTGTCCTCGAGCTGGGCGGCCGATGAGGGCCGGCCGCGCCGGCGTCAGGCGCCTCCGGGTCGACGGCCCGGGCGAGCGGGTCCACGCCGTCCGCGCTCTGCACCGCTCCCGCGCCGCGGCCGAGCGGCGCGGTGGCGCCTACGCCGGCTACCTCGCGGCGATGACCCTCCTGGTCGTCGTCCTGCCCGTGCTCCGGGCCGTCGTCCTGCTCGCCGCGGAGCCCGACCCCGCCCTCGCCGCCCTCGACCCGACGACCGTCGTCGGCCTCACCGCCGGGCTGCTCCTGCCCGCCGCCGTGCTGCTCGGCCGCGTCCGCGGTCCGGCGGTCGGCGAACCGCACACCACCGCCGTGCTGCTCGCCACCGACCTGCCTCGCCGCCTCGTGCTGCGCCGGCCCGTGACGGTCGCGGGGACGGCCGCTGTGCTCGCGAGCGTCGCGGCCGCCCTGCTCATCTCCGTCGCCGTGGGCGGCGCACCGCTCGTCGCCGTCGGTGCCGGAGCGGCCTTCGCAGTCCTCCTCGCCGTCGCCTGGCTCGCCGGCCAGTGCCTCCCCGGCCGAGGAGCGGCCCTGCTCACCGGGGTGCTGGTCGCCGCAGCAGCGCTCCCGGCCGGTCCGGGTGCCCTCCTCGGCCGCGCGCTGGCGACGGCCGACCCATCGGCCCTGCCCGGCACCGTGGTGCTGACCGCCCTGGCCGCACTCGCGCTCGCCGTCGTCCCGCGCCTGCTCGACACGGTCCGCGGCGTCGTCGTGGTCGCGCAGTCGCGGCAGTGGCGGTCGGCCCGGAGCAGGGGAGCGATCGGCGAGGTCGCCGACGCGCTCGAGGGCTACCGCGCCCGGCCCGGCCGCTTCCGCCGCGTCGACGCCGTCCGCGTCGCCCCGTTCGCCCTCGCCGTGCCGCTCCGCGACGCGATCGGCGCGCTGCGCACGCCCGGCCGCTCCGTCGCCGGAGTCGCCGCGCTGGCCTCCGCGGGGCTGGCCCTCGCCGTCGCGGCCGTCGCGCCGCCCTCGCTCCTCGCGCTCCCCGCCGCGCTGGCCGGCGTCCTCGCCTACTGCGGCGCCGGGGTCTGGAGCGACGGCCTCCGCCACGCCGCCGCGACCGCGGGCCAGCCGGCGCTGCTCGCGCCTGCGCCGTTCGAGCTGCTGCTGCTGCACGGGATCCTGCCGCTGCTGCTCGCCGTGGGGATCGTCGTCGCGGCCTGCGCTCTCGCCGCCGGGCCCGCGTGGCCCGCCATCGCCGTGGCGGTGGTCGCGGTGGCGGCCCGGGCGATGGACGCGACCCGCGGCCCGCTCCCGCCCTCGCTGCTCGGGCCGATCCCGCTGCCGATCGGGGACGGCGCCGGCGCCGCGGTGCTGCTGTGGAACCTCGCCGGCGTGCTGGTGACGGGTGCTGCGGCGGTGGGAGTCGCGTCGGCCCCGGGCCTGCTCGCGGCGGTCCCGGTCGTCGCGGCCGGCTGCCTCCTGATCGCCCGCCGGCGTCTCGCTCGCGCCTGAGCCTCCCGGCCTCCGCCCGCCGAGCGGATGCGAGGATGGCCGGGTGACCGCGCATCCCCGGCTCGACGAGCTCATCCGCACCGTCCACGTCCTCCGCGCCCCGGGCGGCTGCCCGTGGGACGCCGAGCAGACCCACGAGTCGCTCGTGCGCTACCTGATCGAGGAGTCGCACGAGCTGGTCGACGCGATCGAGGCCGGCGACCGGGCCGACCTGATCGAGGAGCTCGGCGACGTGCTCTACCAGGTGCTCTTCCACTCCGACCTGGCCGCCGACGGCCCGGAGCCGTTCACGATCGAGGACGTCGCGGCGCACATGAACGCCAAGATGATCGGCCGCCACCCGCACGTCTTCGGCGACGCGACCGCCGAGACCGCCGATGACGTCATCGCCGTCTGGGACGAGCTGAAGAAGACCGAGAAGCCGCACCGGACGAGCGTCCTCGACGGGATCCCGCAGGGCATGCCCGCGCTGGCGCTGGCGGACAAGGTGATCGGCAAGGCGACGACGCTCGGCATCGTCGACGCGGGGGAGGGGCCGCTGCCGATCGAGTCGGAGGAGGACCTCGGCCCGCTGCTGCTCGCGATCGTCGCCTCGGCGCGGGCGCAGGGGCTCGACGCGGAGCGGGCGCTGCGCACGGCGACCCGCGACCTGCAGGACGAGATCCGCGCGGTGGAGCTGGAGCGCCGGGAGGGGTAGCTGTCGCCTCGAGTGCTGATGGCGGGGATCTCGATACGCCCACTGCGCGGGCTACTCGATCAGCAGAGGTGGCGGGCTCTGCGCAGTGCGGCGAGATCCATGCTGGTCGAGTAGCCGCGGAGCGGCGTATCGAGACCCCTTGTGGTCAAGTGGTTGTTGCAACGAGGAGTTGGTCGAGGCGTTGGGCGGGGGTGGCCCAGTCGAGGGTTTTGCGGGGG
>NZ_RJUT01000005.1:0-326636 GCF_003751395.1 Rathayibacter sp. PhB152 | reverse complement strand
GACCACGACACCACCATCTTCGAACCACACCCGCCCAGCCACAAGCAGTTTTCCCTCACCACCGAGACGCGAAGCGGCTTCGCCGCTCGATACGCCCGCTCCGCGGGCTACTCGACCAGCATGAAGGTCCGCCCGATGATCGGATCGGACGGCTCAGTAGTCGGGCTCCCGCGGGCGCCGCGGCCGGTCGGAGTCGATGCCGTCGGACTGCTGCATGGCCTGGTCGATGAGGGCCTGCCGCATCGGGTCCGGGAACTCGTCGTCCAGCTCGTCCGGCTCGACGGGCCGGCGCGGGCGGGGAGCAGGCTCGGCGACCGGCGCCTCGGCGGGGTCGGCCGCCGGACGCTCGTCCGCCGCCCCGTCCGCCATCGCCGCCTCGACCAGGGCGAAGTCCTCCTCCGCCATCGCGCTGCGGGTGGCCGGCTTCGGCCGGTGCCGCCGCCGCGAGAGGAACTGCCCGATGCTCTCCGAGCGCGAGGCGAGGATCGGGCCGACGATCGCCATGATCAGCACGTAGAGACCTGCGAACGGCTGGATCCGCTCGTCGAGCCCCGCCGAGAGCGAGAGCGTCGCGAGGATCAGCGCGAACTCGCCCCGGTTGTGCAGGATGAAGGCCGCGTTGAGCCCGGCGCGGGGCCCGAGCTTGTTCAGCCAGGCGACGAACTGGCCGGCTCCGAGGTTGAGCACGATCGTCATCACCGCGGCGGCGATCACCGGCAGCACGACGTCGGGGAAGGCTCCCGGATCGAGGCCGAGGCCGAAGTTCACGAAGAAGAAGGCACCGAACACGTCGCGGAGCGGGATCGCGATCCGCTCGACCCGCGCGCGGAACCGGGTGGCGCCGATCACCAGGCCGATCAGGAACGCGCCGATCGCGTCGGTGACGCCGAGGACCTCGCCGATCCCGCCGAACAGGATCGCGAGACCGAAGAACAGGATCGTGAACAGCTCGTCGTCGCGGGTGCGGAAGAACCGGGAGACCACCCGGCCGCCCCAGCGCGCGATCGCGAACATCACCACGAGGAACGCGAACGCGATGACCAGCTTCAGGACGACCGGCCACGGCTCCGTCTCGCCCGAGAGCACGACCGACACGATCGCCAGGTAGACCGCGATGAAGATGTCCTCCACGACGGTCACGCCGAGGATCATCGGCGTCTCCGGGTTGGCGAGGCGCTTGAGCTCGATCAGCAGCTTCGTCACGATCGCGCTCGAGCTCGTCGCCGTGATGCCCGCGATGATCAGCGCCTCGCGGCTGCCCCAGCCCAGCACGAAGCCGAAGGCGAGCCCTGCCGCCATGTTGACGGCGATGTAGGAGCCGCCGGAGAGGATCAGCCTTGCCGCGTTGCCGTAGAACTCGTCCTGATCGAACTCCAGGCCGAGGTTGAACAGCAGCAGGATCAGCCCGAAGACCGCCGTCAGCTCGATGTAGGACGACTCGAAGTCGAGCGGGAAGAGGTGGAAGTTCGGGCTCGCGAGCAGGCCGACGACCATGTAGATCGGGATGGCCGGAAGGCCGATCGTGCGCCCCAGCCGCCCGAGGACGTAGGCGACGACGAACAGGACACCGAGGACGATGAGGTCTTCGCCGTGGTGCATCCTCAGGCTCCGGGCGGCGTCTCGGGAGCCTTGGCGAAGACGCCGGAGCGGAAGAAGGCGAAGGCCTTGGCGACCTTCTCGGGGCTGCCGGCGACGACGAGCGTGTCGCCCGGGAACACCCGGAAGTCGGGGGCGGGAGCGGGATTGGCCGCGTCACCGCGGACGACCGCGACGACGGTGAGGCCGACGATGCCGCGGTCGGCGGGCTTGCCGAGCTGCTGGCCCGCGATGTGGTCGTCGTAGTCGACGGTGAACCAGTCGATCGAGAGCCCGGGGATCTGGTCGAGTGCGGTGAGCGACTCGGTGATCTGGGTGCCGCCGAGCAGCTCGGCGAGGGTGTGCGCCTCGTCGTCGCTGAGGCGGAGCGAGACCTTCGCGCCGTCCTGGTCGCCCTCGGCGAAGGTGATCAGGTCGCTGTGGCCCGAGCGGTGCGCGATGACGCCGACCTTGCCGCCGTCGGCGGTGAGGAAGGTGTGCAGGACACCGACACCGGGCAGCTTGACCCTGCGGACCTCGACCATGCGTGCTCCATCCGCGCCTCGCAGCGCTCCGACGTCGGGAATCCTCCCAGTTTAGGCGGCCACCGCCCGCCCCCTGCCCCCGTTCGCCCACGGAGGACCCGGCCGCCGGCCGCCGGCCGCCGCCGCCGAGGCGTCCCCGAACGGTCGAGACGTCCATCCGCAGCGGGACGTCTCGACCACAGTGGGACGCCTCGCTCTCCACAGGGTGTCGCGCGCCGTCCACAGAGGTGGGGAGAGGCAGGCCGATGAGGGCGCCCGGAGTGGGAGGGTTCCGGGATGACACGGGTGGAGCTGTTCCGGGGAGGGGCCTGCGGGAGGTCGGCGGAGTTCGTCCGCCTCCGTCGCGGGGTGCACGTGCGCGCGGCGGAGTGGGCGAGCGCCTCGGTCGACGCGCGCCACCGCGCCCGCATCGACGCGGTCGCCGCGACGTGGAGCCGGCCCGTCTTCCTCCGTGAATCCGCCGCCGCTGTCTGGGGCCTCCCCCTGGTCGAGCCGCTCGACGAGACCGTGCACGTCGCGGCGTCGCCGGCGGTCGGCAGCCGAACGCGCAACCGCGTCGCGGAGCACGGAGGCGTGTCATCCGATTCCGCGGTGGTCGTCGACGGGCTGACGATCTCCGATCTCGCGCAGACCGTTCTCGACCTCTGCCGCTTCTCGTCCTTCCGGCGCGCCATCACTGCGGCGGACCACGCCCTGCGGATGCGCGGCAGCCACGGCGAGCACCTTCTCGAGCCGGAGGAGCTGAGGGAGCGCCTCGCCGTCCTTCCCGGCGGGGCCCGCGGTCGTACGGCGGCGGCGCGGGCGATCGACTTCGCCGACGAGCGCGCCGACTCGCCCTTGGAGTCGATCAGCCGGGTCGCGATGCACCAGGCGGGGCTCCCCCGCCCGGTGCTCCAGCGGCCGTTCCACGACGACGAGGGCCTGATCGGCCCGGTCGACTTCTTCTTCGAGGACGCCGACGTCGTCGGCGAGGCCGATGGGGCGCACAAGTACACGGATCCGCGGTTCCTCCGCGGGCGCAGCCCCGAGCGGGCGCTGCTCGACGAGAAGCGCCGGGAGGACCGCCTCCGCGCTCTCGTCAGCGGCGTGGTCCGCTGGCGCTGGCAGGACGCCTACGCCGCGCGCCCGATGCTCGCCGCCCTCGCGCGCGCGGGAGTCCACCCCACCGAGACGGCCTCGAACGGTCGAAGCGTCCAGCTGCTGCGGGACGTCTCGACCGTTCGGGGACGCCTCGGCCGGCCGGCCGGCTAGCTGGGCTGGTACGGGGCGACGACGACCTCGACGCGCTGGAACTCCTTGAGGTCGGAGTAGCCGGTGGTCGCCATCGAGCGGCGGAGGGCGCCGATCAGGTTGGCGGTGCCGTTCGCGTCGGTCGCGGGGCCGTAGAGCACCTGCTCGAGCGTGCCGACGGTGCCGACCTGGACGCGGCGTCCGCGCGGGAGCTGCTGGTGGTGTGCCTCGGCACCCCAGTGCCAGCCGCCGCCGGGCGCGTCGGTGGCTCGGGCGAGCGCGGAGCCGAGCATCACGGCGTCGGCGCCGACCGCGACGGCCTTGACGATGTCGCCGGAGGTGCCGAGGCCGCCGTCCGCGATGACGTGCACGTAGCGTCCGCCGGACTCGTCGAGGTAGTCGCGGCGAGCGCCGGCGACGTCGGCGACCGCGGTCGCCATCGGCGCCTGGATGCCGAGCGTTGCGCGGGTGGTCGACGCCGCACCGCCACCGAAGCCGACGAGGACGCCCGCGGCGCCCGTGCGCATCAGGTGCAGGGCGGCCGTGTACGTCGAGGCCCCACCGACGATGACCGGCACGTCGAGCTCGTAGATGAACTTCTTCAGGTTGAGCGGCTCGGTGTCCCGCGAGACGTGCTCGGCCGACACGGTCGTGCCGCGGATGACGAACACGTCGACCCCCGCGTCGACCACCGTCTGGTACAGCTCGGCGGTGCGCTGCGGCGACAGCGCGCCCGCGACCGTCACGCCGGCCGCGCGGATCTCCGCGAGCCGCGCCGTCACCAGTTCCGGCTTCACCGGCTCCGAGTAGATCTCCTGCATGCGCTGCGTCGCCCGCTCCGCCGGCAGCTCCCGGATCTCCGCGAGCAGCGGCTCCGGGTCCTCGTAGCGCGTCCACAGCCCCTCGAGGTCGAGGACGCCCAGCGCCCCCAGCCGGCCGAGCGTGATCGCCGTCGCCGGCGACACCACCGAGTCCATCGGCGCCGCGAGGATCGGAGTGCTGAACTGGTACGCGTCGATCGCCCACTTCACCGAGACCACCTCCGGGTCGCGGGTCCGGCGGCTCGGGACCACCGCGATGTCGTCGAAGGCGTACGCGCGGCGGGCGCGCTTGGCGCGCCCGATCTCGATCTCCATGAGGGCGAGTTTACTGTGGCTCCATCCTCGCTCCGCGCCTCGCTCCGCTCAGCACTCCGCTCGTCTGTCGCTCGCAGTCGGCTCGACCAGATGGTCGCGTCCCGCAGAGCGTCCTACTTCCGCGCACGCCGATCCGCTGGCACGCGGATCAGCGGATAGCGCTCCCACCCTGCTGCCGCACGGGCCTGGCGGGGCAGCGCACGGCGACCGGCTGGCACGCGGATCGCCGGATAGCGCTCCCACCTTGCTGCCGCACGTGTCTGGTGGGGCAGTCGCGGCGGGCGCAGCCCGCTCGCGCTGCCGCCAGCCGGCGCAGTCGCGGCGGCGCGTGAGCGCCGCTCGCGCTGCGTCCCTCGGTCTCCCACAGGTCCGCGTGCCCCGAGTGGGAGGCGTCGGGTCGTGAGGGCGGCCCCTCCGGCGTGGTGGGCGTATGGGCCGAAGGCCCATCGGGCAGAGGGGCCGCCCTCACGACCCGGCGCCGACCCCCACCCAGAGACGCAGCAGAATCAGCGCCGGTAGTTCGGCGCCTCCACCACCATCTGCACATCATGCGGATGCGACTCCTTGAGCCCCGCCGCCGTGATCCGAACGAACTTCCCCCGCTCCTTGAGCTCCGAGATCGTCCGCGCCCCCACGTAGAACATCGACTGCCGCAGCCCGCCCGCCAGCTGGTACGCCACGTTCGCGAGCGGCCCGCGGTACGGCACCTGGCCCTCGATGCCCTCCGCGATCAGCTTGTCGTCGGTGGGCACGTCGGACTGGAAGTAGCGGTCCTTCGAGTAGGAGGTCCGCTCGCCGCGGGTCTGCAGCGCGCCGAGCGAGCCCATGCCGCGGTAGGTCTTGAACTGCTTGCCGTTCTGGAAGACGAGGTCGCCGGGGCTCTCCTCGCAGCCGGCGAGGAGCGAGCCGAGCATGACGGTGTCGGCACCGGCGACGAGCGCCTTGGCGATGTCGCCGGAGTACTGCAGTCCGCCGTCGGCGATCACCGGGACGCCCGACTCGCGGGCGGCGAGCGACGCCTCGTAGACGGCGGTCACCTGCGGCACGCCGACGCCGGCGACGACGCGGGTGGTGCAGATGGAACCGGGGCCGACTCCGACCTTGATGGCGTCGGCGCCCGCGTCGACGAGCGCCTGCGCGCCGGAGCGGGTGGCGACGTTGCCGCCGATGACGTCGACGCCGGCGAAGGCCGGGTCTGCCTTGAGGCGGCGGATGATCTCGAGGACGCCGGCGGAGTCACCGTTGGCGGTGTCCACGACGAGGACGTCGACCCCGGCGTCGAGGAGCGCGGTGGCGCGCTGCCAAGCGTCGCCGAAGAAGCCGATGGCGGCGCCGACGCGCAGGCGCCCCTCCTCGTCCTTGGTCGCGTTCGGGTACTGCTCGGACTTGTCGAAGTCCTTCACCGTGATGAGCCCGGCGAGCTTGCCCTGCGCGTCGACGAGGGGCAGCTTCTCGATCTTGTGCTGCGCGAAGAGCGCGATCACCTCGCTGTCGGGGATGCCGACGCGGCCGGTGATCAGGCCGGCGCTCGTCATCACGTCGCGGACGAGGGTGGACGCCTTCTCGAACGGCGAGACGAAGCGCATGTCGCGGTTGGTGATGATGCCGACGAGGACGCCGCTCGCGTCGACGACGGGGAGGCCGCTGATCCGGTACTGGCCGCAGAGGTCGTCGACCTGGGCGACGGTCGCGTCGGGAGTGGTGGTGACGGGGTTCGACACCATGCCCGACTCGCTGCGCTTGACGCGGTCGACCTGGTCGGCCTGATCCGCGATCGAGAGGTTGCGGTGCAGGATGCCGAGCCCGCCCTGACGGGCCATGGCGATCGCCATCCGCGACTCGGTGACGGTGTCCATCGCCGCGGAGAGCAGCGGGGTCGCGACCGTGATGCGCTTGGTGAGCCGGGAGGCCGTGTCGGCCTCGCTCGGGATGACGTCGGTGTGCCCGGGGAGGAGCATGACGTCGTCGTAGGTGAGTCCGAGGAATCCGAAGGGATCCGGCTGGTCCATCAATGCCCCTTAGCAGGTCGTGCGGGTGGCCCGGTGGTGGAGGTCGCGCATCCGGTCACGGGTGTCCCGGATGCTCAATCTTAAGCGCGGCGACGCGCCCGGTATTCCTGCCCGGACGTCCCTCGGATGTGCTCCGGGCGCGCTCGCGACCCGTGCGGGGGCCACGGGAGCGCTCTCCGCCCCGCATAATGTCGTCACGCAGTAGTGCAGGTGGGGAAACACCGCCGACACATGCGGAACGTATGGTCAACCAACGTTGTTTGACGACGGCGATCCGGGCGCGCCCGAGGACCCCATCCGTCTGTGCACCCTGACGAGAGGTAGACGTCTTGCTCACAGCCAGCCGTTCGACGCGCCACAAGCGCGCGACGACCCTGCATCCGACGGACCGGGAGGCTCCCCGTGCCTAGGCGGCTCCCCACACTCCGCACGCTCCGCGACGGCCTGGTCGCTCTCGGCCTGCTCGCCGCGACCCTGACGGGCGTCGCCGCCGCAGCGCCCGCCGCGACCGCCGAGACCACGGCCGACCAGTCGATCATCGCCTGGGTCCGCGTGCAGGGCACGAACGAGAACCTGGTGGGGGTGACCGTCGAGCTCGGCGGTGACGCCACCGCGACCCTCACCACGGGCGACGACGGCCGCGCCGTCTTCCCGCTCGAGGAGGCCGGCACCTTCAGCGTGACGGTCGACGAGGAGACGCTCCCCGCCGACAAGGGCTACCCGGCAGCGGGGCAGAACCCGAAGCAGGTGACGATCGTCTCCTCGCAGAACCAGATCGTGAACTTCATCGTGTCGACGGCCAACCCGATCGGCACGGGCGCGAGCGCTCCGGTCCCGACCGACTCCGCCGCCCCCACGAACCCCGCCACCGAGGGCACCACGGGCAACGACGCGACGAACCCCGACGGGACCTCGACCGCGGCGAACCAGCCGGTCACGGCGAACACCTTCTGGATCATCTTCTGGCCCAAGGTCGTCACCGGCCTGATCTTCGGACTCCTGATCGCCCTCGCGGCCATCGGCGCCTCGCTGATCTACGGCGTCACCGGGCTGAACAACTTCGCCCACGGCGAGCTGGTCACCTTCGGCGCACTGATGGCGTACCTCTTCTCCGGCGTCTTCGGGCTGCCGGCGCTGCTGGCGATCCCGATCGCGGTGATCCTCGGCGGGGCGTTCGGCTTCGCGCAGGACGGCCTGCTCTGGAAGCCGCTGCGCAAGAGGAACATCCAGCTCATCCCGCTGATGATCGTGACGATCGGCCTGTCGCTCGCGCTGCGCTACACCTTCGTCTTCTTCTTCGGCGCGGACCGGCTCTCGCTGCCCAACAGCACGGCGCCGTTCTTCACGGTGCCGGCGCTCGGCATCAGCCTGAAGTTCACCGACCTCGTCGGCGCTGCCGTCGGCATCGTCTGCATCGTCGGCGTCGCCCTGCTGCTCACGAAGACCAAGATCGGCAAGGCGATGCGCGCGGTGTCCGACAACCGGGCCCTCGCCTCCGCCTCCGGCATCAACGTCGAGCGCGTCATCCGCGTGGTCTGGGTGCTCTCCGGAGCCCTCGCCGCACTGGCCGGCGTCTACATCGGCTACTACCAGTCGCTGCGCTGGGACACCGGAGCGTCGATCCTGCTGCTGATCTTCGCGGCGATCACGCTCGGCGGACTCGGCTCCGCCTACGGAGCGCTGGTCGGCTCGCTCATCATCGGCCTGATGATGAACATCTCGACGATCTGGATCCCGGAGAACCTCAAGTACGTGGCTCCGCTCGTCCTCATGATCATCATCCTGCTGGTCAGACCGCAGGGCATCCTCGGTCGCAAGGAACGGATCGGCTGACACCATGAACCTCAACTTCATCTGGCTGGCGATCGGGCAGATCGTCGATCCCACCGTCGCCGCCTACGCGCTCGCGACCATCGGCCTGGTCATCCACTTCGGATTCACCGGCCTCCTCAACTTCGGCCAGGCCGGCTTCATGGCGGTAGGCGGCTACGCCTTCGCCATCACCTCGGTCAAGTTCGAATGGCCCGTCTGGGGCTCCCTGCTCGCGACGATCGTCGCGGCGACCCTCTTCGCCCTCATCCTCGGCATCCCAACGCTGAGACTGCGGGCGGACTACCTCTCGATCGTCACGATCGCGGCGGCCGAGATCGTCCGGCTCTCGGTCAAGACGCCCGAGTTCTCGGCGGTGACCGGCGGCTCGGAGGGCATCAACGGCGCGGCGAAGGCGTTCAACGACCTCAACCCGCTGCCGGAGGGGCGCTTCGGGATCGGGATCCTCACCTACAACCAGGACCAGTGGTGGGTCCGCATCGTCGGCTGGGGCCTCGTGCTCCTGGCCTGCCTGCTGGTCTTCCTCCTGATGCGCAGCCCCTGGGGCCGCGTCATCAAGGGCATCCGCGAGGACGAGGACGCCGTGCGCTCGCTCGGCAAGAACGTCTTCTCCTACAAGATCCAGGCGCTGATCCTCGGCGGCGTGCTGGGCGGCCTGGCCGGAGCGCTGTTCATCCTGCCGCGCTCGCTGCAGCCCGACAACTACGGCACCCAGCTGACGTTCTTCCTCTACACGATCATGCTGCTGGGCGGTGCCGCGACGGTCTTCGGGCCGGTCGTCGGCTCGATCATCTTCTGGGTCGTCCTCGGTCTGACCGACGGACTGCTCACGCTCGGGATCGACACCGGGGTCCTCAACAACGACCTCATCAAGCTCACCACCGTGCAGACCGGACCGATCCGGTTCATCGTGGTGGGTGTGGCCCTCATGCTCCTGGTGATCTTCAGACCCCAGGGCATTTTCGGCAAGAAGAAGGATCTGCACTTTGCCTAAAACGCCGGTCTCGGACATCACCGAGCAGGAAATCGTCCCCGGGGTCGTCAAGAAGGACCCCATCCTCGTCGCCGACGGCGTCAGCCGCCGCTTCGGCGGCCTGACCGCGGTCGACGTCGCCCACGTCGAGATCCCGCGCGGTTCGATCACCGCGCTGATCGGCCCGAACGGCGCCGGCAAGACCACGTTCTTCAACCTGCTGACGGGCTTCGACAAGCCCAACACCGGGCGCTGGAACTTCAAGGGCAAGAACCTCGCGAACGTTCCCGCCTACAAGGTGTCCCGGATGGGCATGGTGCGCACGTTCCAGCTCACCAAGGCCCTCGGCGGCATGACGGTGCTCGAGAACATGCTCCTCGGCGCCAAGGGGCAGAAGGGCGAGAACATCCTCACCTCGCTCATCCGGCCGCTGTGGTCGAAGGAGGAGGAGTCGATCGAGAACCGCGCGATCCGGCTGCTGGAGAAGTTCAAGCTCGACACCAAGAAGGACGACTACGCGTCGAGCCTCTCGGGCGGTCAGAAGAAGCTGCTCGAGATGGCGCGCGCCCTGATGTCGGAGCCCGAGCTGGTCATGCTCGACGAGCCGATGGCGGGCGTGAACCCGGCACTGACGCAGTCGCTGCTGGGCCACATCGTGAACCTCAAGGACGAGGGCATGACCGTGCTCTTCGTCGAGCACGACATGCACATGGTCAACACCATCGCCGACTGGGTGATCGTGATGGCCGAGGGCAAGGTCGTCGCCGAGGGACCGCCCTCGACGGTGATGAACGACCCCGCGGTCATCGACGCCTATCTCGGCGCGCACCACGACACCGACCTCGGCACGATCGAGGGCCAGCTCGAGGTCGCGGAGGAGATGGACTCGGATCTGGTCCGCGAGGACGTCGAGAAGCGGGCCGAGGCGGCCGGCGTCGACGTGCACCACACGGGCGGTGAGCACGCGGCCGCGGCGAGCCCTGCGGCCTCCGCTGCGACGGCCTCCTCCGTGGACGACGCCCCTGCGACGGCCGCACCGGCGGACGGCGCACCGACGAGCATCGCGCCGACGACCGACGCGCCCGCCGTCGACTTCGGAAAGGACGAGAAGTGACCCAGAACACGCTCGAGACGCACGACCTCCACGCGGGGTACGTGCCGGGAGTCAACATACTGAACGGGTCGAACGTCTACGTGAAGAAGGGCGAGCTCGTCGGCATCATCGGCCCGAACGGAGCCGGCAAGTCGACGCTGCTCAAGGCGATGTTCGGGCTGGTGAACATCCGCCAGGGCACGGTCCTGCTCAACGGCGAGGACATCACCGGCTTCAAGGCCGACAAGCTGGTCTCCAAGGGCGTCGGCTTCGTGCCGCAGAACAACAACGTCTTCCCGTCGCTCACCATCGAGGAGAACCTCGAGATGGGCATGTACCAGAAGCCGAAGATGTTCAAGGACCGCCTCGAGTTCGTGACGGAGCTCTTCCCCGAGCTGACCAAGCGCCTCAAGCAGCGCTCCGGCTCGCTCTCGGGCGGCGAGCGCCAGATGGTCGCGATGTCGCGGGCCCTGATGATGGACCCGTCGATGCTGCTGCTGGACGAGCCGAGCGCGGGTCTCTCGCCGATGCGCCAGGACGAGACCTTCGTCAACGTCCAGCGGATCAACCGCGCCGGCGTCTCGATCATGATCGTCGAGCAGAACGCCCGCCGCGCGCTGCAGATCTGCGACCGCGGCTACGTGCTCGACCAGGGCCGCGACGCCTACGAGGGCCCCGGCCGCGAGCTGATGAACGATCCGAAGGTGATCGAGCTCTACCTCGGCACGCTCGCGACGACCAACGAGGTCACCACGAGCACGCCCACCGTCGGCGGCTGAGGCCGCTGCACCCCCGGGCCCGTCACCCGCCGAGAGGCGGGGGCGGGCCCGTCGTCGTCGAGGAGGAGGACCGGATGAACCGCAGCGCCGCTGTGGTCGTCGTCGCGCTCGCGGCGGGGCTCCTCTCCGGCTGCGCACCCGGGCCGGTCTCGGAGCTGCCGGCGGGCGTCTCCGTCGGCGTGCAGCAGAACCGCGACGACTACGGGCCCCGCCGGCTCGAGGTCCTGGTGACGAACACCGCCGACGAGCCCCTGGACGTCTGGGAGGCGCGGCTCGACTCCCCCGCCTTCACCGACCCGGCCGCCACCGACGGCCCGACGACGGTGCGCCCGGGGACGACGACCGCGCTCCGGCTGCAGCTCGCTCCCCCGGACTGCGCGGACCCCGGCGCGGACGCCCGCGTGCGGCTCGCCTTCACGCAGGGCGGGGTGTCGGGGACGGCCGTGGTCGCGCCGGACGACCCGCTCGGCAGCCTGCCGCGCATCCATGCCGAGGACTGCCTCGCGCAGCGCGTGGCGGACGTGGTGTCGATCGTGCCCGGAGACGCCGTCACAGTGGCGCAGGAGGGCGGAGAGCCGGTCGCGCACCTGGAGGTCGTCCTGACCCCCACGGGGGCGGACGGGGGCGTCTCGATCGCGGCGATCGGCCGGACGATCCTGCTCCGGCCCGCCTCGGGAGCGGACGCCTGGCCCGTCGGCGTGCGCGTGGACGCCGGCGCGGACGCCTCCCGCGTCGACCTCGCGATCCTGCCGAGCAACTGCAACACGCACACCGTCTCGGAGGACAAGCGCGGCACGTTCCTCCCGGTCGCCGTCACACTCGACGACGGCACGTCGGGAGTCGTCGCGGTCGGTGTCTCCGACGCCGTGCGCGGGGCGCTCTACCGCTTCATCGCCGAGGACTCCTGCCGCTGGCAGTGAGCGCCGGCGCCGCACGGACATCGAGTCTCTCTCTGCGCTGGCACCCCCCGCCCGAGGGCCAGGACGGCGGCCGCCGTGCCGTAATTTTGGTGACAAGAAACATCGGCGCCGACACCCCGGCCGGACTCCTCTCCCCCTGATCAGGGGCGGATTCCCACTGTCCTCGGCACCGATTCCTTCCCCTTCCGCGTCCCGTTCCGGCGCCGCGGTCCCCGTCTTCGAAGGAGCCGACCCATGAAGAGCTACACCCCCGCACCCGTCGCCCTCGGCGCGACCTTCGGCACCGGTGCGATCGGCGACTACGAGCGCTGGTCCGTCGTCGGCGTCTACGCGCAGGTCGTCATCGCCGAGACCACCGGCGGCAAGCGCCGCAACTACAGCCGCTCGTTCGTGACCTACCGCCTGGCCCAGGAGGCGGAGCTCCTCCGCGCCTCCTGAGCCGCACCGAGCACTGAGCGAGCGCGCGTCCCCTCGGGGGCGCGCGCTCGCTGCGTCGTGCGGCACCGGGAGGGACGGAGCGGGGACCCACGTTCGTTCGGTGGTGGATCTCGATACGCCCTCTCCGAGGGCTACTCGATCAGCATGGAGATGGCCTGCCGATCGAGATCGGCGCGGGTCCACCGGAACGGGAAGCCGGCGCTTCATGCTGGTCGAGTAGCCGCGCAGCGGCGTATCGAGACCTCGGGCACGACGAAGGGGCCCGGTCGGATGACCGGGCCCCTTCGCGTCGCGGCCGGAGCCGCAGGCGGGGTGCTAGTTCAGCGAGCCATCGACGGTCTCCTCGAACGAGGTGACGTTGCCGGCGCCGTACTTGTAGATCGACACCGACGCCTCGGTCGGGTCGCCGTTCTCGTCCCACGAGATCGGGCCGGAGAGGCCGTCGTAGTCGATGTCCTCACCGTCGGCGAGCATCGTGGCGCAGTCGGCGAACGTGGTGCACTTCGTGCCCCCGGTCGAGACGTCCTGCAGGTTGTCGCGGATGGTCGCACCGTCGGTCGCGCCGCCCGCGAGCGCCGCGAGAGCGGCGAGCACCGTGGCGTCGTACGACTCGGGGGCGTAGCTGAACACCGTCAGCGCGTCGTTCCCCTGCTCCTTCACGAGAGCCTGGAGGTTCGACTGGAACTCCTCCGACGCCTGCACACCGGGGTTGGTGAACTGCGCGCCGTCGATGTCGACGTTCGTGTCCGCATCGGTGATGACGCCGTAGTTGCCGTCCGTGCCGTAGAGGTTCGCGAAGTCGAAGCCCTTGGCCGCGAGCTGCTCCGCGATCGTGGTGATTTCGTCGAACGAGATGACGACGAGCGCGTCCGGGTTCGGGGCGAGCAGCGAGGTCAGCGCCGAGTTGAAGTCGGTCGAGGCCGGCTCGAAGATCTCCTCGGCCGCGACGGTCGCGCCGCCCGCCTCGAGGGTCTCCTTGATGTTCGACTCGAGGCCGGTGCCGTACGCGTCGTTCAGGTACAGGATCGAGACGTTGGTCTTGCCGTCGCCGAGGATCTTGTTGCCGAGGATGCGGCCCTGGAGCACGTCCGAGGGGGCGGTGCGCCAGTAGTAGCCGTCGTCGTCGTAGGTGGTGAAGTCCGGCGAGGTGTTGGCCGGCGAGATCTGGACGACGCCCGCCTGGGTCACCTGGTCGATGAACGTCTTCGAGACACCCGAGGAGGCCGCACCGATGATGACGCTCGCGCCGTCGGCGATCAGCGAGGTCGCCGACTGCGTCGCGATGTCCGTCGTGGTGTCGCCGGAGTCCTTCTGCTCGACATCGATGGTGAGGCCGGCAGCGGCGTCGTTGATGTCCTTGACGGCGAGGTCGACGCCCGCGATCTCGGGCGGGCCGAGGACGGCGAGGGTGCCGGTCTGCGGGAGGATCGTGCCGATCTTCAGGGACAGGTCGCCGGACTCGCCGCCGTCGGTGCCCGCGTCTCCGCCGCCGCCGCTGGCGCAACCGGCGAGGACGAGAGCGCTGGCGCCCAGGAAGGCGACCCCGCTCAGGGTCGCCCGGAGGGATCGCGTACGGGCCGTCCCGGCCTTCGCGTGAACGCGCATGTTTCTCCTTGAGAGGTTCTGTCGTGGGAGCGGTGCCGGAGGCAACCGCTCGGCCAACCTAACCTTCGGAGAAGCCGTGAACAATACGGGGGTGTTTCAGATGCGTTTCGCGACCTGATCGTTACTTTTCGTCGTCGGAGCGCTCTCCCGCGACGCGATCCGCAGGTCCGGCCGTCACGCGCCGCCTCCGGCGCTCGGCCGAGACGAGGTCGACTGAGAAGATCGCCAGGGCCGCCCAGACGAGCGCGAAGCCGATCCAGCGCTCCGGCGGCATCTCCTCGTGCAGGAGGAAGGCGCCGACGACGAACTGCAGCACCGGCGTCAGGTACTGGATGAAGCCGACGATCGAGAGCGGCAGCCGCCGGGCGGCGCCCGCGAACAGCAGCAGCGGCACTGCGGTGACGATGCCGGCCGAGGCGAGGATGAGCGCGTGCCCCGTGCCCTCCGTCGCCAGCGTCAGCCCGACCGTCGCGCCGACGACCAGCAGCTGCACGATCGCGAGCGGCGTGAGCCAGAGCGTCTCGAGCGTGAGACCGCTGACCGCGTCCATCCGGCCGCCGACCCGGCTCTTCACCAGGCCGTAGAGGCCGAAGGAGAAGGCGAGCGCGAGCGAGACCCAGGGGAAGGAGCCGTAGCCGACGGCGATCACGAGGACGGCGACGGCGCTGATCGCCATCGCGATCCACTGCGCCCGCCGCAGCCGCTCGCGCAGCACGATCACACCGAGCAGCACCGTGACGAGCGGGTTCATGAAGTAGCCGAGGGCCGCCTCGATCACGTGGCCCGTGGTCGTCGCGATGACGTAGACCTGCCAGTTGATGTAGATCAGCACGCCGGCGATCGCCATCACGCCGAGCAGCCGCGGCTCGCGGAAGAGCGCCGCGAAGCCGCGCCAGCTGCGCGTCACCGTGAGCAGGAGCAGGCAGAAGACCAGCGAGAAGAGCACCCGCAGCGCGACGATCTCGAACGGCGAGGCGGGGGCCATCGCGATGAAGTAGAGCGGCATCGCGCCCCAGAGCAGGTAGGCGGCGAAGCCGAACCAGAGGCCGGTCGACGACAGCGCGCCGCCGGCGCCCTTCACGGGCAGGGCCTCGACGCCCTCGCCGGCCGCGGCGTCGCCCGTCGTCGGCGAGGCGGGTTCGGCGGGGAGGCGGGAGGCGGGCACCCGTCCGATGCTACGCAGGGCCGGAGCCCGCGGACCGCCCGGAACGGTCACCGGACGTCAGGATCAGGCCACCGGTCGCGAAGAGGACCGGGCGCACGACGGTGGGCCCGGCGACTCCCGCCAGTGGGCCCACCGCGCTGAAAGACGAAGGGCCCGGCGACTCGCGTCGCCGGGCCCTTCGGGGATCCGTCTCTAGCGGACGACGACCGCGAGGACGTCGCGGGCGGAGAGGACCAGCAGGTCGTCCCCACCGAACTTGACCTCGGTTCCGCCGTACTTGGAGTAGATGACCTTGTCACCGACGGCCACGTCGAGCGGGACGCGGTTGCCGTTGTCGTCGATGCGGCCGGGGCCGACGGCGACGACTTCGCCCTCCTGGGGCTTCTCCTTGGCGGTGTCGGGGATGACGAGACCGGAAGCAGTGACCTGCTCGGCCTCGACCTGCTTGATGACGATGCGATCTTCGAGCGGCTTGATGGACACCGACACGGTTGACCTCTTTCTTGACGACGACGGGGGCGGAGCGCCGCCGTTGGCAGACACGCTCCGAGAGTGCTAGCTCCACTGTAGAGGCTCCGCTGGCACTCGTGCAATCAGAGTGCCAGGCAGGCGCGCCGCGTCGTGCGGAGGGCGTGGCCTAGCATGGCCGGATGCAACGCGCCGAGCTGGTCGAGCTCCTCTCCCCCGAGGGCCTCCGGCTCCTCGACTCGCTCGACGGCTACCGCGCGGACGACCTGGTGCGCGCCGTCGCCGCGCTCCGCTCCGCCGGCCACTCCCCCGGCCTGGTGTCGACCGTGCTGACCCAGGCGCGGCTGCGGGCGAAGGCGACCGGGAAGTTCGGCGAGTTCGCCCGGTCGATGCTCTTCACCGACGCCGGGCTCGAGCAGGCCACCCGCCTCCGGGTCGCGGCGCTGCACGCCGGACGCTTCTCCTCCGCCGGGCTCACCCGCATCGCCGACCTAGGCAGCGGCATCGGCGGCGACGCCCTCGCGATGGCCGCCATCGACCTCGAGGTGACCGCGGTGGACGCGGACGAGATCACCGCGACCCTCGCCAGTTTCAACCTCGCCCCGTTCCCCTCCGCGCAGGCCGTGCACGCCGACGCCGAGTCGTTCGACCTGGACGGCTTCGACGCCGTCTACCTCGACCCGGCCCGCCGCACCGCCGGCCACCGCGAGACGCGGCGCCTCGACGATCCCGACGACTACTCCCCCTCGCTCGACTTCGCCTTCGGCCTGGCCGAGGCGCGGCCCGCGGGCGTGAAGCTCGGGCCGGGCTTCGACCGCGAGCGGATCCCCGCGGACGCGGAGGCGCAGTGGGTGTCGGTCGACGGCGAGCTCGTCGAGACGGGGCTGTGGTTCGGTCCGCTGGCGCGGCCGGGCGTCCGCCGGTCCGCGCTCCTGCTCTCGGCGACCGGCGCCGTGGAGCTCACCGCGCCGGCCGACAGCGACGACGAGGAGGTGGGCGACCTCGGCGCGTTCGTGCACGAGCCGGACGGGTCGGCCATCCGCGCGCGCCTGCTCGGCGAGCTGGCCCGCACCAGCGGCTCGCGGATGCTCTCGCCCGGCATCGCCTACCTCACGGGCGACGAGCCGTCCGCGTCGCCGTTCCTGCGCAGCTTCCGCGTGCTCGCGGAGCTGCCCCTGGACGAGCGCACCCTCGCGCGCGAGCTGCGCGCCCGCGGCATCGGCGTCCTGGAGATCAAGAAGCGCGGCGTCGACGTCGACCCCGCGCGCTTCCGCAGGAAGCTCGGCCTGGCCGGGCGGGGCAGCGCCGTCCTGATCCTCACCAGGATCCAGGGGCGCCACCGCGCCCTGCTCGCCGAGCGCGTCTCCTGAGACCGGGCGCCGGCGCCTAGTAGCCGGAGGAGGAGGTCGCCGCGTCGAGGGCGACCACGAAGATCACGATCGTGACGGCCAGGTAGATCAGCGAGACCACGACGCCGGCGATGCCGGTGATGATCGCGGTCAGCGCGAATCCGCGTGCTCCCGGCTCGCGACGGCGGCCGAGGAAGCCGAGCACGATCGCGGGCGCGGACAGGATGAAGCCGAAGCCCCAGCCGAAGATCGAGATCACCAGGCCGACGATGCCGAGGATCATGCCGGTGAGGCTCAGGGTCTTGGGCACCGTCGTGGGCGCCGGGACGTAGGCGTACTGCGGCGGCGCGGCGCTCGGGGCCGGCGGGAGCGGCGTCCCGTACGCGGGCGGCGGGGTGTCTTGGGCGCCCTGTCCCGGTGCCGTCGGGGTGCCACCCGAGTACGCGGGCGGGGCCGGGGGCGCCGGAGTGCCGCCGGAGTGCACCGGCGGGGCCGGGGGCGCCGGCGGCACGGGGGGAGCAGGGGGGACGGGAGGGCCCTGTCGGTCGTCGGACCCGGGCCGGCTGCTGTCGCTCATGCCTCGAAGTCTAGAACGAGGCCGCCGACCGGCTCAGGCCGGGAGGTAGCCGTCCGTCCGGAGTCCGCCGACGAAGGCCGAGTAGGCGAGAGCGCCGACCAGCAGCAGCACGAGCGCGAGGTAGCCGAGGAGGAAGCCGGCGATCGCGAGTCCGCGGCCGCGCTGCCCCGAGCGGCGCGCCTGCGCGAAGCCGACGTGCCCGAGGAAGATCGCGGCGGGCGCGAGCCCGAGGATGCCGCAGATCAGGGCCGCGACGGCGAGGCCGTTCAGCGGCGGGCGCGGCGCGGGAGCACCGGGATGCGCGGAGCCGTCGAAGGCCTCCGGGCCGCTCGGGGCTCCGGGGGGAACGGCCTCCCCGGTCCAGCCGGACGCGGCACCGGCGGCCGGCGGAGCGGAGGCGGGGGACGGTGCTCCGGAGGGCGGCGCGTACCGCGGCGGCGGGGGCGGCACCGATCCCGGTGCCGGATCGCCGGTGGACTCGTCGTTCACGTCGCCCTCCTCGAGCGCTCCGCCGTCCCCGCCGTGCGGGGCGGGGCGGTGGGGATCAGTAGTTCGTCGTGCTCGCGATGCCCGCGAGGGAGAACAGCGCGACGGCGGAGATGATGGTGATGATGATCGCGACGAAGCCGATCACGACGGCGGCGATCGCGAGACCGCGACCGCGCTCACCGGTCCGCTTGATCTGCGAGAGGGCGATGAAGCCGAGGACGATGCCGACGATCGAGACGAAGAACGAGGCGATGAAGCCGATGATCGCCAGGATGTTGTAGCGATCGGACGCGGGCGTGTACGGAGCGGTCATGGTGGATCCCCCTTGATCAGGAACGAGTGGATGCGCTCAGCGTGGCAGCGTCCCCGGAGGGCTGTCAAAACCCTGGACGGCGCTTGTGACGCGCGACGGCACTGCGGTAGGGCGCCTAGCGCACCTGGATCTCGGTGACGGGCAGCGTGGAGTCGGCGCCGAAGGAGAGGCTCGAGGGCGCGTGCCCCGCCTCGATCAGCTGCGCGCCGAGCGCCGCGATCATCGCGCCGTTGTCGGTGCAGAGCGAGAGCGGGGGGATCCGCAGCGCGATGCCCGCCGCCGCGCAGCGCTCCGCGGCGAGCTCGCGGACCCGCGCGTTGGCGACCACTCCCCCGCCCAGCAGCAGCCGGGGCACGTCCCGGTCGACGCAGGCCGCGATCGCCTTGGTGAGCAGCACATCGGCGACCGCCTCGCGGAAGCTCGCGGCGACGTCGGCGACCGGCACCGCCTCGCCCGCGTCCTGGCGCTTCTCCACCCAGCGCGCGACGGCGGTCTTCAGCCCCGAGAAGGAGAAGTCGTAGCGGTGCTTCTCCCTGTCCTTCGGGAGGGTGAGGCCGCGGGGGAAGCGGATGGCCCGCGGATCGCCGCCGGCGGCGACCCGGTCGATCTGCGGGCCGCCGGGATAGGGCAGGCCGAGCACGCGGGCGACCTTGTCGAACGCCTCGCCGGCCGCGTCGTCGATGGTCTCGCCGAGCAGCTCGACGTCGGAGACGAGATCGCGCACGTGCAGGAGCGAGGTGTGCCCGCCCGAGACGAGCAGCGCGATGGTGGGCACCTCGACCGGGCCGCCCTCGCCGCCGTCGGCGCGCAGGACGTCGGCGCCGACGTGCCCGACGAGGTGGTTGACCGCGTAGAGCGGCTTCCCGAGCGACACCGCCAGCGCCTTCGCGGCGCCCACGCCGACCATCAGCGCCCCGGAGAGCCCGGGACCGCTGGTGACCGCGATCGCGTCCAGCTCCTGCAGCGAGACGTCGGCCTCGGCGAGCGCGGTCCGCAGCGTCGGCTCGAGCGCCTCCAGGTGCGCGCGGGCGGCGACCTCGGGCACGACGCCGCCGTAGCGGGCGTGCTCCTCCATCGACGAGGCGATGGTATTGGCGAGCAGCGTCGTGCCGCGGACGATGCCGATCCCGGTCTCGTCGCAGCTGGTCTCGATGCCGAGGACGAGCGGACCGGCGGTCATGGCGACTCCTGTCGAGGGGCGGCGATCGGCGCGCGCATCACGAGCGCGTCGACGTTGTCGGGCTGGTAGTAGGCGGGGCGGACCCCGATCTCCTCGAAGCCCTCCGAGCGGTAGAGCGACTGGGCGGCCGGGTTGTCGGCGCGGACCTCGAGGAAGACCTCGCGGGCACCGCGCTCGGCGGCGGTGGCGACGAGCGCGCGAAGGAGGCGCCGACCGAGCCCGGTGCGGCGGGCGGAGGCGAGCACCGCGATGGTCTGCACGTCGCCCTCGTGCGCGCCGGCCGGGCAGAGCAGCCCGGCGTAGCCGACCAGCTCGCCCGCGTCCTCGGCGACCAGGTAGCGGGTGTGCCGGCTGCGGATCTCCTCGCGCATCATCGTGCGGGACCAGGCGTCGCTGGTGAACTCGGACTCCTCGATCGCCATGATCGCGTCGAGGTCGTGGACAGTGGCGTCGCGCAGCTCCGCGCTCACGCGGTGACCCGCTTGGGACCGGCCGAGAGCGTGACGTCGGGCGAGCGGAGGTACAGCGGCTCGTCCGCCGCGGGGGCGCGACCGGCCGCACGGGCGAGCGCGGCGACGACGCCCAGCTCGGCGGCGGACACCGACTCCACCTCGAGGCGGGGCAGCTCGGGGAAGGGCAGCGCGGGCGGCTTGTCGAGGCCGGGACCGGCGGTCCGGACGGGCAGGCCCTGCTCGTCGAGGCCGGCGTAGGCGCTCCAGTAGAGCTCGCGGCGGCGTGCGTCGGTGACGACGAGGAAGCCGTCGGCACGGCCGTGGCGCAGGGCGCCGAGCGCGACCGCGTCGTGCGAGACGACCGGGAGGGTGGGCACGTCGCGGCCGAACGCGAAGGCGCGGGCCGCGGCGATGCCGACCCGGAGGCCGGTGAAGGGGCCGGGGCCCATGCCGACGGCGACGGCCTCGATCGCGTCGGGGCCGATGCCGGCCGCCTCGAGGGCCTCCTCGATCAGCCGGCCGACGACCTCGGCGTGCCGCATGGTGTCGGTCTCGGTGCGCTCGGCCCGGACCACCCCGTCGGCGCCGACGACGGCGACGGAGGTACCGGAGGAGGTGTCGATCGCGAGCAGCACCCTGACAGGGTACCCGCGGGCGGACGGGCACCGACCGAGGAGCCTGCGGCGCTCCGCAGATGCTCGGTGGATCTGGATACGCCCTCTCCGAGGGCTACTCGATCAGCATGCAGCGAGCAGAAGCGCGTGGCGCGCGCCCCCTCATGCTGGTCGAGCAGCCGCGCAGCGGCGTATCGAGACCCGTCGTCAGCAGAGCGGTCAGCGCCAGCCGGTGCCGCGGAATCGCACCGTGCGCGGCTCGATCGGCTCCTCGCCGTCCTCGGCGTCGGAGCCGCCGGTCGGGCGCTCGATCACGATGTCGAGCCACGACTCGGCGACGCCGTCGAGCAGGCCGGCGCCCCACTCCACCACGACGACCGAGTGCTCGAGGTCGAGGTCGAGGTCGTCCAGCTCCACCGCGGACCCGACGCGGTAGGCGTCGACGTGCACCAGCGGCGGCCCGCCGTGCAGCGGAGGATGCGTCCGCGCGATGACGAACGTGGGGCTGGTCACCGGCCCGCGCACCCCGAGCCCCTCGCCGAGGCCGCGGGTGAAGGTCGTCTTGCCCGCGCCGAGCGGCCCGGTCAGCACCAGCAGGTCGCCGGCGCGCAGCACCCGGCCGAGGGAGCGGCCGAGCTCCTCCATCGCCTCCGGGTCCCCGATCTCGACGGTGCTGTCGGCGAACCGGTCGCGCTCAGGCACGGACGCCTCCCGCGGCGCCGCCGACCGTTCTGCGCGGAACACGGTGCCCGATCCGCGTGACCAGCTCGTAGTTGATCGTGCCGCACCAGCGCGCCCACTCGTCGACCGACGGGACCCCGGTGGTCGGGTCGCCCCACAGGGTCACCGGCTCGCCGACCGCGACCGGAGCGTTTCCGACGTCGACGACGAACTGGTCCATCGCCACCCTCCCGGCGATGCGGTGCCGGCGCCCGCCGATCGAAACCTCGGCGACTCCGGACGCGGCGCGCGGGATCCCGTCGGCGTAACCGAACGGCACCAGCGCGAGCGTCGTCTCGCCGGCGGAGCGGTAGGCGTAGTCGTAGCTGACGCCCGTCCCCGCGGGCACCCGGCGGACTCCGGCGACGCGCCCCTGCAGGGTCATCGCGGGCACGAGGCCGAGTCCGAGGGACGTCTGGTCGTCGAACGGCGAGAGCCCGTAGACGCCGATGCCGGTGCGCACCTGGTCGAGCCGCGCCTCCGGGAGGCGGAGCGCCGCGGCCGTGGCGGCGAGGTGCACCAGCGGCGCCGACGTTCCCTGCGCGCGCAGAACCTCCTCCGCCCGGCGCAGGAGCTCGAGCTGGGCGAGGTCCTCCTCGCGCGAGGTGTTGGAGAGGTGCGAGAACAGCCCGGTGAGCTGCAGCGAGCCGCGCGCCGCATGGCGGACGAGGGACTGCGCGAGCGGCACCCACTCCGCCTCCGCAGCGCCGTTCCGGCTGAGACCGGTGTCCACCTTGAGCTGCACCGCCCCGCGCACCCCGCGGTCCTCGGCGGCCTGCGCCAGCCGGTCGAGCTGCCCGACCGAGGACACGGCGACCTCGATCCCGTGCTCGAGAGCAGTGTCGAAGTCCTGCTCGGGGTCGTGCAGCCAGCAGAGCACCGGCGCCAGGATCCCGGCCTCGCGCAGCGCGACCGCCTCGTCGAGATCCGCCGTGCCGAGCGCGTCCGCGCCGCCGGCGAGCGCCGCCTGCGCGACCGCGAGGGCGCCGTGCCCGTAGGCGTTCGCCTTGACGACCGCCATCAGCCGGGGCGCGGCGGTCAGCTCCCGGAGCCGAGCCGTGTTCGCCGCGACGGCGTCCAGGTCGATCAGCGCCTCGCGGAAGGCGAGCGGCGCGATCACGACTCGGCCACCACGAACGCGCAGGCGACGCCGGCGTCGTGGCTCATCGAGAGGTGCACCCGCGCGATCCCGCGCGACTCCGCCGCCGCGCGCGCCGCGCCGTGCAGGACGAAGGACGGATTCCCGTGCTCGTCCCGCTCGACCACCATGTCGTGCCAGCGCGCGCCGGCGGAGTCGCCCAGCGCCTTGATCAGCGCCTCCTTCGCGGCGAACCGACCGGCCAGCGAGGCCGTCGGCAGGTCACGTTCGCTCTCGGCGAACAACCGCTCGCGGAGTCGGGGCGTGCGGGAGATCGCCCGCTCGAAGCGCGCGAGATCCACCACGTCCACGCCGATCCCGACGATCACGGCAGGGTCACTCGACCGTGACCGACTTGGCGAGGTTCCGCGGCTGGTCGACGTCGAGGCCCTTCGCCGAGGCGAGCTCCATCGCGAACATCTGCAGCGGCGTCACCGCGAGCAGCGGCTCGAACAGCGGGTCGGCCAGCGGGATCGGCACGACCTCGTCGGCGATCTGGATGGCGGCGGCGTCGCCCTGCTCGGCGATCGCGATCACCCGGGCGCCGCGAGCCTTGATCTCCTGGATGTTCGAGATCACCTTGCGCTGCAGCTCGTACGACTCGCTCGGGCTCGGCACGATGACGAAGACGACCTGGCCGGGCTCGATCAGCGCGATCGGCCCGTGCTTGAGCTCGCCCGCGGCGAAGCCCTCGGCGTGGATGTAGGCGAGCTCCTTGAGCTTGAGCGCGCCCTCGAGAGCCACCGGGTAGCCGACGTGGCGGCCGAGGAAGAGCACCGCGCGGGTGTCCGCCATCCAGCCGGCGAGCTGGGCGATCGCCTCCGAGGCGTCGAGCACGCGCGAGAGCTTCTCGGGGATCGCGGCGAGCTGCGCGGCCTGCGAGGCGATCAGCTCCGGCGTGGCCGCTCCGCGGACCGCGGCCAGGTGCAGGCCGAAGAGGTAGAGCGCCGCGATCTGCGCGACGAACGCCTTCGTCGAGGCGACCGCGACCTCCGGGCCGGCGTGGGTGTAGAGCACGGCGTCGGACTCGCGCGGGATCGTCGCGCCCTGGGTGTTGCAGACGGAGAGCGTCTTCGCGCCCTTCTCGCGGGCGTACTTGACGGCCATCAGCGTGTCCATGGTCTCGCCGGACTGGCTGATCGAGACGACCAGGGTGCGCGGGGTCAGCACCGGGTCGCGGTAGCGGAACTCGTGGCTCAGCTCGACCTCGACCGGCACGCGCGCCCACTTCTCGATCGCGTACTTGGCGACCATGCCGGAGTAGGCGGCGGTGCCGCAGGCGATCACGGTGATCCGGTCGATGTCGGTGAGGATCGCGTCGAGCGACGCGAGCTCCGGCAGGACGATCGCGCCGTCCTGGATGCGGCCGAGGAGCGTCTTGGCGACGGCCTCCGGGCCCTCGCTGATCTCCTTCGCCATGAAGCTCGACCAGCCGCCCTTCTCGGAGGCGGAGGCGTCCCAGGCGATCTCGAACGGCTCGGTCTCGACGGGGTCTCCGAAGAAGTCGGTGACGGTCACCGCGTCGGGCGTGATGGTGACGATCTGGTCCTGGCCGATGGCGACCGCGCGGCGGGTGAACTCGACGAACGCGGCGACGTCGGAGCCGAGGAAGTTCTCGCCGTCGCCGAGGCCGATCACGAGCGGCGAGTTGCGGCGCGCGCCGACCACGACGCCGGGCTGGTCCTGGTGCAGCGCGAGCAGCGTGAAGGCGCCCTCGAGCCGCGCGACGACGGCCTGGAACGCGAGCACGAGATCGCCGGTGCGGCGGTGCTCGCGGGCGATCAGGTGCGCGGCGACCTCGGTGTCGGTCTCGCTCTCGAAGACGGCGCCCTCGGCGAGCAGCTCCTCCTTGAGGGGCTGGAAGTTCTCGATGATGCCGTTGTGGATGACCGCGAGGCGCCCGTCGTCCGCGAGGTGCGGGTGCGCGTTGCGGTCGGTCGGGCCGCCGTGCGTCGCCCAGCGGGTGTGCCCGATGCCGGTGGTGCCCTGCGCGATCGGGTGCGCCTCGAGGTCGTCGACGAGGACGCTGAGCTTGCCCGAGCGCTTGCGGCTGTCGATCCGGCCGTCGGCGTCGATCACGGCCACTCCGGCGGAGTCGTACCCGCGGTACTCCAGTCGCTTCAGTCCCCCGAGCAGCACGGCCAGGCTGTCGCGCGCGCCGACGTATCCAACGATTCCACACATGCGCTCGATCCTAATCGCGTGCGGGGGCGCTCCTGCGGCGACGGGGCCGAGCCGCGGCGGCCGCTAGGATCGTGCAGATGTCCTCGTCAGCTCGCGAACCCGGGCGCGAGGCGCACCCCTCCCCGTTCGTCGAGATCGTCCGCTCCGACTGGGCCGAGCTCGCCCGCAGCACCGAGCTGCCGCTGAGCGAGACCGAGGTCGTGCAACTGCGCGGGCTGGGCGACCGGCTGAGCCTCACCGAGGTCGCCGAGGTGTACCTCCCGCTGTCCCGGCTGCTGACCCTCTACGCCGGCGGCGCGCGCCAGCTGCACCGGGCGACGAGCACGTTCCTCGGTGAGCGGGCGCAGCCCACCCCGTTCGTGATCGGCGTCGCCGGCTCGGTCGCGGTCGGCAAGTCGACCATCGCCCGCCTGCTCCGCGAGCTGCTCGCCCGCTGGGACGACACCCCGCGCGTCGAGCTCGTGACGACCGACGGCTTCCTCCTGCCCAACAGCGAGCTGGAGCGGCGCGGGCTGATGAGCCGGAAGGGCTTCCCGGAGTCGTACGACCGCCGCGCGCTGCTGCGCTTCGTCTCCGAGGTGAAGGGCGGGGCGGCCGAGGTGCGTGCTCCGTTCTACTCGCACCTCTCCTACGACATCGTCCGCGACGCCGAGATCGTCGTGCGGCGACCGGACGTGCTGATCGTCGAGGGCCTGAACGTCCTGCAGCCGCCCGCGCCCGGGCACGGCCTCGCGGTCAGCGACCTCTTCGACTTCACGGTCTACGTCGACGCGCGGACGAGCGACATCGCGCGCTGGTACGAGGAGCGGTTCCTCGCACTGCAGCAGGGCGCCTTCGCGAGCCCGAACTCGTACTTCCACCGCTACGCCTCGCTGACGCCCGACGAGGCGCGCGAGCGGGCTCGCAGCATCTGGTCCTCGATCAACGAGCCGAATCTGCTGCAGAACGTGCGGCCCACGCGCTCGCGGGCGAGCCTGGTCCTGCGCAAGCAGGCCGACCACACCGTCTCCTCGGTGCTCCTCCGCAAGATCTGAGTGCGCGGCGGAAGCGTGCTGATCGAAGCATGCTGGTCGATCAGCCCCGCAGGGGCGTATCGAGATCCCCGCGTCAGCGGTGGATGCAGCCGCTAGGCCGCGACGCGCAGCTGCTCGAGCACGACCGCAGCGAGGGACTCGGCCAGCCGGTCGGCGGTCTCCTTGGTGGAGGCCTCGACCATGACGCGGACCATCGGCTCGGTGCCCGAGGGCCGGAGCAGCACGCGCCCGCCGGTGCCCAGCTCGCGCTCCGCCTCGGCGATGGCGGCCGCGATGACGGCGTCGTCGTGCACGCCCTCGCGGTCGACGCCGCGGACGTTGACGAGCGTCTGCGGGAACACCCGCATCACTGAGGCGAGCTCGGCGAGCGACTTCCCGGTCCGCGCCACCTCGGCGGCGAGCTGCAGCCCGGTGAGGACGCCGTCGCCGGTCGTCGCGAAGCGGCTCATGATGACGTGGCCGGACTGCTCGCCGCCGAGCGAGTAGCCGCCGTCGTTCATGGCCTCGAGCACGTAGCGGTCGCCCACGCCGGTCTCGATCACGCGGATGCCGGCGTCGGCCATCGCGGTCTTGAGACCGAGGTTGCTCATCACCGTGGCGACGAGCACGTTGTCGCGGAGGACGCCGCGCCGCGCCATCGACGTCGCGAGGATCGCCATGATCTGGTCGCCGTCGACGACGCGCCCCTCGGCGTCGACCGCGAGGCAGCGGTCCGCGTCGCCGTCGTGCGCGATGCCGAGATCGGCGCCCGCCTCGCGGACCGCCTCGGCGACGTGGTCGAGGTGGGTCGAGCCCACGCCGTCGTTGATGTTGATGCCGTCCGGATCGTTGCCGATCACGGTGACGGTCGCTCCGGCGTCGGTGAAGACCTCCGGCGAGATGCCCGCGGCGGCGCCGTGCGCGCAGTCGATGACCACGTGCAGTCCGTCCAGGCGGGTGCTGCCGAGCGAGCCGAGCAGGTGGAGGACGTAGCGGTCCTCCGCGTCGGCGAAGCGGCGGATGCGGCCGACGTCGGCGCCGAGCGGCGTGAGCGGCGGGACGCCGAGAGCCGCCTCGATGCGGTTCTCGAGCTCGTCCGGGAGCTTGCGGCCGCCGGCCGCGAAGAACTTGATGCCGTTGTCGGCGGCGGGGTTGTGCGACGCCGAGATCATCACGCCGAAGTCGGCGCTCTCGTCGGCGATGAGGTATGCGGCGGCGGGCGTCGGGATGACTCCCGCGTCCAGCACGTCGACGCCGGCGCTCGCGAGGCCGGCCGCGACGGCGGCACCGATGAACTGGCCCGAGATCCGAGGATCGCGGGCCAGGACGGCGAGGGGCCGACGGCCCTCCGCCCGGGCGGCCGCACCGAGTACACGGGCGGCCGCCTGAGCGAGGCCGAGGGCCAGGTCGGCCGTGACGTCGCGATTCGCGAGGCCACGGACGCCATCTGTTCCGAACAGGCGCGGCATGATGCCAGTCCCCTTCTGAAGCTGCTGATCGGCGGCCACGGGGGCCGCAGCGACTAGCGCTTCGAGAACTGGGACGCCTTGCGGGCCTTCTTGAGACCGGCCTTCTTGCGCTCGATGACGCGAGCGTCGCGGGTGAGGAAGCCGGCCTTCTTGAGGATGGCGCGGTTGTTCTCGCGGTCGATCTCGTTCAGCGCACGCGCGATCGCCAGGCGGAGTGCACCGGCCTGGCCGGAGGGGCCACCGCCGGTGATCTTCGCGACGACGTCGTACGAGCCGAGGAGGTCGAGGACCTTGAACGGGTCGTTGATCAGCTGCTGGTGCAGCTTGTTGGGAAAGTACTCCGCGAACTCGCGGGCGTTCACGGTCAGGCTGCCGGAGCCCGGGACCAGGCGCACGCGGGCGATGGCCTGCTTGCGACGGCCCACGGCTGCGCCGGAGACGTTGAGGACGGCGCGGGGCGTCGAGGACGCCTCGGTGGCCGGGCTTTCGGTGGAGTAGCTCTCGGGAGCCACGTCGATCTGGTCTGCGATCTTCGCCACGGTGTAGGTGATCCTTTGTCTTCGAAGTCTGGGGTGTCGGGGAGGGCCGGAGCCTACTGGGCGACCTGGGTGAAGGCGTACGCCTTGGGCTGCTGAGCCGCGTGAGGGTGCTCGGTGCCCGTGTAGACCTTCAGCTTGCGCAGCTGCGCACGACCGAGGGAGTTCTTGGGGAGCATTCCGCGGATGGCCTTCTCGACGGCGCGGATCGGGTTCTTCTCGAGGAGCTCGGCGTACGTGGTGGCCGTGAGGCCGCCCGGGTAGCCGGAGTGGCGGTACGCCTTCTTCTGGAGGAGCTTCTGGCCGGTGAGGGCCACCTTCTCGGCGTTGACGATGATGACGAAGTCGCCCATGTCCATGTGCGGCGCGAACGTCGGCTTGTGCTTGCCGCGCAGGAGCGCAGCGGCGTGGGTGGCCAGACGGCCGAGCACGACGTCGGACGCGTCGATGACGATCCAGTCGTGCTGGACGTCAGCCGGCTTCGGAGAAAAAGTGCGAGTCACGTGAGTGCTGCTTTCTGATCGGAGTGAGGAGTTCGTGAATCCCGCTCCGTGGCCGTTCGACCCGCGAGGGGGCCGAACCGATCCGGTGGAGGGCTCAACTTCGGGTGCCGGCACGCGGCCGAGAACACCAAGGGTCGACAGTACAGCAATCCGCACCGGAGCGGAAGCTCACGGGTTCGCCGACGCGCTCCCCCGGGCGGTCCGGGTCAGGAGTCGTCCTGCCCCAGAGCGGCCAGGACCTCGATCGCCAGCTCCTCGAGCGGGGCCTGGCCGCCGACGTAGGAGCGCAGCGAGAGCAGCCGGTCCCCGGCGAGCACGACGACCGTGGCGGCCGGGTCGACCGCCGGGTCGCCGGCGCGGAAGAAGGCGGCGTCGCCCAGCCCGCTCGGCCCGACGGGGGCCTCGGACTCCTGCGCGGCGACGTCGGCCGTGGTGGCGCCGGTCGCCGTCTGCAGGACGAGCGCGGCGGGGTTGCCCGCCATCGCCCAGGCGCAGCCGGAGCCCTGATCCGAGGCGGTGACGAAGCCCTCGGGCAGCTCGAGGGCCGCCTCGATCGCCGGCACCGGCAGCACCGCGGCGCAGTCGAGGACCTCGACCGTCGCACCGGCGGTCGGCTCGGCCGCGGGAGCGGTCGGCGCCGCGGTGGGCACGGCGGTCGGCGCGGTGGAGTCGACCGCGGCGGCGGGCGCCCGGTCCGGCACGTCGATCGCCGACGACGAGCAGCCGGCCAGCAGCAGCCCCGCCGGCAGGACGAGCGCGGCGACCAGCGCCCTCACGCGGTGGTTCCTGCGGATCACTCGTCGTCCTCCCCCTGGGCGTCCCCGCCGGGCAGGGTGCGCTTCACCCGGGTGAGCACGGCCCGCTCGGCCAGTTCTGAATCCTCAGGGTAATCGACCTCGCGCAGGATGAGGCCGCGCGCCGGCATGACCGCGAAGGCGTTCGTGCGGCGGGCGGCGTCGCGCAGCAGCGGGAGCTCTCCCGCGTCCAGCTTGCCGATCCCCACGGCCACGCAGGAGCCGACGAGCGCCCGCACCATGCTGTGGCAGAAGGCGTCGGCGCGCAGGTGGGCGTGCAGCACGCCGTCCTCGTCCCGCTCCCAGGTGAAGTCGAGGAGGCTGCGGATGGTGGTGGCTCCCACGCGCGCGCGGCAGAACGAGGCGTAGTCGTGCAGGCCGAGCAGCGACTCGGCCGCCCGCGCCATGAGGCCCTCGTCGACCGCCTCGTTGATCCAGGTCGTGAAGCCGCGCTCGAGCGGCCGGCGGAGCGAGGTGCGGTCGGCGAGCCGGTACTCGTAGCGCCGCCAGCGCGCGGAGAAGCGCGCGTCGAAGCCCTCGGGCGCCCGGGTCACCCGGTGCACGGACAGGTCCGAGTACTGACCGAGGATCCCCTGGAGCTTGCGCTGGAGCACGACCTCGGGCGCGACCTTCTCGGTGCCGGCCCGCGGGCTGCCGTTCAGGCGCGACCACTGCTGGGGCGTGAGGTCCAGGTGCGCCACCTGAGCGCTCGCGTGCACGCCCGCGTCGGTGCGGCCCGCGACGGTGACCACCGTCCGCTCCTCCGAGCGCAGCAGCACGCCAAGCGCGTCCTCGAGGACGCCCTGCACCGTGCGGAGGCCGGGCTGGAGCGCCCAGCCCGCGAAGTGGGTGCCGTCGTAGGCCAGATCGAGGCGGACGCGGTGGAGCACCCGACGAGTCTAGGTCGTCCGCCGCGCCGTTCCGGGTCGCCGGATCAGCCGGCCGAGAGCCGGACGCCGAGCGAGTCGAAGACGGCCACCGCCCAGTCGGCGAGGACGTCCTGGTCGCCGACGAAGGACTCGACGTGCAGCTCGTAGCCGCCCGCCAGCACGGCCAGCTGGGACGGCGTCGTCGGCGAGCCCTCGAGCCGGTAGGCGGCCTCCCCCAGCGGAGCCGGCACGGCGCCGACGGCCTCGCCCGCACCGGCGAACGTCTCCGCGAGCCGCGCGGGCCCGACGGTGACGAGGACCGCCGACGGGTTGCCGGCGATGCCGTAGGAGCAGGTGTCCCCCGCCTGGACGAGCACGGCCGTCCCGGCGGGCAGACCGACCGCCGTCTCGACGGCCGAGGCGGGCAGGGCCGCGGAGCAGTCGAGGGCGGGAGCCGCCGGCGCGACGGCCGTGGCAGTCGCGCTGGGCACGGACTCGGAGGCGGCGCTCGGCGCCGTCGTGCGCGCCGCCTCCGGCACGTCGACGACCCCGGTGGAGGAGCAGCCCGCCAGCAGGGCCGTCGCGGCGAGGAGCAGGACCGCATGGTGCGCGCGCACGGAACTCCTCCTGCTGGCCGACGAGGACGGGGGCCCGGATACCGGACGCCTCCGACCCTCTGTCGGGACGATCCCGCCATCGTAAGCGACGTTCCGCGCCACCGAGCACGCAGGAGTGCCGCGGCCGGGAACGACGAGAGCCCCCCGTCCCCGAGGGGGCGGAGGGCTCTCGAGACGCGCTCGGGACTACTTGGTCTCGGTGGTCGCCTCGACCGGGGCGTCCTCGACGGGCGCGTCCTGGACGGTCGCGTCGGCCTCGGTCGTGTCGGCGACGGGCGCCTCCTCGACAGTGGCGTCCTCGGCAGGGGCGTCCGCGACGACGGTCTCGTCCTCGACCGGAGCCGAGACGGGAGCGGCGCCGGTGCGCGACTTCTTGACCTTCGGCGTCACGGGCTCGAGGACGAGCTCGATGACGGCCATCGGGGCGTTGTCGCCCTTGCGGGGACCGATCTTCGTGATGCGGGTGTAGCCGCCCTCACGCTCGGCGACGAGCGGCGCGATCTCGGTGAAGAGCTCGTGCACGACGCTCTTGTCGCCGATGGTCGCGAGGACGCGGCGGCGGGCGTGCAGGTCGCCGCGCTTCGCGAACGTCACCAGACGCTCGGCGAGGGGACGCAGGCGCTTGGCCTTGGTCTCGGTCGTCTTGATGCTCTTGTGCGTGAACAGGGCCGCGGCCAGGTTCGCGAGCAGCAGACGCTCGTGTGCGGGACCGCCTCCGAGGCGGGGGCCCTTCGTGGGCTTGGGCATGGCTTTACTCCAGTACTAAAGGGGTGTCAGAAGGTCGAACGCCGGAGCGGAGACCTAGATGCTCTCGTCGTCGTAGCTGTAGAAGTGGGCGCCGTCGAACCCGGGGACCGAGTCCTTCAGCGACAGGCCCAGCTCCGTCAGCTTCTCCTTGACCTCATCCACCGACTTCTGACCGAAGTTGCGGATGTTCATGAGCTGCGTCTCCGAGAGGGCGACGAGCTCATTGACGTTGTTGATGCCCTCGCGCTTGAGGCAGTTGTAGCTGCGCACCGAGAGGTCGAGGTCCTCGATGGGCATGGACAGCTCGGTCGAGAGGACGGCGTCGACCGGCGCGGGGCCGATCTCGATGCCCTCGGCCGCGTTGTTCAGCTCGCGGGCGAGACCGAACAGCTCGGTCAGCGTGCGACCGGCCGACGCGATGGCGTCGCGCGGCGTGATCGCCGGCTTCGACTCGACGTCGACGACCAGGCGGTCGAAGTCGGTGCGCTCGCCGGCACGGGTGGCCTCGACGCGGTAGGTGACCTTGAGCACGGGCGAGTAGATCGAGTCGACCGGGATCTGGCCGGCCTCGGAGAACTCGCTGCGGTTCTGGGTCGCCGAGACGTAGCCGCGGCCGCGCTCGATGGTGAGCTCGAGCTCGAACTTCGCCTTGTCGTTCAGGGTCGCGATGACGAGGTCCGGGTTGTGGATCTCGACACCGGCCGGAGCCGAGATGTCGGCGGCGGTGACCTGGCCGGCGCCCTGCTTGCGCAGGTAGGCGGTGATCGGCTCGTCGTGCTCGGAGGAGACGACGAGTCCCTTGATGTTCAGGATGATCTCGGTGACGTCCTCGCGGACGCCCGGGACGGTCGTGAACTCGTGCAGGACTCCGTCGATCCGGATGCTGGTGACAGCGGCGCCGGGGATGGAGGACAGCAGGGTGCGACGCAGCGAGTTGCCGAGCGTGTAGCCGAAGCCGGGCTCGAGGGGCTCGATGACGAAGCGGGAACGGAACTCCGAGATGTTCTCCTCGGTGAGCGTCGGACGCTGTGCGATAAGCACTGTTGATTCCTTTCGATCACGTGTCCGCTATATGACACGTGCGTTTGCGAGTCTGAAGTTGTGAAAGAAATGCGCGATCCGCCGGCCGGCCTCACGTCGCGCTGGAGAGCGCTTCGTTCGGCCGGCCGACGGCTGCGAGTGCTGCGTTAGACGCGACGGCGCTTCGGCGGGCGGCAGCCGTTGTGCGCCTGCGGGGTGACGTCGTTGATCGAGCCGACCTCGAGGCCTGCGGCCTGGAGCGAGCGGATCGCGGTCTCGCGACCGGAGCCCGGGCCCTTCACGAAGACGTCGACCTTCTTCATGCCGTGCTCCTGCGCCTGACGCGCGGCCGACTCGGCAGCGAGCTGGGCGGCGAACGGCGTCGACTTGCGCGAGCCCTTGAAGCCGACTCCACCGGACGAGGCCCAGCTGATGACGGCCCCGGCGGGGTCGGTGATCGACACGATGGTGTTGTTGAACGTCGACTTGATGTGGGCCTGGCCCACAGCGATGTTCTTCTTCTCCTTGCGGCGCGGCTTGCGCGCGGCCGACTTGGGGGTAGCCACTTGTTATCTCCTCTAGGTCCGTGTCGCCCGCGTTACTTGCGGCCGGCCTTCTTCTTGCCGGCGACGGTGCGCTTCGGGCCCTTGCGGGTGCGAGCGTTCGTCTTGGTGCGCTGTCCACGGACCGGGAGGCCGCGACGGTGGCGGATGCCCTCGTAGGACCCGATCTCGACCTTGCGGCGGATGTCGGCGGCGACTTCGCGGCGGAGGTCTCCCTCCACCTTGTAGTTGCCCTCGATGTAGTCGCGGAGCGCGACGAGCTGGTCGTCGGTGAGGTCCTTGACGCGGATGTTGCCGTCGATCCCCGTGTCGCTCAGCGTCTTCAGCGCGCTGGTGCGGCCGACTCCGTAGATGTAGGTCAGTGCGACCTCCACGCGCTTCTCGCGCGGGATGTCTACTCCTGCCAGACGTGCCATGGTGGCTTCTCCTGTGAGTGAGTGGAGGTGTGAAGCAACGTCGGTGCCTCGGCCTCCGACCGAAGGTGTCCTCGCCATTCACTCCGGGAGACCCGGGGCGCTGCGCGATTTCTGACGTTGCGGGGTGGTGTGTTGCCGTGCTGCTGGGCGGTTTCCCGCCCGCGCTCCTCGCAGGAGCGCCGGGAGTCCCGGAGGACTAGCCCTGGCGCTGCTTGTGGCGGGGGTTGCTGCTGCAGATGACCATCACGTTGCCGTGGCGGCGGATGATCTTGCAGTGGTCGCAGATGCGCTTGACGCTGGGGTTGACCTTCATTGTTCTGTTCCTTGTTTTCGCTGGCGTCGTGCTCCCGGCGGATGCCGGGGCCGTTCCTTACAGGACACGCACGTCGCGAACTGAGCGGAGCGAACGTCTACTTGTAGCGGTAGACGATCCGGCCGCGGGTCAGGTCGTAGGGGCTGAGCTCCACGATCACGCGGTCCTCGGGGAGGATGCGGATGTAGTGCTGACGCATCTTGCCCGAGATGTGGGCGAGAACCTTGTGTCCGTTGGTGAGCTCCACGCGGAACATCGCGTTGGGGAGCGCCTCGACAACCGCACCTTCGATTTCGATGACACCGTCTTTTTTGGCCATAGCCTCACTGTCGTTCGGAAGTAGTGTGTGTACTGGTCGTGCGAATGCTTCCGCGACGATCCTCCCCCCGGGCGGAGCCTGGGGAGCGGTGCGCGGGCGTGCCGGAGCACGCGCAAACACCAAGGGTCGATACTACGCGAATCCCCGCTTCTCCGCCAGCCCGGGCGTGTCGCCTCAGGGCGGGGGCGGGCACCCGCCGGGGACGGCGGTGTGCGCGCCGCGGAGCGCGAGCACGACGGCCGCCGCCTAGGCTCTCCCTCGTCGAAGGGACCGCGGATGGCGCGCACGGAGAAGACGACGGACGGCACGGCGAGGAGCCGGCGGAGCTGGTACTCGCACCCCCTGGTGACCGTGCTCGTCGCGATCGTCGTCATCGCCCTCGTGCAGACGTTCTTCGTGAAGGTGTACACCGTGCCGACCGGCTCGATGGAGAACACCCTGCAGGGCGGCGGCTTCTTCGGCGACCGCATCCTGGTCGACCGCACCGCGGCGCTCCACGGCGAGCCGGAGTCGGAGCAGATCGTCGTCTTCTCGCGGGACGCGCGCTGGGGCGCGACCGACGCGGTCGGGAACCCGCTCTCCGAGGCGGTGAAGTACTTCGGCGACGTCACGAGCATCGGCCCGTCGCACGAGGAGTTCCTCGTGAAGCGCGTGATCGCGACCGCCGGCCAGACGGTCTCCTGCTGCGACGCCGAGGGACACGTGCTCGTGGACGGGCAGCCGCTCGCGGGCGACTACGTCTTCGAGGACTTCCCGTTCGCCCCCGGCACCCAGGACTGCGACTCGCAGCCCGCCTCCACCCGCTGCTTCCAGGAGTACACGGTGCCGGAGGACACGCTCTTCGTCCTCGGCGACCACCGCTCGAACTCCAACGACTCGCTCGGCGACTGCCGCGGAGCCCCGGGTCCGATCGACTCCTGCGTGAAGACGGTGCCGATCGAGCGGGTGGTCGGGCGCGTCTTCGCCGTCGCCTGGCCACTGACCCGCTGGCGCCTCTTCTAGCCCGGGTCGCGTTCCGGATCGCGGCGCGAACCGCGGAGGGGCGGGGCCGGATGCCGGAGCACCCGATCCCGCCCCTCCGGACGAAGCCTCGCGGAGGTCAGCCGCGGACGACCGCGACGACCTGCGCGAACAGCGGGTGGTCCGCGCCGAGGCCGGTCACCTCGGCGACGAACTCCTCCGGCGACAGCGCCGCCAGCTTCTCCTTCAGCTCGACGCTCTGCGGGTCCTCCGGCACGTCGAAGCGGAGGGCCGCGCCGATCGCCGTCAGCAGTCCGCTCGGCACGTGCCCGCGCTCCGCGAGCTCGGCCGCCGGGCCGATGAAGCGCTCGTGCCGCGAGAGCTTGCGCAGCGGCTGGCGCCCGACCCGGTCCACCGTGTCGGTCAGACCCGGATTCGCGAAGCGCTTCAGCGTCTTCTGGAGGTAGGCCTCCTGCTCCTCGTCGCTGAAGCCGTGCTTCTCGACGATCAGCGTCTTGGTGTCCTCGAGCGCGGCCTTCACCGCGTCGTGCACCTCGGGCAGCGCGAGCGCGTCCGACAGCTTGTGCGCGCCGGCCGCGAAGCCGACGTACGCCGCGGTGGCGTGTCCGGTGTTCACCGTGAAGAGCTTGCGCTCGATGAACGGCTCGAGGTCGTCGACCCAGGTCGCGCCGGGGATCGCGGGCTCGGAGCCCTCGAACGGCGTGCGGTCGACGACCCACTCGAAGAAGCTCTCGACCGTGACGTCGAGACCCTGGCCGGCCGCCTGGTTCGGCACGATGCGGTCGACAGCGGTGTCGGCGAAGACCGCGCGGGTGCGCAGGCGCTCCCACTCGTCCGCGCCCAGGCTCGCGGCGACCTCGGTCTGCAGCAGCCGGGTCGCGTTGATCGCGTTCTCGCAGGCCATCACGGCCAGGCGGGGCGCCGACTCCGCTCGGGCCGCGAGGCCCTTCGCGATCACCGGGGCGACGAAGCGCAGGATGTTCGGACCCACCGCGGTGGTGACGATGTCCGCGGCGGCGATCTCGCGGACGAGGGCCTCCTCGTCGCTCGCCGAGTTGATCGCGCGGAAGCCGTCGACGACGTGCGTCGCGGACGACTCCCCCACCTCGTGCACCTCGTAGCTGTCGGCGGCGGCGAGCTGATCGATCAGCGCCGCGTTGACGTCGGCGAAGACCAGCTCGTAGCCGGCACCGTGCAGGATCAGCCCGACGAAGCCGCGGCCGATGTTGCCGGCGCCGAAGTGGACGGCGGTGGGCATCAGGAGTTGACCTCGCCCAGCAGCGCGTAGAGCGACTGCGCGTCCGGGGCGTCGAGGAGCTTCTGCACCTCGTCCTCCTCGGAGAAGATGATCGCGATCTTGGAGAGGATCTCGAGGTGCTCGTTGTTGACGCCGGCGATGCCGACGACGAAGCGGACCTCGTTGCCGTCCCAGTCGATCGGCTGCGCGTAGCGGACGAAGGACAGCGCCGACGAGCGGATCTCGTCCTTCGCGTCGTTCGTGCCGTGCGGGATGGCGAGCAGGTTGCCCATGTAGGTGGAGACGGTCGCCTCGCGGGCGAGCATCGCCTCGTGGTAAGCGGGCGTCACGGCGCCGACGCCGACCAGCATGTCGGCGGCCTCCTTGATGGCGGTCTCCTTCGACGTGGCGGTGCCGGAGGCGTTGATCTGTCCGATGGTGAGCACATCGCTCATGGCGTGCGTCCTTTCCGTGGGTGGTGAACGAATGAGGGAACCCGCAGGGGCGAGCGGAGCGTCTCCGCCACGTCGCACCCTACGGGCTCCCTCAGGGGTGTTCCCGACTACTTGCCGTGCTGCTCCGCGACGAGCGAGACGACCTCGTCGTACTTGGGGCTGTTCATGAAGTTGTCGACGGAGACGTGGATCGCACCCGGCGTGCGCTGGCGCGCCCGCTCGGTCAGCTCGGCCTGGGTGATGACCAGGTCGACGTCGTCCTCGAGGGCCGCGATCGCCTTGTTGGTGACCGTGACGTCCTCGAAGCCCGCCTTCTTCATCTTGTTGCGCAGGACGGAGGCGCCCATGGCGGACGATCCCATCCCGGCGTCGCAGGCGAAGACGATGTTGCGGACCTGCGTGGCGGTGGCGGTCGCCGAGGCGCCGTCCTGGTTGGAGGCGCCGCTCGCGTTGAGGAGCGAGCCGACGGCGCTCTCCTTGCCCTTGTTCGACGAGTTGGCGGCGACAGCGGCGGCGAGCTTGTCGTCACCGGCCTCCATGGCGTCGAGGTCGCGCTTGCGGCTGCCGCGGATGATGAACGACGCGACGACGAACGACACGGCCATCGAGAGCAGGACCGAGAGGATCACGCCGAGGTAGCTGTCGCGCGAGGTCTGCAGGAGCACCGCGATGATCGATCCCGGGGACGCCGGGGCGACGAGGCCGGAGTCGAACGCGACGTTGGTCGCGACGCCCGTCATGCCGCCGAGGATGACGGCCGCGACGAGCGCGGGCTTCATCAGCACGTAGGGGAAGTAGATCTCGTGGATGCCGCCGACGAAGTGGATCAGCGCGGCGCCGGGGGCGGAGCCGCGGGCGATGCCCACGCCGAAGATCGCGAAGGCGAGCAGCACGCCCATGCCGGGGCCGGGGTTGGCCTCGAGCAGGAACAGGTACGACTTGCCCTGGTCCTGCGCCATGACGGTGCCGAGCGGGGTGAGGACGCCCTGGTTGATGGCGTTGTTGAGGAACAGGATCTTGGCCGGCTCGATGAAGATCGAGGTCAGCGGCAGCAGGCCCGCGTTCACCAGGAGGTCGACGCCGTCGCCGAGGATCTTGGTGAGGAACGAGATGATCGGCGCGATGCCGAAGAACGCGCCCAGCGAGAGGAGCATGCCGAGGATTCCGGCGGAGAAGTTGTTGACCAGCATCTCGAAGCCGGGCTTGATCTTGCCGTCCCAGATCGAGTCGACCTTCTTCATCAGCCACGCGGCGAGCGGGCCGATGATCATGGCGCCGAGGAACATCGGGATGGTGGCGCCGACGATGACGCCCATGGTGGCGATCGAGGCGACCACGCCACCGCGCTGGCCGTAGACCATGCGGCCACCGGTGTTCGCGATGAGCAGCGGGAGCAGGTAGGTGATCATCGGGGCGACGAGACCGACGTACTGCTGGAAGGTCGCGCCGTCCTCACCGGCGGCGAGCTGGGTGCGGGCACCCTCCCAGCCGATCTGGGCGGCGTCGCCGAAGCCGCCGAGGATGCCGTTGGGCAGCCAGCCCGCGGCGATGAAGAGCGAGGTGATGAGACCCCACGCGATGAAGGCCGCGATGTTCGGCATGACCATCCCCGAGAGGAAGGTGCCGAATCGCTGGACGTGGACGCGCGTACCTCCGCGCGTCGACGTCGCTGACGTCGTTGTCATGTGGTGTGTTCTCCGATTCTGAGGGTGGGAGATCCGGTCGCTCCTGAGGCGGTCCGGGCTCCCGCGGGGCGGGACGAGACGGGGTGGTGCAGGGGTGGTGCGGGATGGTGCGGTGGTGCGGTGGTGCGGGGTGGTGCTGCGGAGGATCGTGCGCATGCGGGCCGCGCGATCCCCGGGATCAGGAGGCGGCGATCGCCTCGGTGACGGCGGACCGGGCGTCCGCCGCGCTGTCGGCCGCGAGGGCGAGCTCGGCGTAGCGCCTCGCGTCCTCGAGGGTGTGCTCGGCCAGCTCGGCGCGGACGTCGGCGAGAGCCGACGGGGACATCGAGAGGGTCGTCGCGCCGAGGCCCACGAGGACGACGGCGAGCAGCGGATCCGCGGCGGCCTCGCCGCAGATGCCGACGGGCTTGCCCAGTGCGGCGCCCGCGCGGCCGACCTCGCCGACGAGGCGGAGGACGGCGGGGTGCCACGGGTCCTGGAAGGCGGACACGGTGCCGAGCATCCGGTCCGCCGCCAGGGTGTACTGGGTCAGGTCGTTGGTGCCGATGGAGGCGAAGTCGGCGACTCCGAGGATCCGGTCGGCGAGCAGGGCGGAGGAAGGGACCTCCACCATGACGCCGGCGGTGCGGATCCCGAGCTCCTTGGCCATGGAGGTGAAGTAGCGGGTCTCGTCGACGGTCGCGACCATCGGCGCCATGACCCAGAGGTCGGCGTCGGTCGCGGCGTCGGCCTGGGCGAGCGCGGTGAGCTGGTCGCGGAGGATCTGCTCGCTGGCGCGCAGGGCGCGGAGGCCGCGGAGGCCGAGCGCCGGGTTCTCCTCGTGGTTGTCGTTGAGGAAGGCGAGCGGCTTGTCGGCGCCGGCGTCGAGCGCGCGCACCACGACCTTGCGGCCGGGGAAGGCGGCGAGGAGGCGGGTGTACTGCTCGGCCTGCTCGGCGACGGTCGGGGCCTCCTTCGCGTCGAGGAAGAGGAACTCGGTGCGGAACAGGCCCACGCCCTCCGCGCCGAGCTCGACGGCGTTCTCGGCGCCGTCGGCCGAGCCGAGGTTCGCCAGCAGCGGCACGGCGTGACCGTCGGCGAGGGCGCCGGGGACGACGGGGGCGGCGAGCATCTCGGCGCGCTCCGCGATCGAGGACTTCGCGTCGCCGATCTCGACGTCGGACGGGTTCACCGTCACGACACCGGAGGAGGCGTCGAGGATGACGAGCTGGCCGTCGCGCAGGTCGAGCGCGCCGGTGGTGCCGACGATGGCGGTGATCGACTTCTCGCGGGCGAGGATCGCCGTGTGCGAGGTCGGGCCGCCGTCGCTGGTGATCAGGCCGAGGACCTTCTCGAGGTCGAGCAGCGCGGTGTCGGCCGGCGCGAGATCGCGGGCGACGAGCACGAACGGCTCGTCCGACTCCGGGACGCCCGGCGCCGGGACGCCGCGCAGGTGGGCCACGACCCGCTGCGAGACGTCGTCGAGGTCGGTCGCGCGCTCGGCCATGTAGCCGCCCATCGCGACCAGCAGGTCGCGGAAGCCGGCGAACGCCTCGTGCACCGCGCGCTCGGCGGTCTTGCCCGCGGCGAGACGGGTCTTGACGTCGTCCGCGAGCGAGGGGTCCTCCGCCATCAGCGCCTGCGCGTCGAGGACGTCCTTCGCCGAGCCGCCGGCGCGCTCACCGCGGTGGCGGATGGTCGCGGCGGTCGCCGACAGCGAGGCGACCGCGCGCTCCTCCTCCTGCGCGACGGAGCGGGTGCTGGCGGTGTCCTCGGGCTCGGGGAGCGGGTCGGGCATGCGCAGCACCGGCCCGAGGGCCAGGCCGCGGCCGACTCCGGTGCCCTGGAGCTTCGCGGAGGCGTAGGCGGTGGAAGGAGTGGACAGCGTCATGGGTTCCCGGTTCCTGTCGTGCGTCTCGTCGGTGAGAGGGCGGTGGGGCGAGGGGTCTTATGCGTCGTGGTCAGTGCTCAGGAACTCGGACAGCTCCTCGAGGATCGCCTGCTCGTTGTCGCCCTCGACGGAGAGGGTCAGCGAGTCGCCGTGCTCGATGCCGAGCGAGATGATGCCGAGGATCGAGGCCGCGTTCACCGCGGTGCCCTCGCCCTTCTTCACCAGGACCTTCTGACCCGACTTCGCCGCGGCCTGGCTGAAGAGCGAGGCGGGGCGGGCGTGGAGGCCCTTCGACGATGCAACCTGCACGGTGCGCTCGACCATGAACGTTTCTCCTTGATCCTGCAGTCGGAACTGCGTCAGTGGTTCCCGGTGCCGGGCGCGAGGCCCGGGGCGGGAGGTGAGGCGTCCCCGTCCGATCCTGCGACGACCGCGCGAGCGGCGAAGAGGACGGGAAGGGTGTCGAGCACGGCATCGGCACCGTGCGCCCCGAAGACGTCGTGCGGAAGGAGGGCTGCCGCGGCGCCGACGTGCACCGCGCGCTGGCGGAGCTCGTCGAACTGCGGCTCGAGGTGCGGTCCGACCAGGAGGACGTCCGCCTGCGGCAGAGCGTCCGCGAGACCGGGAAGGGTCTCGGATCGGAACACGGCATCGATGCCGCGCTGCTTCGCGCCCGCTCGCAGCCGGTGGGCCAGGAACGTGCTCGACGCGCCTGCACCGCAGACGATCAGGATCGTGCGCACCTCGTTCGCCTCCTCGCGTCCGGGTCTTGCCTCATCCAAGCATCTCGGGGGCCGCGCGTCCGCCCCCCGCAGACAATCTTCCGCGGGGGCGGAAGAGCGCTCCCGGCGGCTTCGGCGCGGGTCCGACCGCGCCGACGCGGAGATGGTTGACTGGAAGACCGATGCCTGACAACCGCGAACGACTGCTGGAGTACCTCTCCCGCGCCGACGGCTGGGTGACCGCGCACGAGCTGGCCGACCGGCTCGGAGTCACCACCCGGAGTGTCCGCAGCTACGTGACGGCGGTGAAGGCCCAGGCGGCTCCGCTCGAGCCCGTGGAGTCGTCGGCCAACGGCTACCGGCTCGCGCGCGACGCGTACACGGCGTTCCTCGAGACCCGGCTGCTCCGCGACGACGAGCCGGACACCCCGCGCGACCGGCTGTACAGCATCGTCCGGCGCCTGGTCGACTCCGACGACGGACTCGACGTCGCGGCGCTCGCGGAGACGCTCTCCGTCAGCGAGTCGACGATCGACGCCGATCTGCGCCGGGTGAAGGCGCTGGCGGACGAGTCCGGCCTGGCGCTCGTGCGCCGCGGTCCTTCCGTTCGTCTCGAGGGCAGCGAGGAGGCCCGGCGCCGCCTGATCTCGCGGATGTTCCGCGACGAGAGTGCGCAGGGCGTCTTCACGCTCGACGACGTGCAGCGCGAGTTCGCCTCCCCCGGTCTCGGCGCGTTCAAGACCGAGCTGCTGGCCGAGCTCGAGACCCGCGGCTACTACATCAACGACTACGGCGTGAACAGCGTGCTGCTGCACATCGCGATCGCCGTCGACCGCGTCTCCCGGGGCATCGGCGACCCGGCCGGCTCGCGCCCCTCCCCCGCGGTGCACGGCGAGCTCGCCGCGCTGCTCGCCGAGCTCGTCGAGCGCCACTTCGCCACGCGGCTCACCGACGCCGAGCTCGCCCAGCTGGCGATCCTGATGACGACGCGGGTGGCGACGCCGGGGCAGAACGAGCCCGTCGCCGCCGTCGTCGAGAACTACCTCGATCCGGAGGACGTCGCCGTCGTCCGCGAGCTCGTCGCGGATGTGAACGAGGCGTACCTCGTCGACCTCGACGACGAGGGCTTCATCGTCCGCCTCGCGCTGCACGTGCGGAACCTCGTCGCGCGGGCGGCCGAGGGCGGCTACTCACGGAACCCGCTCACCCGCTCGATCAAGACCAGCTTCCCGATGACCTACGAGATCGCGGTGTTCCTCGCGAGCGGACTGCAGCGCCTGCGCGGGATCACCGTCAACGAGGACGAGATCGCCTACATCGCCCTGCACGTCGGCTCCTTCCTCGAGCGGGTGTCCCGGCGCGAGGAGCGGCTCTCCTGCGTCATCGTCTGCCCGAACTACTACGACCTCGCGCACATGCTGCGGCTGCGGGTCGAGCGCTCGCTCGGCACCGAGGTGGAGGTCCGCTCGCTGATCACCCGGAGCGACGTCGACTGGGACCGCCTGACCGCGGATCTGGTGATCACCACGATCGACGAGCGGCCCGCCTCCGAGGACGTCGTCGTGGTGCAGCCGTTCCTCACCGACCACGACGTGGACGCCGTGCGCCGTGCGATCGCCCGGGTGCGCCGGCACCGGCGCCGCGCGCGGATCAAGGACGAGCTGCTGCAGTTCTTCGACGAGTCGCTCTTCTTCCGGAACGTGCACGCCCGCGACGAAGCCGCGATGATCCGGCTGCTCGGCGAGCGGATGATCGCCGGCGGCATCATCGACGAGGACTACGTCGACGGCGCGATCGAGCGCGAGCGGATGAGCTCCACCGCGTTCACCGACAACCTCGCCGTCCCGCACGCGATGGCGATGAGCGCGCGTCGGACCGCGATCGCCATCGTCGTCAACGACGTGCCGATGGCGTGGGGCGAGCAGCGGGTGAACGTGATCGCGATGATCGCCTTCGCCTCGGCCGGCCGCAGCAGCTTCCAGTCCGTCTTCGACCAGTTCGTCGAGGTCTTCGCCGACCGCGCGGAGGTGCAGCGCCTGATCCGCCGCTCCGCGGACTTCGGCGGCTTCATCGAGGAGCTGGTCAGGGTGATCGACAGCTAGCTGTCGGTCACCCTGACCAGCCTCTCCAAGGCGGCCAGCCGGGCGGTCCAGTGGACCGCCCTCACCGCGGAAGACTCGACAACGCGACGGCGACCCTCAATGGGTCGCATCACCGCGACGAAGTCCTTACTACGCGATCGGCGTCGGCACGATCCCGTACTGCGCGAGGCCGGCGGCGCCGCCGTCGGCGAGCGTCGTCACCCAGATGCCGTCGCGGTGCACCGCGACCGAGTGCTCCCAGTGCGCCGACATGCTGCCGTCGATGGTGGCGACGGTCCACTCGTCCTCGCGGACGACCGTCTCGGCGCTGCCCGCGGTGACCATCGGCTCGATGGCGACGACGAGGCCGGGCTTCACCTCCGGGCCGCGCTGGCGGACCCGGTAGTTGAACACCGGCGGCGCCTCGTGCATCGTCCGGCCGATGCCGTGGCCGATGTAGTCGGTGAGGATGCCGTAGACGGCGCCGGAGGCCTCCGCCTCGTCCTCGATGTACTCCTCGATCGCCGCGCCCACCTCGTTGAGGTGCCGGGCGGACGCGAGAGCTGCGATGCCCCGCCAGAGCGAGCCCTCGGTGACGCGGGACAGGGCCTCGCGGCGCGCGACCTCGTCGGGGCGCTCGACGTCGGGCAGGACGATCGTCATGGCGGAGTCGCCGTTCCAGCCGTCGATCTCGGCGCCGCTGTCGATGGAGACGATGTCGCCGGGCTCGAGGACGCGGCCGCCGGGGATCCCGTGCACGACCTCCTCGTTCACCGAGGCGCAGATCGTGTGCCGGTAGCCGGGCACGAGCTGGAAGTTCGAGTGCCCGCCGAGCGCGACGATTGCAGCCTCGGCGATCGCGTCGAGCTCGAGCGTGCTGACGCCGGGTCGCACGGCGGCACGGACAGCGTCGAGAGACGCGGCGGTCGCCAGCCCGGGCGCGATCATCGATCGCAGCTGGGCAGGCGTCTTGTAGAGAGAGGAGCGCAGCGCCACGGGTCAGGCCGCCGGCGAGTCGCCGACGAGGCGACCGACGCGGTGGCCCTCGAGGGCGACGACGATGCGCTCGGTGACCTCGTCGACCGGGCCGAGGCCGTCGACGACGATGACGAGCCCGCGCGCGGCGTAGATGTCGATCAGCGGCGCGGTCTGCTCCTCGTAGAGGGCGAGACGGTGCCGGATGACCTCCTCGGTGTCGTCGCTGCGGCCCTGCTCCGCGGAGCGCTTGAGCAGACGCGCGACGACCTCGTCGGGGTCGGCGGTCAGCTGCACGACCGCGTCGAGCCGGTTGCCGTCGGCCGCGACGATGCGGTCGAGCTCGTCGACCTGCTCCGTGGTGCGCGGGTAGCCGTCGAGGAGGAAGCCCGTCGAGACGTCGGCCTCCTGCAGCCGGTCGTGCACGATCGCGTTCGTGAGCTCGTCGGGCACGTAGCGGCCGGCGTCGAGGTAGGACTTGGCCTGCAGGCCGAGCTCGGTCTCGTTGGCGACGTTGGCGCGGAAGATGTCTCCGGTCGAGATCGCGGGGACCTTCAGGACCTCGCTGAGCCGAGCGGCCTGAGTCCCCTTGCCGGCGCCCGGAGGGCCGATCAGCAGCAGACGGAAGCCGACCGGGGTCGAGGTCATCGGAGGAGCCCTTCGTAGTGGCGCTGCTGCAGCTGGGAGTCGATCTGCTTCACCGTCTCGAGTCCGACTCCGACGATGATCAGGATGGACGTGCCGCCGAACGGGAAGTTCTGGTTGGCGCCGACGAGCGCGAGCGCCACGAGGGGCACGAGCGCGATCAGACCGAGGTAGACCGAGCCGGGCAGCGTCACCCGGGTCAGCACGTAGTTCAGGTACTCGGCGGTCGGACGGCCGGCGCGGATGCCGGGGATGAAGCCGCCGTAGCGCTTCATGTTGTCGGCGACCTCGTCCGGGTTGAAGGTGATCGCGACGTAGAAGTAGGTGAAGCCGACGATCAGCAGGAAGTACAGCGCCATGTAGAGCGGGTGATCGCCCTTGGTGAGATAGTTCGTGATCCAGGTCACCCAGAACGGCGCCTCCTGGCCGGCCGCGGGCTGGTTGAACTGCGCGATGAGCGCGGGCAGGTACAGCAGCGACGAGGCGAAGATGACGGGCACGACGCCGGCCATGTTGACCTTGATCGGGATGTACGTGTTGTTGCCGCCGTACGTTCTGCGCCCGACCATCCGCTTGGCGTACTGCACGGGGATCCGCCGCTGCGACTGCTCGACGAAGACGACCGCGACGACGAGCACGAGCCCGACCGCGAGGACCAGGAGGAAGGTCTCGAAGCCGCGCGACTGCGCGATCGACCAGAGCGAGGTGGGGAACTGGGCGGCGATCGAGGTGAAGATCAGGAGCGACATGCCGTTGCCGATGCCGCGCTCGGTGATGAGCTCGCCCATCCACATGATGATGCCGGTGCCCGCGGTCATGGTGATGACCATGAGCAGGATGGAGTACCACTCGTCGGTGATGATGAGCGCCGAGCACTCCGGGACACCGGAGTTGCCGAACAGCGCGCCCGAGCGGGCGACGGTGATGAGGGTGGTCGACTGCAGGACGCCCAGCGCGATCGTGAGATAGCGGGTGTACTGCGTCAGACGGCCCTGGCCCGACTGGCCCTCCTTGTAGAGGGTCTCGAAGTGCGGGATGACCACGCGCAGGAGCTGCACGATGATCGACGCCGTGATGTACGGCATGATGCCGAGCGCGAAGATCGACAGCTGGAGCAGGGCTCCACCGCTGAAGAGGTTCACGAGCTCGTAGAGACCCGAGGTGCCCTGGTTGCCGGCGAGGCAGGCCTGGACGGCCTCGAAGTCGACGAACGGAGCGGGGATGAAGGATCCCAGCCGGAAGATCGCCACGATCGCGAGGGTGAAGCCGATCTTGCGGCGGAGGTCGGGGGTGCGGAAGATCCGCGCTACGGCGCCAAACATCTACCTAGGGTCTCCTGCTCAGTTCTTGGTGCGGGATACAGGTCGAGCTTGCCACGCGCTCTCCAGGGGCGAGGTGCCCGTGGGGAGTCGTCGTGGCAAGCCCGACCGACAAGCTGCTGGTGCTACTTGATGGATCCGCCCGCGGCGACGATCTTCTGCTCGGCAGAGCTGGAGACCTTGTCGACCGCGACGTTCAGCGTAACCGCAATGTCCCCGTCGCCGAGAACCTTGACCTTCTCGTTCTTGCGGACGGCACCCTTCGCGACCAGGTCGCTGATGGTGACGTCGCCGCCCTGAGGGTAGAGCTCCGCGAGAGCGGACAGGTTCACGACCTGGTACTCGACGCGGAACGGGTTCTTGAACCCGCGGAGCTTCGGGGTGCGCATGTGCAGCGGCATCTGCCCACCCTCGAAGCCGACGCGCACCTGGTAGCGGGCCTTGGTGCCCTTGGTGCCGCGACCGGCGGTCTTTCCCTTGGATCCCTCACCGCGGCCGACGCGAGTCTTCGCCTTCTTGGCGCCCACTGCGGGTCGGAGGTGGTGGACTTTGAGCACGTGCTCCTTGGTCGAGGCCTGCGCGGGAGTCGTGGACTCCGCGACGGCCTGGTTCTTCTCAGCCATTAGTCAATCTCCTCGACCTTCACCAGGTGGGCGACGGTCTTCACGTATCCGCGGTTCTGAGAGTTGTCCTCGCGGACGACGCTCTGACCGATCTTCCTGAGGCCGAGCGAGCGCAGCGTGTCGCGCTGGTACTGCTTCTCGCTGACCTTCGACTTGATCTGGGTCACCTTGAGCTGGGCCATCAGGCACCTGCCTTCGACTTGGACGCGGCGGCGAGGGCGTCGGCCTCGGCACGGACGAGCCGGGGCGGCGCGACCTGGTCGAAGTCGAGCCCGCGACGAGCGGCGACGGCGCGCGGCTCCTCGAGCTGCTGCAGGGCCGTCACCGTCGCGTGGACGATGTTGATGGTGTTCGACGAGCCGAGCGACTTGCTCAGGACGTCGTGGATGCCGGCGCACTCGAGCACGGCGCGGACGGGACCGCCGGCGATGACACCGGTACCCGACGACGCGGGGCGCAGGAGCACGACACCGGCAGCGGCCTCACCCTGGACGGGGTGCGGAATGGTCGAGCCGACGCGCGGGACGCGGAAGAAGTTCTTCTTCGCCTCCTCGACGCCCTTGGAGATGGCGGTGGGGACCTCGCGGGCCTTGCCGTAGCCGACTCCGACGAGTCCGTTGCCGTCGCCGACGACGACGAGCGCGGTGAAGCTGAAGCGACGACCGCCCTTGACGACCTTCGACACGCGGTTGATGGTCACGACGCGCTCGAGGAACTGGCTCTTCTCGGAGTCGCGGCCACCGCGGTCGCGGCCACCCTGGTTGCGGTCACGGCCGCCACGACGGGGCTCGCGAGCCTCCTGCTGGGGCTGCGTGGACGCAGCGGTCTCGACGGGGGCCTCCGACACGGCGGCGACCTCGGGTTCCTTGCTCTCTGCGGCGGTCACAGGTTGAGCCCTGCCTCTCGTGCTCCATCGGCGATCGCGGCGACGCGACCGGCGTACTTGTTGCCTCCGCGGTCGAAGACGACCGCCTCGACTCCTGCGGTCTTCGCGCGCTCGGCGAGAAGCTCGCCGACCCGGCGGGCCTTGGCGGTCTTGTCACCGTCGAACACGCGGAGGTCGGCCTCGAGGGTCGACGCGGACGCGAGGGTGCGGCCCAGCGAGTCGTCGACGATCTGCACGAAGACGTGACGGGCCGATCGGTTGACGACGAGACGGGGGCGCTCGGCGGAGCCGACGACCTTCTTGCGCAGACGGTCGTGACGACGACCGCGCGCAGCGGACTTGCTCTTTCCTCTGGTTCCGAGTCCCATGATCACTTACCGCTCTTTCCGGCCTTGCGGCGAACGACCTCGCCGGCGTAGCGCACGCCCTTGCCCTTGTAGGGCTCGGGCTTGCGGATCTTACGAATGTTGGCGGCCACTTCACCGACGGCCTGCTTGGAGATGCCGTGCACGGTGACCTTGTTGTTGCCCTCGACCGTGAACGAGATGCCCGCGGGAGGGGTGACGACGACCGGGTGCGAGAAGCCGAGGGCGAACTCGATGTCCGAGCCCTTCACCAGCACGCGGTAACCGGTTCCGACGACCTCGAGGCCCTTGGAGTAGCCCTGCGTGACACCGATGATGTCGTTCGCGATGAGCGTCCGGGTGAGGCCGTGGAGCGAGCGCGACTCGCGCTCGTCGTCGGGGCGGGAGACCAGGACCTGGCCGCCTTCGACGGCGACCTGGATCGGGCTGGCGACCGGGACGGTCAGCTCGCCCTTGGGGCCCTTGACGGTGACGAGGGATCCGGCGACGGAGACGTCGACGCCCGCCGGGATCTCGATGGGGAGTCTTCCGATTCGCGACATGGGGTTACCACACGTAGGCGAGGATCTCCCCACCCACGCCCTTCTTCTCGGCCTGACGGTCGGTCAGCAGACCGCTCGACGTGGACAGGATGGCGACGCCGAGGCCACCGAGGACGGTGGGGATCTCGGTCGACTTCGCGTAGACGCGCAGGCCGGGCTTCGAGACGCGCTTGATGCCGGCGATGGAGCGCTCGCGGTTCGGTCCGTACTTGAGGGAGATGGAGAGCGTCGTGCCGACGCGCGCCTCCTCGACCTTCCAGTCGGAGATGTAGCCCTCGCGCTTGAGGATCTCGGCGATGTTCGCCTTGAGCTTCGAGCCGGGGAGGGCGATGGAGTCGTGGTGCGCGGAGTTCGCGTTGCGGATTCTGGTCAGCAGATCTGCGACCGGATCAGTCATGGTCATGGCTGATGGTGCCTTTCTCGCCTGGTTTCGGCACCCTTTACAAGAGTGACGACCTGTGGTGTGGGACGGCGCCGACGACGTCGACGCCCATGCGGCCGCGCGAGCGCAGGCCAACGAGCCATGGTACACGGCTGAAGGCCGGCGGTCGAGGGCCGACGGCCGATCCTCCCGGGAGAGGACCTGAGCTCTGAGAGTGCTTCCGCGCCGCGGGGCGGGCGGGTGCACAGCGAGGCCGGAGGGCGGGTGATCCGCCCTCCGGCCTCGGGGGTCGTGCTACGCGTTGTCCGCCGACTTGAACGGGAAGCCGAGCTGCTTGAGCAGCGCGCGACCCTCGTCGTCGGTCTTCGCGGTGGTGACCACGGTCACGTCGAAGCCGCGGACGCGGTCGATGCGGTCCTGGTCGATCTCGTGGAAGATCGACTGCTCCGTGATGCCGAAGGTGTAGTTGCCGTTGCCGTCGAACTGGCGGTCCGACAGACCGCGGAAGTCGCGGATGCGCGGCAGCGCCACCGAGAGCAGGCGGTCCAGGAACTCCCACGCGCGGTCACCGCGGAGGGTGACGTGTGCGCCGATGGCCTGGCCCTCGCGCAGCTTGAACTGCGCGATGGACTTGCGGGCCTTCGTGACCTGGGGCTTCTGGCCCGTGATCGCGGTGAGGTCCTTGATGGCGCCGTCGATGATCTTGCCGTCGCGGGCAGCCTCGCCGACTCCGGTGTTCACGACCACCTTGACCAGGCCGGGGACCTGGTGGATGTTCGAGAAGCCGAACTGCTCCTTGAGAGCGGGGATGATGTCGGCCTGGTACTTGGCCTTGAGCCGCGGCTGAACCTTCGCAGCCACTGCGGTGGTGTCAGTCATTACAGTTCCTCACCCGACGCCTTCGCGTAGCGAACGCGAACCGTCTTGGTCACGCCGTCCTTGGTGACGGCCACGTTGCGGTGGCCGACCCGGGTCGGCTTCTTGGTCTTCGGGTCGACGACCGCGACGTTCGAGATGTGGAGGGGGGCCTCGATGGTCTCGATGCCGCCCTCCTTCGAGCCGCGCTGCGACTGGCCGACGCGGTTGTGCTTCTTGACGAAGTTCACACCCTCGACGACGACGCGGTTCTTCTCGACCAGGACCTCGAGAACCTTGCCCTGCTTGCCGCGGTCTCCGCCGCGGGCCTGGGTCGCGCCCGAGATGACCTGCACGAGGTCACCCTTCTTGATCTTGGCCATGACTAGATAACCTCCGGTGCCAGCGAGACGATCTTCATGAACTTCTTGTCGCGGAGCTCGCGACCGACCGGTCCGAAGATGCGGGTGCCGCGGGGGTCCCCGTCGTTCTTCAGGATCACGGCGGCGTTCTCGTCGAACTTGATGTACGAGCCGTCGGGACGACGGGTCTGCTTGATGGTGCGGACGATGACGGCCTTGACCACATCGCCCTTCTTGACGTTTCCGCCGGGGATCGCGTCCTTGACGGTCGCGACGATGACGTCACCGAGGCCGGCGTAGCGGCGGCCGGAGCCACCGAGCACGCGGATGGTGAGGAGCATCTTGGCGCCGGTGTTGTCGGCGACCTTGACTCGGGATTCTTGCTGAAGCATGTGTCTCTCCTGCTAACTCAAGCGGGCCGGGGCCTACTTGGCCTTCTCGAGGATCTCGACCAGGCGCCAGCGCTTGGTGGCGCTGAGGGGACGGGTCTCGCTGATGACGACGGAGTCGCCGATGCCGGCGGAGTTCAGCTCGTCGTGGACCTTGACCTTGGACGTGCGGCGGATGACCTTGCCGTACAGCGGGTGCTTCACCCGGTCCTCGACCTCGACGACGATGGTCTTGTCCATCTTGTCGCTGGTCACGTAGCCGCGACGGGTCTTGCGGTAACCGCGAGCGCCCGCCTCCTTGATGTCGTGGGCGGCCGACTCGTGGCCGGCGCTGTCAGTGACGGTTGCCATTACTTGGCCTCCTCGTTCGACTCGGTCGCCGCGACCTCGGCCTTGGCGGCCTTCTTGGTCTTCGGCTTCTTCTCCGCCTTGGCCGGAGCCTCGACGGGGGCGGGGGTGGCGCGGATGCCCAGCTCGCGCTCACGGATGACCGTGTAGATGCGGGCGATGTCGCGCTTGACGGCACGCAGACGGCCGTTGGTGTCCAGCTGGCCGGTGGCCGACTGGAAGCGGAGGTTGAACAGCTCCTCCTTGGCCTTCTTCAGCTCCGAGACGAGACGCTCGTCCTCGAAGGTGTCGAGCTCGGTGGGAACGAGCTCCTTGGATCCGATCGCCATTATGCGTCTCCCTCCTCGCGCTTGATGATGCGTGCCTTGAGGGGCAGCTTGTGGATGGCACGGGTCATGGCCTCACGAGCGAGCTGCTCGTCGACGCCGGCGACCTCGAAGAGGACGCGACCCGGCTTGACGTTCGCGACCCACCACTCCGGCGAGCCCTTTCCGGAACCCATGCGGGTCTCGGCGGGCTTCTTGGTCAGCGGGCGGTCGGGGTAGATGTTGATCCACACCTTTCCACCGCGCTTGATGTGGCGCGTCATGGCGATACGAGCGGACTCGATCTGACGGTTGGTCACGTAGGCCGGGGTGAGGGCCTGGATGCCGTACTCACCGAACGACACCTTGGTGCCACCGGTGGCCTGGCCGGAACGGCCCGGGTGGTGCTGCTTGCGGTGCTTGACTCGACGCGGAATCAACATGGTTATGCCTCAACTCCTGCTGCGACGGGCGCCTCGCTCTGCTGGCGGGGGGCGCGACGCGGACGGTCGCTGCGCTCGGGGCGCGACGACTTGCTGTTCGCCTGCTCCCGAGCGAGCTCCTTGTTGGTGATGTCGCCCTTGTAGATCCAGACCTTCACGCCGATGCGGCCGAAGGTGGTCTTCGCCTCGTAGAAGCCGTAGTCGATGTTCGCGCGGAGGGTGTGCAGCGGCACGCGTCCCTCGCGGTAGAACTCCGAGCGGCTCATCTCGGCGCCGCCGAGGCGGCCGGAGACCTGGATGCGGACGCCCTTGGCGCCGGCGCGCTGCGCGCCCTGCAGACCCTTGCGCATCGCGCGGCGGAAGGCCACGCGGGCGGAGAGCTGCTCGGCGATGCCCTGCGCGACCAGCTGAGCCTCGGCCTCGGGGTTCTTCACCTCGAGGATGTTCAGCTGGATCTGCTTGGCGGTGAGCTTCTCGAGGTCGGCGCGGATGCGCTCGGCCTCGGCGCCGCGGCGACCGATCACGATGCCCGGGCGGGCGGTGTGGATGTCGACGCGGACGCGGTCGCGGGTGCGCTCGATCTCGATGCGGGCGACGCCCGCGCGGTCGAGCTGCGTGGCGAGGAGCCGGCGGATCTTGACGTCCTCAGCGAGGAAGTCGCTGTACCGCTGGCCCTTCTTGGTGCTGTCGGAGAACCAGCGCGACACGTGGTCGGTGGTGATTCCCAGACGGAAACCGTAGGGGTTTACTTTCTGACCCATTACTTGGTCCCCTCCTCAGGAGTGGCCAGCACGACGGTGATGTGGCTGGTGCGCTTGTTGATGCGGAAGGCACGACCCTGAGCACGGGGCTGGAATCGCTTGAGGGTGGTTCCCTCATCGACGAAGGCGCGGGACACGAACAGGTCCTGGTCGTCGAGGTACTCGTTCGAGGCATCGGCCTTGACGCGAGCGTTGGCCATCGCCGAGGCGACGAGCTTGTAGACGGGCTCGGACGCACCCTGCGGGGCGAACTTGAGGATGGCCAGGGCCTCCTCCGCCTGCTTCCCGCGGATCAGGTTCACGACACGGCGAGCCTTCTGGGGGGTGACGCGGATGTGTCGCACGCGTGCGATCGACTCCACCATTTCTCTCCTCCTTCTCGTCGCCGCGTCAGCGGCGACGGCCCTTCTTGTCGTCCTTCTCGTGACCGCGGAAGGTCCGAGTGGGGGCGAACTCGCCGAGCTTGTGGCCGACCATGGTCTCGGTCACGAACACGGGGATGTGCTTGCGACCGTCGTGGACCGCGATGGTGTGACCCAGCATCGCCGGGATGATCATCGAGCGGCGCGACCAGGTCTTGATGACGTTCTTGTTGCCGGCTTCGTTGGCGGTGAACACCTTGCGGAGCAGGTGGTCGTCAACGAAGGGGCCCTTCTTGAGACTGCGAGGCATCTTCTACAACTCCTACTTGCGCTTCTTACCGGCGGTGCGGCGGCGAACGATGAGCTTGTCGCTCTCCTTGTTGGGGCGACGGGTGCGTCCCTCGGACTGGCCCCAGGGGCTGACCGGGTGGCGACCACCGGAGGTCTTGCCCTCTCCACCACCGTGGGGGTGGTCGACCGGGTTCATCGCGACACCGCGGACGGTCGGGCGGACGCCCTTCCAGCGCATGCGGCCGGCCTTGCCCCAGTTGATGTTCGACTGCTCGGCGTTGCCGACCTCGCCGATCGTGGCGCGGCAGCGCGCGTCGACGTTGCGGATCTCGCCCGACGGCAGGCGGAGCTGCGCGTAGGGGCCGTCCTTGGCGACGAGGCGGACCGAGGTGCCGGCCGAGCGGGCGAGCTTGGCGCCGCCACCCGGCTTGATCTCGATGGCGTGGATGACCGTACCGGTCGGGATGTTGCGCAGCGGCAGGTTGTTGCCGGGCTTGATGTCGGCACCCGAGCCCGACTCCACGACGTCGCCCTGCGAGAGCTTGTTCGGAGCCAGGATGTAGCGCTTGGTGCCGTCCACGAAGTGGAGCAGCGCGATGCGCGCGGTGCGGTTGGGGTCGTACTCGATGTGAGCGACCTTGGCGTTGATGCCGTCCTTGTCATTCCGACGGAAGTCGATCAGACGGTACTGGCGCTTGTGGCCACCACCGATGTGACGCGTCGTGATGCGACCGGAGTTGTTGCGGCCACCGGTCTTGGACAGCGGGCGAAGGAGCGACTTCTCGGGCGTCGATCGGGTGATCTCGGCGAAGTCGGCAACGCTGGAGCCGCGGCGACCGGGGGTCGTGGGCTTGTACTTACGAATAGCCATTGTCTGTTTCCTCTACGCTTCTTCGGCTCAGCCGACGCTCGTGAAGATGTCGATGGAGCCGGACTTCAGCGTGACGATCGCGCGCTTGGTGTCCTTGCGCTTGCCGGCCCCGAACTTCGTGCGGCGGGTCTTGCCCTGACGGTTCAGCGTGTTGATCGACGCGACCTGGACACCGAAGATCTTCTCGATGGCGAGCTTGATCTCGGTCTTGTTGGAGCGCGGGTCGACGACGAAGGTGTACTTGCCCTCGTCGATCAGGCCGTAGGACTTCTCCGAGACCACCGGCGAGATGATGACGTCGCGGGGGTCCTTGTTGAACGCGGCGGACTGGCTCATGCGTTCACCTCTTCCTTCTTGGCGCCGGACTTCGAGGCGACGAACGCGTCGAGTGCGGCCTTCGTGAAGACGATGTCGTCGGAGACGAGCACGTCGTACGCGTTGAGCTGGTCGGACGGCAGGATGTGCACGAACGGCACGTTGCGGAGCGAGAGCTCGGCGATGAAGTCGTCGCGCTCGAGGACCACGAGGACGTTGCGCGACACCGAGAGGGCATCGAGCAGGACGAGGACGTCCTTCGTCTTCGGGGTCTCGCCGAGGGCGAGGGACTCGACCACGTGCACGCGCGAGCCGCGGGCGCGGTCCGAGAGAGCACCGAGCAGGGCTGCGGCGATCATCTTCTTGGGGGTGCGCTGCGCGTAGCTGCGGGGGGTCGGTCCGTGGACCACGCCACCACCGGTCATGTGCGGGGCGCGGATCGAGCCCTGACGAGCGCGACCGGTTCCCTTCTGCTTGAACGGCTTGCGGCCGGCTCCCGAGACCTCGCCACGGTTCTTCGTGGAGTGGGTGCCCTGGCGCGCCGCGGCGAGCTGCGCCACGACGACCTGGTGGATCAGGGGGATGTTGGTCTGGACGTCGAAGAGCTCGGCGGGGAGCTCGAACGCGCCCGACTTGTTGCCCTGGACGTCGATGATGTCGACAGAGGTAGCCATGGAACTACGCTCCCTTCACGGCGTTGCGAACGAACACGAGGCGACCGCGCGCACCGGGGACGGCGCCCTTGACGAGCAGCAGACCCTTCTCGGCGTCGACGGAGTGCACCTTGAGGTTGAGCACGGTGACGCGCTCGCCACCCATGCGACCGGCCATGCGCATGCCCTTGAAGACACGGCTGGGGGTCGAGGAGGCGCCGATGGAGCCGGGCTTGCGGTGGTTGCGGTGCGAACCGTGCGAAGCCGAGACGCCCTTGAAGTTGTGACGCTTCATGACACCGGCGAAGCCCTTGCCCTTGGAGGTGCCGACGACGTCGACCTTGGTGCCGGCTTCGAAGACGGCGTCCACGGTCAGCTCCTGGCCGGCCGAGTAGTCGGCGGCGTCGGAGGTGCGGACCTCGGTGAGGTGGCGGCGGGGGGTGACGCCCGCGGCGTCGAAGTGACCGGCGGCGGGCTTGTTCACCTTGCGCGGGTCGATCGCACCGGCGGCGAGCTGGACGGCGGTGTAGCCGTCCTTCTCCTCCGTGCGGACCTGGGTCACGACGTTGGGGCTGATCTCGATGACCGTGACGGGGACGAGCTTGTTGTTCTCGTCCCAGACCTGGGTCATGCCGAGCTTCGTGCCGAGGAGGCCCTTGCTGGTCTTCAGCGTGGGGGAAACAGTGACAGACATGGTGGCACTCCTCCTTAGAGCTTGATCTCGATGTTGACGTCGGCCGGGAGGTCGAGGCGCATCAGCGAGTCGACGGCCTTGGGCGTCGGGTCGATGATGTCGATGAGGCGCTTGTGGGTGCGCATCTCGAAGTGCTCGCGGCTGTCCTTGTACTTGTGGGGAGAACGGATCACGCAGACCACGTTCTTCTCGGTCGGAAGCGGCACGGGGCCGACGACCGTTGCACCGGCACGGGTCACCGTGTCGACGATCTTGCGCGCCGACGTGTCGATGACCTCGTGGTCGTACGACTTCAGTCGGATGCGGATCTTCTGTCCCGCCATGTGTGATCTCTCACTCTCTTGTTATTGCGTCGTACGCCACTCCCCCGGCCGGAGCCGGGCTCGTGTCGCATAGGACGCGCTCGCGAAGGAACATCCGGAGAACCGGAGGAAGTGCACCAGTGTTCTTCTGTCAAAAGCACCGCGCTCGAGGCGCTCTGAGAGCCGTGCAGAACGCACGACGCACGGAGAGCCCGTTGAGTTGTCGGTTGTTGTCGTTCTGCTACCCGCCGCCTCGACGTCGCACTCGCGGGGCCGCCCTCTCGGGTCGAGCCGCTGGGGCGCCGTCTCGGCACTGCCTGGCAGTGTTCCACCCCCTCGCAGCACGCTGCGCGGGCGGAAATTTTGAACTAGAAGAGTCTCTCACGGATCCAGCACCCGTGCAACCCGGGCGTGTCGCGGCGCGGAGGTCGGTGGCCGCGGACGTCCGCCCGCGGAATCCCGGGCCTCAACGGGTCCGGCCGACGCGGGCCGCTCACTCGAAGAGCAGAGCGCGCAACGTCGTCTCGGCCGAGCCGGGCCGGGACGGATCGATCGTCTCGCCCGCCCGGAAGTGATCGAGCACCCGGGGGTCGACGTAGCTCGCGCGAGCCACGGTCGGCGTGTTCCCGAGCACCTCCGACGCGTCCTTCATCGCCTGCGAGATCGCCCTCGTGCGCAGCCGCTGGGTGGGCTGCGGTCCCGCCTTCGCGAGACTCAGCGCGGCGGCGACGGTGCCGTGCAGGGTGCGGAAGTCCTTCGCCGTGAAGTCGTCGCCGGCGCGCTCGCGCACGTAGTCGTTGATGTCGGCCGCGGAGACCGGGCGCCAGACGCGGCCGTCCTTCCAGGCCAGGAGCCGGGCGTTCGGGCCGCGGCGCTTCAGCGCCCGGACCACGCGGGCCAGGTCGTGATCGAGGATCTCGCTCGTCCAGGCCTGGTGGCTCTTGCCCGGGAAGGCGAGTGCGACGCGGTCGCCGTGCGTCGTCGCGTGTGAGCAGAGCAGCGTCGTGAGGCCGATGCTGCCGTGCTCCTTCGCGTACTGCTCGCTGCCGACCCGCAGCGAGCCGGTGTCGAGCATCCGGAAGCCGGTCGCCAGCGCGCGCTCGCGGGTGGGCCCTTCGTCGCGCAGGGCGATCGTCACCCGGCGTCGGGCGCCGGGGAGGGCCTCCGCGAGCCGGAGCGCCCGGTCGAACTTGATCCGGTCCTTCTGCTCGCGCCAGGTCGGATGGTAGATGTACTGCCGGCGGCCGGCGCCGTCGACGCCCGTGGCCTGGATGTGCCCGTTGGGGTACGGCGCGATCCAGACCTCCTGCCAGGCCGGCGGGATGCCGAGGTGGTCGAAGCGGGCCCGCAGCTCGGGGTCCGTGACCGTGGCGCCCTTGGGGTCGCGGTAGCTGAATCCGGTACCGGAACGGACCCGGCTGTAGCCGCGACCGCTCGAGTCGGTCCGGCGGAGTCGTTGAGTGAGCGGATCGGCCATCGACCCGACGATAGGGCGGGGGCTCCGGCACCGTCAGCGGGTTGACGGGCGCCCCCGGCCCTGCGCTACTCGTTGCCGAGGCGCTTGTCGGCCTGGCGCTTGAGGTCCTCGATGCGGTCGTCGTACTTGCCCTTGGTGAGGCGGCTCGCGATGTCGCCGGTCTTCTCGAGCACCTGGTCCGAGACGCCCTCCGCCTTCTCGCTGCGGAGCGTCTCCTGGACCTTCTTGCTGTTGAGCAGCTCGCCGGCCTGTCGTCCGAGCTTGCCGAAGTCCACCATGGTTCCTCCTTGATCCGTGCGGGCAGGGGGCCGCGCGAGCCTCAGTGTGGCGACACCGCCTGGACGAACGGTGCGGGACGCGCCGGGGAGATCAGAGAGCGAGGACGCGGGCCGCGGCATCGGCGAGGGCCCGGCCGTAGGAGGGTCCGTGGCCGGCGGCGTGCACCGCGAGCGGATGGAGCTGGTGCAGCGGCACGCGGTCCTCGGATCCGGGGCGCAGCGGGTGGACCTCCTGGTAGCCGGCGAGGACGTCGTCGAGGTGCGGCAGCCCGAACAGCGCCAGCATGGCGAGGTCGGTCTCGCGGTGGCCGGCGTGCGCGGCCGGGTCGATCAGCACCGTGCCCTCGTCCGACCACAGCACGTTGCCGTTCCAGAGGTCACCGTGGAGGCGCGCCGGGACGTCGTCGTCGTCGAAGGCTCCGGCCCGGACGAGGTCGACGGCGCTCTCGACGGTGCGGGCGTCGGCGGAGGACAGGTTCCCCGCCTCGAGGGCCGGGCGGAGGAAGGGCCGGACCCGCTGGTCCGCGTAGAAGCGACCCCAGGAGTCCGCCGGAGTGCAGGGCATCGTGCGGCGCCCGATGAAGGCGGGGCCGGACCAGCCGGCCGGCGGCGCACCGAAGGCGGCGGCTCCCGCATCGTGCGTGCGCGCGAGGGCGCCGCCGAAGCGCCGGGCGGCCTCCCGCGTCGGGCGGGCGGAGCGGACCTCCTCGAGCTCGATGCGGCCGGGCTCGACGAGCAGCACCTCGGCACAGCGGGCTCCCCCGGCCGCCTCGGCCTCGGCCAGACAGCGCAGACCCGCCGCCTCCCACTCGAAGAACTGCGCGGGAGCGGACGGGTTCGTCTTCACGAAGGGCATGCCTCCCACGCTAGTCAGCCTCCGCGGAGCGGATCGAGACCGGGCCCGACCTACACCGGGAACGACGAGAGGGGCCGCCCGCCGAAGCGGACGACCCCTCTCGAGAGATCAGTAGGAGAACCTACTTGACGATCTTGGTGACCGTTCCGGCACCCACGGTGCGGCCACCCTCACGGATGGCGAAGCCGAGGCCCTCCTCCATGGCGATCGGCTGGATCAGCGCGACCGTCATGTCGGTGGTGTCGCCGGGCATGACCATCTCGGTGCCCTCGGGCAGCGTGATGACGCCGGTGACGTCGGTGGTGCGGAAGTAGAACTGGGGGCGGTAGTTCCCGTAGAACGGGTTGTGACGCCCACCCTCGTCCTTGGACAGGATGTACGCGGTGCCCTCGAAGTCCGTGTGCGGCGTGACCGAACCCGGCTTGACGACGACCTGGCCGCGCTCGACGTCCTCGCGCTTGGTGCCGCGGAGGAGCAGACCGCAGTTCTCGCCGGCCCAGGCCTCGTCGAGCTGCTTGTGGAACATCTCGATGCCGGTGACCGTGGTCTTCTGCGTCGGGCGGATGCCGACGATCTCGACCTCGGAGTTCAGCGAGAGGGTGCCGCGCTCGGCGCGACCGGTGACGACGGTTCCACGACCGGTGATCGTGAAGACGTCCTCGATCGGCATGAGGAACGGCTTGTCCTTGTCGCGGATCGGGTCCGGGACGGAGGCGTCGACGGCGTCCATGAGGTCGAGGATGGACTGGGTCCACGCCTCGTCGCCCTCGAGGGCCTTGAGGCCGGAGACGCGGACCACGGGGGCGTCGTCGCCGGGGAAGCCCTGCGAGGACAGCAGCTCGCGGACCTCGAGCTCGACGAGCTCGAGGATCTCCTCGTCGTCCACCATGTCGGCCTTGTTCAGGGCGACGAGGAGGTAGGGCACGCCGACCTGCTTGGCGAGGAGGACGTGCTCACGGGTCTGAGCCATCGGGCCGTCGGTGGCGGCGACCACGAGGATCGCGCCGTCCATCTGAGCCGCGCCGGTGATCATGTTCTTGATGTAGTCGGCGTGACCGGGGGCGTCGACGTGCGCGTAGTGGCGCTTCGGCGTCTCGTACTCGACGTGCGAGATGTTGATCGTGATGCCGCGCTGGCGCTCCTCGGGAGCGGAGTCGATCGACGCGAAGTCACGCTGGACGTTGGTCGCGGACGGGTACTTGTCCGCCAGAACCTTCGAGATCGCCGCGGTGAGGGTGGTCTTTCCGTGGTCGACGTGACCGATGGTTCCGATGTTGACGTGCGGCTTGGTCCGCTCGAACTTGGCCTTAGCCACTGTGGGTCCTCCTCAGGACTTAGGTGCAAGCATCCGCATCCGACGCCGCACGGGGCGGCACGAGGACAGGAGGACTTGCGGGGGTTTTGTGTAGGTATGTTACCGGCAGTGGTCGCGCGGGCCATCCGATGAGGATCCGAGGCGCGCAGAACGCGGCAGCAAACCCGCACGACACTACCAGGCCCGCCGCGGTTCCGCAGAACCGCGGCGGGGGTGGGACGAGTGCTACTCGCCCTTGTTCTTCTGGACGATCTCCTCGGCCACGGCCTTGGGGACCTCGGCGTAGGTCTCGAACGTCATCGAGTAGACCGCGCGGCCCGAGGTCTTCGAGCGCAGGTCGCCGATGTAGCCGAACATCTCGGACAGCGGGACGTTGGCCTTGATGACCTTGACGCCCGCGGCGTCCTCCATCGACTGGATCATCCCGCGACGCGAGTTGAGGTCGCCGATGACGTCGCCCATGTACTCCTCGGGCGTGCGGACCTCGACGGCCATCAGCGGCTCGAGGAGGACCGGCTGCGCCTTGCGCGAGGCCTCCTTGAACGCGATGGAGCCGGCGATCTTGAACGCCATCTCCGAGGAGTCGACGTCGTGCGCCGCGCCGTCGGTCAGGGTCGCCTTGATGCCCACCATGGGGTAGCCGGCGAGGACGCCGACCAGCATGGCGTCGCGGATGCCCGCGTCGACCGAGGGGATGTACTCGCGGGGGACGCGACCACCGGTGACGCCGTTGACGAACTCGTAGGTCTTGTCGGCCTCGACCTCCATCGGCTCGATGGAGATCTGGACCTTCGCGAACTGGCCCGAGCCACCCGTCTGCTTCTTGTGGGTGTAGTCGTACTTCTCGACCGTGCGGCGGATCGTCTCGCGGTAGGCCACCTGCGGCTTGCCGACATTGGCCTCGACGTTGAACTCGCGCTTCATGCGGTCCACCAGGATGTCGAGGTGCAGCTCGCCCATTCCCTTGATGACCGTCTGACCGGTCTCCTGGTTCTGCTCGGTGCGGAAGGTGGGGTCCTCCTCCGCGAGCTTCTGGATCGCGGTGCCGAGCTTCTCCTGGTCGGCCTTCGTCTTGGGCTCGATGGCGACCTCGATGACGGGCTCCGGGAAGGTCATCGACTCGAGCACGACCTGCGCGGTCGGGTCGCTCAGGGTGTCACCGGTGGTGGTGTCCTTGAGGCCGATGACGGCGTAGATGTGGCCGGCGGTGACCGAGTCGACCGGGTTCTCCTTGTTGGAGTGCATCTGGAAGATCTTGCCGATGCGCTCCTTCTTGCCCTTGGTCGAGTTGATGACCTGGGCGCCGGAGTCGAGCTTGCCCGAGTAGACGCGGACGTAGGTGAGGCGACCGAAGAACGGGTGCACCGCGACCTTGAACGCGAGCGCCGAGAAGGGCTCGGTCGAGTCCGCGTGGCGCATGATGACCTTCTCCTCGTCGCGGACGTCGTGCGCCTCGATGGCGGGGACGTCGAGCGGGGAGGGGAGGTAGTCGACGACCGCGTCGAGCATCGGCTGGACGCCGCGGTTCTTGAACGCGGAGCCGCAGAGCACGGGGTAGATGTCCGAGTTGACGGTCAGCTTGCGGATGGCGCCCTTGATCTCCGCGACCGTGAGCTCCTCACCGCCGAAGTACTTCTCGAGCAGCTCGTCGGAGGTCTCCGCGACGGTCTCGAGCAGCTTCTCGCGGTACTCGGCGGCCTTGTCGGCCAGGTCCGCGGGGATCTCCTCGATCTCGTACTTCGCGCCCAGCGCGACGTCACCCTTCGAGTCGCCGCGCCACGTGAGCGCGCGCATCTCGACGAGGTCGACGACACCCTCGAAGCTGGACTCCGCGCCGATGGGCAGCTGGATGACCAGCGGCTTGGCGCCGAGGCGGTTGATGATCGTGTCGACGGTGAAGTAGAAGTCGGCGCCGAGCTTGTCCATCTTGTTGACGAAGCAGATGCGCGGGACGTCGTACTTGTCGGCCTGACGCCAGACGGTCTCGGACTGGGGCTCGACGCCCTCCTTGCCGTCGAAGACGGCGACGGCGCCGTCGAGGACGCGCAGCGAGCGCTCGACCTCGACCGTGAAGTCGACGTGACCGGGGGTGTCGATGATGTTGATCTGGTTCTTGTTCCAGAAGCACGTCGTCGCGGCGGACGTGATCGTGATGCCGCGCTCCTGCTCCTGCGCCATCCAGTCCATCGTGGCGGCGCCGTCGTGGACCTCACCGATCTTGTGCGTGATACCCGTGTAGAACAGGATGCGCTCGGTGGTGGTGGTCTTGCCGGCATCGATGTGGGCCATGATGCCGATGTTGCGGACCTTGTTCAGGTCGGTGAGCACATCTTGTGCCACGGAGTTCCTCCGATAGGTGATGGAGCCAGCGCAACGGGTTCATGGCCGATCGGCTGGGATCGTGATGGTGGCGGTCGCCCGTCCACGCCGGATCCGAGGATCCGCCGCCGGGTCCGGTCCCGCGGCGCACGCGCGAGGGCGCGCGCCGCGGGACCGGGGGTCGCGCTCGCCGGGGGCGGGCGCGGGGTGCGCTACCAGCGGTAGTGCGCGAAGGCCTTGTTCGACTCGGCCATCTTGTGGGTGTCCTCGCGACGCTTGACAGCGGCGCCCAGACCGTTCGACGCGTCGAGGATCTCGTTCATGAGACGCTCGGTCATCGTCTTCTCGCGACGGGCCTTCGCGTAGCTGGTGAGCCAGCGGAGGGCGAGGGTGTTGGCGCGGTGCGGCTTGACCTCGACGGGGACCTGGTAGGTCGAGCCGCCGACGCGGCGGCTGCGGACCTCGAGGGTCGGACGGACGTTGTCGAGCGCCTTCTTGAGCGTGACGACGGCGTCCTGGCCGTTCTTGGTCGAGACCCCCTCGAGCGCGCCGTAGACGATGCGCTCGGCGAGGCCCTTCTTGCCGTCCAGGAGGATCTTGTTCACGAGCTGGCTGACGACCGGGGCGCCGTAGACGGGGTCTGCGACGACGGGGCGCTTAGGAGCGGGTCCCTTACGAGGCATTACTTCTTCTCCATCTTCGCGCCGTACCGGCTGCGAGCCTGCTTGCGGTTCTTGACGGCCTGGGTGTCCAGGGCGCCGCGAACGATCTTGTAGCGGACACCGGGGAGGTCCTTCACACGACCGCCGCGGACGAGCACCATCGAGTGCTCCTGGAGGTTGTGGCCCTCACCGGGGATGTAGGCCGTGACCTCGGTGCCGTTGGAGAGCTTCACGCGGGCCACCTTGCGGAGGGCCGAGTTCGGCTTCTTGGGCGTGGTCGTGTAGACGCGCGTGCAGACGCCGCGCTGCTGGGGGTTGGCCTTCAGGGCGGGCGCCTTGGTCTTGGTGACCTTCGGCGTGCGTCCCTTTCGGACCAACTGCTGAATCGTTGGCACTGATTTGCTCCTTGAATGCTGCACGGTGACAGCGGATCGATGGTCGACATTCGGCCTGCCCGTCTCCGGGACGGCCGAGTTCATCTGGACCCGACTCCCTCTCGGCACCGACGAGCGGAGACCTGGAGGAGGAGGGGTATGCCGTGGGGGCCGCCCGATCGGACGAACCCGCGGGTCCTCGCGGACCCGGTGGAGCGAAGCGCGGCACTGCGCCGGCCCGGAGGCACGACACGAGCGCACGACAAAGCGCACACCCGAAGAATATTACGGGGAGTGACGGGGGCGGTCAACCGGACCGCGTTCGCCCTGGGAGAGAACGCCGCCCGGAGCCTCACTCGCGCTCGTCGCCCTCCCAGCCCCAGTGCGGGGTCCCGCCGCCTGCGTCGCGACGGGCGAGCATCGCGAGGAAGAGGATCTGCACCGCTCCGGCCAGCACGCCCGCGGCGATCGCGAACGGCGTCGCGGCGTGGTCGACGACCAAGCGGAGGATGGCACCGGGCTCCCCCAGGCCCAGGCCGTAGATCGCGCCGCCGACCAGGAGGAAGAGCGCGTAGACGACGACCGCCGTCAGCAGCGAGGGGCCGACGAGGCGGCTGACCCCGGGCCGGGCGGCGAGCGTGATCATCGAGACGAGGACGGCGAGGACGCAGACCGCCACCACGACCGGGCCGAGGATCGGGCCGGCGTCGCGCTCGGGGACGACGTCCTGGTCCAGCAGCAGGCTGAGCACGCCGAACGCGCAGACCACCAGGGCGAGGTAGAGGAAGGACGCGAACGCCGCGAGGGCGATGCCGTAGGCCAGGCCCGCGCCGCGGCCCTGCTCCCCCGGGCCGGCGGCCGTCACGACTGCGCGGCGGCGTCGCGCTCGGCGTTGCGGCGCTTCACCCCGCGCGCCCGGCCGGCGATGAGGCTCCCGCCCCAGACGCTGACCTCCCGGGCGAGCACGGCGGCCGCGGCGACGGCGAGGAGGGTCGCGGGGTCGCGGAGGAAGTCGACCACGGCGGTGCGGTCCTGCGGCACGGCGAAGCCGCCGACCGCGGACCAGGCGCCGACGAGGGCGGCGGCGCCGGCGAGCAGCGCGACGAAGAAGCCGCCGAGGACGTAGGCCCACCAGCCGGCGCGGTTGACCGCGAGCACGATGAGGGCGAGTCCGGCGAAGAAGGCGGCGACCGGGAGGAGGAAGACGGCCGTGGGGCCCTGCGCGAGCGCGATCGCCACGGGGTCGCCCTCGACGGCGTCGATCAGCACGCGGATCGCGGTGAGGGCGACGAGGTACAGGGCGGCGAAGACCGCGGTGGTGAGCAGGGCGATGGCGAGGCCGGCGAGGCGGTTGCCCTTCCGGCGGGCGGGCTCCGGCTCCGGCTCGACGGAACCGAGCGGAGACGGCGACGCGGGCTGCGCCTCCTGCACGGCGGTGGCGCCGGTCGCGGGACGGCGCCCGCCCGGCTCCGGCTCGGGCCACACGTACTCCCGGGTCGGCTCGGTCCCGTCGCCCGTCGTCGGCATCCGCGTGGTCTCGGCTTCGCTGTTCCCCGTCACTCCGACAGCTTAGGCACGGGTCCGCGCGGGACGAGCGACCGCCGCGCCCACCCCGGGACGGGGGACGCCGCCGCCGGCCGGCGCGCTACTCGAGCGGGTGCAGCAGGCGGTGCAGGAACTGCCGGGTGCGCGGCTCCTGCGGCTCGCGGAGGATCTGCGCGGGCGCGCCGCGCTCGACGACCACCCCGTCCGCCATGAAGACGACCTCGGAGGCGACCTGCCGGGCGAACTCCAGCTCGTGCGTGACGACGAGCATCGTCCAGCCCTCGCCCGCCAGCTCGCGCATCAGCGAGAGGACGTCGCCGACCAGCTCGGGGTCGAGCGCCGACGTCGGCTCGTCGAAGAGCAGCAGGTCGGGCCGGAGCGCGAGGGCCCGGACGATGCCGACCCGCTGCTGCTGGCCGCCGGAGAGCTCGAACGGGTAGGCGCCGCCACGGCCGCCGAGACCGACGCGCTCGAGGAGCGCCTCCGCCTCCGGCACCACCTCGGACGGCGGGCGGCGCTGCACGCGCAGCGGGCCCTCGGTGACGTTCTGCAGGACGGTCAGGTGCGGGAAGAGGTTGAAGTGCTGGAAGACCATCGCCGAGCGGTCGCGCAGCGCGGTGAGGGCGCGCTTGCCGACCGGCCCGCCGAAGTCGAGCACCGAGCCGTCCGCGAGCTCGAGCAGGCCGCCGTCGGGGACCTCGAGGCTGTTCAGCGAGCGCAGCACCGTCGTCTTGCCCGAGCCGGACGGGCCGATCAGCGCGATCACCTCGCCGCGGCGGATCTCGAGGTCGATGCCGCGGAGGACCTCGACGCCGCTGAAGGACTTGCGCAGCCCCGTGGCGCGGAGGACGGGCCGGTCGCCGTCCGTGGGGCGGCCTGCGGTGCCGGAGGGGGCGTCAACGGGCGACATAGCGGTCCAATCGCTTCTCGAGGAGGCTCTGGCCGCTGGAGAGGACGAGGCAGATGAGCCAGTAGATGAGGGCGGCCTCGAGGTACAGCAGCATGAACTCGCTCGAGGCGGTGGCGATCTTCTGCGCCTGGCGGAAGAGCTCGGTCACCAGGATCAGCGAGGCGAGCGAGGTGTCCTTCACCAGCGAGATGAACGTGTTGGAGAGCGGCGGCACCGACACTCGCGCGGCCTGCGGCAGGATGATCCGCCTCAGGGCGAGACCGCGGCCCATGCCGATGGTGTGCGCCGCCTCCCACTGCCCCTTGGGCACGCTGAGGATCGCGGCGCGGATGACCTCGGCCGCGTAGCCGCCGACGTTGAGCGCGAAGGCGATGATCGCGCTCGGCCACGGGTCGATCTTCACGCCCAGGCTGGGCAGGCCGTAGAAGATCACGAAGAGCTGCACCAGGAGCGGGGTGCCGCGGATCACGGAGATGTACGCGCGCGCGATCCAGGCCAGGACCTTCACCCGCGAGAGGCGCATCAGCGCGACGGCCAGCGCGAGGGCCAGGCCGAGCACGAAGCTCGACAGCGCGAGCGGGATCGTGCCGACGATGCCGCCCGACAGGATCGGCCAGAACGACCTGACGAAGAGTTCCATTGTCTTCTCCCGCCTGGGCGGGAGAAGACCGCGGTCGGCATTTCGAGGTGGATGCGTGGGTGGAGCGTGTCCGGTCCGCTTCCGAGAAATGCTGGCACGCATTTCTCGGGACCGCTCGGCCTTGCGAAGCGGGGGTGTCGGTCGACCCATGCTGGTCGAGTTGCCCTGGAGGGGCGTATCGAGACCCACCGTGGCCGAGACGGTGGTCTGCGGACTCACGTCTCGATGACCGTGGATCTCGATACGCCCGCTGCGCGGGCTACTCGATCAGCATGTCGCTCCTACTGGGAGACGTCGGCGCCGAAGTAGCGCTCGGAGATGGAGGCGAGGGTGCCGTCGGCGCGCAGCTCGTCGAGGGCGCCGTCGACCGCGGCGACGAGGTCGTCCGAGCCCTTCGGGAAGGTGAAGGCGCTGGAAGAGCTGTCGTCGGTCGTCACGGCGACCTTCAGGCCCGCGGCCTGGTCGGGGTAGGTCGTGGACCAGTCCAGCCAGGTGAGGCGGTCGTTGAGGGTCGCGTCCACGCGGCCCTGCTCGACGAGGGCGACGGCCTGGGCCCAGCCCTCGACGCCCTCGACGGTCGCGCCGCTGTCCTGCGCGAGCGTGTACCAGTTGCTCGAGAGCGACTGCGCGGTCGTCTTGCCGGAGAGCGAGTCGAGCGAGGTGATCTCGGTGTCGTCGGCCGGCACGACGACCACGCCGGGGCTCACCGAGTACGGCTCGGAGAAGTCGTACTTCGCGCTGCGCTCGTCGTTGATCGAGACCTGGTTGGCGATCACGTCGAAGCGGCCGCCGTCCAGTCCCGCGAACATCGCGTCCCACTGGGTCTCCTCGAACTCAGGCTCGACGCCGAGCTTCTCGGCGACCGCGGTGATGACCTCGACGTCGTAGCCGGTGAGGTCGCCGGTGCCGCCGTCCGCGTGGAACGAGAACGGCGAGTAGGTGCCCTCGGTGCCGATGGTCAGCTTCCCGGACTCCTCGACCTCGGCGAGCGTCAGCCCGGAGGCGGTCGACGCGGTGCTGTCGCCGCTGGAACCGGAGACCACGTCGTCGGTGGAGGCGGGGGCGCAGCCGGCGAGGACGAGGGCGGCGGCGGCCGCGGTCGTGCCGAGCAGGACGCGCAGCGAGGTGCGGGCGGGGAGGAGCGTCACAGTGTCTTTCCTTCGTAGCATCGCGGTGTCTCACGACCGGATCGCGGCCGGAGCCGCGCACGGTTCGGTGGGGTGGGGAGGAGCGGACGGCGATCGATCGCACGCGTCCGCACCCTCCACCCAACCAGCGGGAGGGGGACCGCTATTCCCGGATGTCGCCGTGTGACGCCGGGCGGGCACCGAGTCCCGCGAGGAACGACTCCGCTCCGGCGACCTCGTCCGCCGTCAGACCGGTCGCCGCCTCGGGCACGATCAGGTGGAACGGCGTCTCCTGCTCGCGCGCCCAGTCGAAGGCGTCGCCGCGGAGGTTGTCGTCGATCCAGACGACGGCGTCGATCGCGGACCTCTCCCGTGCCTGCTCGAGCCAGACGGCGACCGGCTGGAGCTTGCCGGTCTGCCCGGGGAAGCGCGGGTCGCGCGGCAGGCCGCCGCCGAAGACGATGGCCTCGGTGCCGGCCGGCAGACCGAGGTCGTCCGCGAGCACCGAGGTGAGCTTCGGCGGCCAGGTGGTGGCCCAGACGATCGTTCCGACGGCGGCGAGGCGGCGCACCAGCTCCTCGCGCTCGGGCTCGAGCATCAGCCGGTGGCCGCCGGCTGCGCGGTCGCTCGAGACGGACGGGTTCAGGACGCCGTCGACGTCGAGCAGGATGAGGGCGGCCATGGCTGCAACCGTAGCCGCGGCCGCGGTCCGGCGCGAGGCGGGAGCGCCCGCTAGCGTGAGCGGGTGACCCCCTCCGCCCGACTCCCCGGTGGAGCGCTGGTCTCGCTCGAGCCCGACCCGATCCGCGAGGGCTCGCTGGTGCTGGAGATCGACGGCTCGGAGCAGTCCCTGATCGACCTCCGCGCGCCCGAGCAGCTCGGCCTCGAGTACCTGGCCCGGCTCGGCGCCGCGGTCGATGCGCTCGCGCCGCAGGGCGTCCCCGTGACGGTCCTCCACCTCGGCGCCGGGGCGCTGGCCCTGGCGCGCCATGTCGCTGCGACCCGGCCGGGCTCCGAGCAGACGGTCGTCGAGCGCGCCGCCGGGCTGGTCGAGTTCGTGCTGGCGCACGCACCGCTCCCCGCCGGGACGCGGCTGCGCAGCGTCACCGCGGACGCCGCCGGCCCCCTCGCCGTGCCGCCGGCCGACCTCGTCGTGCTGGACGTCTACGACGGCGACGAGATCCCGGAGCCCTTCTACCGCGCCGAGGTGCTCGGCCGTCTCGCCGGGCTGGTGGAGGGCGGCGGCCTGCTCGCGGTCAACGTCGCCGACGACGCCGATCACCGGCGCCTGCGGCGGCTCCGACGGGAGGTGCAGCGCGTCCTGCCGGTGGTCGCCGCCGTCGGTCCGCTCAGCTACGCCGAGGGCCGCGGGAGCGGCAATGCGATCCTGCTCGCCTCACGAGACGACCTCGCCTCGCACGCCGCCGCCCGCCTCCTGCAGGCCGGGCCGCACCCGGTCGCGGCCGTTGCGGATCGCGACGTCGTGCCCGTCGAGGTGGCGGTAGAAGTCGACCCGTGACTCCAGCGCGATGCCGGCGTCGAGGTACTTGGCCTTGATCCGCTTGATGTAGGTGCGCACGGTGTGCTCGGCGATCCGCATGTCGAGGGCGACGTCCTTGACCGCCGCGCCGGAACCGTACGAGCGCATGACGCGGCTCTCCTGCCGGCTGAGCACGGGCCGGCGGTGCTCGCCGGCGGCGAGGAAGCGGTGCCGCGCCGCCTCCGAGATCCAGGAGCGGCCGGACGCGACCGACACCAGGGCCGCGACGAGCTCGCCCGGCTCGTCGCCCTTCCAGACGAAGGCGGTGCGCTCGAGGCGGAGCACGGCGCGGACGGCCTCGAGCGAGTCCGACGCGGACAGCACCACCAGACCGCGATGCCGCGCGCTGACCGCCGCGAGCGTGCTGGTCAGCACCTCGGGCGCGACCCGGTCGAGGTCCAGGACCGCGATCGTGTCCGCCTCGGCGGCGTCCGGGTCCGCGACACCGAGGTGCGGGAGGACGTCGGCCAGGAGGGCCGTGAGCGCCGCGCGCTCGATGGACAGACCGCTCACCACGGTCACAGCGAACTTCTCGAATTCCGCCACGGAAACCCCTTGCAAGGACGGTCGGGTCCGTCCTGGATCGAACCGTAGCGAAAGGAGGACCGGCCGAGCCACGCACGGGACATTCCGTCCCGTCGGCGATCAGCGCATCTCAGCCGAGCCCGCTCCTTGCTCGCACCCCGCCCAGGAGGGCTAGTCTCCGTGTCGATGAACGACTCCGACGAGACCGCCCTCCGCTCGACCCGGATCCCCGCCGACCAGGTGCGGACCCGGATGCTCCGCGCCGCCCGCGAGGTCATCTCGGCCCACGGGCTCACGGTCGGCTTCGCCCACCTGCCGATGGAGGAGTACATCCGCCTGGCCGCCGTGCCGCGCAGCTCGGTCTACCGGATCTGGAGCACGCGGGAGGAGTTCGTCGCCGACCTGATCGGCGAGATCTTCGTCGCGGACCGCTTCGCGGACGGCGCGGATCCCGACGCCCAGCGGGCGATGACCGAGGTCTACGAGCGCTCCTCCGCCCACCTCGGCACCGCGGTGGGCCGCCGCCAGGTGGCCTGGGAGATGATCCGCATCGGCGCGAACTCCAGCGTGGAGACCCTCCGCGCCTCGGTGGACTGGTCCTCCTACAACGCGCTGCTGGCCTGCACCTTCTCGATGGAGGAGGGGCCCGCGCGCGAGGCGGTGCGCGCCACCGCCCGCCGACTCGAGACGATGCTCAGCCAGCGGCTGCGCGACTACTACCAGGACGTCCTGGACCAGTTCAGCGCCTCACTCCGGCCCGGCTTCACCACGCTCCAGCTCGCGCACCTCACCGCGATCGTCACGGACGGGCTGGTGCACCGCGGGCGGCTGCTCGACGACGAGCTCGACGCCGTCGTCACGGCGCCCGGCCTGGACGGCGAGCCGGTCGAGTGGAGCCTCACCGCCTGGACGATCCGCTCGATCGTCGACGGGATGCTCGAGCCGGTCGCCGAGGACGAGCCTCCCGCCGACCGCTAGAGCGCGGCGTCCTCCGCCGGTGCCGACCCGGTGGGCGCGGGCGCGGACGGCACGGGCTCGCAGAAGCCGTCGATCAGCATCAGCGTGCCCGCCACCACGAGCGAGGGCGAGTCCGGCCGGCCCGGATCGATCGGTCCGGTCACCAGCTCGGGCGCGGCGATCCGGGCGACGCAGAGTCCCTCGACGAACGACGAGATCGCGGAGGCGAGCACGGCGTACTCCTCCTCCCGGCCCGAGCGCAGGCGCAGACCCGCCTCGGCGAGGGTGTGCCGGTAGTACTTCGCCATGTTCTCGATGAAGTGCACCTGGCGGGAGTGCAGGGCCTCGTGGATCGCGACGCGGGCCGACTCGGAGTGCGAGTCGACCGCGCCGATCAGGGCGACGAAGTTGCGCCAGTGCTGCGAGGCGAACACGTTGTCGTAGTTGGCCTCGATGGCGACGGTGAGCGAGGCGACGAGGATCTCGCGCATCTGCTCGGGAGTCGGCTGCTCGGCGAGGCGGCGGTGCAGGTAGGCGTCCCCCGCGGTGAGCGAGGTGGGGTCGAGCCGGGCCGTGAGTATCCGCTCGGGGATCGCCGCGACCAGCTCGTCGTAGAACGCCTGACGGGTGGGCCAGATCCGGTAGACCGTGCTGCGCGGCACGCCGGCGGAGCGGATGACGTCCTCGAGCGGCAGGTGGGAGACGCCGACGCGCAGGCCCTCCGCGCGGACGACCGCGAGGGCGGCGTCGAGGAGCCGGGTCCGGACCTGCTCACGGCTGAGTCGCGCCGGTCGCGGCGGGACCTCAGGCGGGGTGTCGGTGCCCATCGTGCCTCCGGAGGCGGGTGAGCGGGGCGGCTTCGGCGTCCCCGGTGCACCCGAGCGTAGACGATCGCCGACAGTCGTCGCGCACAGGGGCGACTCGGGAGGTCACAGAGGCCGCCGGACGCGCGGGGACGGGCGCGGCTCGCGCTCGGCGTGCGAGCCGCGCGAGCCGCGCTGCCTGTCCCCCAGGCGGCCGCCCCTTCGGCCGATCTCGACCGTAGGCGCTCGATCAGGGCCGCGTCAAAACTCCGGACATCATGTCCCGCCGATCAGGGGCGGAAGGGGCGGCGGGGCTCGTCCGACGGCGGCAGGAGGTGCTGCCCCGCGCGCACGGCCCCGAGGCGCGGGATGCCGAGCTCGTCCGCCACCGCACCGGCGACCTCCGCCTCGGCGTGGCCTGCGAGCTCGACGTTGCGCATCAGCTTGGCGTGGTGGCACGGGCTGGCGTCGATGGCGACCACCATCGCGGAGAAGCGCAGCGCGTCGCCCAGCCGCGCCAAGGGGTTCAGCTCCGCGAGCACCGACGGGACGTCCGGCATCGACAGGAGCGTGTAATAGCAGGTCGACACGACGTAGTCATCGACGCCCGCCTCGGCCGACGGCGGCGCGACGATGATGTCGCCGAGCGACACCGAGCCCGTCCGCGAGCCCAGGACCGAGGCGATGGTCACCCGGATGTCGCCGGCGAGCGAGACCACGCGGACGCTCTCCGGCCACGGCGGCAGGGCCGCGAGCTGCGTGGAGCCGGTGCGCAGGGCGATCCCCGCCTGCGAGGACAGCGCATCGATCATGGGCATGCCCGTGCACTCCCCCGCGTTGCCCGCGTCCTCCGACGCCGCCGCGCCGCAGGAGGCGAGCAGGGCCGAGATGCCGAGGCGCGACTGCGGCTCGAGTCCGCCGACCACCGCGGGGCTGACCGTGCCGGTGGAGTCGATGATCTGGCCGAGGCGGAGGGCGAGGTCCGAGCCCGTGTTGGGCGTGCCGAAGGTGACGACCTCGCGCACCATCGACTCCACCGGCACGCCGTCGACGCTCTGGCTGAGGGCCTGGCGCGCGGCGAGGCCGCCCATCGAGTGGGCGACGACGACGGCCCGGTGGCCGGTCGCGGCGGTGAGGCAAGCGATCGAGGAGGCCAGGGCGTCGGCGATGCCGGGATCGGTCACCCAGCGGGCCGCGAGATCGCGGTAGTCGAAGGTGTAGACGACGGCGCCCTCGGTGTCCTGGAACGCGCCGATGAGCGAGCGCTGGGAGGTGGTGACCGGCTGGTCGACGCCGTTGGTGGCGATCAGGTCGACCAGGTGCGAGAAGGCGCCCGTGCGCGACTCGTCGTGCGTCGCGGTGCCGAGCCAGCCGTGCAGCACCAGGATCGGCACCAGCGAGGCCGCCGCTGTGGACTCGACGTCGTCGCCCGAGAGGACCGGGGCGAGCTCGGCGATGCCGCAGGTCGCCGGCGGTGGGGCGGCTGCAGCGGCCGCGGCGACCGCGGTGCCCGACGGTACGACGACGGCACCGACCACCACGAGAAGGGCGGCCAGCACGGCGATCAGGACTCTCATCCGCACGTTTCCTCACCGCCGCGACCCCTGCTGAGCGGGTTCAGGGGATCGACCGGACGAACGTCCCAGAAGTCAATCATCCGGACGCCCCCGTTCGGGCTCTCTGTCGGGAATCGACGGACCCCCAGTCAGGGTGCCCTTACCGCGCGCCGCGCGAGGCACCCGTCGCGCGTCGCAGTGCCCGCACGGTGCCGCTGACGACGAAGGGCCCCGCCGGTCTCCCGGCGGGGCCCTTCGTCGTCAGTCAGACCGTGCTCAGCTGTAGTTGCCGGGCTCGTAGCCGTCGCTCGAGAACGAGTCGAAGTCGACGAACGAGAGGTCCGCGTCGCTGAACGCGGCGTCGTCGGCGAAGATGCGGTTGGGGTACCGCTCGGCCTTCGCCTCCTCCGTCGCCTCGACCGACACGTTCCGGTAGCGGGGCAGACCCGTTCCGGCCGGGATCAGCTTTCCGATGATCACGTTCTCCTTGAGGCCCATCAGCGGGTCGCGCTTGCCCTCCATGGCCGCCTGCGTCAGGACGCGGGTGGTCTCCTGGAAGGACGCGGCCGACAGCCACGACTCGGTCGCGAGCGAGGCCTTGGTGATGCCCATGACCTCCTGGCGAGCGGACGCGGTCCGCTTGCCCTCGGTCAGAGCCGCACGGTTGACCTCGCTGTAGCGCGAGCGGTCGACGAGCTCACCCGGCAGCAGGTCGGTGTCGCCGTGGTCGACGACGGTGACCTTGCGGAGCATCTGCCGGACGATGACCTCGATGTGCTTGTCGTGGATCGGGACGCCCTGCGAGCGGTAGACGCCCTGGACGCCGCCGACGAGGTGCTTCTGGACCTCGCGGACGCCCAGCACGCGCAGGACCTCCTTGGGGTCGACCGTTCCCACGTGCAGCTGCTGACCGAGCACGACCGACTGGCCGTCCTCGACGAGGAGCTGCGAGCGCTTGAGCACCGGGTAGATGACCGCCTCGTCGCCGTTGTCCGGCTGGAGGATGACCCGGCGGGCCCGGTCGGTGTCCTCGATCGTGATGCGACCGGCGGCCTCCGCGATGGGCGACGCACCCTTGGGGGTGCGGGCCTCGAAGAGCTCCTGCACGCGGGGCAGACCCTGCGTGATGTCGTCGGCCGAGGCCGATCCACCGGTGTGGAAGGTGCGCATCGTGAGCTGCGTGCCGGGCTCGCCGATCGACTGGGCCGCGATGATGCCGACGGCCTCGCCGATGTCGACGAGCTTGCCGGTGGCGAGCGAGCGGCCGTAGCAGGCCGCGCAGACGCCGACGGCCGACTCGCAGGTCAGGACCGAGCGCACCTTGATGTGACGCACCTCGGCGCCGACCAGCTTCTCGATGAGGACGTCGCCGACGTCCTCGCCGGCCTCGGCCACGACCTCGCCGGCCTCGTTCGTCGCCGCGGTGGCGAGCGAGCGGGCGTAGACGGAGTTCTCGACGTTGGAGTCCTGGATCCAGGCGCCGGTGGCGTCCTGGAGCATGATCGGCAGGTCGAGGCCCTTGGTCGTGCCGCAGTCGTCCTCGCGGATGATGACGTCCTGCGAGACGTCGACGAGTCGACGCGTCAGGTAGCCCGAGTCCGCGGTGCGGAGCGCGGTGTCGGCCAGGCCCTTGCGGGCACCGTGCGTGGCGATGAAGTACTCGGCGACCGACAGGCCCTCGCGGTACGAGGAGATGATCGGACGGGCGATGATCTCGCCCTTCGGGTTGTTCACCAGGCCGCGCATGCCGGCGATGTTGCGCACCTGCAGCCAGTTTCCACGGGCACCGGAGGTGACCATGCGGTTGATCGTGTTGTCGATCGGGAAGTTCGCGCGCATCGCCTTGGCGACCTCGTCGGTCGCCTCGGTCCAGATCTTCACTAGCTCCTGGCGGCGCTCCGCCTGGGTGGTCAGACCCTTGTCGTACTCGGACTCGACCTTGGCCGCCTTCTTCTCGTAGCCCGCGATGATGACGGGCTTCGAGGGCGGGGTCAGGATGTCCGAGAGGGCGACGGTGACACCGGACCGGGTGGCCCAGTAGAAGCCGGCGTCCTTGATGCGGTCGAGCGAGGCGGCGACCTCCACCTTCGGGTAGCGCTCCGCGAGGTCGTTGACGATCCCGGAGATGGTCGTCTTGTCGGCGACCTGCTCGAAGTAGGGGTAGTCGACCGGCAGCGCCTCGTTGAAGAGGGCGCGGCCGAGCGTCGTGTCGAGGAGGACGGGCGCGGTGACCTTGCCCTTGTCGTCGATCTCGACGCCCTCGGGAGCCTGACCCTGCACGAAGTACACGTCCGACATGCGGATGCGGACCTTCGAGTTCAGGTGCAGCGAGCCCTGGTCCTTCGCGAGGATCGCCTCCGAGACGGAGGAGAACGCGCGGCCCTCACCGGCGCCACCCTCGCGGATGGTCGTCAGGTGGTGCAGGCCGATGATCATGTCCTGCGTGGGCAGGGTGACCGGGCGGCCGTCGGAGGGCTTGAGGATGTTGTTCGAGGCGAGCATCAGGATGCGCGCCTCGGCCTGGGCCTCGACCGACAGGGGCAGGTGGACGGCCATCTGGTCGCCGTCGAAGTCCGCGTTGAACGCGGCGCAGACGAGCGGGTGCAGCTGGATCGCCTTGCCCTCGACCAGCTGGGGCTCGAAGGCCTGGATGCCGAGTCGGTGCAGGGTGGGCGCGCGGTTGAGCAGGACGGGGCGCTCGCGGATGATCTCCTCGAGCACGTCCCAGACCTGCGGACGCGAGCGCTCGACCATGCGCTTGGCGGCCTTGATGTTCTGCGCGTGCGAGAGGTCGATCAGGCGCTTGATGACGAACGGCTTGAACAGCTCGAGCGCCATCTGCTTGGGCAGACCGCACTGGTGCAGCTTGAGCTGCGGTCCGACGATGATGACCGAGCGGCCCGAGTAGTCGACGCGCTTGCCCAGCAGGTTCTGGCGGAAGCGACCCTGCTTTCCCTTGAGCATGTCGCTCAGGGACTTCAGGGCGCGGTTGCCGGTACCGGTGACGGGACGGCCGCGGCGGCCGTTGTCGAAGAGGGCGTCGACCGCCTCCTGGAGCATGCGCTTCTCGTTGTTCACGATGATCTCGGGGGCACCGAGGTCGAGCAGGCGGCGGAGGCGGTTGTTGCGGTTGATGACGCGGCGGTACAGGTCGTTCAGGTCGGAGGTGGCGAAGCGGCCACCGTCGAGCTGGACCATCGGGCGCAGCTCCGGCGGGATGACCGGGACCACGTCGAGGACCATCGCGGCCGGCGAGTTGCCGGTGGCGAGGAACGAGTTGACGACGCGCAGGCGCTTGATGGCGCGGATCTTCTTCTGACCCTTGCCCTCGGCGATCTGCAGGTGCAGCGTCTCGGCCTCGGCCTGGAGGTCGAACTGCTCGAGGCGCTTCTTGATCGCCTCGGCGCCCATGTAGGCCTCGAAGTAGACGCCGTAGCGGTCGACGAGCTCGTTGAAGACGGCGTCCTCGGGCTTGAGGTCGCCGACCTTCAGGGTGCGGAACTGCTCCCAGACGCTCTCCAGTCGCGCGATGTCCTCGTCGAAGGACTTGCGGATCTGGCCCATCTCCTTCTCGGCGCCGTCCTTGGTGCGGCGCTTCTGGTCGCTCTTCGCGCCCTCCGCCTCCAGGGCGGCGAGGTCGGTCTCGAGGCGCGCCAGGCGGTCCGCGATGCGGGAGTCGCGCTGGTCCGAGAGGGTCTTGATCTCGAGCCGGAGCTCGTTCTCGAGGCCGGGCATGTCGGCGTGACGGCCGTCGTCGTCCACGTCGATGATCATGTACGCGGCGAAGTAGATGACCTTCTCGAGGTCCTTCGGCGCCATGTCCAGCAGGTATCCGAGGCGCGAGGGGACGCCCTTGAAGTACCAGATGTGGGTGACGGGGGCGGCGAGCTCGATGTGGCCCATCCGCTCGCGGCGGACCGAGGACTTGGTGACCTCGACGCCGCAGCGCTCGCAGACGATGCCCTTGAAGCGGACCCGCTTGTACTTGCCGCAGGAGCACTCCCAGTCGCGCGAGGGTCCGAAGATCTGCTCGCCGAACAGACCGTCCTTCTCGGGCTTGAGGGTGCGGTAGTTGATGGTCTCGGGCTTCTTCACTTCACCGTGCGACCAGCGACGGATGTCATCGGCCGTCGCGAGGCCGATGCGCAGCTCGTCAAAAGTTGTTACGTCGAGCAATGTTTTCTCCTTGTCGGAAAACAGGGTGTCTCGTCAGAGACGGGGAGTCGTCAGATGCTGGCGCGGGATCAGATGTCGTCGACGGAGGACGACTCGAACCGGGAGGAGATGTTGATGCCGAGCTCCTCCGCGGCGCGGTAGACCTCGTCATCCGTGTCGCGCAGGCTGACCGCGGTGCCGTCGGCCGAGAGGACCTCGACGTTCAGGCACAGGGACTGCATCTCCTTGATGAGGACCTTGAAGGACTCCGGGATGCCCGGCTCCTGGATGTTCTCACCCTTGACAATGGCCTCGTACACCTTCACGCGGCCGAGGATGTCGTCCGACTTGATGGTGAGGAGCTCCTGCAGCGCGTAGGCGGCTCCGTAGGCCTCGAGGGCCCACACCTCCATCTCGCCGAAGCGCTGGCCGCCGAACTGCGCCTTACCACCGAGCGGCTGCTGGGTGATCATCGAGTACGGGCCCGTCGAGCGCGCGTGGATCTTGTCGTCGACGAGGTGGTGCAGCTTCAGGATGTACATGTAGCCGACCGAGACCGGGTCCGGGAAGGGCTCCCCCGAGCGGCCGTCGAACAGCTGCGTCTTGCCGGACGAGCCGATCAGGCGCTCGCCGTCGCGGGTCGGGGTGGTGGAGTCGAGGAGCCCTGCGAGCTCCTCCTCCGCCGCACCGTCGAACACCGGGGTGGCGACCTTGGTGCCGGGAGCGGCCTCGCGGGCGTGCTCGGGCAGGCGCTTGGCCCACTCGGGCTTGCCGTCGACCTTCCAGCCCTGCTTCGCGATCCAGCCGAGGTGGATCTCGAGGACCTGGCCGAAGTTCATCCGGCCGGGGACGCCGAGCGGGTTGAGCACGATGTCGACCGGGGTGCCGTCGGCGAGGAACGGCATGTCCTCGACCGGCAGGATCTTCGAGATGACGCCCTTGTTGCCGTGGCGGCCGGCGAGCTTGTCGCCCTCGGTGATCTTGCGCTTCTGGGCGATGTAGACGACCACGCGCTGGTTGACGCCCGAGCCGAGCTCGTCGTCGCCGTCCTGCGCGTCGAACACCTTGACGCCGATGATCGTGCCCTGCTCGCCGTGGGGCACCTTGAGCGACGTGTCGCGGACCTCGCGGCTCTTCTCGTTGAAGATCGCGCGGAGCAGGCGCTCCTCGGCCGAGAGCTCGGTCTCGCCCTTGGGCGTGACCTTGCCGACGAGGATGTCGCCGGGGCGGACCTCGGCGCCGATGCGGATGATGCCGCGCTCGTCCAGGTCGGCCAGGAGCTCCGGGCTGACGTTGGGGAGGTCGCGGGTGATCTCCTCCTTGCCGAGCTTGGTGTCGCGGGCGTCGACCTCGTACTCCTCGATGTGGATCGAGGAGAGGACGTCGTCCTTCACCAGGTTCTGGCTGAGGATGATCGCGTCCTCGAAGTTGTGACCCTCCCACGGCATGAACGCGACGAGCAGGTTCTTGCCGAGCGCGAGCTCGCCGTTCTCGGTCGCGGGACCGTCGGCGACGATCTCGCCGACCTCGATGCGCTCACCGGCGGAGACGACCACGCGGTTGTTGTACGAGGTGCCCTGGTTCGAGCGGTCGAACTTGCGCAGGAAGTAGGTCTGCGTGCCGCCCTCGTCCAGCTGGACGGTGACGGAGTCGGCGGAGACCTCCTGGACCACGCCGGCCTTGTCGGCCGTGATGACGTCGCCGGCGTCGATGGCCGCGAAGCCCTCCATGCCGGTTCCGACGACGGGCGACTCGCTGCGCAGCAGCGGGACGGCCTGACGCTGCATGTTCGCGCCCATGAGCGCGCGGTTCGCGTCGTCGTGCTCGAGGAACGGGATCAGCGAGGTCGCGACCGACACCATCTGGCGCGGCGAGACGTCCATGTAGTGCACGCGCTCGGCGTCGACGAGCTCGACCTCTCCGCCCTTGGGGCGGACCAGGACCTTGCCCTCGGCGAAGCGCATGTCGGAGGTGAGGGGGGCGTTCGCCTGGGCGACCAGGTACTCGTCCTCCTCGGACGCGGTGAGGTAGTCGATCTGCGCGGTGACGACGCCGTCGACGACCTTGCGGTACGGGGTCTCGATGAAGCCGAACGAGTTGATGCGCGCGAAGGACGCGAGCGAGCCGATCAGGCCGATGTTCGGGCCTTCCGGGGTCTCGATCGGGCACATGCGGCCGTAGTGCGACGGGTGGACGTCGCGGACCTCGACGCCGGCGCGCTCACGGGAGAGACCGCCGGGGCCGAGCGCCGACAGGCGGCGCTTGTGGGTCAGACCCGCGAGCGGGTTGTTCTGGTCCATGAACTGCGACAGCTGCGAGGTGCCGAAGAACTCCTTGATCGCGGCCACCACGGGGCGGACGTTGATCAGGGTCTGCGGGGTGATCGCCTCGATGTCCTGCGTGGTCATGCGCTCGCGAACGACGCGCTCCATGCGGGACAGACCGGTGCGGACCTGGTTCTGGATGAGCTCGCCGACCGCGCGGATGCGGCGGTTGCCGAAGTGGTCGATGTCGTCCACGTCGAGGCGGAGGTCGACCGCGGCGCCGTCGCGCACACCGGGCAGGTTGGTGCGGCCGTCGTGCAGCGCGACCAGGTACTTGATGGTCGCGATGATGTCCTCGACCGTGAGCACCGAGTCGGACAGTGCCTTGTCGATGCCGAGCTTGCGGTTGATCTTGTAGCGGCCGACCTTGGCGAGGTCGTAGCGCTTGCTGTTGAAGTAGAAGTTGTCCAGCAGCGCGCGGGCGGCCTCGGCGGCGACCTGCTCGCCCGGGCGGAGCTTGCGGTAGATGTCGCGGAGGGCGTCCTCCTTGGTGAGGATGTTGTCCTTCTCGAGGGTCAGCTCGATCGACTCGTAGCCGGCGAACTGCTCGAGGATCTCCTCGCTCGTCAGGCCCAGGGCCTTGAGGAAGACGGTGACCGACTGCTTGCGCTTGCGGTCGATGCGGACGCCGACCTGGTCGCGCTTGTCGATCTCGAACTCGAGCCACGCACCGCGGCTGGGGATGACGCGGGCGGAGTAGATGTCCTTGTCGGACGTCTTCTCCTGCTGGCGCTCGAAGTACACGCCCGGGCTGCGGACGAGCTGGGACACGACGACACGCTCGGTGCCGTTGATGATGAACGTGCCCTTCTCGGTCATCAGGGGGAAGTCGCCCATGAAGACCGTCTGGGTCTTGATCTCACCCGTGAGGTGGTTCATGAACTCGGCCTCGACGTACAGCGGAGCGGCGTAGGTCTTGCCGCGCTCCTTGCACTCCTCGATCGTGTACTTCTCGGGCTCGAGGTACGGGTTCGTGAAGCTCAGCTGCATCGTCTCGCTGAGGTCCTCGATCGGGGAGATCTCCTCGAAGATCTCGTCGAGTCCGGAGTTGGCGGGGAGATCCTCCCGGCCGACGGCCTTCGCCTCGGCGACGCGGGTCTTCCACGCCTCCGAGCCGACGAGCCAGTCGAAGCTCTCGGTCTGCAGCGCGAGCAGATCCGGAACCGTCAGGGTGTCGCTGATCTTGGCGAACGAGAGACGCGAAGCTCCGCGTCCGTTCTTGGGTGAGGTGGTGGTTGCGTTGGGCGCAGCAGCCAAGGAAGGAACCTCCGTAGACCCTCGCGGGTCTCAATCTGTGGGATGTGTGGAGTGGGCTCCCGCCGGGCGGGCCGACACGTCCTGCCCCCCGTTCCGTGACCGCGGTGACGCGGCCGCAGCGACGAAGCGACCGGTTTGACGCGGCCTTCGGGGCGGGGGCTAGAGTGTGGCATCGGCATCCACCATCTGATGCCGGGTTCCGATGGCTGGTCGACCGCAATATGACGACTCGGCACTCGGGAGCGCAAAGTACAACTATAGATGCACTGCGCCACGCCGCGCAAGTGCAGGTGCTTGCGTCCGGCACGGGCCTCGGGTATACGGCCGGGTCGAGGGTCTCGCCCGCTCCGTCTCTCCCTCCCCGCCTCTCCCGCTCCGCCTCTCCCGCTCCGCCTCCCCTCCTGCGCGGCACGGCAGACTGGTCGGATGGCCGAACGCACCGGTCGCCGACGCGGCGACGACTCCGAGCACCCCCGCGCCGTGCTCGCCAGCGGATTCCTCGCGCAGATCGAGCCCGACCGGCACTCCTCCGACGCGGCGACCCTCGTCGTCGACGGGACCCCGCAGTCGCACGTCGACCTCGCCGACCCCACGCACCTCTCCTTCGAGTACGTGCGGCGGATCGGCCACGCGATCGACCTGCTCGCGCCCGAGGGCGAGGCCGTGACGGCGCTGCACCTGGGCGCCGGCGCGCTGACCCTCCCCCGCTACGTCGCGGCGACCCGGCCCGGCTCGCGCCAGCAGGTGGTCGAGATCGAGGCGGCGCTCGTCGACCTGGTGCGGGAGGCGCTCCCGCTGCCCCGCGGCGCGCAGATCCGGATCCGCCAGGGCGACGCCCGCGAGGTGCTCGGCAAGCTGCCGCCGGGGCTGCTCGGCACGGTCGACGTCGTGGTGGTCGACATCTTCTCCGGGGCCAGGACGCCCGCGCACGTCACGAGTGCCGAGTTCTACCGGGAGATCGCGCCGCTGCTCGCGCCCACCGGCGTCGTGGCGGTCAACGTGGCCGACGGCGGGGCGCTGGCCTTCGCCCGCGCCCAGGCCGCCACGCTCGCGGCGGTCTTCGCGCACACGGCGATCATGACCGACACCCAGATGCTGAAGGCCAAGCGCTTCGGCAACGTGGTGATGCTCGCCTCGCCCTCTCCGCTGCCGGTGGACGGGCTGCCGCGGCGGCTCGCCTCCGATCCCGCGCCCGCGAAGCTGGTGCAGGGGCGCGAGCTGGAGAACTTCCTCGGCGGCGCCTCGGTCGTCACCGACGACACCGCCACGCCCTCGCCGCTGCCGGCCCGCAGCATCTTCCAGGTCCGCCGGGGCTGAGGAGAGTCGCCGGGGCCGACCTCGACCCCGCGCGCCCGGGCCGGGCGCCCCGGCCCGGTTGCCCGTACAGTGGACGGGGGCCAGAGCCCCCTCCGTCCTCTCGCCGCCGCGTGCGCCGATCCGGATCCGCATCCACGAGGAAGAACCGCCCTGAGCATCATCATCCGCCACGACCCCGCGACGCTCCGCGAGGAGATCGACGTCGACGCCGCCCAGGACCGCCTGGAGGAGATCGGCGCGCTGCGCTCCCTCGCCGCGCTCACCGAGAAGGCCGAGCTGCTGCGCCTGCTCGGCCGCCTCGACGAGGCCTGGGACATCGCCACCGAGGCCGTCCGCCGCACCCGCTTCTCCGGCGACCGCGCCGAGCTGCTCACCGCGCGCGTCCGCCGCGCGCGCCTCATGCAGCTGCGCGACCGCTCGGACGAGGCGCTCTCCGAGCTGACGCTCTGCGTCGAGGAGGCGCGCACGCACGAGTGGCACGTCGAGCACTCCTTCGCACTCAAGCACCGCGGGCTCGCGCTCTTCGAGAGCGGCGAGTACAGCCAGGCGGCGCGAGACTTCGACGCGGCGACCGCGCTCGGCGAGCGGGTCGGCGTGGAGGAGGAGGAGCTCGAGGTCGCGCGCCTCGGCTTCGCCGCCGCCTCCGAGTTCCAGGACGAGTCGACCCGCGGCCCCCGGGCGGACGGCGCCGTGCGCGGCCGCCGCCGCGCCGAGGGCGACGAGGCCTGAGCCCCGGAGCCGATCCGACCGATGGCTGAGCTCGACCAGGTCGCCCGCTGGGCGGACGCGCTGCTGCGCGAGCACCTGGACGCCTCGTGGAGCTTCGCCTTCGATCACGCCCGCACCCGCGGCGGTGCCTGCCACTGGAAGGACCGGCGCATCACCGTGTCGCGGCACCTCGCCGCCCGGTGGAGCGACGAGGAGGTGCACCAGACGCTGCTGCACGAGGTCGCGCACGCGCTCGCCGGCCCGAAGGCCGGCCACGGTCCGGCCTGGCGGCGGGCGGCGACGGCACTGGGCTACACCGGTGACCGCACGCACAGCAATCCGACCGCGGACGAGCTCGCCCCGTGGGTCGGCAGCTGCCCGAGCGGGCACCTCTTCTACCGGCACCGCCGCCCGAGCCGGCCGCTGGCCTGCGGGAGGTGCGCCCGGCGCTTCGAGGCCGCGAACGCGATCGAGTGGCGGCGCCGCGAGGTGCCGGCGCGACCGGCCGCGAGCGAGCGCTCGGCGTGAGCGAGGGCGCACCGCATCGCGTGGTCCGCGGCCGGGTGCCGAGCACCGGGCAGTGGCTGGTCGACGCGGGCGGACTGCGCTGGTGGTTCGACTCCGGCAGCCTGGCGCTCGACTTCGCCTGCACCGGACCGCTCCGCGGGATCCCCGGCGAGCGCCTCGACTCCGACGAGGCCCTGGCGGCCTGGCTCGCCGAGCGCTTCGATGCCGTCGACGCCACCGCCCGCGACGCCCGGCTCGACGACGCGCTGATGCTGCGCGGCGCGGTCTCGCGGCTGGCAGTCGCCGCCGAGCGGAGTGCCGTGGGCGACCCGGCGGACGTCGACGTCGTCAACCTCTTCGCCGCGATGCCGGACGTGCCGCCGTCGCTCTCCGGCGGCTCGCGCCAGGCCGGCCGCTCGCACGCGGCGGCGCGGCAGGCGCTCTCGACCCTCGCCCGCGAGGCGGTCGACCTGCTCGGCGGCGGCACTCCGGGGCGGCTGCGCCGCTGCGACGCGGAGGACTGCCGCATCCTCTACCTCGATACCTCCCGGGCCGGCTCCAGGCGCTGGTGCTCGATGCAGCGCTGCGGCAACCGGGCGAAGGTCCGCGCGCACCGGCGCCGGAGCGCCGAGCGCGCGGACCACGGCGAGGGCTAGTCGACGACCTTCACGTCCTTCCAGAACGCGAGGTAGCCCGAGAAGTCCTTGCCGACGCGGTCGAACGCGGTCGGGTAGGGCGTGGGGTAGGACCAGGCGCGGTCCTTGAGCATCCCGTCGTCGGACTTCACGTCGTAATACTGGGCCTCGCCCTTCCACGGGCAGGTGTACTGGGTGCTGCTCGGCACCAGGTAGTCGTTGTTCACGCTCGTGGGCGGGAAGTACCAGTTGCCCTCGATGGAGATGAGATCGGAGTCGGGGGCGTCGGCGATGACGACGTCGTTGAGGACGGCTTTCATTCGGGCCAGCTTTCCTGTCGCGGAGACGATCGGCGGAGGCGGTCCTCCGCTCCCGGGGAACGCTACGCCGCTCCGGCCCCGCGGGTCGAGCGCGGCCGCACCCCTTGCGGAGACGCTCAGGCCCGGTCCGTCAGCGCGGGGAGCGCAGGACCGTCACCGCGTCGACGGTGTCCACGCGGGCGGCGGCGGAGATCTCGGCCCCGCGGCCCTGCGCCGTGAGCAGGCGTCCGGTGGCGGAGGCGGTCAGCAGGTGCACGCAGGCCCGGCGGAGTCCCTCGTAGGAGGCCGAGGCCACGGCCGCGTCGGGCGAGACGTGGTCGATGCCGAGCCCGATCAGGGCGTCGATCAGCGCGCCCGCGGCCAGCTGGTCCTCCACGGCGAAGCGCGGCTCGCCCGCCGCGTCGACCTCGCCGACGGCGACGACGTTGACGCTGGTCCGCCCGCCGTTCTCGTGCTGGCGCTCGAGGATCCAGCGGGCCACGGCGCTGCGGTCGGCCAGGCCGGCGCGGACGACGTGGCCGTCGATCCCGTCGGAGTCGATCGCGTCGTCCGCTCCTCCGGGGAGCGCGTCGACCAGGACGGTGATGTGCGCCGGAGCGAGGGCGCGGAGGCCGCGGGCGCCCCAGTCGAAGCGGATCTGGTACGACCCCTGGTCGAGGGCGGCGGCCGGGGCGGCGGCGGTGCGGTCGGAGTCGGGGAGCGCGGCGTTCACTCCTCCACGGTACCGACCGCTCCGCCGCCGCCTACACGCCCGCGGCCCGGCGCGCACCCGGTTCCCGCCCGGGAGAACCCGGAGGAGGATGGACCCCGTGAAGGTGATGCTCAAGCACGTGCTCGACACCGACCCCGACTCCGCCTGGCGCGCCCTGCAGAGTCCGGCCGTGTTCCGCGAGGTGATGTCCCCGTTCCTGACCGCCGCGTCCCTGGACGAGGGCGGCTTCCGGCCGACCTGGGGCCTCGGGCCGCACGACGTCGCGATGGACGCCCTCGGGATCGTGCCGATGGGAGCGCAGGAGATCGACCTCTCCTACCGCCGTGTCCCGTCGATGCCCGACGTCCGGATCCTCCGCGACAACGGCGCTTCGCTGTCCGGCGCGCTGCGGCTGATCACCGCGTGGGACCACCGGATGGCCGTCGCCCCGCTCCCCGACGGGCGGACGCTCTTCCGCGACCGGCTGGAGTTCAGCGCCGGGCTCGCCTCGCCGGCGCTCTGGCCGTCGATGTGGGCGTTCTGGCAGTGGCGCGGGATCCGCATCCGCGCTCTGGCCCCGACCTGGCGCCACGACGTCGGCGCCGATACCCGCCCCCGAGGGGAGGACGCACCGTGAGCCCCGACGGATCGGCCGAGGAGGCCGTCGAGCTGTCCCGCGCGGACCTGCTGCGCTTCCGCTGGCCCTCCGGCGAGGACGACGGCAGCGAGGACGAGGACGCCGTGTCGCCGCGGCGCCGGCTCGCCTCCGCCATCGAGGTCGCCGACTGGCGCCGCCACGTCCAGGCGATGTACGCCGAGGTCCGCCGCCTCTCGAACGTCGACCTGCTCGCCGCGCACGCGTCGTGGATCCGGGCGCGCAACGCGCTGTTCGACCGCCACCCCGCCACTCCCCTGCTGCCCGCCGACCGGGCGCACTTCCGCTCCCTGCCGATCGCGCCGTACGACGCGGCCTGGCGGTTCGAGCTCGAGGTCGCGCCGGCCGAGGAGGCGCGGCGGATGGACGTGGAGACCGGGACGGACGGCGTCGTGCCGTTCGAGCTCGTCGGAACCGTCGAGGTCCCCTCCGCAGGGACGCTGGACGTCTGGAAGCTCGGCTCCTACGGCGGCGGGCTCTTCGTGCCCGTCAAGGACGCGCTGGCCGGGACGCCGGGTGGCACCTACGGGGGCGGCCGCTACCTGCTCGACACCGTGAAGGGCGCCGATCTCGGCACCGGCGCGACGCCGTCGACGCTCGTGCTCGACTTCAACTTCGCCTACAACCCCTCCTGCGCGTACGACCCGGCCTGGGCCTGCCCGCTCGCGCAGGCCGGCAACACCCTGCCGGTCGAGGTGCCGGTGGGCGAGCGCTACAAGGGCTGACGCGGCGGGTCTCGATACGCCGCTCCGCGGCTGCTCGACCAGCATGAGTCGCCGCTCTGCGGCTGCTCGACCGGCATGGGCCGCCGCTGCGCAGCTGCTCGACCGGCACGGGTGCTCGATGCTGACCGTTCTCGGAGGCTCCGCCGATAGCCTCCGGGCGGCGCGCCCCCGCGCCGGAAAGCAGGAATCAGCATGCCCCGACCCGTCCTCCTCGTCACCGGAACCTCGACCGGCATCGGCCGCGCGACAGCGATCGAGGCCGCCCGCTCGGGCTGGCAGGTGGTCGCGACGGTCCGCGACGTGGAGCACGCCGACGGACTCCGCGAGGCGATCGGCGGGGCCGGGGTGGAGCTCGACGTGCAGGAGCTCGACATCACCGACGCCGACTCCGTCACCGCCTGCCTCGAGCGGATCCAGTCCGTGCACGGCGGGCTCGACGTCCTGGTGAACAACGCCGGCGCGGGCCACGTCGGCATCACCGAGCTCGAGGACCCGGCGGAGCTGCGCCGCGTGATGGAGGTCAACTTCTTCGGCACGGTCGCCGTGACCCGCGCCGCGCTGCCGCTGCTGCGCTCCTCGCGCGGTCGGATCGTGACGGTGTCGAGCGTCGGCGGCGCCGTCGGCCAGCCCTTCAACGAGGACTACTGCGCCGCGAAGTTCGCGATCGAGGGCTTCTTCGAGGCGCTCGCGCCGGTCGCTGCGGCCGTCGGCGTGCACGTCTCGCTGATCGAGCCGGGCGCCGTCCGCAGCAGCTTCGTCGAGAACGTCGGCATCGACTCCTCCGCACTGATGGCCGAGGCCGGCCCGTACGCCGGCGCGCTCGGCGCCTACCTCGACCGCACGGCCTCCGCCTTCTCCTCCAGCCACGCCCAGGAGCCGGCGGAGGTCGCCGCCGTGATCCTGCAGACCCTGCGCGACCCGGAGCCGCCCTTCCGGGTGCAGACCTCGGACTGGGCGCGGGACTTCGTCGGCCTGAAGCTGGCCGACCTCGACGGCTCCCGCGTGCAGTCGACCATGCGGGGATGGATCGGCACCCACTAGGGTGGGAGGGTGCGAGCGCGACGACTGCGCTCCCCCGCGTCGTAGAACGCCCATTTTCCGTTGCGGATCCCTCTGGATCCCGACCATCTGGCGCACGTGCATGAGGCCCCCGGCCGCGCGCACCGCTTCGTACGGCGAACGGATGTGACCACCGTCACCTTCGCCCGAACCGCCGATCACCCGCGCCCGGCCACCGCCTGCGCTGTCAGATCGGCATGATGCCCCGAAAGGCACCATCCATGTCGACCATCCCCACCTTCGCCGCTCTCGGCGTCCCCGCACCCCTCGTCACCGCCCTGACCGCGAGCGGCATCACCGAGCCGTTCCCGATCCAGGTGGACACCCTCCCCGACACTCTGAACGGCCGCGACGTGCTCGGCCGCGGCAAGACCGGCTCCGGCAAGACCCTCGCCTTCGCCATCCCGATGGTCGCCCGCCTCGGCGGCGCCCTCGCCGGCGGACGCCGCCGCCCGGGCCGCCCGCTCGGTCTGATCCTCGCGCCGACCCGCGAGCTCGCGACGCAGATCACCGCGGCCATGCAGCCCCTCGCCGACGCCTACGGCATCGTCACCACCACGATCTTCGGCGGCGTCTCGCAGCAGCGCCAGGTCGCCGCGCTCAAGCAGGGCGTCGACATCGTCGTGGCCTGCCCCGGCCGCCTCGAGGACCTGATGAAGCAGGGCTTCGTCAACCTCGACGCCGTCGAGATCACCGTGCTCGACGAGGCCGACCACATGGCCGACCTGGGCTTCCTGCCCGTCGTCACGCGCATCCTCGACAAGACCCCCCGCGGCGGACAGCGCCTGCTGTTCTCGGCCACGCTCGACAACGGCGTGGACAAGCTGGTCAAGAAGTACCTGCAGAACGAGGTGCTGCACTCCGTCGACGAGGCGAACTCCCCCGTCGCGCTGATGACCCACCACGTCTTCGAGGTCGACGGCCTCGACGCCAAGAACGCCCTCGTGAAGACCCTCGCGTCCGGCACCGGCCGCCGCATCCTCTTCATGCGCACCAAGCACCACGCGAAGAAGCTCGCCAAGCAGCTCACCGGCCAGGGCATCCCCGCCGTCGACCTGCACGGCAACCTCTCGCAGGTCGCCCGCGACCGCAACCTCGCCGCCTTCGGCGCCGGCACCGTGAAGGTGCTCGTCGCCACCGACGTCGCCGCCCGCGGCGTGCACGTCGACGACGTCGAGCTGGTCATCCACGTCGACCCGCCGATGGAGCACAAGGCGTACCTGCACCGCTCGGGCCGCACCGCCCGCGCCGGCAGCGAGGGCGACGTCGTCACCGTCGTCCTGCCCAGCCAGCGCGGCGACGTGAAGACGCTCCTGCGCAAGGCCGCCATCCAGGTCACCCCGCAGCTCGTCACCGCCGACTCGGCCGCCGTGTCGAAGCTCGTCGGCGACGTCGCGGCGTTCGTCACTCCGAGCGCCGTCGTCGAGCCCGTCCGCGGCCAGTCGCAGGGCGGCCGCTCGCAGGGCGCCAACGCGCAGCGCAAGCGCGCCGCGCGCACCGACGGCAGCACCGCCCCTCGCGGCGGACGCGGCGAGCGCTCGGCGGCTCCCGCCGGCGCCGGCTCCGACCGTCCCCGCCGCGGCACCGGCGGCAGCTCCGACGGCGCCGCTCGCGGCGGACAGCGCGGCGGCCGCGGCCGTTCCGCCGCCGCAGCGACCACCTCGGGCGGCTCGCGCTCGTACTACAGCACGGGCTCGGGCTCCGGCAGCTCCGCCCCGGCCGGCGCCGAGCGCCGCCCTGCGCGACGCGCGCAGGGCTGAGCCGATCTGCGCGCCGCGTGGCGGCGCGCCGCAGTCGGCTGGGTGGACGGTCGCGTTCCGCAGAGCGGGTTGCGAACGGCTCCGGCGATTCGCTTGGCACGCGAATCGCCGCTCCGCCTCGTGAGGGGCGGCCGGTCCGGGGGCGCAGCGTCTGACGACATGCGCGTGCCGGAACGACTGCACGAAGAGACATGAAGAAGGCCGGGAGTCCTCCCGCGACACAGTCGCGGGAGGACTCCCGGCCTTCGTCGTCTCGGGAAGGGAGCAGCGCGCCCTCAGACGGCGTCGGCATGCACAACCAAGGCTGAATCGCCCGTTCCGCCCCGAAAACGTACAGAAAGGGCCTTCCAGCCTCAGTTGTGTACACGGCGCCCGCTTGAGGCGCACCTCTCGTCGAAATGCTCGCGTGAAATCGCGGCCCTACCCGGACCGAGACCTCAGAGACCAGAGAACCGCGGAGGATACCGGCCCAGGTCTGGGCCGGTCTCCTAGGAAAGATCACCTCACAAGTATGGAAGAACCATGCTGATCGAGTAGCCCGCGCAGCGGGCGTATCGAGATCCACCACCGTCTGCACCTGAGTCTGCAGACCCGCTCTGCTGGTGACGGCGGGTCTCGATACGCCCCTGGCGGGGCTACTCGACCAGCATGACGCGGCGCAGCCGCGTCCCTTTCCCTCACCACCGAGACGCGAAGCGGCTTCGCCGCTCGAGACGCGCTGCGCGCTACTCGACCAGCTTGTCGCGCGCCGCCCCGCCGCGCACCTGACGACTCAGTGGAGGCGGCTGCCTCGTGCCAGCGAATGCAAAGCCCCTCACCCCGAGTCCCGGTGCGAGAGCGCGCTTCAAGCCGTGAGCGGAATTCGCGTGCCAGCGAATTCCGCCAGGCGGACGCAGGACGCTCTACAGAGCCCGACCACCTCTGAGAGCCGACTGCGGCGCGCCGCTCCGCGGCGCGCGAGAAGGCACGCTGCGCGCTACCGGAGCTTCCCCACCGATGCGAGTGCGGCGCGCAGCAAGGCGCCGCGCCCGCCCTCCATCTCGGCGGAGACGGCGTCGGAGCAGGCCTCGTCGGGGGTCATCCAGGTCAGCTCGAGGGCGTCCTGGCGGGGGTCGCAGGTGCCGGTGACGGGGACGACGTAGGCGAGCGAGACGGCGTGCTGCCGGTCGTCGGTGAAGGGGCCCATGCCGGGCATGGGGAAGTACTCGGCGACGTGGAAGGGCAGGGGGCTGGCCGGCAGCAGCGGGAACGCCATCGGGCCGAGGTCCTTCTCGACGTGGCGGAAGAGCGCGTCGCGGAGGGTCTCGCCGTACATCACCCGGCCGGAGACGATGGTGCGCGTGATCTGCCCCGAGGCGGTCGCCCGGAGGAGCACCCCGACCTCGGTCACCTGGCCGAGTCCGTCGACGCGGACGGGCACCGCCTCGACGTACAGCAGCGGGAGCCGACGGCGGATCTCGGCGAGTTCATCGTCGGACAGCCACCCGGAGTTGGGATCAGGGGTACGCACGCTCATAGGGCCATTCTTACCCGACGTTCATGTCAGTCCGGTTTCGGCTCGCACCCGGCGGGCTCGGCGATGATGGTCCGATGGCTATCGACGCGAACGCAGTGCTGTGGTCCTCCTCCGCGAAGGACCGGGCCGGGCGGCCCCTCCTGGTGCTCCTGCACGGCTACGGCTCGCACGAGGGCGACCTGTTCTCGCTCGGCGCCTACCTGCCGCTGGAGCCGGTGCTCGCGTCGCTCCGGGCGCCGCTGGCCCTGGACGGCGGCGCGAACGCCTGGTGGCCGCTGCGGGTGCCGCTGGACCCGGACCAGCCCCGGGCCGACCCGGTCGCGGTCGAGGCGGCGGCGCAGGGCGTCCTCGACTGGCTCGACGCGCTCGAGCACGACGGTCCCGTCGGGCTGCTCGGCTTCTCGCAGGGCGCGGCGCTGGCCGTGCAGCTGCTGCGGCGCGCCCCGGGCCGGTTCGCGTTCGCGGTGGCCCTCTCGGGCTTCGTGGTGCCGCTCACCGAGGGCGACGCGGCCGACGAGGTCCTCGCCGAGAAGCGGCCGCCGGTGTTCTGGGGGCGCGGCACGCTCGACGCCGTCATCCCGCCGGAGCTGGTCGCGGCCGCGGCGGAGTGGTTCCCGGCGCACACCGCGCTCGACGCGCGGGTGTACGAGGGGGTGGCCCACGGCGTGAGCCAGGCCGAGCTCGCCGACATCGGCACCTTCGTGCGGCTGGGCTTCGCCTGATCCCGGTGCCGCCCGACGATCACGAGACCTCGCGGCCGCTCGTCAAGGGCTCGTCCGCGGGGCCTGCGCACGGCAATGTCGGTGGTGGCAGGGAGGATTCACGCATGCCGCACGTCCTCGATCGCTTCAGCCCCGCCACCCGGGCCTGGTTCGAGGGCGCCTTCCCCGCGCCGACGGCCGCCCAGGAGGGCGCGTGGTCGGCGATCTCGAGCGGCGCGCACGCCCTCGTCGTCGCTCCCACCGGCTCGGGCAAGACGCTGTCGGCGTTCCTCTGGGCGATCGACCGGCTCGTGCAGGGCCGGCCGCCGGAGGATCCGCAGCATCGCACCCGCGTGCTCTACGTCTCACCGCTGAAGGCGCTCGGCGTCGACGTCGAGCGCAACCTCCGCTCGCCGCTGGTCGGCGTCACGCAGACCGCGCTCCGGCTCAGCGCCGAGGGCATCGGCAGCGCGCCGTCGACGGTCACGGTCGGCGTCCGCTCCGGAGACACCCCCGCGGCCGAGCGCCGGGTGCTGCAGAAGACGCCGCCGGACATCCTGATCACCACGCCCGAGTCGCTCTACCTGATGCTCACCTCGGCGGCGCGGGAGTCGCTGCGCGGGGTCGAGACGGTCATCGTCGACGAGGTGCACGCGGTCGCCTCCACCAAGCGCGGCGCGCACCTCGCGGTCTCGCTCGAGCGGCTGGACGCGCTGCTGCCGAAGCCCGTGCAGCGCATTGGCCTGTCGGCCACGGTCCGTCCGCGCGAGGAGGTCGCGCGCTTCCTGGCCGGCCGCTCCCCCGTCACGATCGTCGCCCCCGTCTCCGAGAAGCAGTGGGACCTCAGCGTCGTCGTCCCCGTCGAGGACATGTCGGAGCTCGGCTCCACCGCCTCGCAGGACGGCTCCACCATGGGCGCCACCGGTCCGCAGAGCGGCTCGATCTGGCCGCACGTGGAGGAGTCGATCGTCGACCGGGTGCTCGCGCACACCTCCTCGATCGTCTTCGCGAACTCGCGGCGGCTGGCCGAGCGGCTGACGGCCCGGCTCAACGAGATCTACGCGGAGCGGCGCGAGGCCGAGGCCGAGCGCTCCCGCGAGGCCGGGGAGCCGGTCGCGGTCGGCGCGCTCCTCGAGGGAGTCGTCGGCGCCTCCGCCCGCCGCACTCCGGCCGCCACCATGGGCGCCGCCGGAGCGACCAGCGGCACCGGCCAGGCCGCACCCGAGGACGAGCCGCTCCTCGCCCGCGCGCACCACGGCTCGGTCAGCAAGGAGCAGCGGGCGATCATCGAGGACGACCTCAAGTCGGGCCGGCTGCGCTGCGTGGTCGCCACCTCGAGCCTCGAGCTCGGCATCGACATGGGCGCCGTCGACCTCGTCGTGCAGGTCGAGACGCCGCCGTCGGTCGCCAGCGCGCTCCAGCGCGTCGGCCGGGCGGGACACCAGGTGGGCGAGGTCTCGCGCGGCTCGTTCTATCCGAAGCACCGGGCCGACCTGCTGCACTCCGCCGTCACCACCGAGCGGATGCGCGCCGGCCTGATCGAGGCGATCATGGTGCCGGCCAACCCGCTCGACATCCTCGCGCAGCAGACGGTCGCCGCCACGGCACTGGAATCGCTCGACGTCGACGAGTGGTTCGACACCGTCCGCCGCAGCGCCCCCTTCGTGGCCCTGCCGCGCTCGGCCTACGAGGCGACGCTCGACCTGCTGTCGGGCCGCTACCCCTCCGACCAGTTCGCGGAGCTGCGGCCCCGCGTCGTCTGGGACCGCGACGAGAACACCCTCACCGGCCGCCCCGGAGCGCAGCGCCTCGCGGTGACCAGCGGCGGGACGATCCCGGACCGCGGGCTCTTCGGCGTCTTCATGGTCGGCGAGCCCGGCTCGACCGGCAACCGGGTCGGCGAGCTCGACGAGGAGATGGTCTACGAGTCGCGCGTCGGCGACGTCTTCGCGCTCGGCGCGACCAGCTGGCGGATCCAGGAGATCACCTACGACCGCGTGATCGTCACGCCCGCGTTCGGCGAGCCCGGGCGCCTGCCGTTCTGGAAGGGCGACTCGCAGGGCCGGCCGGCCGAGCTCGGCGAGGCGATCGGCGCCTTCACCCGCGAGATCGGCGGCGCGGCGGTGGAGACGGCCCGCGAGCGCTGCACGGCCGCGGGCCTGGACGAGTACGCGACCAACAACCTGCTCTCCTTCCTCGACGAGCAGCGCCTGGCCACCGGCCGCATCCCGGACGACCGCACGCTGGTGCTCGAGCGCTTCCGCGATGAGCTCGGCGACTGGCGGCTCGTCCTGCACTCGCCCTACGGGATGCAGGTGCACTCCCCCTGGGCCCTCGCCATCGGCGCACGGGTCCGCGAGCGGCACGGGGTCGACGGCGCGGCGATGGCGGGCGACGACGGCATCGTCGTCCGGATCCCCGACACCGAGTCGGAGCCGCCCGGCGCCGAGCTCTTCCTCTTCGACCGCGACGAGCTCGAGCAGCTCGTGACCAGCGAGGTCGGCGGCTCGGCGCTCTTCGCCGCCCGGTTCCGCGAGTGCGCGGCGCGGGCCCTGCTGCTCCCCCGCTACAACCCGGGGAAGCGCTCGCCGCTCTGGCAGCAGCGCCAGCGCGCCGCCCAGCTGCTCGACGTGGCCCGCACCTACCCGACCTTCCCGATCATCCTCGAGACGGTGCGCGAGTGCCTGCAGGACGTCTACGACCTGCCCGCGCTGCTGCGCCTCGCCGCGCGGCTCGACGGCCGGGAGCTGCAGATCCTCGAGGTCGAGACGCCGACGGCGAGCCCGTTCGCCCGCTCGATGCTGTTCGGCTACGTCGCCGCGTTCATGTACGAGGGCGACAGCCCGCTCGCGGAGCGCCGCGCCGCCGCGCTCTCGGTGGATGCGACGCTCCTCGGCGAGCTGCTGGGCCGCGCCGAGCTGCGCGAGCTGCTCGACCCGCTCGTCCTCGCGCAGATCGAGCGCGAGCTGCAGCGCGTCGAGCCGGAGCGGCGCCTGCGCGGGCTCGAGGGCGCCGCCGACCTGCTCCGCCTGCTGGGCCCCCTGACGATCGACGAGCTGGGCGAGCGGCTGGTCGACGAGTCCGTGACGTCGGCCGACGTCGCGAAGGCCGAGCCGATCGCGCGCGCGACGCTCGACGCGATCGTCGCGGAGCTGGTCCGCGCCAAGCGCGTCCTGCCGGTCGGCCTCGCGGGCGAGCAGCGCTACGCCGCGATGGAGGACGCCTCGCGCCTGCGCGACGCCCTCGGCGTGCCCCTGCCCATCGGCGTCCCCGTCGCCTTCATCGACCCGGTGCGCGACCCGCTCGGCGACCTCGTCGCCCGCTACGCCCGCACCCACGGCCCGTTCACCGCCGTCGCCGTCGCCGCCCGGCTCGGCCTCGGCGTCGCGGTCGTCAACGACACCCTCCGCCGGCTCTCCGGCGAGCGGCGCGTCTCGGAGGGCGAGTTCCGCCCGAACGGCACCGGCTCCGAGTGGTGCGACTCCGAGGTGCTGCGCCGCCTGCGCAGCCGCTCGCTCGCCGCGCTGCGCAAGGAGGTCGAGCCGGTCGACGCCGCTGCCTACGGCCGCTTCCTGCCTGCCTGGCAGCACCTCGGCGGCTCGCTGCGCGGCATCGACGGCGTCGCCTCCGTCATCGACCAGCTCGCGGGTGCGCCCATCCCCGCCTCGGCCTGGGAGTCGCTGATCCTCCCCGCCCGGGTGCGCGACTACTCGCCCGCCATGCTCGACGAGCTGACCGCGACCGGCGAGGTCCTCTGGGCCGGCGCCGGCACCCTCCCCGGCAACGACGGCTGGGTGAGCCTGCACCTCGCCGACACCGCCGGTCTCACGCTGCCCGTCCCCGCGGCGGAGGCGGTGCCGCTCGGAGAGCTGCAGCAGGAGATCGTCGGCGTGCTCGGCTCCGGCGGCGGCTACTTCTTCCGCCAGCTCTCCGACGCGGTCGGCTCCACCGACGACAAGACCCTGGTCGAGGCGCTGTGGGAGCTGGTCTGGGCGGGCCTGCTCACGAACGACACGCTCGCTCCGCTGCGCACCCTCGTCGGCTCGACCGGGGGCGCGCACCGCCAGCCGCGCGCCCCCGCCCGCGCCAGGGCGCCCCGCGGACGGATGACCGCCCGGCCCACGATGGCGACCCGCGTCGGCCCGCCGACCGCGGGCGGCCGCTGGTCGATCGTGCCGCTGGCGGAGTCGGACGCGACGATCCGCGGGCACGCGCTCGGCGAGACGCTGCTCGAGCGCTACGGCATCGTCACCCGCGGCTCCGTCCAGGCGGAGGGGGTTCTCGGCGGCTTCGCGCTCGCCTACAAGGTGCTCAGCGGCTTCGAGCAGCAGGGCCGCGCCCGCCGCGGCTACTTCATCGAGAAGCTCGGCGCCGCGCAGTTCGGCACGGCGGGCAGCGTCGACCGGCTCCGCACCTTCGCGCCGCAGGACGAGGCCCAGCAGCGCGCCCGGCCCGTCTTCGCCCTGGCTGCGACCGACCCGGCGAACCCGTTCGGCGCGGCACTGCCGTGGCCGCAGGGCGAGGGCCACCGGCCCGGTCGCAAGGCCGGCGCCCTGGTCGCCGTCGTCGACGGCGAGCTGGCCGTCTACCTCGAGCGCGGCGGCAAGACGGCGCTCACCTTCTCCGCCGACGAGACCGTCCTCGCGGACGCGGCCGGAGCGCTCGCCCAGCTGGTCCGCTCCCGCGGGGTCGAGAAGCTCACCGTCGAGAAGATCGACGGCGTCTTCGCCCTGGGCACGCCCTTCGGCGACGCCCTGACCGCCGCCGGGTTCGTCGCGAACCCGCGCGGCCTGAGGCTGCGCGCGTGAGCGCCGGCCGCCCCGAGAGGAGCGCCCGTGCCCGAGGGTGACACCGTCTACCGCTCCGCCCACAATCTCGCCGACGCCCTCGACGGGCAGGTGCTGACCCGCTGCGACGTCCGGGTGCCGAAGTTCGCGACGGTCGACCTCACCGGCGAGACCATCGACTCCGTCGTCCCGCGCGGCAAGCACCTGCTGATGCGCATCGGCGACGCGGTGATCCACTCGCACCTCAAGATGGAGGGCAGCTGGCACCTCTACTCGCTGACCGGCGACCGGCCGAAGTGGCACCGCCCCGCCTTCCAGGCGCGCATCGTGCTCGAGACTCCTGAGTGGCAGGCCGTCGGCTTCGAGCTCGGCCTCCTCGAGATCGTGCCGCGCGCCGCCGAGGAGGACGTCGTCGGCTACCTCGGCCCCGATCTGCTCGGTGCGGACTGGGACGCCGACGAGGCACTGCGGCGCCTCGCCGCCGACCCGGAGCGGCCGATCGGACTGGCGCTGCTCGACCAGCGGATCATGGCCGGGCTCGGCAACGTCTACCGGGCCGAGCTCTGCTTCCTCCGCGGTGTGCTGCCCACGCGTCCCGTCGGTGAGAGCGGCGACCTCGTCCGCACCATCGCCCTCGCGAAGAAGCTGATCACCGTCAACCGCGAGCGCATCGAGCGGACGACGACGGGCAACCTCCGCCCCGGGCAGCAGCTGTGGGTCTACGGCCGCGACCGCAAGCCGTGCCGGCGCTGCGGCACCGCTATCCGCCGCGGCGAGCTCGGTGACGACGAGCTGCAGCTGCGCGTGACGTACTGGTGCCCGCGCTGCCAGACCTGACGCAGGGCGGTCCGGCGTCGAGCGGGAGCTACTCCTCGACGGCGGCCGAGCGGTGCCCGGGGACGTGCTTGATGTGCAGCGCGACGTCGCTGAGCCGCTCGATCCGGTCGACGTGGCGCGCGGCGCTCGCGTCCTCGGCGACGATCCAGCTGCCGACGAGCAGGTAGGGGTCGCGGCCGCCGGCGGTGAGCGGCCCGGTCACGGTGAAGGAGCCGATCGTCGGCGTCGAGAAGGTCACCCGCACCGGGTCTCCGTGCGCGAGGCCGTCGACCGAACGGTCGCCGTCGGCGCCCGCCTCCGGCTCGGGCGCGAGCGCGATGCTCTGGATCTCGGTCCCCGTGTTGAGGAAGACGTCGGCGACGACGAGCTCCCCGCCGACCGCCTGCCGGACGACGCCCTCGATGCCGTAGAGCCCGTAGCGCGGCGAGCGGACGAGCACCCGCACCGAGTCGCCGATCGCGACCTCGGTGAGGGCCCCGCGGATCGACGCGACGTCCCGCCGGGCGGGAGCTGCGGACAGGGCCTCGAGGATCGCACTGGACATCCCGCCAGGCTAGCCGGTCGAGCGACAACGGTGCGCTGAGAGGACTGCTGCACGGCCCTCGACGATGCAGGCACCGGAGGAGCAGAAGGCGATCGACCCGTGGAGAAGCGGGGTCTCGAGGACTGCGGAGACGGTGGGATTTGAACCCACGGAACCCAATAAAGGGTTCTCCACCTTAGCAGGGTGGTGCACTCGACCGGACTATGCGACGTCTCCTGAGCGCTCGCCAGGCGAACGCACGACGACCACTATAACCGCACCCGGGAGCCGGACGTGACACCCGGCGCTGCGGCGCTACTGCTCGTCGAGGGTGCGGCCGACGGTGCAGGTCTGCTGGTCGGCGGTCTGGCCGGAGACGTCGCTCGGGAGGGCGACCGCGGTCTCGCCCGGAGCCGGCGTCCCCGGGTCGGTCGTCGCGGCCGGGTCGGCGGTCGCCGCCGGATCCGCGGTCGCCGCGGGATCGGTCGCGGCGGGCGTCGACCCGTCGGCCGACTCCGAGCCGCCGCCGGTGGTGCCGGTGAGGGCGATCGGCTGGTCGGCCAGGAGGGCGGCGTTCAGCGTCGCCGACGCCTCCTCGCTCGGGTAGACGCCGTCGCCGTCGATGTAGGTCGGGTACTGGACGAAGACGACGCTGGCGAGGTCCACGTCCTTCACCGCGAGGCCGATCGAGACCAGGGTGTTGACGTTCTCGAGCGAGGTGGAGAGCTGCATGTTCGAGACGGCCGCCTTGCCGAGGCCGTAGAGGGCGACGGGGTTCGAGAGCGTCGAAGCGTCCTTCACCTTGCGCACCAGCGACGACAGGTACACCTGCTGGCTGGAGATGCGGGTGAGGTCGCTGCCGTCGCCGACGCCGTGCCGGGTGCGCAGGAAGGCGAGCGCCTCCGCGCCGACGAGCGTGTGCGTGCCGGCGGTGAGGTTCAGACCGGTGTACTCGTCCTCGATCGGGGTGGCGACGCAGACGTCGACCCCGCCCACCGCGTTCGACATCTCGATCACGCCGTCGAACTGGATGAGGGCGGCGTAGGGGATGTCGAGGCCGGTGAGCTGCTCGACGGTCTGCACGGTGCAGGCGAGCCCGCCGTAGCTGAGCGACGTGTTGATCTTGGCGGAGCGGAGCGCGTCCGAGACGGTGCCCGTCGCCGGGTCGGTGCAGGACGGGATCGGCACGTACATGTCGCGGGGGAAGCTGATCACCTCGACCGTCGAGTGGTCCTCCGAGATGTGCATCAGCATCGTGACGTCGTTGAGGTTCTCGGAGCGGTCGCCGTACGCGCCCGCCGCGGAGCCCTCCGCGCTGTCGCTGCCCGCGAGCAGGATGTTGACGCCGCCCTCGATCGCGCCGATCTCCGGGATCGCGGAGCCGGCGTCGGTCGAGCCGATGCCGAGGTCGACGGAGGGCCGCGCGCTGCCCGCGATCATCGAGAGGGCGATCACCACGATCGAGATCGCGCTGAGCACGCCCACGCCGACGCAGGCCGCGAGGATCCGCCCGGCGAACCGGAGCCCGCTGCGCGGTCGCAGCCGCCCGTGACGGGCCGCTGTCCTGCGCGAGACGACGGGGTCGGTCATCGGATCCGCCTCCGGCGTCAGCCGAAGAACCCGACCGAGCAGGTCTGCTGATCGGCGGGCTGGCCGGTGATGGCCTCCGGCAGCTCGACCGGTGCGCCGGCCGCGGGCGTGCCGGGCGCGGCGGTGGCGCCGGGAGTCGCCTCAGCGGTCGCGAGCGGATCGGTCGTGGCGGGGCCGGCGGCGGGGGCCTCGGTCGCCGCAGGGGCCGCGGGCTCACCCGTGGTCGTCGCGCCGGCGCCGGTGCCGCCGGTGAGGGCGATCGGCTGGTCCGTCTGCAGGGCGGTGGCGAGCACGTCGCCGGCGGTGCGGTCGGGGACGACGCCACCGGACACCGAGCCGGTCGGGTACTGGGCGAACACCACGTTCGCGATGTCGACGTCCTTCAGCGCGAGGCCCATCTGCACGAGGGTGTTCACGTTGTTCAGCTCGTCCGAGAGCGTCATGTTGCCCAGGGCGGCCTTGGCGAGTCCGTAGAGCGCGACGGGGTTGAGCAGCGTGTCTGCGCTCTTGACCTGGCGGACCAGCGAGGAGAGGAAGACCTGCTGGTTGCTGATCCGGGTCAGGTCGCTGCCGTCGCCGATGCCGTGCCGGCTGCGGAGGAACTGCAGCGCGGCCATGCCCTCGAGCGAGTGCACGCCCGGCTCGAGATAGGTGTTGGTGTACGGGTCGGCGATCTCGGTGGCGACGCAGACGTCGACTCCGCCGATCGCGTTCGACATCTCGATGACGCCGTTGAACTGCACGACCGCGCCGTAGTCGACCCGGACGCCGAGCAGCTCCTCGGCGACGCCGGCCACGCAGCCGAGACTGACGTCCTTGCCCATCGCCTCGTTGATCTTGGTGTCGTAGCGAGCGGGGATGGTCTCCCCCGTCACCGCGTTGACGCAGGACGGGATGTCGACGTACATGTCGCGGGGGAAGCTGACGACGGTCGCGTTGCTGTGGTCGGCCGAGACGTGCATCAGCATGTTGACGTCGTTCAGGACGCTGGTCTCCTCGTCCGGGTCGCCGTAGGCGTCGCCCTGACCCTGGCGCGAATCGCTGCCGACGACGAGGACGTTGAAGCCGCCCTCGAGGGCGCCGATCTCGGGGACCGAGCCGGCCGCGACCTCCGACCCGGCGGCGACCGGGTGCAGGCTGACCGACGGCTGGGCGGACTGGACGAGCAGGGTGGCGGCGATCGCGACGATCGAGATCGAGGCGACGATGCCCACTCCCGAGACGGTCGCAGCGGCCTTGACGAGGGTCCGCGGCAGGCTGTGGCGCTTCTGCCGTCCGTGCCGGACGTGGGGTCGCGGCGTGCGCGCCGACTCGTCCGCGGCGGAGTGGTCCGTCGAAGGGCGCGTCGTGCGCATCCGTCTCCCGTTCGTCTGTGGGCTGGGGCTGGTGGGGCTGGGGTGTGGAGCTGAGGGGCGGGCCTGGGACCCGCGGGCGCGGAGGAGGGGACTCCCACCGCGTCGGGACATAGTACCCAGAGCGCTCCGGAAAGCCATCCGTCGCCCGGAATTCGCGCCGGAGGGCAGGGGCGGCCGCGCCACACGGCCACCTGCCCCGCGCTCAGCCCTGCTGCTCGACGACGCTGATCACCCAGACCACCCCGAAGCGGTCGGTGAGCATGCCGAACCCGGCCGACCAGGCCGACGCCGCGAGCGGCTCGACGACGCTCGCTCCCTCGGCGAGCGCGTCCCAGTGGCCGGTCGCCTCCTCGAGGGTCGCGGCCTGCAGCGCCAGGAAGAAGGGACGGTCGGTGATCGTCGTGCCGTTCTCGCGGCGCGTGGCTCCGGCCTGCAGGTCCGCCTCGCTCGAGGGGACGTCGTACGCCATCACGGTGAAGCCGCCCGCGCCGACGACCTGGCCGTGGACGACGCGATCGGTGTCGGGCAGGCCCGCCGGCATCCCGAAGTCGCCGTAGGTGCGGACGACGGCCCGGCCGCCGAAGACGGCGGCGTAGTACTCGAGGGCGGCGCGGGCCGCTCCGGTGAAGTTGAGGTGGGCGACGACTGCTGCGGTCATGGGTGTGCTCCTTCGCTGCGCGGTGGTGGGGCCGCGGTTCTCCCCGTTCCTCCGGGGCTTGAGAACACGATCTCGTCGGTACCGGCCAGGGAACGTCCGCTTCGCGCGCGATGATCGATCCGTGCCCACCTCCTCCTCGCCCTCCACCTCGAAGCGGCTGCTCACCCTCCTGTCGCTGCTGCAGTCGCGCCGCGACTGGTCGGCACCGGTGCTGGCGGGGCGACTCGAGGTGAGCGAGCGCACCGTCCGGCGCGACGTCGAGCGGCTGCGCGAACTGGACTACGTGATCGAGACCACGCGCGGCCCCGACGGCGGCTACCGCCTGGCCGCCGGCACGGAACTGCCGCCGCTGCTCTTCGACGACGAGCAGGCCGTCGTGATCGCCCTGGCGCTGCGGACCGCCGGCGCCCTCGGCACCGACCTCGACGAGGCGGCCGAGCGGGCGCTCCGGACGATCCGCCGACTGCTGCCGAGCCGCCTCGCGCACCGGATCGACGGACTCGCGGCGAGCGCCGGCACCGCGACCCGCCCGGCCGAGGCGCACGCCGACGCCGGGGTGCTGCTGCGGATCGGCGACGCGATCCGCGACGCGCTGACCCTGCGGTTCGACTACGACTCGCCCGCAGGACCGACCGACGCCGCGCCCGCCGTGCGCGCCACCGAGCCGCACCACCTCGTCCTCGCCGGCGGCCGCTGGTACCTGATCGGCTGGACTCCCGAGCGCGACGACTGGCGCACCTACCGGGTCGACCGGATCCGGCTCCGCAGCCACACCGGCGCCGCCTTCACTCCGCGGACGGTGCCCGGCGGTGACCCCGCGGCGTTCCTCTCCGCCCGCTTCAAGGGCTCGACCGGAGCGGACACCTGGCCGTGCGGGGGCTCGGCGATCCTCGACGCCGACGCCGTGCAGATCGCCCCGTACCTCGGCGACGGCACGCTGAGCGTCGAGCCGGACGGCCGCTGCCGGATCCGCGTCGGCTCCTGGTCCTGGCCCGGCGTCGCCGCGTCGATCGCCCGCTTCGACGCGCCGATCACCGATGTGGAGCCGGTCGAGCTCCGCGCGGCGTTCGCCCGCCTGGCCGCGCGAGCAGTGGACGCCGCGCGCCCGGGCGAAGACACCGGCTGACCGACGCGCCGACGCCCGGGCTCAGGGCCGCAGCGTCCGCCGGAGGAACCGCACCTGATCCTCGAGGCTGGCCTGCGACACGGCGGCGTCCGGCACCAGCTGATCGAAGACGTGGTACGTGCCGGCCCAGAGCCGCAGATCGACGGGGACCCGGTCCTCGAGGAGCCGCGCTCCGAATCGGAGAGCCTCGTCGCGCAGGGGATCGAGCTCTGCGGCCAGGAGATAGGTCTCGGGCAGTCCGAGCAGCGACTCCCGTCGCGCCGGTGCCGCGTACTCGTCGGCGGGCGCACCGGCGAGGTAGAGCCGCCACATGACCGCGGCGTTGCGGTTGTCCCAGACCGGCGTGGCGTCGAACTCCCGCATCGACGTGCTGTGCAGGCGGTCGTCCAGCACGGGGAACAGCAGCAGCTGCGCCCGCGGCACCCGCTCGCCCTCGTCGAGGGCGAGCATACTCACTCCCGCCGCCAGTGCCCCGCCCGCGCTGACGCCGGCGACCGCGATCCGGGCGGGATCGATCCCGAGCTCGGCCGCTCGCTCGATCATCCACCGGAGCACCGCCCCGCAGTCGCGGAGGCCGTGCGGATACGCGTGCTCCGGCGCGAGTCGGTAGTCGACCGAGACGACGAGGCAGCCCGCGTCCCCCGCGTAGCGCAGGCACCGGGCGTTCTCGGAGAGGGTGTCCCCCGCGACGAAGGCGCCGCCGTGCAGGAAGAGCAGGGCGGAACCGACCGACGCCGACGGGCGATAGAGCCGGAGGCCGATGTCGTGTCCGTCGAGGCGCACCGAGCGCGACTCGATCGCGACGGACCCGCCGAACACCATCTCGGCGGACGACGGCTGCATCGTCGACGAGCCCATCAGTCGCCGGGTGCCCTCGACGTCGTTCAGATCGGGCCGGAGCATCAGCTCGGTGGCGGCGGCGAGCTCAGCGTCCACGGCGACCACCGCCTGCCGCGCCCAGGGCGCTCACGCCTCGTCCGGCTCCGCCTCGGCGATGCGCAGCAGCTGCAGCGCGAGCCACGCGTCGTTGCGCTGCACGGCGTCGAACACGTCGATCCCCAGCTTCGCGCCCACGTTCTTCAGCCGGTGCCCCAGAGAGCTGTGGTGCAGCAGGAGCTCCGTCGCCGCCGCGCGGACGTTCGCGTGGCGGCAGTACGCGTCCAGGGCGAGGATCTCGCCCAGACCGATGGGCGTCCGCACCAGGAGCCGCATCCGCTGCACGAGCTCGGAGCCGGCGGCCTCCGCCGGGGAGACCCGGGCGAGGCAGCGCAGCGAGCCGAGCGCGTCGTACGCGAGCGCGCGCGGACCGAGCACCGGCGAGCACAGCCGCAGCGTGCGCAGCGCGGAGAGGTAGGAGTCCCGCGGCGAGAGCGCCGAGGCCGTCGCGCCGACGGCGACGGTCTCGGCACCCACGGGGAGCGTGCCCGGACGTGTCCCGGGACCGTGCAGCAGCACCGCGTGCGCCGTCCCGAAGCGCACGGGAGCGGTGCAGCGGTGCTCCGGCCCGCACCACTCCCGCCAGCCGCGCGGATCCGAGAGCGGTCCGCTCGCGCCCCGGGCGAGGACGACGCGCACGCGCCAGTCCGGCCGGAAGCCCAGCCGCCGGAGCGCCTCCTCCCGGTGCTCCGTGATCGAGGGCAGCGCCTCGATGAGCATCCGCAGCGGCTCGCCGTCGCCCAGCCGGGCCGCGTCGGCTTGCCGGATCAGGATCGTGGCCGCCGTCAGGGACATGCGCTCGAGGATCAGCTGCGCCATGTCCGGGTCGCTGCTCGCGGGCGCCACCCAGACCAGGCCGGCGTCCGCCGTGCCCCCGCCGATCGCCGTGCTGATAGCCCCGGTCGGCGGATCGTGCGGCCTCGCGCGTCCGAGGCTGTCGAAGCCGCAGCCGCCGCCCGGACCGGCGAACCCCGCCTCGGTCCCGATCAGCATCGCCGTCGAGCGCACCAGCTCGTCGATCCCGGCCCGGAACTGCTGGAGCTTGTCGAAGAAGCTGACGACGCGCAGCGCGTCCGCACCGCTCTCGCCGCCCTCGGACAGCCGCCGGAGAAGACCCTCCATGCGTCACAGCCTCACTCGTCATCGCGTGCTCGCAACCGGTCGATCGCCAGGGCGAGCACCAGCACGGTCCCCGTCGCGATGCCCTGCCAGTAGGACGATACATTCAGGATCACGAGGCCGTTGCTCAGCGTCGAGAGGAAGACGATGCCGAGCGCCGTGCGCGGAATGCTGCCGCGGCCGCCGAAGAGCGAGGTCCCGCCGAGCACGACCGCGGCGAAGATGTCGAACTCGGCGCCCTGGCCGTTGTTCGCGGATCCGGAGCCGAGCCGCCCCGCGAGGAGCACGCCGGCCACCGCCGAGAGCGCCCCGGCGACCACGAAGACCTGCATCGCGTGCAGGTTCACCCGCAGCCCCGCGACCCTCGAGGCCCGCCCGGACGAGCCGATCGCGTAGGAGCGCAGCCCCCAGGTCGTCGTGCGCATCACGAGCCACGCGACGACGTAGAGGACGGTCACGAGCACCACCGCGACCGGGAGCGGACCGATCGACCCGGTGCCGACCCAGAGCAGGAGGTCGAAGCCCTCCACGACCGGCGCCGCGATCGACTGCCCGCTGGTCCAGACCTGAGCGGCACCGCGCACCACCAGCGCCACCGCGAGCGTCGAGATGAACCCCGGGATCCGGAGGCTCTCGGTCAGGACGCCGTTGACGAGGCCGAGCAGGGCCCCGAGCGCGATCGCCCCGAGGACGGCGACGAGCGGCGGCAGCCCGGCCTGCAGGAGCGAGACGCAGGTGATCCCGGACGCCGCGATCAGCGCGCCCTGGCTGATGTCGAGCCGGCCGGCGATCAGGATGATCGTCGCGCCGATCGCCGCGACGCCGAGCACCGCCGACTGCCGCAGCACGACGAAGAGGTTGTCCACGGTGAAGAACGTCGTCGAGCTGACGGCGAAGACGACGATCATCACGGCCAGCGCCACCGGGAGGACGATCGTGGCGAGGCGCTCCTGGTCGAACCCGCGGCGCGGAGCGCGCGCCACTCCGGGAACGGGCGTGTCGAGGCGGGTCATGACACGCCTCCGGTCGCTGCGGACATGAGTTCTCCTTCGGTGGCGGTGGTCGCCGGGAGCTCCCGGACGACGGCGCCGTTGCGGACGACGACGATCCGGTCGCAGGCGGCGCGCAGCTCGGCGATCTCCGAGCTGATGAGCAGGACGGCGACGCCCTGCGCGGTGAGGTCCCAGACCGTGTCGATGAGATCGGCCTTGGCCCGGACGTCGATGCCGTGGGTGGGCTCGTCGAGGACGAGCAGGGACAGGTCCTCGGCGAGCAGGCGCCCGACGAGGACCTTCTGCTGATTGCCGCCGGAGAGCGAGCGGATGTCGAGGGCGTCGCTCGCGGCCTTGATCCGCAGCCGGGACGTCATCTCGGCGACGAGGGCGGTCACCGCGCGCCGGTCGAAGACCCCGCCTCGAGCGACGTTCCGCGGCGCCCGGACGATCATGTTCCGCCGCACGCTGAGGTGCGGCAGGATTCCCTCGCTGCGGCGGTCCTCGGAGAGGTACGCGACACCGCGGGCGAAGCCGGCGGCGGCGGAGCGGGGACGATAGGGCCGGCCGGCCAGCTGCATCGAGCCGGAGTGCAGGGCCTCCAGCCCGGCGATCGAGCGGCCGATCGACGACTTGCCCGCTCCGACGAGCCCGAAGACGCCCAGCACCTCGCCCCGCCGGATCGCGAGGTCGACGGGCGGGCGTCCCTTGACCACCAGAGCACTGCCGACGAAGGCGGGCTCGCCGAAGACGGCCGCCCGCTCGACCCGGGTGACCGCGGCGGAGCCGGGCACCATGGCGTCGACCACCTGCGGCAGCACGGCGGCGGTGGCGCCGAACTCGCCGGCGACGCGCCCGTCCCGCAGCACGACGATGCTGTCGCAGAGCTGGACGACCTCGTCGAGCCGGTGCGAGATGAAGACGACGCCGACGCCCTCGTCGCTGAGCGAGCGCATCACGCGAAAGAGGCGAGCCGCCTCGAACGGCGTGAGCGAGGACGTCGGCTCGTCCAGCAGCAGGACGGATCCGGCGCTGCGCAGCGCGCGGGCGGCCGCGACCAGCTGGCGGTCGCCGATCGACACGTCGCGCACCAGGGTGTCGACGTCGTTCTCGAGCCCCATCCTGCGCAGCAGCGCGCGAGCGGCCTCGCGCATCCGCCGCCGATCGAGCCGCAGCAGCCGCTGGAACACCCGCTCGTCGCCGAGGAAGAGGTTCTCGGCGATCGTGAGATCGGGAACGAGATCCAGCTCCTGGCGCACCACGCCGATGCCCTTCTGCTGCGCCTCCCGAGGGCTGGAGAACGAGACGGGCTCCCCGTTCACCCGCAGCTCGCCCGAATCGGGTGGCAGCTGGCCGGTGAGGATGTTGATCAGGGTGGACTTGCCCGCCCCGTTGGCGCCGGCCAGTCCGAGGATCCGGCCCGCGCGCACCGTGAGATCGACGCCGGTGAGGGCCGCGACCCCGCCGAAGGACTTGCTCACTCCGCGGACGGTGAGGACGGGGGCGCTGCCCTGCGGTGCCGTCATCCGAGGGAGTCCAGGATCCCCTGGGCGTTCTCCGCCGTCACGAGTTCGACGGGCACGATCTGCTCGCGCTCCACGTCGCCGCCCGAGGAGAGCTCGAGGACCGCTCGGGCGATGATCTCGCCCTGCTGGACCGGGAAGAGTCCCACCGTCGAGACGACCTCCCCGGACAGGACGCCCTGGAGGATCCGCGCGTCCTCGCCGCCCGTGACGATCGCCACGTCCTCGCCGGGGGTGCGTCCCGAGGCCTTGACCGCGGAGAGCGCCCCGAGCGCGCTGGAGTCGTTCAGGCCGACGATCAGGTCGAGATCGGGGTGCGCCTGCAGGACGGTCGAGGTCTGCGCGTTGCCGGTGTCCTCCTGATACGCCTCGACCTCGCTGACGAGCGTCCACTCCCCCTCCCCGAGCGCCGCGTCGAGCCCCGCGATCACGCCCTCGTGCCGGGCGATCAGCGGTGCACCGCCCGAGTCCTGGTGCAGGATCGCGACGGTGGGCTTCTCGTCCGTGCGATTCGCCGCGAGCCAGCCGCCGGCGCTCTCGCCCTCGAGCTCGCCGAAGGCGCGGTCGTCGAGGTTGAAGACGACGTCCGCCTCGGGGATGTCGGTCGCGAGGCCGATGACGAGGACGTCCTGCCCCGCCAGGCGGCGTGCCACCGGCGAGATCGCCTTCGGGTCCGTCGGGCACACGATCACCGCCTTGGCGCCGGCGGCGACGAGGTTCTCGATGCCGGAGACCTGCTCGCCGGACTCGCCGTCGGGGTCGGAGGTGACGACGTCGATGCCGCAGTCGCCGAGGACGCTCTGCAGTCCCTTCTCGACCAGCGGGAAGTAGCCGCCCGAATTGGAGTACGGCGAGTAGCCGACGCGGGTGAGCCCGACGCCGTCGCACTCGGCCAGGCGCTCGCCGGCCGGGGGTGACGAGGTCGCGCTCTGACAGCCGGTCAGCGGCAGCAGCACCACCGCGGCCGCGGCCAGTGCCGACGTCAGGCGGCGGGATCTCGTGGTGGGTCCGTGGACGTGCATCGTGTCTCCTTCGACAGGCAGTGCGGGTGGGGCGACTCCCCGCGAGGGGATCGACGCCACCGGCCACTCTGCCGACGCAGCGGCCCGGAGTCATCCGGACGGCGACGCGCATCTGCCCGCCATCTGGCGGATGGCAGCGCCACCACGGACGGCCCCGGCGGCCGGATGACCGAGCGCGGATCCCGGTCATCCGTTCATCGGAGGGGTGGGCCCGACGCTGACCGGCGCAGAGTCGAGGAGACGCCTCGGGGATCGTCCCGGGCGCGACGCGCACCGAGTGAAGGAGAAGAGACCATGAACGAGAAGCACCTGACGGACGTCCGGGACCTGCCGATGACCGTGTTCGAGGTGGCGGACCAGGGCGGGGTCGTCGAGTCCCTCACCGCCGGTCACGGCATGAAGGAGCTCGCCGACTCCAACTGCGTCTGCTACATCTGCTGCGGCGGCCCCGCCGCCTGAGCGCCGAGTGCGCGCCGGTCGCCCCCTCGGCACGGCTCGCGAGCACGCGTCCCTCCGCGTGCCGCACCGGGCTCCCGTCCCGCTTCACGCAGGACGGGAGCCCTCTGCTGTCCGCGGCGACGCCGGAGGGGCAGCCCACCGGCCCTCCGGCGAGACCGTCTCGGCGACCGCCGCCGCGTACTCGGCGTGCCGGTCGTGGGCCGGCTGCCCGAAGGACCGCTGCAGGACCGTGCCGAGGAGCCGGGCGCAGTCGCCGTCCCTATCCGCATCGCCGGCCCCCTCCGGCCGGAGGACGAAGCCGCCGACGACCGCGCCGACCGCCAGCCGACCGGACTCCGAGCGCGCGTCGCCGAGGACGAGGTGGTGCCGGCTGAGTGCTGCGAGGTAGCCCGGGTCGGAGAGGCGGGAGACGAGGGAGAGCCCGAGCCGGTCGGGCGCTCCGGGCCGGGCGCCGCGCGAGCCGAGGACCGCGGTGTCTCCGCGGTTGTAGGCGCCGAGCAGCGGCACCGCCATGGTCCCGTGGTAGAGCATCGCCGCGGTGAGGCCGAACGCGACCAGCTCCGGCCGGCGCAGGAGGGCCGCCCCGAGCTCGGCGTCGATCCGGCCCGCCTCGCGGACGAGGACCGCGTCGAGGAGCTCGTCCTTGCTGCTCCAGTGCAGGTAGAGCGTGCCCTTGCCGACGTGCGCGGCGTCGGCCACGTCCTGCATGCAGACCTTGCGGTAGCCCCAGCGGAGGACGAGATCGCGCATGGCGTCGAGGATGCGCTCCCGCCGCCGCGGGTCGGCGGTCTCCGGTCGTCGCGGATGGGCGACCTCCGAGCCCCGGCGGAGACCCGGGTCGGTCGACGCGTCTGCTCCGCTCCCCGATGCGGGCGTCACGGGAACGGGTGCGGGTCGGGGTTCAGCTCGTCCGGGAGCAGGTCGCGGTCGAGCCTGCCGAGCCGCCGCGGCAGCTCGAGGAGCCGGGGAAGCCCGTCGATCCTGCGGTTGCGGTGGCCGAAGGTCATCGGCACGGCGCCCGGCACGAGCACCTTCACGCAGGCGAATCCGCCCGCGCGGTGCTCCGGCGTGGTCTGGTCGACGACGAGCACCTCGCCGATCCGGTCCACCGCGGCGCGGAGATCGACCGCCAGGTCCGCGGCGTCCGGGCGCACGCGGTCCGCTCCGCCGATGTCGTCGGCGCGGATCGTCGGACCGGCGCGGAGGAAGTCGAGGCGGTGGAGGGCGTCCGGGTGCGCGGAGAGGGCGGAGTGGTCGATCATGGTCCGCACGGCGGAGGGGTCGCGCACCATCTGCGCGGCGTGCGCCTCCTCGCCCGGGTAGCGCCGGAGGAGGTCCGCCAGGATCGGGCCGAGCTCGTTCATCGCGCCGAGCAGGGCGCGCTCGGGGTCCAGGCCCGCCCCGGCGGTGCAGAGCGCGGCCGGTCCGGAGCCGCCCTGCCGCGTCGCCAGCAGCCACACCGCCGGGATGCCCCAGTCCGTCGTGACGTCGAAGGCGGCGACCTCGTAGCCCGTCGCCGCGGTGATCGCCGCCGCCTGATCGGCGACGAGGGGATCGCGGCAGCTGCTCAGGTCGATGCCGGCGGGCGTGCTGCGGGTGTACCAGGTGCAGAGGAACGCGTCGCGCTCGACCGTCTCCAGCAGGCCGTGCAGGGCGGCCTCCTCCCAGGAGGAGCCGAGCGCGCAGCCGTTCGAGACCTCGTAGTACGAGACGGGGTCGTCCCCGCGCAGTCGCTGCGAGAAGTAGTAGGCGAGGGCCTCGGGGACCAGGCGCGCACGCCCCTCGGCGAACGAGTGCGCCCAGACCCACTGGATCGGCACGTCCTCGTCGAACCTCCGGTAGCGGAAGGCCGGATCGTCGTAGGACTCGTCCGGATGGCGGCCGAAGACGTCGGGATGCACGGCGTCGGCGGCGAGCTCCCGGTAGCTCCCCCGCACCGTCGACCGGCGCCCGCCCGGCGCGACTCCCCCGTAGCGCTCGAGCGCCTCCAGCACCGCGGTGACCTCGGCGGACCGGTAGTCGCGACCGCGCCCGTAGCCCGGCTCGACCAGGCCGTCCAGGCGCATCGGCATCGGCGCGGCCGCCATGACCAGCCCGCCCTCGTCGCCGCGGCGCGTGGCGGCGATCGTGCCGCAGAAGGGGTCGATGTAGAGCGAGCGGAGCGCGTCGGACTCGCTCACGACGTCTCGGATCCGGGCGCCGAACGGGGTCGACTTGGGTTGCGGCGCGAGGACGTGCTGGGCAGCCTCGGCGGTGTCCTCCGGGAGGTCGCCGCAGAGCTCGCAGAGGGGCTCGGGGAGGAAGGCGTGCGACTCCACCTCCAGGGTGTCGAGGCGGACCACCGCGACCCGGCGCTGGGCGCCCGCCGCCTCGCACTCCCGGGCCAGGAGGCGCTCGAGCGCGATCGCCGCGACGTCGGCCGCCAGCTCGTCGAGCGCCTCGGGGCGGCGGCCCTCGAGCTGCTCCGCGTACTCCGCCCGCAGCCGCACCCGCCACGGCTCCGCGCCGCCGAGGCGTTCCCGGCGGAGCGCCAGGCACTGGGGGCAGCCCGGGAGTCCGGGACGGACGAGGGGCCCGATCACGATGCGGCTCACCTCGACGTGCACGGGCAGCCACGGGACGTCCGCCGCGGGGCGGCTCGGGATCCGCCAGGTGTCGGACGCCCGGACGGCGACCCCGCTCAGCGCGCCGATGCCGGCCAGCGTGCACTGGAGCAGTCCGTCCGCGGCGTCCGCAGCGTCGATCTCACCCGTGCTCACGGCAGGATCACCACCTTCCGGACGACGAGCCCGAGTCGCGCGACGACGGGATCGTGGTCCAGGTCGACCACGACCGCCCGCGGATCGGAGGTGGGAGCCGCTTCGACGGCGAGCCTCAGCGCCTCCTCCTCGGTGGCGGCGACCCCGAGGCCGCCAGTCGCCGGAGGGGCGTCCGAGCAGCGGAAGGCGAGGGAGACCGGTATCCGGACGGTCGCGCTGTCGGCCAGGCGCCGGCCCGGCACGGTGTACTCCGCGGGACCGGCGACGATGTCGCGGACCGCCGCACGCAGCTCCTCGAACGTCGCGGTCGGCGCGGCGACGGCACATCCTGCGGCGTCGAGCACCCGGCGCGGATCGAGGACCGACTCCGCGCGGATCGCGAGTGCCCGGCGCACGGCGTCCGCCCGTGCCTCCGCGAAGTCGGCGCCCTCGCCGACGACCTCGACGTCCCGCCGCGCGACGACGGCGTCGCAGGCGACCAGGGCTCGGGAGTGGTGCCGCGGCACCTGCGGCAGGTCCGCCTCCTCGATCAGCCGGACGACCCCGAAGTCGGGATCGACGAGCGTCATCGCGCGCTCCTCGAACGGGCCGGTGGCCTCCGGCTGCCCGGCCTGCCACGGGTGCGGGCTGACCCGGGTGAGCACGGTTCCGTCCGCAGTGACCGTCGTGGCCCGCCACGGATCCGTGCGGCCGGACGCTGTCCGGCGGACCAGCTGGGCGACGGCCAGCCGGAGCACCTGCTCCTCGGGCCTGCCCGCCTCGACCCCGCGCTCCGCAACGGCCACCAGCACCGGGAGCAGCTCCGCCCCGGTGGTCGGGCCGACGACGAGCGCCGCACCCTCGCGCAGCAGCACCGCCCCGTAGGTCCTCTCCGGATGCTCGCGGACGCCGTCGATCAGCCACCGCCCCTCGACCGGACCGACGGCGAGCCAGGACTCGGGGAGTGCGCGTCCGCTCCGCGCCACTGCGCTCTGCAGGAGTTCCGTCTCCCCGAGGAGGCGGACGTGACCGGCGACGGGAGCCTCCCGGAGGAGGCCGAGGCTGAGCATCGCTCTCCGCACGCGCCGGACCTGATCCGCCCGGGTGGGATCGAGCGACCGCGCCCGCTCCTCGACGTCGTCGCCGGCCAGGATCCACGCGGCGATCACGCGCATCCAGCCCGCGACCTCGCCGGTCAGCTCGATGTCGCCGGCGGCGGTCATGCCGTAGGTGCGGCCCTCGTGGTCGATGACGCAGGCGCTGGTGTCCGCGATGAGGGTCATCGCGTCACCGCCGGCATCGGTCTCGGAATCGAGCCGACGATGAACTGGCCCACGCTGCACTCGAGCAGGGGGTCGCGACCGGTCGCCTCGGCGAAGGCGACCGGGTCGTCGGTGCCGAGCGGGCAGCCCGCCAGCCCCATCGCGCTGCACGCCCCGGCGAGCGCCTGGTAGAGGACCCCGGTGTCCTTCAGCACGAGCTCGAACGCCATCCTCTGGTACTTCCACATCACGCGGCCGACGCGGGCCGAGACGACGATGAGGACCTGCGGAGGGACCCCCGTCGCCGCGACCCTGCTCGCGACCTGGACCATCCGGCGCACGGCGGGAGCGCCGATGCCGCACACCTCCTCGAGCTCGTGGCGGTGCGCGTCGTAGTGGTAGAACGCCGGCCCGAGCCCGGCGCAGCGCGAGACGGCGAGGTACAGCTCGAGCTCCGCGAGCGAGCCGCCGGACGGCCGCGGCGAGCTGACCACCTCCGTCCCGTGGTCGACGCGCACCCCGCGGACCCGATCCGTCCGGTAGAGGAGCTCCCCGAGCTCGGCGACGTCGATCGGCGCGGCGTCGTCGTGGTCGCGCAGGGACACCCGGCGCTCGACGACCTCGGCGTAGGGCGGGTCACTCGCGCGCAGGGCGGCGAGATCGACTGCGGGGAAGGCGACCCGGCGCCCGCCGAACGGGACCGGAGCGGCACCCTCCGGAGGGAAGCCCGCCTTCTGGCCCCACCAGGTGCCGCCGAAGTCGGCGACCGGGCCGCGGTAGCCCTGCCGGCTCCGGTCGTGGAAGAGCAGCTCGTGGGGTGCCCACTGCCGGTAGCGGAACTCGGTGTCCTCCGGTCCGCCCGGCAGGGCGAGGAAGCCGTGCCGGCGCAGCTCGCGGCGCAGAGCGGCGGCGAGACCGCCGGAGCCCGAGAGCGCGTCGGCGAGCAAGGACCGCCGGTGCAGCACGATCTCGGCGCTGGCCAGCGGGGACTCGACGAGCAGGTCGGCGCCGTCGCGGCGGACCACGGCGAACCTCGAGAGGTCGAGGTCGGCGGACAGTGCAGCAGCGGGCTCGACCGCGGCTCGCAGCGGGCGGACGACGAAGCCCGGACCGTCGTCGTCCCCGAACTCCTGGACGAGCCAGCCGTCCTCGCGCAGCCGCACAGTCACGGGATCGTCGGCATCGCCCGGCCCGCCCTCGACGAGCTGCCGGAGTCGCTCGTCGACGTCCGCGCCGCCGCCGAGCGCCAGCGCCCGCGGCCACGCCATCACGGTCGTGCCGCTGTCGTCTCGCGTCGCGTACACGCCCGCGCGGAGGCGCTCGGCACGGGGCCCGGGGACGTTCTCGCTCATGACGGCTCCTTCTCCATCGAGAGGCGGGTGGCCGGAAGCTCGGAGATGCGTCTCGGCGGAGACGACCCGTCTCGATCATCGACAGAACGTCACTTTAGAGTCGGGTCCGACGACGAGGTCGCTGCGCGCCAGGGACACGCTGCGGGCCCTCCCTGCTGATCGAGTAGCCCGCGCAGCGGGCGTATCGAGATCCACCTACGTCAGGAGGGCGAGCCTGCCGACCCACCCTGCTGATGACGGTGGGTCTCGATACGCCCCTCCGGGGCTACTCGACCAGCATGCACTTCCCCGCGGGCTACTCGGCCGGCATGCACATCCCTGCAGGCTGGTCAGCCGGCATGCGCATCCCTGCGGCCTACTCGATCGGCATGCACATCCCTGCAGGCTGGTCAGCCGGCATGCGCATCCCTGCGGGCTACTCGGCCGGCGTGCACATCCCTGCGGGCTGCTCAGCCTGCATAACGGCGGGATCGCGTGCTCGTCCTCGTCACCCGCCGGCGGAAGGCGTCGCCGCTCGATCGCGGTGGCGGAGGGCTAGGGATTCGAACCCTAGAGACATCTCTGCCCACCAGTTTTCAAGACTGGCTCCATCGGCCGCTCGGACAGCCCTCCCTGCCGCTCCCCGCGGGGAGAGACAGTCGATGGTAACCGACGGTCCGCGCGGCGCGGGAGCGGCGGGCGCTGCGTCGGGTCAGCGCAGGTCGGCGAGGGCGACGGCGACGCCGTCCTCGTGCACGCCGGGGAGGATCGCGGACGCGACGGCGAGGACCTCGGCGGGCGCCTGGCCCATCGCCAGGCCGGCGCCGTGCTCGGCGGCCCAGGTGAGCATCTCGATGTCGTTGCGGCCGTCGCCGAGCGCGACCACGTCGCTCCGCTCGATGCCGAGACGGTTGCGGACCAGCTCGAGCGCGGTCGACTTGTTGACGCCGTGCGGGGCGATGTCGAGCCAGGCGGTCCAGCCGATGGCGTAGCTGACCTGGTGCAGGCCCATCCGCTCGACGAGCTCGGTGAACTCCTCGATGCCGGTGCCGGGCGAGATGACGACCACGCGGGTGGACTGCACGCCCAGCAGCTCCTCGAACGGCACGTGCACCGTCTCGGCGCCCATCACCGCTCCGCCGGGGAAGGCCTCGGTGTAGGAGAAGGCGCCGTCGGCGTCCTCGACGGCGTAGTGCGCGTCGGGCAGGTGCCGGCGGATGGTCTCGAGGACCTCGGTGGGGTCGAAGGTCTCGACGACGTCTGCGCGGTAGCCGCCCTCGGCCTCGGGGTCGCGGCGCAGGGTGACGGCGCCGTTGCAGCAGATCACGAACTCCGGAGCGATTCCCAGGCGCGCGACCACGGGCAGCGTGGTCGACGGCGAGCGGCCGGTGGCGAGCATGACCTCGTCGCCCTGGGCGACCGCGCCCGCGATCGCCTCGACGACCGCGTCGGTGATGGTGCCGTCCTCATGCATGACGGTGCCGTCGATATCGAGGGCGATGAGGCGGCGACCGGCGCTCATGCGGTGCGGACCGGCTCGAGGACCTCGAGGCCGCCCAGGTGCGGACGCAGCGCCTCGGGGACGAGCACCGAGCCGTCGGCCTGCTGGTGCGTCTCGAGCAGGGCGACGATCCAGCGGGTGGTCGCCAGCGTGCCGTTCAGGGTGGCGACGGGCGCCGTCTTGCCGGACTCGGTGCGGTAGCGGGTGTCCAGGCGGCGGGCCTGGAAGGTGGTGCAGTTCGAGGTCGAGGTCAGCTCGCGGTAGGCGTCCTGGGTGGGCACCCAGGCCTCGACGTCGAACTTGCGCGCGGCGCTCTGGCCGAGGTCGCCCGCGGCGACGTCGATGACGCGGTAGTGCAGGCCGAGGCTCTGCAGCACGCCCTCCTGGTGGGCGAGCAGGCGCGCGTGCTCCGCCTCCGCGTCCTCGGGCAGCGTGTAGACGAACATCTCGAGCTTGTTGAACTGGTGCACGCGGATGATGCCGCGGGTGTCGCGCCCACCCGAGCCGGCCTCACGGCGGTAGCAGGTGCTCCAGCCGGCGTAGCGCTTCGGGCCGCCCGCGAGGTCGAGGATCTCGTCGGCGTGGTAGCCGGCGAGCGCCACCTCGCTGGTGCCGGTGAGGTAGAGGTCGTCGTCGCGGAGGCGGTACACCTCGTCGTCGTGCTCACCGAGGAAGCCGGTGCCGTCCATGATCTCGGGGCGCACCAGCGTCGGCGTGATCAGCGGCGTGAAGCCTGCCTCGAGGGCGCGCTCCAGGCCGAGGTTCATCAGCGCGATCTCGAGGCGGGCGACGAGGCCCTTGAGGAAGTAGAAGCGCGCGCCGCTGACCTTCGCGCCGCGCTGCATGTCGATGCCGTCGAGCAGCTCGCCGATCTCGAGGTGGTCGCGGGGCGCGAAGTCGAAGACCGGGCGCTCGCCGACGGTGCGCACGAGCTCGAACTTGTCCTCGCCACCGGCGGGAACGCCGTCGATGATCGGGTTGGCCAGCCGCTTCACGAGCGAGCCGAAGCGCTCGTCGGCCTCGGCGGCCTCCTGCTGCGCCTGCTTGGCCGCGGCGGCGAGGCGCTGCGCCTCGGCGACCAGGGCCGCCTTCTCGTCCTTCGGCGCCTTCGCGACGGTCTTGCCGAAGGCGTTCTGCTCGGCGCGGAGGCGCTCGGCCTCGGTGATCGCGGCCCGGCGTGCGCGGTCGGCCTCGAGGGCGTCGTCGACGAGCTCGACGGAGTCGCCGCGGGCCTCCTGCGAGCGCTTCAGGACGTCCGGGTTCTCGCGGAGAAGTACGGGATCAATCACCAGAGCAGTTTAGAGGGGCCGGGAGGCGCGCCTGAGGATCGGCCGGGCGGACCGAACCGGCGGGGCCGGGGCTGCGAACCACTTCTGCGCCACCTCCCCCGACGGACGGCGCCGGCCCCCTCCGTTCCCCCGCGAGAGGGCCGCAGCTCTCCACAGCAGCTCTCCACCGCAGCTCCCCGACCTCAGCCCGAGAGGCCCCGCCATGACTCCCCGACCTCCGACCGTGCGCGTCGAGCGCTCCGGACCCGTCGCCCGCCTGATCCTCGACCGGCCCGACGCCCTGAACGCTCTCGACCTCGACACGGCCCTGCAGCTGGTGCGCGCCCTGATCACGCTGAACGCCGACGCGGGCTGCACCGTCCTCGTCGTCGAGTCCGCGGGTCGCGCGTTCTGCACCGGCGGCGACGTCTCGGCGATCATGGGCGCCGACCGGCCCGACCAGTACCTCCGCGATCTCGCGACGACCGCGGGCGAGGCCTTCCGCCTGCTCGGCGAGAGCAGCGCCGTCGTCGTCTGCGCGATCGACGGCATCACCGCGGGAGCCGGGATCGCCTTCGCGCTCGCCGCCGACATCGTCGTCGCGACGCCCGCCGCCACCTTCGTCAGCGCCTACGGCGACGTCGGGCTGGTGCCGGACTGCGGCGTCACGGCGACCCTGCCCGCGACGATCGGCCGCCGCCGCGCCCTCGACTTCGTGCTCTCCGGCCGCTCGGTCCGGGCCGCCGAGGCGCTCGAGTGGCAGCTCGTCACCGAGGTCGTCCCCCGCGCCGAGCTCGCGGCCCGCGTCGACGAGCGCGTCCGGGCGCTCGCCGCCCGCCCGCCGCTGGTGGCCGCCGCCGCCAAGCGACTGCTGAACGCCGAGCCGCTCGACCTGCGCGAGCGGATCGAGGAGGAGACCGACACCCTCGTCGAGCTGCTCGCCACCGAGCGCACCCGCGCGCTGCTCGAGGCCGAGCACGAGCGGCAGCAGCGCCGCCGGACCCGCAGCAGCATCGCGGCCTGACCGCGCACCTTCCTCAGGACCGGGCGACGAGCCCGCCGAGATCGCGGATCGACGCCGCCCCCGACTGCTGCAGCATGACCCGGAACTCGCGGTCGAGGAGCCCGAGCAGCCCGGCGACCTCGTCGGCACCGCCCACGGCGAGCGCCCACATCAGCGGCCGCCCGACGAAGACCGCGCGGGCCCCGAGCGCGAGCGCCGCGAGCACGTGCCGGCCCGTGCGCACCCCGCTGTCGATGTAGACCTCGGCGTCGGCGCCGACCGCGTCGACCACCTCGGCGAGCGCCCCGACCGCGGTGATCGAGCCGTCCATCCGCCGGCCGCCGTGCGTCGAGACGACGACCCCGGAAGCGCCCGCGTCGACCGCGCGCCGGGCGTCCTCGCCGCGCAGCACGCCCTTCACCAGGACCGGCAGACCGCTGACCGAGCGGAGCCGGCCGATGTCGTCGAGCCCCGGGTTCGGCACGGGACGGCCGAGGACCAGGGCGCGCTCCTGCTCGGTCAGGTTGCCGAGCCGCGCCTTCCCGGGGATCTCCGGCCAGGTCAGCGGCTCGATGCCGGGACGCTCGCCGCGCAGCACCGGCATCTCGACCGTGAGCATCAGCGCGCGGGCGCCGTTCGACGCGGCCCGCTCGATCAGCGCGTGCGTCACGTCGCGGTCCGCGAGCAGGTAGACCTGGAACCACCACGGCGCACCCGCCGCGGCGATCCGCTCGAACGGCAGCGCCGTGTTCGTCGAGACGCCGAGCAGGGTGCCGGCGCGGGCCGCCGCCTCCGCCATCGCGATCTCGCCCCGCGGATCCGCCGCGTTCTGCTGCGCCATCGGCGCGATCAGCACCGGGCCCCGCACCTCGGTGCCGAGGACCGTGGTCGTGGTGTCGCCGTCGAGCTCGCCGCGCAGCGCCGCCGGCCGGAAGCGGATCGCGTCCCAGGCCGCGAGATCGGCGTCGCGCTCCGAGCGGCCGCCCGCGACGGCGCCGTAGTAGTCGGCGACGAACCAGGGCAGCGCCTCGCGGGCGCGCTCCTCCAGCTCCGCGACGAATCGGCGGGTCGGTGCGCTGTCGGCGGTCATGGGCGGCCTCCCCTTCGAGGGCGCCGGTGCGGCGCAGGGGCGGGCCGGGAGGCTCCGCCGCGGCTCGACTGTACCCGCGGGCGCAGCCCTGCGATCGGAGGGGCGCCGCGCTGCCTTCTCGGCTACGGTGGTCCCTGCGAAGGGGAGTAGTTCCCACCGTCCGCCGAGCGGACGACGAGGCGCGTCGACATGCTGGTCCGGAGAGTCCCGGACCCGGCGCGCCACCCGGATCCTCGCGGAACCGGGCGAACGAGACCTTCGGCCAGTCGACACGTGTCCTGGCCGGTCCTCTCGCGCGGGTCGGCCGGGGTGCCGAAGCCCAGGAGATCCCATGGCGACCACCGCCCGAGACACCCCTTCCTCCCCCACTCCCGTGCAGATCCGCCGCTGGCGGCGCTACCTCGCCGACGAGCTCGCCGAGGCCGCGAGCTACCGCGATCTCGCCGAGCGCCGCTCCGGCGAGGAGCGCGAGATCCTGCTCGCCCTGGCCGCCGCCGAGGGCCGGCACGAGGAGCACTGGCGCGAGCTGCTCGGGCCGGCCGCCGAGCCGCAGCCGCGGCCGGACCTGCGGACGCGGCTGCTCGGCTTCCTGACCCGGCAGTTCGGCTCGGTCTTCGTCCTCGCGCTGATCCAGCGCGCCGAGGCCCGCTCGCCCTACGCCGACGACGACGATGCGACGGAGGCAATGGCCGCCGACGAGCGGATCCACGGCGAGGTCGTCCGCGGGCTCGCCGAGCGCGGCCGCAACCGGCTCTCGGGCACCTTCCGCGCCGCGGTGTTCGGCGCCAACGACGGCCTGGTCTCGAACCTGGCGCTCGTCCTCGGCGTCGGCGCGAGCGGAGTCGGCACCGGGGTCGTGCTGTTCACCGGCATCGCCGGGCTGCTCGCGGGCGCGCTCTCGATGGGCGCCGGCGAGTTCGTCTCGGTGCGCTCGCAGCGCGAGCTGCTCTCCGCCTCCTCCCCCGACCTCGACACCAATCACGTCGTCCCCGACCTCGACGTCGACGCCAACGAGCTCTCGCTCGTCTACCGCGCCCGCGGGCTCTCGCAGGAGGACGCGGACGCCCGCGCCGCCCGGGTCTTCGCGGGACTGCGCGGCGGCGCGGCGCCGACCTCGCCGATCACCATCGGCGGAGTGAAGGCCGACCCGTCGGTCGACGAGTACGAGTCGATCGGCACCGGCATGGGCGCGGCTCTGTCGAGCTTCTGCTTCTTCGCCTCGGGCGCGATCATCCCGGTGCTGCCGTACCTGCTCGGGATGTCCGGGCTGGCCGCAGTGGTCCTCGCGTCGGTCCTCGTCGGCCTGGCGCTGCTCGCGACCGGCGCGATCGTCGGCCTGCTCTCCGGCGCGCCGCCCCTGGCGCGCGCCCTGCGCCAGCTCGGCATCGGCTACGGAGCGGCGCTCGTCACCTACCTGCTGGGGCTCCTGTTCGGCGCGTCGGGAGTGTAGAGAGGTTTGCACTGGAGGCGCCGGCGACGGTTGGTCTCGATACGCCCCTCCGGGGCTACTCGACCAGCATGATTCAGCGACCTCGCGACCTTCCTCGACGAGCGCCGATCATGCTGATCGAGTAGCGCGCGCAGCGCGCGTATCGAGATCCACTTCCACCGGAAGTGCTGGCGACGGTGGGTCTCGATACGCCCCTGCGGGGCTACTCGACCAGCACGGCTGCGGGCGTCTCTTCCAAGGAGATCCGCCCTCCGCCGGAGGTGCGGGCGTCAGACGGTCGTCGCCTCGGCCTCGGTCTCGACGTCGTCGGAGGGCGCCTGCTTCGTGGGCCGGGCCCGCCAGCGCAGGGCCGCGACGCCCATCGCGAGCAGCAGCGCGAACGGCAGGCTGCCCAGCAGCGGGATCGACGCGTAGTAGGTGATCTGGCGCTGGATCCACTCCGGTGACGGGGTGTCGGAGTCGCCGTAGTACGACGCGGGCGGCGAGGAGTAGCCACTGTAGAGCAGCGCGACGCCGAGCACGCTGCCGGCCAGCCCCGCGAGCAGCAGCGCGAGCAGCCAGGGGTTCCGCCAGAGCGGCGCCGACGGCTCCACGGCGACCTCGAAACGGCGGACGTCCGCCTCCTCGGGCGCGGGATCGGCGAACGGCTCCCGGGCGGGGGCCGCGTCCGAGGGCAGCCGGGCGGGTGCGCTGATCGGAGCGCCGCCCTCGGCCGCCCGCCGCGAGCGCCGGCTGTCGGCCGTGGTCGCGATGTCGGCGAGGGCGGGCGGCCGCCGGCGCGCGATCCCCTCCGGTGCCGTCCCCGGCCGGGTGAAGGCGCGCTCGTCGCCGCGCACCCGGTCCACTCCCCCGGCGAAACCCCGCTGGAAGGCGGCGTCGTACCGCGGATCGACGCGCTCGCGCTCGGCTCCGCCTCGTTCAGTCATCGTCGACCTCCGGTTCGCTGCCGAGGATCCCGCGCAGCCAGTCGCGGGCCTCGATGAACACCTCGTCGTCGTAGCGTCGCACGTACGAGACCGGACGGCGATCCGCACGGGGATACGAGCCGAGGAAGATCACCCGCGGACTGAAGCGGCGGAGCCCCAGAAGGGCGTCGGCGACCCGCTCGTCGTGCACGTGGCCGTCGAGGTCGATGACGAAGCGGTAGCGGCCGAGGGCGTCGCCGATGGGCCGCGACTGGATCATGCTCAGGTTCACTCCGCGGGTCGCGAACTGCTCCAGCATGTCGAGCAGCGCTCCCGGGGCGTCGGAGGGCAGCTCGACGATCAGGCTGGTCTTGTCGGCGCCGGTCGGCTCGGGCAGCACCCGCGAGCGCGAGACGTGCACGAAGCGGGTCACCGCGTTCGGGTTGTCGCCGATCCGCTCCGCGAGCACCTCGACGTCGTGGTGGGCGACGATGCCCGGCGGCGCGATCGCGGCCTGCGCGGGCGAGCCCGCGAGCAGGTCGATCGTGGCCTGCACGTTGCTCGACGCCGGCAGGTGCTCGTGGCTCGGGATCGTGCGGTCGAGCCACCCGCGGCACTGGCCGTAAGCGACCGGGTGGGCGGCGACGATCCGCACGTCCTCGAGCCGCGCGCCCGGGCGGCCGACCAGGATGAAGGACACCGGCACGAGGTACTCGCCGACGATCCGCACGCCCGGGATCCGCGCCAGCGCGTCCTGCGCGGCCGTCACCCCGCCCTCGACCGAGTTCTCGATCGCGATCACCGCGCCGTCGCTGCGCCCCGAGACCAGGTCGTCGAGAGCCTCGCCGACGTTGCCGACGCTCCGCCAGACGTGCCCGCGCGCTTCGGGCACCTGCGCGAGCGCCGCCTCCGTGAACGTGCCGGAGGGCCCGAGATAGCTGTAGGTGCGGGGGGCGGAGGCGGTGTCGGGGACACCGTCGGAGGCGCGGTCGGGCATGGCGGACAGCCTAGCCAGCGCCTGTCCAGCCGGTATCGCGGCCCCGGCGCGACTGCCACTATGGACCCCATGACCGATCGCGCAGGGAAGCCGGCAGAGGCCTCCGATCTCATCGACGTCGAGGCCCTCGTGAGGGCGTACTACGAGAAGAAGCCGGACGTGTCCGACCCCTTGCAGAAGGTGGTCTTCGGCACCTCCGGGCATCGCGGCTCGTCGTTCGACACCGCCTTCAACGAGGACCACATCGCGGCGGTGACGCAGGCGATCGTCGAGTACCGCACGAACGAGGGCGTCACCGGCCCGCTGTTCATCGGCGCCGACACCCACGGCCTCTCGCGCCCCGCGCTGACGACCGCGCTCGAGGTGCTGGTGGCCAACGAGGTGCGCGTGCTCGTCGACGAGTTCGACGATTACGTGCCCACCCCGGCGCTCAGCCACGCGATCCTCCGCTACAACAACGACCCGTCGCACACCGACCGGGCCGACGGCATCGTGGTCACCCCCTCGCACAACCCGCCCCGCGACGGCGGCTTCAAGTACAACCCGCCGCACGGCGGCCCCGCCGACTCCGACGCCACCTCCTGGATCGCGAACCGCGCCAACGAGCTGATCGCCGACGGCAACCGCGACGTGAAGTCGGCCGAGCCGAGCGCCGTCGAGACCTACGACTACCGCACCCACTACGTCGCGGATCTGAAGAACATCATCGACATCGACGCGATCAAGAAGGCCGGGGTGAAGATCGGCGCCGACCCGCTGGGCGGCGCGTCGGTGCACTACTGGCAGCTGATCGCCGAGATGTACGAGCTCGAGCTCACGGTCGTCAACGGCGCGGTCGACCCGGCCTGGGGCTTCATGACCCTCGACTGGGACGAGAAGATCCGGATGGACCCGTCCTCCCCCAGCGCGATGGCCTCGGTCGTCGCCCGGGCCGGCGACTACGACATCCTCACCGGCAACGACGCCGACGCCGACCGCCACGGCATCGTCACCCCCGACGGCGGCCTGATGAACCCCAACCACTACCTCGCGGTCGCGATCGACTACCTCTACCGCCACCGCTCCGGTTGGCGCGAGGACGCGGCGATCGGCAAGACGCTGGTCTCCTCCTCGATCATCGACCGGGTCGCGGAGTCGCTCGGCCGCCGCCTCTGGGAGGTGCCGGTCGGCTTCAAATGGTTCGTGCCCGGGCTGGTCGACGGCTCGGTCGGCTTCGGCGGCGAGGAGTCGGCGGGCGCGTCGTTCCTCCGCTTCGACGGCACCGTCTGGACCACCGACAAGGACGGCATCCTGCTGGCGCTGCTCGCCTCGGAGATCGTGGCCGTCACGGGCAAGAGCCCGTCGGCGCTGTACCGGGAGCTGACCGAGCGCTTCGGCGACCCGGTCTACGAGCGCGTCGACGCCGTCGCCACGAAGGCGCAGAAGGCGGCGCTCGGCAAGCTCGACGGCGACGCGATCTCGGCGACCACCCTCGCCGGCGAGGAGATCGTCGCCAAGCTCTCGAAGGCCCCCGGCAACGACGCGGCGGTGGGCGGCGTCAAGGTCGTCACCGAGAACGCGTGGTTCGCCGCGCGCCCCTCCGGCACCGAGGACGTCTACAAGATCTACGCCGAGTCCTTCCGCGGCCTCGACCACCTGCACGAGGTGCAGGCCGAGGCCCGCACCATCGTCGACGCCGCCCTGGGCTCCTAGCCCGCGCGCCGCCCGCGGCTCGCGGCCGCTGAGTCGCCCGAGAAGGCTCGTTCTCCACCCCGAGAACGAGCCTTCTCGGGCGAGTCACTGCCGCAGCGCCGCGCGCACCTGGGCGACGACGGAGTCGAGGTCGGCGAGGTCGTCGCCGGTGAGCTCGATCACGGTCCAGCCGGCCGCGCGGAGGCGGCGGGCGCGCACGACGTCCCTGCGCCACTGGCCGGGCTCCGAGCGGTGGTAGTCGCCGTGGTACTCGATGATCAGGCGTGCCCGGGTGAGGCACAGGTCGACCCGACCGAGGAAGGCGCCCGACTCGTCACGGATCTCGACGTTCGCCTCGAGACCCCGGATGCCTGCGAGCACGAGCGCGACGCGGACCTGCGACTCGGGCCGCGACTCCGCGCGGCCGTCGAGCAGCCCGAGGGCTCGACGCAGGCGCGCGATCCCGCGTCGACCCGGGTACCGGGCGAGCGCGGCACGCAGGGACTCGTCGCCGACGAGGCGCCGGTGGAGGAGGTCGTCGCCGACCGCGACGAGGTCCGCGAGAGAGAGCACTGCGCCGAGGTCGCACCAGGTGCGCGCTGGAGTGGTGAGAGCGCCCCTCCTCCCGGTCACGACATCGATGTCGCGATCGAGCGTGAGGCTGCGGCCCGCCAGCCCTCGCGCGTGCGGGGCCCGGGCCGGTGCGACGACGGCGACGTCCAGGACGGCGCGCTGCTCCCAGTGCCGGTCGAGCGGAGCGCCCCACAGCAGCGCCGCGGTCGGCCCGCAGACGAAGACGTGGTCGCCGAGCCGGTGCAGCACCGCCGCACAGCGATCCGCGAGCGTGACGGCCGGAGCCGACGATCTGACTCCGTAGGCCGGCGACGGGAACTCCGCCGACCGCATCCGCGCCCGCGACAGCCCCGCGGCGCTCCCCTCCGCCACCCTGAAGAGGCCCTCCGGCCCGTCGCCACTCACCGCGCCATGCTGGCGCCCCTGAGCGACCCGTGCGTCGAGTTGTCCACAGGCGCGACTGACTCGCCCGAAAAGGCTCGTTCTCGGGGTGGAGAACGAGCCTTCTCGGGCGACTCAGCGGGTGTCGGCTACCAGCGGGGGTGGACCGTGGGGCGGAAGTGGGTGTCGTAGAGGGCGTTGACGGCCTCCATGAAGGCGGGGCCGAGGGGGGCGGCGTCCGCGGCGGTGGCGTTCGCCTTCGCCTGCTCGACGGAGCGGGCGCCGGGGATGACGGCGGTGACGCCGTCCTGCTGGATGATCCAGGCCAGCGCGGCCGCGGCGGGAGCGAGGCCGTGGTCGGCGGCTAGGCGGGAGAACTCCTGGGCGGCCTCGACGCCGGTCGCGAAGTCGACGCCCGAGAAGGTCTCGCCGACGTCGAAGGCGGAGCCGTCGCGGTTGTAGGTGCGGTGGTCGTCGGGCGCGAAGGTCGTCTCCGTCGTGTAGCGACCGCTGAGGAGACCGGACGCGAGCGGGACGCGCGCCAGGATCCCGACGCCGGCCTCACGGGCCGCCGGCAGCACCGCGTCGAGCGGCTTGAGGCGGAACGCGTTCAGGATGATCTGGACGCTCGCGACGTTCGGCCGCGCGATGGCGGTGAGCGCCTCCTCCGTGCGCTCGACCGACACGCCGTAGTGCGCGATGGCGCCCTCGTCGACCAGGGTGTCCAGCGCGTCGAAGACGGCGTCGTCGGAGTAGACGGAGGTCGGCGGGCAGTGCAGCTGCACGAGGTCGAGCGTGTCGACGCCGAGGTTCGAGCGCGAGCGGTCGGTCCAGGCGCGGAAGTTGTCCAGCACGTAGTTCGCGGGGATCTGCTCCACGCGGCGGCCCATCTTCGTCGCGACGAAGACGCCCGCGTCGGGGTGCGCGGCGCGCCAGGCGCCGATGGTCCGCTCGCTGCGGCCGTCGCCGTAGACGTCGGCGGTGTCGAAGAGGGTGACGCCCGATTCCGCCGCGGCGTCGAGGATCGCGAGGGCGTCGCTCTCCGCGACGTCCCCCCAGTCGGCACCGAGCTGCCAGGTTCCGAGGCCGACGACGGAGACGGGCGCACCGGTGCGGCCGAAGATTCGAGTTTCCATTCCTCCACCGTAGGTGCGGCCGGAGGATGCGAGCAGCCCCTTGCGCGTGCCCTACCGTCGGAGCATGAGCCTCGTCGTCCTCGGAAGCGCCAATCTCGATCACGTCCACCGGGTCGCCCGCATCCCCGCGCCCGGCGAGACCGTCCTCGCCCTCGACTCCCGCACCTTCCCCGGCGGCAAGGGGCTCAATCAGGCGGTCGCCGCCGCCCGCACGGTCGCGGGCAGCAGCTTCGTCACGAGCCTCGGCCGCGACGCCGCCGGCGACGAGCTCGCGGGGCTGCTGGCGGAGGAGCCGCTCCAGCTGCACGCGCGCCGGGGCGACGAGCGCACGGGCACCGCGCAGATCACGGTGGACGACTCCGGCGAGAACGCGATCGTCGTCGACTCCGGCGCCAATGCCGCCTTCACCGACCTGACCGCGGCGGAGGAGGCGCTGATCGCCGGCGCCTCGGCGCTCCTGCTGCAGCTCGAGATCCCGGTCCCGACCGTGCTGGCGGCGGCGCGGGCCGGCCGCGCGGCGGGGACCACCACGATCCTCAACGCGGCGCCGATCGGCCCGCTGCCCGAGGAGCTGCTCGCCGAGCTGGACGTGCTGATCGTCAACGAGCACGAGGCGCGCGAGCTCGGCGCCGAGCGCGGCATCGCGGCGGCGGACGACACCGCCCTCGCCGTCGCCCTCACCGCGCTCGTCCCGGTGGTGCTGGTCACCCTCGGAGCGGACGGCGTCGTGGTCGCCGTCCGCGACCGCGAGCCGGTGCGCGCACCGGCCTTCCGCGTCTCCGTCGTCGACACGACCGGCGCGGGCGACACCTTCTGCGGCGTCTTCGCGGCCCGGCTCGCGGCCGGCGGCGAGAGGCTCGACGACCCGGCCGCGCTGGTCGAGCTCGTCCGCTGGGCGACCGCCGCCGCGGCGATCTCGGTCACCCGGGCGGGAGCGGCGGTCTCGACGCCGACGGCCGGCGAGACGGAGGCGTTCCTCGCCGAGCACGGCGCCTAGCGGCGGCACCCTCAGCGACGGCGCACTCCGGCGTCAGTCGACGGAGGCGATCCGGACCGCGACGCGCGCGCGGCGCCCGGGGTGCTCGCGCCGGCACCACTCGCGCACCGCGGAGCCGACCGCGCGGGCGATGTCCGGCGCCGACGACTCGGCGGCGACGCAGACGTCCGCGGACACCGACACCTCGTCGCCGAGGACGCGGACGAGCACCGGCTCGGCGAAGGTGCCGCCGGAGACCGCGCCGAGTGGGCCGTCCGCCGGATCGACGGTGGCGGGCGTCAGCGCGCCGGCCGCGTGCGCGAGGACGTCGCGCACCTGGCCGCGCGCCGGGACGAGCATCGCCACTCCTGCGAGGGCGCGGATCTCGGCGGTGAGCACGGCGGCCGCACTCGGCGCGGATCCACCGGGGGCCACCGCGGGGACCAGCACGGCCGGGGCGACGGGAAGCTGCTCGGACCCGCTCACGACTCCTCCTCCCCCGGCACGTAGACGTCCTCGACGCGCACGTCGATCGTCGAGACGCGCAGCTCGGTCTGGGTGAGCAGGCGGGAGTGGATGCGCTCGCGCACCTGTTGCGCCGCGTCGGCGATCGGCACGCCCCAGAACACCGAGATCGTCACCTCGACCGCGATGTCGGCACCCGGATCGGCGACGTCGCCCTGCAGCCGGCAGCGGCCGACGAGGACTCCGGAGACGCTGTCGCCCGCCTCGCGGACGATGCCGCGGACGGCGCCCTCGGTGATCGTCAGCTCGACATCCGGATCGGTGCTCGCGAGCGGGATGTCCCGTCCGGCCCGCGCCTCGCGCCGAACCTGGGTGAGGATCGAGCCGAACCAGCTCTCGGCGGGGGCCGGCAGGTGCGCCGCGTCGTCGTCGATCAGCGCACCGGAGAGCGCGCGGACGCGCTCGAGGGCGCGCAGCGTGCGCCGGTGCTCCGGCGACTCCTCGATGGCGGGGTCGTAGGGCAGGCGGCCCCGGTCCAGGTAGTCGCCGAGCTCGTCGATGCCGATCGCGTCGGCGGAGCCGGCGTCCGGATCGGCGTCGGCGTCGTCCGCGACCAGCGGCACGGGCAGCGGCAGCACGGCGTCCTCGCCGGTGCCGGGCAGGCCGGGCGTCTCGTCCGGGGTCATCGCGCCGACTCCTTCATCGCGCCGACTCCTTCATCGCAGGCCCTCATCGCCAGTCCTCCATCGCCACGACCAGCGACTCCCGTGCTCGGGCGAGCTTGCCGCGGACGGCGGTGGCGGTGATGCCGAGGTGCTCGGCGATCTCACTGTACGACTCGCCGCCGACCTCGCGGAGCAGCCAGCACTGCCGCTGGGTCTCGGGCAGCTCGGCCAGCGCCTGGGCGAGAGCGCGCATCGCGTCGCTCTGCTCGACCGACTCGAACGGCCCGGGCTCGCGGGCCGGCGGGTGCTCGACGGCGTCGACGTCGTCGACCGGCTTGCGCTGGCGGAGCAGGTCGACGCTGGAGCGGCTGACGATCCGCATCATCCAGCTCCGCACGCTCGCCGGCTCCTGGAGCTGCGGGAGCTGGGCCCAGACGGTGATCAGCGCGTTCTGCACCGCGTCGGAGGCGTCCGCCTGCGAGCCGGTCAGCCGCCAGGCGTAGGCGCGGAGGATCGACTGGTGCCGCTTGACCAGCACCTCGAACGCGCGGACGTCGCCCTCGGCGGAGCGCTCGGCGAGGAGCGCGTCGCTCGCCGTCTCCAGACCGGGCATGGGGCTCCTCCAGCGGGCACCGGCTCGAGCCGGCATCGACCATCAGGTGACTATCAGGAAAAACTCCGGATCGCACCGTGACGAATCCCCGTCGGGCTCCGTCTCACTCATGAAAGCACAGCCCGACGGGAAATCCGCCGGACTCCCCGACCCCGGCCGCGCACCACCAGCGGCCGACGACACGCACAGGAGTCACCATGAGCGACAACACGCGCACCCCCGCTACCCCCGCCACTCCCACCGCCCCCCGCGTCGACAAGGCGTCGGTCGACACCGTCACCAGCCTCGGCAACAGCGCCGCCTCGGGCACGGCTCAGGGCCGCACCGTCATCGACGACGCCGTGATCGCCAAGGTCGCCGGCATCGCCGCGCGCCAGGTGCCCGGCGTCTTCGCCCTCGGCAACAACGCCGCCCGTGCCTTCGGCGCGATCCGCTCGGCCGTCGGCGGGAACGACCACGCCCAGGGCGTCAGCGTCGAGGTCGGCGAGACCCAGGTCGCCGCCGACGTCACCCTCGTCGTCGAGTACCCGGTGCCGATGCAGTCGGTCGCCGACCAGGTCCGCGCCGCGGTCTCCGAGGCCATCACCGAGCTCGTCGGCATGTCCGTCGCCGAGATCAACGTCGCCATCGTCGACGTGCACATCCCCGGCGAGGACAAGGGCGACACCGAGACCGAGAGCCGCGTCCGATGAGCGACCCCCGCACCCCCGCACCGGCCCCGACCGGCCGCAGCACCACGCTCGGCCTCGTCGTCGGCGCGATCCTCGCCTTCGCCGCCCTGCTCTTCGGCTTCTGGGGCTTCGTCCTCACCGCCGTCTTCATGGCGCTCGGCGTCCTGATCGCGCGGATGCTGGACGGCTCGCTCGACGTGCGCAGCCTCGTGGACGTGTTCCGCGGCCGCACCACCTCCCGCTAGGAGTCGCCGTGACCGCACTCGACCAGCGTCCCGGCGAGCGGACCGCTCCGTCGGAGCCGGGCACCGTCACCATCTCCGTCCGCTCCCTCGAGCGGATGGCCGTGGCGGTCGTCCACGAGGAGCTGGGCGTCGAGGTCTCCGCGATCCGCGTCCGGCTGTCGGACGACAGCGGCGGCCTCGCGCTCGCCGTCTCCGCCCCGGTCCTGACCGAGGGCGCCTCCACCGCCGAGGGGAGCCTGCTCGATCGCCTCCACCGCGACCGGGCGGCCATCGCCTCCCGGATGGGCGCGCTCACCGGCCGCACCGTCAGCCGCGTGGACATCCGCGTGACCGGCACCCGCATCCCGACCCGAGCCACGAGGAGAGTCGCATGAGCCCCGCAGCCACACCGCGCGACGCGGCACCGGACGCGCGCTACCGCCGCTACCTGCGCCGCGAGACCCACAGCTCGCGCTCGGCCGCCCAGATCGTCGTGCTCGTGCTGATCATCCTGATCGCCGCGTACGTCGGAACGGAGGCGGTGCTCGCGATCGTCGGGGCCGCTCCGCTGCTGCTCGCCCCGTCCGCGCTCCTCGGCGCGATCGTCGGCGTGACCGATCTCGCCTCCGGCGCGATCATCGGCATCGCCGTCGGCACCGCGGTGCTGGCGCTGATCCTGCTGGTCCTCGCCCTCGCCCCGGGCGCCCGCGCCCGCCACACCGTGGCGGACGACCGGCTCGCCGTGGTGATCGACGACGGCGTGATCGCCTCCTCGCTCGCCCGCTCGGCCCGCTCGGCGGCCCGCTCGCGCCGCGAGGACACCCGCGCCTCGATCGGCCGCCGCACCGCCGTGATCGAGGTGACCCCCTCCTCGGGGATCACCGTCGACCGCGACTCCGTGCAGTCCGCCGTCGACGACGAGCTGAGCCGCATCGCGGCGACGCCCGCCACCCGCGCCACCGTCCGCATCTCCGAGTCCGGGAGGATCTGATGACCACGAGCAACCGGTTCGTGAACCGCCTGATCCTCTTCCTGGTCGGCCTCGTCCTCGCCGCCGTCACGGCGGGCCTGGTCCTGATCGCCGTCTCGCAGCCGGTCCGCGACGCGGTCGCCGACTTCGCGGACGGCCAGGGCGCGGCCCTCGTCTCCCGCATCTCGCCGGAGGACGGCACCGCCTGGAGCGACGCCGCCGTGCTGTGGCCGCTCTACGCGATCGTCGGGATCTGCCTGCTGGGCATCGTGCTCGCGATCGTCCTGATCTCCGCCCACGGCCACGGCCGCACGAGCACCGTCCTCACCGACGCGGGCTCGTCCAGCGGCGTCGCCGGAGAGGTCGAGATCGCCACCGGCTTCGCCGAGGACGTCCTCGAGAACGCGCTGGCCGGCCGCACCGACCTGCTGGACGTGACCGTCTCGGCCTACCGCCACGGCTCGTCGACGGCGCTCAAGGTCCGGGTCCTGCCCCGCGGCGGGGTCTCGCCCCGCACGGTCGTGGACGCGGTGCACCAGGAGGTCCTGGAGCTCGATCGCCTGCTCGGCGCGCGACTGCCCGTCGTGCTCGAGGTCGCCTCGAGCGCCCGGGCCGGGTTCTCCAAGGAGGACCGGGTCGCCTGATCCGCGAGCGCCCGCGCTCGCCACCACTTCCTCCGGCGGACGTCGCCGGAGGACGAACCGAATCGAACGGAAGGAGCCCCCTCATGGGTGCTGACGACAAGATCCGCAACGCGGCCGAGAACCTGCTCGGCAAGGCCAAGGAAGCGGCCGGCAAGCTGACCGACAACGAGAAGCTCGAGGCCGAGGGCAAGGCCGACCAGACCAAGGCGCACACCAAGAAGGTCGGCGAGGACGTCAAGGACGTCTTCAAGAACTGACGCCCTCGTCGAACGACGAAGAGGCCGCCTGTCGCTGATGCGACGGCGGCCTCTTTCGCTGTGTCCGGGCTCCCTGCGGAGTCCTGGGCTCGCGGCCCCGGGGTTCCTGCTCAGACGCTCCAGAACATGATGCGTCCGGCCGAGGCCGAGTCGATGCTCTGGTCGAGGTTGTCGGCGGTGTGCGAGGAGTAGAGGATCGTGCTCCCCTTCACGCTCGTGACGACGCCGGTGTGATCCCAGTCGCCCGAGCCGTCCCAGTCGAACTGCACGACGTCGCCGGGCTTGACCTCCGAGCGCTGCGCGTTCGTGAGCGGCGTCGCCCGCTCCGGGTGCGCGGCCAGGTAGGAGTTGAACGCGGTCGAGGAGGCCCAGGCCGAGCTGTAGCCGCCGGTCCGCGAGTAACTCCACTCGCCGTCCATCTCCCAGCCGCGGGCGATCAGCGACTGCGAGGTGAAGTTGACGCAGTCGTTGCCGCCGATGACGCCGTACTGCGCGGAGTTGTAGTCGGACCAGTAGGTCTGCAGGTAGTCGAGCTGCGAGGCGAGGCGGCTGGCCTCGAGCGCGGCGGCGGCCTTCGCGGCCTCGATCGCCGGGTCGGGCGTGTAGGCGAAGGTGATCGCGGAGGCGACGACCTTGGTGGTCGCGAGGACGCCGGTCGCGGTCGGGCTGGGCGAGGCGGTCGCGGTGGGGGCGACGAGCTCGGCGGGCTGCGCCTCGGTCGCGGCGGCGGCCGGCGTCGCGGTCGGAGTGGCGGTCGCGTCGGCGGTGGTCGGAGTGGCCGCCGGTGTGGCCGTGGTCGCGGTCAGCGGCTCCTCGGTCGAAGTCGTGGTGTCCACGGCGGGCTGCACCGTCTCGACCGGCGTGCCGTCCACGGTCGCGGCTGCGACGGAGTCCGTGACGGCGTCGAAGGTGATCGGCGCTCCCCCGGCGTCGAAGAAGGCGACGGGGACGACACCCTCGGTCTCGCCGTCCGCGGGCGGCGCCGTGACGGTGATCTGGTCGGGGTTGTCGACGGTGACGCTGCCCTCGGCGTCACCGAAGCGGACCGTGGCGACGGAGTCGAGGTTCGAGCCGGCGATGGTGACGCTCGTGCCGCCGGCGACGGTGCCGGTGGTGGTCGAGACGCTGCTGAGCACCACGCGGGCGTCGGCGGTGATGGCCGGCAGCACGGTGACGGGCGCTGCCGTCGCCGTCGGGGCGGCGGTCGAGGCGGTCGCCGACTCGGCGTCGGCGGAGGCGCCGACGGTGAGGCTCACGCCGGAGGCGGCGGCCACGAGGACGAGCCCGCCCGACATCGCCAGCACGAGGTGCCGGCGCGAGGGGCGGAAGAAGGAGGAGCCGCGACGAGCGGGCTCGACGCGCTGGCGGTGCCCCTCGGCGGCGCGGCGGTCGCGGCGGGAGGGGAAGACGTCCCCGCTCACGGGGTGCAGCGGCGCTCCGGCGGAGGGGCGGATGCCCTCGGCGGCCGGCGCGAGCACGGCGGGGGCGAGGACGGCCGGTGCCGGGGCCTCGACGGCAGGAGCGGCGGCCGGAGTCGCGCGGGCTCGGCCCTCGCGCTCGCGCGCCTCACGGCGGGTCAGCGGCGGTGCGAGCTGAGCGTCGGCGGGCACGGTGGAACGGGTGGAACTGTGGGGCACAGGGGAACTCACGGGTCGGTGCGCACGGGGGCGGGGGCGTGCGGAATTTCAGGGGGAAGCGGCCATGTCACCACGCGGGAGTCGGAGTCCCATAAGGGTTGCCTCCGAAAGCACTCCGAGTAACGGTACGGTAACAACGCCCTTCTGTCACGTCCGCTTGTGATCGCCGCCGTCTCCGCAAGCCCTTGCGGACCGATTTCCGGGCACATCCGGATGTCCGAACGGACACGCCGTCAGCCCTCGCGCCGCTCGATCCTCCGAACGGCCGCACGCCGCCGATTGTGCAGCCACCCCCAGCTGGAGAAGTTCCGGGCATAGAAGATCCAGATTCCCGGGATGGTCGGCAGCCCCTCCTCCGCCAGGCGCGCGTTGATCCGCCGCCCGTCCTTCCCACTGCCGTCGCTCTCGGCGAAGACCGATTGGAGGCGAACGAGCACGTCGGAGGAGAACGGATGTCCGGCGATCGCGGCGTCGATCACCTCCAGCTCGCGCTGCAGCTTCTCCCGCGTCGGTCTCCGGAGCACCGTGCTTCCCTTCCGCCTCTCGGCCACGCGGGCGGGAACCCCTCCCGCCCGCGTCTCAACAGGCTTGTCACACTCCGACGGATGCGCCGACAGCTCCCCAGCCCGTTCGAGCACAGGGCAGGCTCACCCACGGACGACGAGCGGGTTCAACCCCGATGCCGCTCGATCCTCCGGACGGCCGCGCGCCGCCGGTTGTGCAGCCACCACCAGCTGAGCGAGTACCGCAGCGTGGAAGCTCCGATCGTCTGAAGTTCCGGCAGGCCCTGCTCACGGAGTCGCGCGCTGATCAGCTCCTTGTCCCCGTCGCCGTCCTCGATGACGGCGAAGGCACGCGTGATCGGCTCGGACCTAAAGGGATGCGCTGCAATGGCGTCATCGATCGAGCGGAGCTCACGCAATAAGCGCTCAGGTGAACGTCGGCGGAACACGCTCCAGCCCTACTTTCCCCTGAGGCAGACCATGATCGCGGACGAGCGCCTCGAGGAGGCGAGCAGCGAGAAGGTCATGAGATCTCCTTCGATCGGAAGCGAGCCTGCCTCGCTGTGAAGGAGAGGTTAGGGACGTGCTCTTTCGAACGGAAGGCGTGGCGTGGGATGCCCGAAAGGGCGCGCCAGGATGCGCGAAGGGGTGCTCACGAGCCCGCCGCTCAGCCGACCCGGGACCCCGCTACGAGACCGTGCCCGGCGCGTAGTCGGGGGCGTCCGGAAGCCCGAACAGGCGCTCGAGCGTCGGGATGCCGGCGTCGTGCAGGTGCTGCGCGAGCTCCACGCCGATGTAGCGGAGGTGGTACGGCTCGGACTCGTAGCCGGTGATCGGCGTGGTGTCGGGCTTGTAGCGGACGAGGAAGCCGAAGCGGTGCGCGTTCGCGCCGACCCACTGGCCCTCGGGGGTGTCGCCCCAGCAGATCTCGAGGGCGCACGTCCCCGAGGAGCCGACGACGTCGACGGCCCAGCCGGTCTGGTGCTCGCTGTGCCCCGGGCGCGCGCTGGTCGCGTCCGCTCCGGCCTGGCCGCGGGAGGAGACCCAGCCGGCGTAGACGCTGACCTGCGTGTCGTAGGAGCGGTAGGCGCTCTGCACCGCGAGCGTCAGGCCGGCCTCGCTCGAGGCCGCCGCGAACATCGGCACCAGCGCGTCCGCGGTCGCCTGGCGCATCGGCTGGCGGTTGACGTAGCGGACGTCCGGGTAGACGAGGTCGGCCGGTACGTAGTCGACCGGATTCAGGGTGCGCAGCTTGTTGACGACCACCCAGATGCTGGCCGGGTCGTCGTTCGAGTGGGCGGAGAGGTCGATCCCGGGCGTCGCGGTCGGCGTCGGCGTCTCGGTCGGGGTCTCGACCGGAGCGGCGCTCGCCGTGGCGGAGGCGCCGGCCGACGCGCCCGGGGTGGCACTCGGACTCGCGGACGCCGTCGGAGCGTTCGCCTGCCCGGCGCCGAGGGCCGCGTTCACGCCGACGGCGGCGATCCCGGCGGCCACGGCGACTCCCCCGATCACCAGGGCTCGGCGCCGTACGGGGCGCCCGTCGGGGGCCGGGTTCTCGTCCGAGGTCATGCTCCGAGCCTACGCGGGGCCCCGTTCGCGCCCGCGGAGAGCGCTGTCAAGCACTGAGGGGTGTATCCGTTCAGCACTGCTCCTCCACGAGGGTGTCGAATATCCTCAAAGGATTCACATAAGCAGACCCCCTAGCTTGAGTGACAGCCTCGGCGACCGCGCGCATCCGCCCCCTCGGATGAGCCGCCCACCGGTCCCGATGACGAGAGGACCCCATGCTGCGCCCCCTGCACGTCCGAGCAGTCCCCCTCCCCGCCCTCGCCCGCGCGATCGAGCTGCCCGACGGCGACGTCCCGCTTGTCGAGGTGACCGGGATCACGCTCACCGCCTCCGACGTCGAGCCGGGTGACCTCTTCGTCGCTCTCGCCGGCGTCCACCGCCACGGCTCCGACTTCGTCGCGGAGGCCGCCGAGCGCGGCGCCGTCGGCGTCCTCACCGATCCCGCCGGCGAGTCCGCCTCGCGCGCCACCGGTCTGCCCGTGCTGGTCGTCGACGACCCGCGCGCCCGCCTCGGCGCCGTCGCGGCCGTCGTCTACGCGACCACCGAGCGCGCGCCCCTGCTCCTCGGCGTGACCGGCACCAACGGCAAGACCTCGACGGTGCACATGCTCGAGGGGATGCTCCGCCAGCTCGGTGTCGTGCCGGGCCTGAGCTCCACGGCCGAGCGCCACATCGGCGACACCTCGGTGACGAGCGGGCTGACCACTCCCGAGGCCACCGAGCTGCACGCCCTCGTCGCGCGCATGCAGGAGGAGGGCGTCGGCGCCGCGGCGATCGAGGTCAGCGCGCAGGCCCTCACCCGGCACCGCGTCGACGGCGTCGTCTTCGACGTCGCGGCGTTCACGAACCTCAGCCACGACCACCTCGACGACTACGGCGACATGGACACCTACTTCGCCCAGAAGGTGCAGCTGTTCCAGCCCGACCGCTCCCGCCGCGCAGTCGTCTCGCTCGACTCGCCCGCCGGGCATCGGATCGTGGCGGAGGCGGGCGTGCCCGTCACCACGATCACCTCGCTCCCCGACGTCGACGCCGACTGGCGGGTGAGCATCCTCGAGCAGGAGTTCGGCCGCACCCACTTCCGCGTCGAGAACCGGGAGAACCGGGCGATCACCACCTCCGTCCCGATCATCGGCTCGCACATGGCGGCCAACGCCGCCCTGGCGATCGTGATGCTGATCGAGGCGGGCCGGCCGATCGGCGAGATCCGCGCCGCCCTGCACCGCGACGGCGGCCTCGACGTCTCGCTCCCCGGCCGCACCGAGCGCGTCTCGGGCGAGCGCGGCCCGACCGTCTACGTCGACTTCGGTCACAGCGCCGACGCCTTCGCCCGCACGCTCGAGGCGGTCCGCGAGGTCACCCCCGGCCGCGTGATCATGGTCTTCGGCGCCGACGGCGACCGCGACGCCCTCAAGCGGCCGGCGATGGCCGAGGCGGCCGTGTCGGGCAGCGACGTGCTGGTGATCACCGACCACCACCCGCGCTTCGAGGACCCGGCGTCGATCCGCGCCACGCTGCTGGCGGCGGCTCGCGCGGCGCGTCCCGACGGCGAGATCCACGAGGTCGACGACCCCAAGCGCGCGATCCGCGTCGCAGTGTCGCTGGCGCACGAGGGCGACTCGATCCTCTGGGCGGGACCCGGGCACCAGAACTACCGCGACATCGAGGGCGTGCGGACGCCGTACTCGGCGCGGGCCGAGGCGCGGGCGGCGCTCCGCGAGGCCGGCTGGGCCGAGGCGGGGATCCCGGCGCACAGCTGATCGGCGGCGATCGGCGCCCTCGATCGCCGGCGCTTCGAGCCCTTCATCGGGGGCGCTCCCGGACCCTGAGCGACGGACTCGGTCCCCGGATCGGGCGGCGCCCTCTGAGATCCTCCACAGGCTCGCCGGAAGCAGTGCCGGTGAGCTCGCACGCGGTGTAACTTTGCGCAGCACGCAACGTTTGCGGCGGTCCGCCGTGCCCTGGCGGCGTCCGCCAGACAAGGGGACCCCCGTGACCGATTCCGCCCGCCCGCCCGCGACCGCCGCCACCCCGTCGGGCGCGATCATGACGCACCGCCAGATCCTCTTCGTGATCTTCGGCCTGATGGCGGGGATGTTCCTGTCCTCGCTCGACCAGACCATCGTCGGCACCTCGATGCGCACCATCGCCGACGACCTCGACGGCCTCTCGCAGCAGGCCTGGGTCACCACCGCGTACCTGATCGTCTCGACGATCGCGACGCCGATCTACGGCAAGCTCTCCGACATCTTCGGCCGCCGCCCGCTCTACCTGATCGCGATCGTCCTGTTCCTGATCGGCTCGCTCCTGGCCGGCTTCGCGACCTCGATGCTCGGCCTCGCCGGCTTCCGCGCGGTGCAGGGCCTCGGCGCCGGCGGACTGATGTCGCTGGCCCTCACGGTGATGGGCGACATCCTCCCGCCGCGCGAGCGCGCCAAGTACCAGGGCTACTTCCTCGCCGTCTTCGGCATCTCGAGCGTCGTCGGTCCGCTGATCGGCGGGCTCCTCGCCGGCACCCCCGAGATCCTCTTCATCACCGGCTGGCGCTGGGTCTTCCTGATCAACCTGCCGATCGGCGCCGTCGCGCTCTTCATCGTGGTGCGATTCCTGCACCTGCCCAAGCCCGCCGCCCGCCGCTCCGTCCGGATCGACTGGTGGGGCGCCGCGCTCGTCATCGTCGCCGCCGTCCCGCTCCTGCTGGTCGCCGAGCAGGGCCGCGAGTGGGGCTGGGGATCGCCGATCGCCTGGGTCTGCTACGTCGTCGGCGTGCTCGGCATCGTCGGCTTCATCGCCGCGGAGCGGATGATGGGCGACGACGCGCTCATCCCGCTCAAGCTCTTCCGCTCGCCGACCTTCTCGATGGCGACCGTCCTGGGCGTCCTCGTCGGCTTCGGCATGTTCGGCGGCATGATGGCGCTCCCGCTCTACCTGCAGCTCGTCAACGGCGCGACGCCGACCGAGTCCGGCTTCCTGATGCTGCCGATGATCCTCGGCCTGATGATCGCCTCGATCGTCTCGGGCCAGATCATCTCGCGCACCGGCCGCTACCGCGCCTTCCCCATCCTCGGCACCTTCCTGATGTCGGCGGCGTTCTTCTACCTGTCGTTCGTCTCGATCGACAAGCCGGTGATCTTCGTGATGGGCGGCATGCTGCTGCTCGGCCTCGGCCTGGGCCAGATGATGCAGACGCTGACCCTCGCCTCGCAGAACTCGGTCGACACCGCGAACATGGGCGTCGCGACCAGCGCCTCGACGTTCTTCCGCCAGATCGGCGGCACGCTGGGCACCGCGGTCATCTTCTCGGTGCTGTTCAGCCGCATCCCGGAGACGATCGCCGCCGCGTTCAAGAACCCGACGATCGCTGCGAACCTGCAGGCCGCCGCCTCGGACCCGACCATCGCGGCCGACCCGGCCAACGCCGGCATCCTGAAGCTGCTGCAGTCGCAGGACACCGCCGCGATCGGCTCGGCGCTCGACGGCGACACCTCGTTCCTGAACACGGCGAACGACGCGCTCTCGGCGCCGTTCCTCACCGGCTTCAACGACGCGACGGTCACGGTCTTCCAGGTCGCTCTCGGCGTGGTGCTGCTCGCCTTCGTGCTCTCCTGGTTCCTGAAGACCCCGCCGCTGCGGGCGAAGTCGGCCATGCAGGAGGCGCACGACCTCGCGAACGAGGACGCCGCGGCCGAGCTGCGCCGCACCGACCCGCAGATGGCCGCCCGCGCCGGTGCCGATCTCGCCGCCGGGAGCATCGAGCCCGACGTGCGGACGGACTCCGTCGCCACGGCGCCCCGGCGCTCGGAGGACGGCGACCGGCGCGGCTGAGCGCTGCGCCCGGTCGACTCCCCGCGACCCTCGACGGCCCGGACGCCTCGGCGTGCCGGGCCGTCGGCGTTCCCGGAGCCGTGCCCCCACCCGCCGTGCCGCCCGGCCCACCGCCCGCCCCGCCAGCGCGGCGAGAGAGCGCTCCACCGGGATGGTCGTAGGATGACGGGACAGCCGCCGAAGGAGTCCGCAGTGACCGTTCCCCCCTCCCCCGCCTCGCCGACCCTGCCGGCCCAGATCGCCCTGGCCGAGCGCCTCGCCGCACGCGACTGGCCCGCCGGATTCCTCTGGGGCTCCGCCACCGCCGCCGCGCAGATCGAGGGCGCCGGCCACGAGGGCGGCAAGGAGGACAGCATCTGGGACGCCTTCTCCCGCGTCCCCGGTGCCGTCGCGAACGGCGACACCCCCGAGGTCGCCGTCGACCACTACCACCGGATGCCGGCCGACGTGCAGCTGATGAAGCGCCTCGGCCTGGCCTCCTACCGCTTCTCGGTCAGCTGGTCGCGGGTGAAGCCCGGCGACCGCGCCGTCAACGACGAGGGGCTCGACTTCTACTCCCGCCTCGTCGACGAGCTGCTCGGCGCCGGCGTCCTGCCCTGGCTGACCCTCTACCACTGGGACCTCCCGCAGGCCCTCGAGGAGACGGGCGGCTGGACGAACCGCGACACCGCCGAGCGCTTCCGGGACTACGCGGAGGCCGTGCACGCACGCCTCGGCGACCGGGTGGCGCACTGGACCACCTTCAACGAGCCGTTCTGCTCGACCCTGCTCTCCTACGGCGCCGGGATCCACGCGCCGGGTGTGATCTCGCAGCAGGCCGCTCTCGCCGCCGTGCACCACACCCACCTCGCGCACGGACTCGCCGTCTCGGCCCTGCGCGAGCTCGGCGCGCAGAACCTCGGCATCACGCTCAACCTCTCCAACGCCGTCCCCGACGACCCGGAGGACGAGGTCGACCTCGACGCCGCCCGCCGCTTCGACGCGCTGCAGAACCGCATCTTCCTCGACCCGCTGCTGCTCGGCGAATACCCCGAGGACCTGCTCGAGGACGTCGCGGGCCTGGGCCTGGACGAGCTGATCCAGGACGGCGACCTCGCGACGATCGCGCAGCCGCTCGACTTCCTCGGCGTGAACCACTACCACGACGACAACGTCTCCGGGCACCCGCTGCCGGCCGGCGCGGAGGACTTCGCCCAGGCCACCGAGCGCGAGGTCGGCTCGCCGTGGGTCGGCTCGGAGTCGATCACCTTCCCCTCGCGCGGCCTCCCCCGGACCGCGATGGACTGGGAGGTGCACCCCGACGGGCTGCGCTACCTGCTCACCCGGCTGGGCCTGGAGTACGAGAACCTCCCGCCGCTCTACGTCACCGAGAACGGCGCCGCGTACGACGACGTCGTCGAGGACGGCCGCGTGCACGACGTCGACCGCACGCAGTACGTGCTCGACCACGTCGAGAAGGTCGCCGACGCGATCGATCAGGGCGCCGACGTCCGCGGCTACTTCGTCTGGTCGCTGCTCGACAACTACGAGTGGGCCTGGGGCTACGAGAAGCGCTTCGGCATCGTCCGCGTCGACTACTCCAGCCAGGAGCGGCTGATCAAGGACTCGGGACTCGTCTACTCGCGGCTCCTCGGCGGCACCGCGGCCGAGGCGCTGGACTAGACCGTGTCCGAGGGGATCAGGGGAGGCGGGCGCTCGCCGACGCTCGAGGCCGTCGCCGCGCGGGCCGGGGTCTCGCGCGCCACGGTCTCCCGGGTCGTCAACAACGCGCCGCAGGTCGCCGCCGAGATCGTCGCCGCCGTGCAGAAGGCCATCGCCGAGCTCGACTACGTGCCCAACCGGGCCGCGCGGATGCTCGCCTCCCGCCGCACCCAGTCGATCGCGCTGATCGTGCCGGAGTCGACCGCGCGCGTCTTCGCCGACCCGTTCTTCGCCGCGATCGTGCAGGGCGCCGCGATGCGCCTCGCCGACACCGACTACACGCTCTCGATGCTGATCGCCTCGGAGACCAGCGGCGAGAAGACCCGGCGCTACCTCCTCGGCGGCAACGTCGACGGCGCCCTGGTCGTCTCGCACCACTCCGGCGATCACTCTTACGCCGCGCTCTCGAACTCGCTGCCGATCGTCTTCGGCGGCCGGCCGCTCTCGCCGGACGAGCGCGACTCCTACTTCGTCGACGTCGACAACGCCGACGGGGCCGCCGTCGCGACCGCGCACCTGATCGCGGGCGGCCGCCGCCGCATCGCGACCATCGCCGGCCCTGCCGACATGCCGCCGGGCGTCGACCGCCTGATCGGCTGGCGCAGCGCCCTCACGGACGCGGGGCTCGACGACTCGCTCGTCGAGTGGGGCGACTTCTCGCCCGAGAGCGGCACGGAGGCGATGCGCCGCCTCCTCGAGCGCGACCCCGCCATCGACGGGCTCTTCGCCGCCAACGACCAGATGGCCGTCGGCGCCTACGCCGCGCTGCGCGAGGCCGGACGCCGCGTCCCCGAGGACGTCGCCGTCGTGGGCTTCGACGACGACATCTTCGCCCGCTCCGCGGTGCCCGCCCTCAGCACCGTCCGCCAGGTCCCGGTCGAGCTCGGCGCCCGCATGGCCGAGCTGCTGACCGCCCGCATCGAAGGCGCCGACGTCGAGCACCGCACCCTGATGCCCACCGAGCTGATCGTCCGCGCGAGCTCCTGACCGCGCCCACACTCCGAGAATTGTCGTGCTCGACCCTCGAGTACGACAACTTCTGAGGACCGGTTGGCGTGGTCGAGCACGGAGCGACCTCGGCGAGCTCATGGCCGCCAGCCGTGCGCCATCAGGGCGGCCCGGATCTCGGCGACGGTGCGCGCGCGGTCCCGCTCGAGGCCGTCGGCGCGCACCACGACCTGGATCCAGCCCGCCAGCTGGAGCGCCAGGGAGCGCTCGCGATCGCGCGCGTACTGCGCATCGCTGGTCTGGTGCTGGCGGCCGTCGTACTCCGCGAGCACCTTCCACCGGCGGAAGACGAGGTCGCCGATCGCGATGAGCCGGCCGCCGACCGTGATCTCGGCGTTGACCTCCGGGGCCGGGAGTCCTGCCTCGCGAACCAGCGATCGCAGTGCCGTCTCCCTGCAGGAGGCGGCCGCGGTCGAGACGAGCCGCAGCACGCTCTCGAGCCGTCGTCGTCCGGGCCCGTGGTACCCGTTCACTCGGTCCTGCAGGTCGGAGAGTCCCGCGTACGGACTCGGATCGACCTCGTCCGGGTAGCGAGGCACGAGGAGGAGGTGATCGGCGGCCGCCAGGAGGTCGCGGTCGGGAAGGAGCATCGCGAGCGAGACCCACGTCGACGCCGCATCGGCGACCGGCAGTTCGAACCTCTTGGACACGACGACGTTGTGCGGCAGAAGGACGTGCCCGACAACGCCCCGAGTCCGCGGCGGTCGCCGCGGGGAGAACGTTGCGACGTGGATCGGATCGTCCTCCGGCCGCCGGAAGGGAAGCGGCACCGACCAGAGCTCGGCTGCCGTCAGATGCGAGAAGAACTGCCCCGGACGCAGCCGTGGCCGATAGGCCAGAGCACGCTCGACGTGCGTCACCGGCATGACGCGTGTCCTCACTCCGTGGAACGGGCTCGCCAGTCGCGGCGACCGCAGTTCGCCGTCCGTCGCGCCTTCGCGCAGGGCCGCACGGCGGGTGAACGCTCCGAGATCGATGTCCGTCATCCGCCGATCGTGCTGCACCCGAGCCGACGCCGTGGCTCCGTTCCCTCCAACCGAGGGACAACTCCCTCCGACCGTCCCTGTGGAGGACTACCGCCCCCGACGTCTCCTCAAAAGTTGTCGTACTGGGCGCTCCTCTACGACAACTTCTGGAGAGCGGATCCTCACGCCGACGAGGCGGCCATCACGTCCGCAGGAGTTGTCGTAGCGGGTGCGCGAGTACGACAACTTTTGGAGAGAGGGCGGGGGCGGCCTCAGAGGTAGAGCGGCTCCGGGTCGTGGGCGGCGAAGCGGCGGCGCATCACGGCGATGGCGTCGGCGTGCTCGTCGACGAGGACGAAGCGGCGGCCGAGGGCGTGGGCGACGGCGCCGGTAGTGCCGGAGCCGGCGAAGAAGTCGAGGACGGCGTCGCCCTCGCGACTGGAGGCCAGGACGATGCGACGGAGCACGCCCTCGGGCTTCTGGGTGGGGTAGCCGGTCTTCTCGCGGCCGGTGGGCGAGACGATGGTGTGCCACCAGACGTCGGTGGGGCGCTTGCCGCGCTCGGCCTTCTCGGGGGTGACGAGGCCGGGCGCCATGTACGGCTCGCGGTCGACGGCGGCGGAGTCGAAGTGGTAGCCGCGCGGGTCCTTCACGTAGACGAGGATCGTGTCGTGCTTGGTCGGCCAGCGCTTGGTGGCCTTGGCGCCGTAGTCGTAGGCCCAGATGATCTCGTTGAGGAAGCACTCGCGGCCGAACAGAGCGTCCAGCAGCACCTTCGCGTAGTGCGCCTCGCGGTAGTCGAGGTGCAGGTAGAGGGTCCCGTCGTCGGCGAGCAGGCGCCAGGCCTCGGCGAGGCGCGGCTCGAGGAAGGACCAGTAGTCGTCGAAGCGGTCGTCGTAGCGGAGGAGGTCGCCGCGGATCCGCTCATAGCTGCGGCCCTTGAAGCCCGAGATGGTCCCGGTCGCCGAGCGGACGGAGGTGGTCGACGTCCGCACCTGCGCCCGGCCGGTGTTGAACGGCGGATCGAGGTACACGACGGTGAAGGACCCGTCCGCGAGCAGCGGCAGGACCTCGAGGTTCTCGGCGTGGATCACCGCGCTCCGGGTCGCCGGGACGCCGTCCGCGATCTGGATCGTCCTGGGCACTCCGCAATGGTGTCACGGGGGCGGCGGCCCCTCCGACACGGCGCCGGCCCCTCCGACACGCCTCGGCGGCGGGTGCCCGGGCCGCCGCGGGCCCCGGCGTAGAGTGACGCGATGATCTCCGAGGTGCGCCACGACGAGGACCGGTCCCAGTACACGCTGTGGGTCGACGGCGAGAACGTGGGCCTGGCCGACTATGCGGTCCGCGGGGCCGACGTGGTCTTCCTGCACACCGAGATCGCGCCCGAGCACCGGCACGAGGGCCTCGGCGACCGCCTGGTCGAGGCGGCCCTGGACGACGCCCACGAGCGGAAAGCGCACGTCGTCCCGCTCTGCCCGTTCGTCGCCGACTTCATCGCCGAGCACCCGGACTACCAGGAGCTCCTCGCGAGCTGAGCGGAGCGGATCCGGCGTCCCGGAGGGCGCCCCGCGTCACGGCACCCGGCGCAGCCACTCCTGCGTCGAGTACTTCGACGCCACGAGCTCCTCGGCCTCCGCGTACTCCTCTGCCGTCAGGTCGCCCGCGGTCCCGCCGTGCAGCTGGACGAACGTCGCCTTCATCCGCTCGATGATCTCGGCGCGGCTGAGCCCGGTCTGGCTGCGCAGCGGGTCGACGCGCTTCACGGCGGAGGCGATGCCCTTGTCGGAGAGCTTCTCGCGCCCGATCCGCAGCACCTGCACCATCTTCTCGGCGTCGATGTCGTAGCTCATGGTGACGTGGTGCAGGACGGCGCCGGAGCCGAGCCGCTTCTGCGCCGCGCCGCCGATCTTGCCGGAGGGCGAGGTGATGTCGTTGAGCGGCTGGTAGACCGCGTCGATGCCGAGCGACTGCAGCGCGCTGACGGCCCACTCGTCGAGGAAGGCGTAGGAGTCGGCGAAGGTGAGGCCCTGCACCAGGTCGCCGGGCACGTAGAGCGAGTAGGTGACGACGCTGCCCGCCTCCATGAACATCGCGCCGCCGCCGGAGATGCGCCGGACGACCTCGACGCCGTACTTCGCCGCGTTCTCGAGGTCGACCTCGTTGCGCAGCGACTGGAAGCTGCCGATCACCACGGCGGGCTGGTCCCACTCCCAGATCCGCAGCGTCGGCTCGCGGCGCCCCTCGCCGACGGCGGCGGTGAGCACCTCGTCGAGCGCGAGGTGCATCGACGGCGAGACCGCCTTCGCGTGCACGATCCGCCAGTCGTAGTCGCGCCAGCTGGTCGCCTGCTGCAGCGAGCGCCGGATCGCCACCGCGACGGCCTCGGGCGTGAAGCCGAGCAGCACCGCGTCGGCCGGCAGCGCCTGCCGAATGGCCGCGGCGATCGTCTTCGCGTCGCTCTCGGCCGGCAGCCCGACCACCGCGCGGTCGATGTCGTCGAGCGCCGTGTCGGGCTCGAGGAAGAAGTCGCCCGCGAGCCGGAAGCCGGCGAACCTCCCGTCGACCACGTCGAGGTCGACGACCACGAGCTTTCCACCGGGGACCTTGTACTCGCCATGCATGACGTCAGCCTAGGCCGGAGGAGCGACGTCCTCCCCTGCGGCCGGGAACCGGTCGTCGAGCCAGCCGACCAGGTCGGCCGTGACCTCGACGCGGTTGAGCTCCTGGAACAGCTCGTGCCGCGCCTCCGGGTACACCCGCACGCTGACGTCTCTGTAGCCCGCGCGACGCCGGTAGGCCTGCGCCAGTGCCCGTACCGAGCGCTCGCCGCCGAGGGTGTCGTCGGCGCCGACCACCAGCAGCAGCGGCAGCGGGTGCTCGGGCCGCCGGGCGGGCCGGCCGATCAGGCGGAGCGTCTCGCGCAGCCCGATCCGCTTCGCGAGCGGAGTGGTGAAGGTCAGCGGGTCGTCGTGGAAGAGCTGCCAGACCGCCGGGTCGCGCGAGAGCCACTCGAGCCCGAGCCCGCCGGGCACCCGGTGCCGACGCGCCAGATCGCCCGCGTTCATGTAGCCGGGCAGCCGGTAGGCCGTGCCGCTGAGGATCAGGGCCGCGTAGTCGGCGGAGCGGTGGTCGACGATCCGCTGCGCCATCAGCGAGCCCCAGGAGTGGCCGAGCAGGACGATCGGAACGCCGCAGTTCTCCCCGGCGAGCTCGCGGGTGAGCCGGTTGATCGCCTCCTCCGCCGCGCGCAGACCGCCCGGCCCGAGCCGGCCGAGCTCGGCGACGTCGCCGCCGTGCTGCTCGAGGCCGGTGCGCCCGTGCCCGCGGTGGTCGTCGGCGGCGACGGCGTAGCCCGCGGCGACCAGCGCCTCGGCGAGCTCGACGTAGCGGCCGGAGTGCTCGCCGACGCCGTGCGCGATCTGCACGATCGCCCTCGGGCGCGGGTGCGACCACCAGCGCCAGTGGATCGTCACGCCGTAGGCGTCCTGGAAGGTCCTGTCGACCGCGGTGCCGGGCATGGGACCAGTGTGGCCCTCCGGCCGCTGAGCGCGAAGACGAGCGGGAGAACTGAGAAGATACTCACGATCCGTCGGACAACGGTCCCGTCCGCCCGCCTGATCGCTAGCGTTCTACCGCCGTGCGGAGCCCCCACGACCGTCCCCATCCCCCATCTCGAGCGAGGCCAGCCCCCACATGACCGTGTCGCCCCTGATCTGGACCCTGACGATCGTCTTCATCGTCCTGCTCCTGCTCTTCGACTTCTTCTTCCACGTGCGCAAGGCGCACGAGCCGACCCTGAAGGAGTCGGCGCTCTGGTCGGCCCTCTACGTCGGCATCGCCGTGCTCTTCGGCGTCGGCGTCCTCGTCTTCGGCGGACCGACCCCGGGCTCCGAGTACTTCGCCGGCTACATCACGGAGAAGGCGCTGTCGGTCGACAACCTCTTCGTCTTCCTCATCATCATGGCGAGCTTCAAGGTGCCGCGCGCCGACCAGCAGAAGGTGCTGCTCTTCGGCATCGTCTTCGCGCTGATCGCCCGCACCGGCTTCATCTTCCTCGGCGCCGCGCTGATCAACTCCTTCGCCTGGATCTTCTACCTCTTCGGCCTGATCCTGCTGCTGACCGCCTTCAACCTGGTGAAGCCCGGCGACGAGCACGCCGGCGACAACGTGATGGTCCGCCTCGCCAAGCGCGTCTTCAAGACGAGCGACCAGTACGACGGCGACAAGTTCTACACCCACATCGACGGCAAGAAGGTCCTCACGCCGATGATCCTGGTGATGGCGGCGATCGGCGGCACGGACATCCTGTTCGCCCTCGACAGCGTCCCCGCGATCTTCGGCCTCACCAGCGACGTCTTCCTGGTCTTCACCGCCACGGCGTTCTCGCTGCTGGGCCTGCGCCAGCTCTACTTCCTGATCGACGGACTGCTCGACCGCCTCGTCTACCTCAGCTACGGCCTCGCCGCGATTCTCGCCTTCATCGGCGTGAAGCTGATCCTGCACGCGCTGCACGAGAACAACCTGCCGTTCATCAACGGCGGCGAGCACGTCGAGGTCTTCGAGATCGGCACCGGCCTCTCACTCACCGTGATCATCGGAGTGCTGGCCGTCACGGTCATCGCCTCGCTGGTCAGCCCGAAGGGCCGCCGCATGGCCGCCGAGGCCGCGGAGCGCAAGCGCGTAGCCGCAGCAGCGGGCGCGGACGTCGACGCGACACACTGACCTGCAGAGACAAGGCTGGGACGCCGATCCGGGGACGAATCCTCCGGGTCGTGCGTCCCAGCCTTCGTTGTGTGACTACTTCGCTCGGTACCGGTGCTCCGGGCGGCCCGTCGTCCCGTAGCTGAGGGTCATCTCCACCAGGCCGCGGCCCGCGAGGCCCGAGAGATAGCGCTGAGCGGTCGCGCGGGAGATGCCGGCGCGCTCCGCGACGTCGAGCGCCGAGAGCTCCGCGGCCGACTCGGACAGGCGCGCCAGCACCAGCTGCTCCGTCGCCGAGCGGGACGGCTGGGTCGCCGCCGCATCGCCCGAGTGCAGGATGCGCAGCGCCCGCTCCACCGCCTCCTGGTCGGCGACCCGGTCCTCGCGCAGCACGTTGCGGAAGCGCACGTAGGCGTCGAGGCGCTCGCCGAGCAGCCGCGCGTCGAACGGCTTGATCAGGTAGCCGAGGGCCCCCGCGTGCAGGGCCTTCCGCACCGTCGCCCCGTCGGAGGCGGCGCTCACCACGAACGCGTCCGTCTCCAGCTCGCGCAGCAGCGCGATCCCGCTCTGGTCCGGCAGGTGCACGTCGAGCAGCAGCAGGTCCGGCGCGTGCTCGAGCACCGCCGCCCGCGCCGCCCGGGCGGTGTGCACCGGCGGCAGCGCCCGCAGGCCCTGCCGGGTGTCGACCAGGTCGGCGTGCAGCTGCGCCACCCGGAAGTCGTCGTCGACGACGAGCACGGTGCGCTCCTGCTGATCCGGGGTCATCGGTCCTCCTCCTCGAGCGGCGACTCGTCGGGCAGCTCCTCCGGCGGCAGGACCGCGCCCGGCAGCCGCGCGCAGAGCACCGCCCCGGAGGACTCGCCACCGGCGTCCGCCAGCCAGACCTCGCCGCCGCGCCGCGCCGCGACCTCGCGGCAGAGCGGCAGCCCGAAGCCGCGGCCGTGCACGCGGTCGTCGTCCTCGTCCACCGCGCCCGGCCCGCGCGCGAAGAGCGACTCCGGATCGGCGACGCCGTCTCCCGAGTCCGCGACCGTCACGAACAGCGCGTCCCCGTCGTCGAGCAGCTCGATCTCGACGAACCGGACGTCCCGGCTCCCCTCGACCGCCGCGCGCACGGCGTTGTCGACGAGGTTGCCGACCACCGTCGCGACGTCCTCCGGCTCGATCACCGTCCCGCGCACCAGCGTCTCCTCACCCAGCGTCAGCAGCACGCCGCGCTCGGCCGCCTCGATCCCCTTCGCGCCGACCAGCGCCTGGAGGTACGGCTCCTGCAGCCGGTCGGCGTGCTGCACCGGATACTTCAGCGGCCCGCGGGTCAGCACCTCGTCGAGGTACTCGCGCGCCGAGCCGATCCGGCCGGCGTCGAGCAGCCCGGCGACCACGTGCAGCCGGTTGGCGAACTCGTGCCGCTGCACCCGCAGCGCGTTGGTCATCGCGCCGACGGCGTCGAGGCGCCGACTGAGCGCGGCGAGCGCCGTCCGATCGCGCAGCACCACCACGACGCCGAGATCGCGGTCGCCGCGGGTGACCCGCCGGATGTCGACGTAGACGATGCGGGAGCGCACGACGAAGCCCTCCTCGCCGGTGCCGCGGGAGGGCTCCGTCGAGGCGAGGGCCGCGGCGATCGCGTCGGCGAGCGGCTGCGGCAGCCCGAGGTCGGCGAGCGCGCGGCCGTGCAGGGCGCGACCGGTCGGATCCTCCGAGCCGAGGATCGCCGCGGCGCGGGCGTTGCAGACGCCGACCCGTCCGTCGCGGTCGAGGGCGAGCACCCCCTCGTCGACTCCGTCGAGCACCGCGGCCTGGTCCTGCACCAGCGCGGTGAGCTCCTCCGGCGCGAGGCCGAGCGTCAGCCGCAGCAGCCGGCGCCGGATGAAGACGGAGGCGACGGCCGCGAGCACCAGGCCGGCGAGCGCCGCCGCGAGCACGCCCAGCAGCGCGGTCGGCAGGTCGTCGAAGACGCTGGAGCGGGCGAAGCCGATGCTCACCTCGCCGACCACGCGCGCGCCGTCCGGCCCGTAGACCGGCACCTTCGCCCGCGCGGACTCCCCGAGCGTGCCGGTGCCCCAGGACACCGACTCCCGGCCGGCGAGCGCCTCCTCCGCACTCGTCGAGACCACCTCGCCGAGCCGCTCGGGGTCGGGGTGGGCCAGCCGGATGCCGCGGTCGTCGGTGATCACCACGAAGAGGGCGCCCGTGCGCTCCTCGATCGCCTCGGCGGCGGTCTCGAGCGTCCCGCCCTCCAGCTCGGCCCGGGAGGGCACGGCCGGGTCGGCGGAGGAGGAGGCGACCGCGTCGCGCACGTCGGCGTCCTCGGCGACGGTGCGGGCGATGGCGAGCGCCGTCTCCTCCGCCTCGCCCTGCAGCTGCTGCACGCTCAGCGCGGTGACGAGGCCCGCGCAGACCAGGACGGCCGCCGTGACCGTCGCGAGCTGCAGCACGAGCACGTGGGTCGCGAAGCGCATCGAACTCCTCGTCGTCGAGACGGCCGGGCTGATCGGGACAACCCTCGGGCCGGCTGCGCAGAATGCGCAGAACCCACACTATGCGCAGATCGCGCGCTAATGAGCGATACCCGGGCCGGGCACCGTGGGCTGCCTAGTGTGTCCACGACCTGGAGAGCCCGCCGCGGGATCCCGGACGCACGACGACGAAGGAGTCAGCAGTGTTGGTAGTACTCGGATTCACGATGATCCTGGCCTTCATGGCCCTGATCATGACCAAGCGGCTCACGCCCATGGTCGCCCTGATCGTCGTCCCGACGATCTTCGGGCTCTTCGCCGGCGCCGGTCTCGGCATCGGCGACATGGTGCTCGAGGCGATCGGCAGCCTCGCCCCCACGGCCGCCCTGCTGATGTTCGCGATCATGTACTTCGGCATCATGATCGACGTCGGCCTCTTCGACCCGCTGATCCGCTTCATCGTCCGCGCGCTCGGCGACGACCCGGCCAAGGTCGTCCTCGGCACGGCCCTGCTGGCCGGCGCGGTCTCGCTCGACGGCGACGGCTCGACCACCTTCATCGTGACCACCGCCGCGATGCTGCCGATCTACCTCCGCCTCGGGATGAACCCCGTGGTCCTCACCTGCGTCGCCGGCCTCGCCAACGGCACGCTCAACATCGTCCCCTGGGGCGGCCCCACGGTGCGCGCCGCCGCGGCGCTGCAGGTCTCGCCGAGCGAGATCTTCGTGCCGATGCTGCCCTCGCTCGCCGTCGGCCTCGCCGTCACGCTGGTCTTCGCCTGGTTCCTCGGACTCGGCGAGCGCCGCCGCCTCGGCTCGCTCGCCCTCGCCGAGCCGATGCTCGAGCAGGAGCTCGTCGGCGCCGGCTCGTCGCGCGGCGGCGCGGCCCGCTCCGGAGCGCGCACCGGCGGCCTCGCCGCCCTCACCGGCGGCATCCGCACCGTCGCCCGCGAGCGCTTCTCCTTCCTCCGCGGCCCGGAGTCGCTGCGCGGCGCCCAGGTCGCCGTCGCCGCCCGCGTCCAGGCCGACGACGCGGACACCGCGATGGCCGACACCATGCTCGACCCCGAGCGCGAGACCCTCCGCCCGAAGCTGATCTGGGTCAACCTCGTGCTGACCCTCGCCGTGATGACCCTCCTGGTCGCCGACGTCCTCCCGCTCCCCTACGTCTTCATGGTCGGCTCCGCGGTCGCGCTGCTGATCAACTTCCCGAAGATGAAGGACCAGGCGTCCGAGATCGTCAAGCACGCGCCGAGCATCGTCGGCGTCGTCTCGATGGTCCTGGCGGCCGGCGTGCTGATCGGCGTCCTCAACGGCACCGGCATGGTCGACGCGATGGCCGAGTGGGTCGTCGACGTCATCCCGCCCGCGCTCGGCCCGTTCCTCGCCGTGATCACGGGCGTGCTGAGCATCCCGATGACCTTCTTCATGTCGAACGACGCCTTCTACTACGGCATCCTCCCGGTGCTCTCCGAGAGCGCCGCGCAGTACGGCATCGACCCGGTCGAGATGGCCCGCGCCTCGATCACCGGCCAGCCCGTCCACCTGCAGAGCCCGCTCGTGCCGGCGATCCTGCTGCTGGTCTCGCTCGCCGCGGTCAACCTGGGCGACCACCACCGCAAGGTCCTCTGGCGCGCGGTGATCGTCTCGCTGGTGATGCTGGCGGTCGGCGTCCTGGTCGGAGCGATCCCGTTCGGCTGATCCGACCGCAGAACATCAGCCAGGAGGGGCCGTCCTTCGCGATCAGCGATGGCGGCCCCTCCTGGCTGATGTTCTGCGTGCGCCCTGCCTGATCAGCCCAGCAGCGGCGCCAGGTTCTCCGTCCAGACGTCGAAGCCGAGCTTCACGATCAGCGCCCCGACGACCACGAGGAACGCGATCCGGATGAACCGGCTGCCCTTCGCGACCGCCATCCGCGAGCCGAGGTAGGCGCCCGCCACGTTCGCGAGCCCCATGAACAGCCCGAGCACCCAGATCACGTGGCCGCCCGGCACGAAGTACAGCAGCGCACCGAGGTTCGTCGCGACGTTGACGATCTTCGCCTTCGCGCTCGCGAGCAGGAAGTCGTAGCCCAGCGCCGTGATCAGCGCGATGATCAGGAACGTCCCGGTCCCCGGCCCGATCAGCCCGTCGTAGAAGCCGATGACGAGCCCGAGCACCCCCGCGGTCACCAGGTGCCGGCGCCCGGCGTGCTTGAGCGCGGTGACAGCGCCCATCGCGGGCCGTGCGATCGTCACCACGGCCACGACGATCAGCGCGACGACGATGATCGGCTTGAACACCGAGGCGGGCAGCAGCCCCGCGAGATTCGCTCCTCCGTAGCTGCCGGCCAGCGCCACCGCCGCCATCGGCAGCGCCGTCCGCAGGTCCGGCCTCGCCCGCCGGTAGAAGGTGATCGCGCTCGTCGTGGTCCCGAAGATCGAGGCGAGCTTGTTGGTCGCGAGCGCCTGCACGGGCGAGATGCCCGGCACGAGCAGCAGGGCGGGGAGTTGGAGCAGGCCGCCGCCGCCCACCACCGCGTCGATCCAGCCCGCGGCGAACGCGGCCAGGATCATCAGCAGGATGACGGGGAGGGCGAGGTCCTCGGTGAACGTCAGCATCGGTCGGAAGCGTATCCGGCCGCCGCCACCCCCTCGACCCGGGCGTCGCGCCACCCTAGGGTCGGCGGCATGCGATTCGGACTCTTCATCCCCCAGGGCTGGCGCCACGACCTCGTCGGCATCGATCCCGCCGACCAGTGGCGCACCATGCGCGACCTCGCCCAGCACGCCGACGCCGGCCCGTGGGAGTCGGTGTGGGTCTACGACCACTTCCACACCGTCCCGGTGGTGACGGAGGAGGCGACCCACGAGGCCTGGACGCTGATGGCCGCGTTCGCCGCCGCCACCTCGCGGGTGCGGCTCGGCCAGATGTGCACCTGCATGAGCTACCGCAACCCCGCGCACCTCGCCAAGATCGCCACCACCGTCGACATCGTCTCCGGCGGCCGGGTGGAGATGGGCATCGGCGGCGGCTGGTACGAGCACGAGTGGCGCGCCTACGGCTACGGCTTCCCGCCGATCGCCGAGCGCCTCGGCCGCCTCGACGAGGGCGTGCAGATCATGCGCCAGGCCTGGATCGAGGGCGTCTCCACGCTCGACGGCCGGTACTACCAGGTCGACGGCGCGGTGAACCGCCCGCTCCCCCTGCAGGACGGCGGGATCCCGCTCTGGGTGGCCGGCGGCGGCGAGAAGGTGACGCTGCGCATCGCGGCGCAGTACGCGCAGTACACCAACTTCGCCGGCGCCCCGGAGGCGTTCGACCACAAGAGCGCCGTCCTCCGCGGCCACTGCGAGCGACTCGGCACCGACTACGCGGCGATCACCCGCAGCTCCAACTACAACGTGATGATCGCCGAGACCGAGGCGGAGGTCGAGAAGGGCCTGCAGCGCCTGGAGGACCGCGTCACCCCCGCGCTCGGCGCCGAGGCGGCTGCTGCCTTCGTCGCGGAGTACCGCAGCCCCGACGCGCTCGCGGTCGGCACCCCCGCGCAGATCGTCGACCGCCTCGGCGACATGCGCGAGCGCGGCATGGACTACGCGATCACGTACTTCCCCGACGCCGCCTACGACCGCTCCGGCCTCGAGCTCTTCGAGCGCGACGTCGTCCCGCACCTGTCCTGACCCGCGCCGTCGATCCGTCGCGAACGGCTCTCGCCACACGGGCGAGACGACCGTTCCCGACGGATCGGCAGCGCCTACGCCTCGCTCGCGCGGTCCGCAAGTCCCTGCGTCGGGGCGGGCCGCCCGCCTACGGTCGAGGCATGGACGCACAGGACATCCGCTGGAACGACGAAGCCCGCGACAAGATCCTCGAGGACTCGGACAGGGTCCTCCGCGAGGCGGTGCTCGACCTCGCGAAGACCAAGAAGGGCGAGCCCTGGGAGGACGTCTTCGCCGAGCTGAACGCACGACTGAAAGATCAGTTCATCGACTTCGAGCCCGGCCCGGACCTCCGCAAGTACGCCGAGGCCGTCTCCGCGGGGGAGATCGAGGCGTGAGCGCCGACGACGGCGACACCGGCCGAGCCGTGGACCCGGCGCTCGCCGACGAGCTGGCCTCGATCCGCGCCGTCGGCGAGGGCCGCCGCGGCGACGCCGCCGACGAGTCGGACGTCGAGCACGGCGACCCGCAGACCGTCGAGCAGGTCGAGCAGGAGCTCAAGGGCGGCCTCGACCTCGACTGATCGGACGCAGAACGCAGAAGGCCCGCTCCCCCGGTGAGGGAGCGGGCCTTCCTGCGTGTGCGGGCGACTACGCCGAGAGGCGCTCGTAGTCGGTGTAGCCCTCGGCGCCGCCGCCGTAGACGGTCTCCTGGACGAGCTCGTTCTCGGGGTGGCCGCCCTGCCAGCGCTCGACGAGGTCAGGGTTGGCCATGACCGGACGGCCCACCGCGACGGCGTCGGCGTGGCCGTCGCTGATCAGCGCGGTCGCCTCCTCGCGGGAGGTCGGGCTGCCGAAGCCGCTGTTCGCGACGAAGACGCCGCCGAAGCGGGTGCGCAGGTCCTGGACCAGCTCGCCGGCGGGCTCGGCGTGCAGGACGCTGAGGTAGGCGAGGCCCAGCGGCGCGAGGCCGTCGACGACCGCCTCGTAGGTGGCGCGCACGTCGGCCTCGTCGGTCTCGACGACGTCCTGGATGTTGTGCGCGGGCGAGAGGCGGATGCCGACGCGGCCGGCGCCGATCTCCTCGGCGACCGCGCGGGTGACCTCGACCACGAACGCGGCGCGGGCGGCGGGGCTTCCGCCGTAGGCGTCGGTGCGGACGTTCGAGACCGGCGAGAGGAACTCGTGCAGCAGGTAGCCGTTGGCTCCGTGCACCTCGACGCCGTCGAAGCCGGCGTCGACGGCGCGGCGGGCCCCGGCGACGAACTCGTCGCGGACGGTGGCGAGCTCCTCGGTGGTCAGCGCGTGCGGGACCGGGAACGGCTTCTTCTCGCCGCTCGGGACGCGGACCTCGCCGTCGATCGCGACGGCGCTCGGCGCGACGATGCGGTCGGTGCCGGTGACGTCGGTGTGGGTGACGCGCCCGCCGTTCATGACCTGCATGACGATGCGGCCGCCGGCGGCGTGCACGGCGTCGGCGACGCCCTTCCAGCCCTCGGCCTGCTCGGCGGTGACGATGCCGGGCTGGCCCGGGTACGCCTTCGACTCGGCGCTCGGGAAGACGCCCTCGCTGATGATCAGGCCGAGGGAGGCGCGCTGGGCGTAGTGCTCGGCGATGAGGGCGCCGGGGACGCCGTGCTCGTCGGCGCGCAGGCGCGTCATCGGCGCCATCACGAGACGGTTCGGCAGCTCGAGGTCGCCGGCAGTGAGGGGGGAGAAGGGATCCACGGATCGCCTTTCGATCGGAGAGCGGGGGGAGGGCGCGTCACCGTTCCCGGGACGCACCCCGGAGGCAACGGCGCCCAGCCCTCGCGCATTCCGCCTCCCGGCGTTCTCCCACCCGCGGTGCGCGGGCCGGCCGGGCGTCGCGCGACAGCACTCCACGCCAGACGGCTCCTCGGCGAGCCGGTCGACCTACGGTTGCGCCGTTCTCTGCACCAGATCAACGAGGAGTCGTGCAATGAAACGATCGACCGCTCTCTGTCTCGCCGCGGCGCTGGTCGTCGTGGGTGGAGCAGCCGTTCCCACTGTGATGAACGCTCTCGAGCGCTCCGAGTTCCAGACTTCGGTGGAAGCTCACATCTACACGGCGAATGCGAAGTGCCAGCTCGTCCGCATCATGCCCAACGAGACGATCGGCTACATCGAGGGCTACGGCGAGGGGAACACCGAGGCGTCCGCGAGGTCGAGCGCTTCAAAGGATGTGGACAGTCTCGTGCCGGAAGGACACTACAAACGGCACTGCTCGTACTCAGGAATCGGCCGCCGTGGTGGCGGAGGTCGATTCTGATCGCCGTTGCAGACACTGAGAACGACGACTCCCGCGACTGACCACTCGATCACGCATCGTCGACCGGCCTGGCTCTGAAGACTCCGGACCCCGGTGCGCACTGCCCACCTCTCCGCTCTCCCCTCTCGGACAGCCCTCGCTCGGGTGACACCCGGGCTGTCTACACTCGGGAGGCGAACGACGAGGGAGTGCGCGATGCCGAACGATTCATCCCCGACGAGGGCCGTGGCCCGCCGGGGCGCCCGCCGATCGCCGATCGCAGCGCTCCTCGCCCTGCTCGCCGCCGCCGCGCTCGCGCTCGTCCCTGCCGCCGGCGCCGCGGCCGAGCCGCCCGCGACGCTCGGCTCCTCCGTCGTCCTCGACTCGGCCGGAGTCCTCAGCTCCGCGGAGATCAGCGACATCGAGGCCGCCTCCGCCCAGCTCTACCAGGAGCACAGCGTCCAGCTCTTCGTCGCCTACGTCGACACCTTCACCGGCACCACCGGCGACGAGCGCTGGTCGGACGCGACCGCCGAGCTCAACGGACTCGGCACGAACGACGTCCTCCTCGCCGTCGCGGTCGAGTCCCGGCAGTACCAGGTGTCCGTCGACAACGGCTTCGCCCTCGACGCCGGCCAGGTCTCCGCGCTGGAGACCGACGACATCGAGCCGCAGCTCGTCGACGGCGACTGGGCCGGCGCCGCTGTCGCCGCCGCCCAGGGCATCGGCACCCGCCTCGACGCCCCGAGCGCGGGCCAGGCGCTCGGCTCCGGTCTCCTGGTCGTCCTCGCCGTGCTGGCAGCACTGGTCGTCGTCGGAGTGATCGTCTGGCTCCTCGTCCGCCGCGCGCGCCGCCGGAAGGCCGCCGAGGCCGTGGAGGCGTCGATCGACGAGCTCGCCACCCGCGCCGGCTCCGCCCTCGTGCACGCCGATGACGCCGTGCGCACCAGCGAGCAGGAGGTCGGCTTCGCGGAGGCGCAGTTCGGCTCGGACGCGACCGGCCCCTTCCGCGAGGCACTCACGACCGCGAAGCGGCTTCTCGGCGAGGCCTTCGCCCTCCAGCAGCGGCTCGACGACGCGGAGCCGGACACCGACCAGGAGCGCCGCGACGGCTACCAGCGCATCCTGCAGCTCTGCGCCGACGCCGAGCAGGTGCTCGACGAGAAGGCGGAGGCGTTCGAGGAGCTCCGCGCCCTCGAGAAGAACGCTCCGGAGGTGGCCGCCCGCCTGACCATGCGCACCGCGGAGGTCCGGGCCCGCCTCTCCCCCACCCGGGCCCTGCTCGCCGACCTCTCCACCCGCTACGCCCCCACGGCGATCGACGATGTGGAGGACGACGCCGACCAGGCCGAGGACCGCCTCCGCTTCACCGACGACCAGGTCGCCGAGGCGCAGACGGCCCTCGCCGCCGGCAACTCGGGCCGCGCGGCCGTGCTCCTGCGCGCCGGCCAGCAGTCGGCCGAGCAGGCCTCGGGCCTCCTCGACGCCGTCGCCACCCGCTCCACCGATCTGCAGGAGGCCGAGCGCACCCTCGCTGGGCGGGTCGCCGAGATCCGCGCCGACGTCGCCCAGGGCCGCACGATCGTCGCCGCGGGCGACTCCGCCGACGCCGCGAGCGCACCCCTCGTCGCGAACGTGCAGTCCGCGGTCGCCACGACGGAGGCAGCCCTCGACGCCGTGGAGCGGGACGCCGCCGCGAGCCCGCGCAACCCGCTCGCGCTGCTGGAGCGTCTGACGGCGGCAGACGCCACCATCGACGCCGCGGTCGGCGGCTACCGCGACGCCCAGGCACAGCGCGAGCGCCAGCGGGCCGCTCTCGCCGCCGAGATCGGCGCCGCCCGCAGCCGGGTGTCCGCCGCGGAGGACTTCATCGCCGCCCGGCGCGGGGCGGTCGGCTCGCAGGCGCGCACCCGCGTCGCCGAGGCCGCGCGCTCGGCGGAGTACGCGGCGCAGATCGCGGCCACCGACCCGGCCGAGGCGCTCGCCTCCGCGCAGCGCGCCTCCGCCCTCGCGCAGCAGGCGCTCCAGGCCGCCCGCTCCGACGCGAGCGCCTACTCCGCCCCCGGCCTCGGCGGCGGCTACGGCGGCAACACCACCGGCGCCTTCCTCGGCGGCATCCTCGTCGAGTCGCTCCTCGGCGGCGGCGGCCGGCGCTCCGGCTACCGCTCCGGCGGCTTCGGCGGCTTCGGGGGCGGTGGCGGCTTCGGCGGCGGCTCCCGTCGCTCCTCCGGCGGCGGCTTCGGCGGTGGTGGCGGCGGCGGCGGCCGTCGCGGCGGCGGCGGACGCTTCTGACCCGCTCCGGACCACCCGCTCGATCCGACGACCCCTCTCACACACCCCGGGCCCGCATCCGCTCGGCCCCCGCCCGCAAGCACCTCACCCAAGGAGAGACAGCATGGCCCAGAAACAGTCGATCTTCGGCCGCATCGCGCAGCTCGCGAAGGCCAACATCAACGCGCTCCTCGATCAGGCCGAGGACCCGCAGAAGATGCTCGATCAGATGGTCCGCGACTACACCGACAGCATCCGCGACGCCGAGGCCGCCATCGCGCAGACCATCGGCAATCTGCGCCTGCTCGAGGACGACTACCGCGAGGACGTCCAGAACGCCGACGAGTGGGGCGGCAAGGCGCTCGCCGCGAGCCGCAAGGCCGACGAGCTCCGCACCTCCGGCAACGCCGGCGACGCCGACAAGTTCGACGCGCTCGCCAAGGTCGCCCTCACCCGCCAGATCCAGTCCGAGAAGGAGGCGAAGGACGCCGAGCCGACCATCGCCTCGCAGACCGAGGTCGTCGACAAGCTCAAGTCGGGCCTCAACCAGATGCGCGAGAAGCTCAACCAGCTCTCGTCCAAGCGCGACGAGCTGATCGCCCGCTCCAAGACCGTCGAGGCGCAGTCGCAGGTCCAGGACGCGATCAAGAGCATCGACATCATGGACCCGACCAGCGAGGTGAGCCGCTTCGAGCAGAAGATCCGCCGCGAGGAGGCCCGCGTGCGCGGCGCCGAGGAGCTCGCGTCCTCGAGCCTCGACGCGCAGTTCGAGTCGCTCGAGGACCTCGGCGAGATGACCGAGGTCGAGGCGCGCCTGGCCGCCCTCAAGTCGGGCCGTCCGCAGGACTCGATCGGCTCCTGACGAGCGGAGTTCTCCGGGTCGACGAACGCCTGGTCGGCCCGGAGTTCTCCTCATCGCATGCCCCCTCCGGCATGCCTCTCGAAGACTGGCAATCGCCCTGATGCGGGGCCGCGCGGCACCCCATAGTGTTGACCTCGGTCGCCCCGGAACCCGGTTGGCCGCAGCCTCGTCCGGCCCCTACCGACGCGGTGAACACCATGAGCGGACCCGGACCTCCCGGGGATCGCTCACCGAGCGGCCGTCGACGAGGACGGCCACCCCGAACGAGCGAGGCGCCGATGAGCACCCCCACCGCACTGACCGACGGAAACGTCCCCACCGCCCCCCGGGTCGAGAGCTCCCCCCGGGTCCAGGCCTCCCCCCGTGTGATCCGCACCCGCCCCCGCGGCGAGGGCAACACCAACCCGACGACCGAGTACTCCGGTCTGCTGAGCACCGTGCGCGACGCCGGGCTCCTCCGCCGCCGCCGCGGCTTCTACTACATCCTCTTCTCCGTGCTGACGCTCGCCCTCGGCGGCATCGTCACCGGCTTCGTCCTGCTGGGCGACTCCTGGTTCCAGCTGCTGCTCGCCGCCGCGCTGGGCATCGTCCTCACCCAGTTCGCCTTCCTCGCGCACGAGGCCTCGCACCGCCAGGTGTTCGAGTCCGGCAAGGCCAACGACGTCGCCGGCCGCACGCTCGCGAACCTCGTCGTCGGCATCAGCTACTCCTGGTGGATGAACAAGCACAGCCGCCACCACGCCAACCCGAACGTGCTCGGCAAGGACCCGGACATCGTCCGCGACGTCGTGTCGTTCACTCCGGAGGACGCGGCCCGCTCGCGCGGCGCCTACGCCTGGCTCACCCGCCGTCAGGGCTACGCCTTCTTCCCGCTGCTGCTGCTCGAGGGCATCAACCTGCACCTGCACGGCTTCCGCACCGTGTTCGGCAAGGGCAAGGTCGACAAGCGCTGGGTCGAGATCTCGATGCTCGTCGCCCGCGTCGGCCTGTACCTCGCCGTCGTCTTCTGGGCGCTTCCGCTCGGCATGGCCTTCGCCTTCGTCGGCGTGCAGATGGCCGTCTTCGGCCTCTACATGGGCGCCTCGTTCGCCCCGAACCACAAGGGCATGCCGATCCTGCCCAAGGAGGCGCGCGTCGACTTCCTGCGCCGCCAGGTCCTCACCTCGCGCAGCATCCGCGGCAACTGGTTCAACGACTACTTCATGGGCGGCCTGAACTACCAGGTCGAGCACCACCTCTTCCCGAACATGCCCCGCCCCGCCCTGCGCGAGGCCCAGGTCATCGCCAAGGAGTACTGCGCGACGCACCAGATCCCCTACACCGAGACCTCGCTGCTCGAGTCGTACGGCATCGTCGTCCGCTACCTCAACCGCGTGGGCCTCTCGGCCGGCGGCGATCCGTTCGACTGCCCCGCCGCGGGCGCCTACGGGCGCTGAGCCGCCGCTCCGCACCGCACGAACGGCGAAGGCCCTCCCCTCCGAGAAGGAGGAGGAGGGCCTTCACCGTTCCGCTCGTCAGTTCGCGGAGCAGAGGATGAGCGTGCTCGACACGTTCGCCGCGGTCTTCGAGCCGGTCCCGCTGTAGCCGGAGGGCAGCGTCGAGACGGCGTTCAGCTGGAAGGCGACGCTGATCGAGAGCGTCGTGCGGAGGGCGATGGTCGCTCCCGCTGCCAGCGGGGCGGTCAGCGTGATCTGACGGGACGTGTTGCTCAGCACGTTCACGGTGGCCGTGCCTCCCGAGACCGAGAAGACGCCGATGTTGGCGACCCCGGAGCCGGTGATGATGACGGTCGTGCCGGTCGGCAGCGGCTCCGTGGGGCCCGCCTGCAGCAGGAAGCCGGGACCGATCAGGCCGAGGGTGCCGCAGGTGCCGCGGAGCGCGTAGGCGCCGAGATCGACGATCGACGCCGCAGCGGACGGGGTGGCGACGGCGACGGCGACGACCGGCACGGTCCACGCGGCGGCGGCGGTGACGGAGCGGCGGGTGACCAGGCGGTCGGAATCGGGGCGGGGCGAGGAGTCGTGGGTCACGGTGTGGCCTTCCGGTCGAGGTGCGCGGGCTTCGGCGCCACACCGGCGACGGTGACGGGTGGTCCGGCTAGATGCTCGCGAGAGGCGCAGGCCGGCGCCAGCGCCCGGAGCCTGTCCCCCGTCAGTGGGACGGCGTTCGATGGCAGCCGCTTCCGGGCGAGACGCAAGGGGCTTCCGGGCGCGGAGGAGGCGTCCTAGCGTTGCCCTATGAGCAGCTCCGAGAACGACATCGAGACCACCCCCGTCGACCCCGAGGAGACCACCGGCAGCGCCGGCACCGGGAACCCCGCCGGACTCGACGAGGTGGGCAGCCCGTCCCCCGATGGACCCGACGGCGTCGGCGCCGCGGGCGAGGAGCAGAACCCGCCCCTGCCCGACTGGGGACCCACCGACGGCGTCCACGGCACCGACGCGGAGACCGCCGACGGCACCGACGCGTCGGGCACCGCCGGTCACTGACCGTCCCTCCGCAGGGCCCTCGCACCTCCCCTCCGGCACCGCGCCGGCCGGGAAGCGCGGGGGCCCTGCGCCGTCCCTCCGTGTTCGCCGGAACGTCGCCGGAGGCCCCCGCCGGCGGCCCTACACTGGCGCAATGCAGCCGAACGAACGCGCTCTCCGCGTGATCTCCTACAACCTCCGGGAGCACCGGGCGCACGGCGAGATCGCCCCTCTCGCCGCCCGGCACGACGTCGACGTCCTCTGCCTCCAGGAGTGCGACACCACGAAGCTCCCCCAGGAGCTCGGCGATCTGCGGCTCGCCTCGGTGACCGCGCGCAACCGCCTCGGGCTCGCCGTCTACTACTCGCACGCCCGCTTCGAGCTCCTCGGCAGCGCCGCGTTCGAGCTCAGCAAGTCGATGCACGACCGGGTGATGTCCCCCGCTCACGAGCGCCTGCTCGCCGTCCGGCTCGAGGACCGGGAGGGCGGATCGATCGCCGTCTCGTCCTTCCACGCGGCCCCGCTCTCGGCCGGCAACGCACTGCGCCGGAAGCAGATCGGCGAGGCGCTCGACCGCCTCCGCGACTACGCCCCGGACACCCCGTCGCTGATGGTCGGCGACTACAACTACCCCTGGTTCTTCCGCGGACTCGACCGCAAGATGACGCGGAACGGCTACCTCGTGTCGCGCAGTGATTCCCCGACCTACGCGCGCTACCGCTACTTCAGCGGGCACTTCGACTTCGCGATCAGCGACTCGGTGCGGATCGAGCGGGTCTCGACCCTGCCGCAGGGCGTCTCCGACCACCTCCCGGTGCTGGTGGACGCGCACTACGACGTGCGCGCCGCATGACCGGTCAGGCTCCCAGGGGCCGCCTCGGTAGGCTCGTCGAGTGACGACCCTGATCCTCGCCCGGCACGGAGAGACCGTCTGGCACGCCGAGAACCGCTACGCGGGCTCCTCCGACATCGCGCTGACCCCGCTCGGCCAGGACCAGGCGGCGACGCTCGCCTCCTGGGCCGTCGACGCCGAGCTCGACGCGGTGTACTCCTCCACCCTCGTCCGCGCCGTGCGCACGGCCGTGCCCGCCGCCCGGGCCGCCCACCTCGAGGTCCAGCTCGACCCGGCCCTCGTCGAGGTCGACTTCGGCCAGGGCGAGGGGCTGACGAACGCCGAGATGGAGAAGCGCTTCCCCGACGAGTACCGCGCCTGGGTCGCCGCGCCCGCGATCCAGCCGATGCCCGGCGGCGAGTCCGGCCTCGACGCCGTCGCCCGCGCCAACACGGCGCTCGCCCGCATCCACCGCGACCACCCGGACGGCCGCGTGCTCGTCGTCGCGCACGGCACCCTCATCCGGCTGCTGCTCTGCGCCTACCTCGGCATCAATCCCGAGACCTACCGGCACACCTTCCCCTCGGTCGACAACGTCTCGCTGACGACCCTGCTCTGGGACGAGACCGGCGTCGGCCTGCTCGGCTACAACGTCCCTCCCGTGCAGAAGCAGCGGCGCTCGAGCTGAACGCCGTCCCGCCCGCCCGGGCGAGCGCGGGATCGATCGGACTCGTGCTCGGCTCGATCGCGAGCGTGCAGCTGGGCGCGTCCTTCGCCGTCCTGCTCTTCCCCGCCGCCGGGCCGATCGGCACGGTGACCCTGCGCCTGGTCTTCTCCGCGCTGGTGCTGCTCGTCGTCTGCCGGCCGCGGATCCGCGGCTACTCGCGCTCGGACTGGGCCACCGTCGGCGCCTACGGCCTCGCGCTCGGCGGGATGAACGCCTGCTACTACGAGGCGATCGCCCGGATCCCGCAGGGCGCGGCGGTGACGCTCGAGGTGCTCGGTCCGCTGGTGCTGTCGGTGATCGCCGGGCGGAGCCTCGTCAGCCTGCTCTGGGCGGCCCTCGCCCTCGGCGGCGTGGTCGTGCTCTCGCAGGGCGGCTTCTCCTCGCTCGATCCCGTCGGCGTCGCCTTCGCGCTCGGCGCGGCGGCGCTCTGGGCCACCTACATCGTCTTCGCCGGGCGCACCGGCGGGCGCTTCCCGCGACTCGACGGCCTCGCGCTCGCGCTGACCGCCGGCGCGATCGTGTCGCTGCCGTTCGGCATCGCCACCGCCGGGCCCGCGCTCGTGCTGCCGCCGGTGCTGCTGCTCGGACTCGCGGTCGCCGTGCTGTCGTCCGCACTGCCCTACGCGCTGGAGCTGCTGGCGCTGCGGCGCCTGCGCTCGTCGACCTTCTCGATCCTGATGGCGCTGGCGCCCGGCGCCGCCGCGCTCTCGGGGTTCCTGGTGCTGGGCCAGCGGCTGACCGCGATCGAGGCGGTCGGCATCGCCCTCGTCGTCGCGGCGAGCGTCGGCGCGGTGCGCACCGCCCGTCGGACCTGACCCGCCCGTCCCGCTGCCGTCGCGGAACGACGGGAGGCGGAGGCCAGGCCGGGGCGCGGGAGCCGCCCTTTCGGGTCGGGCGGCCGATCGGACCAGGTCACCGTACGCGTCGTGTCCCCGGCCTGGTCTGCCTCCGACCGTACTGAGCGCCGCCGGTCCCGCCAAGCTGTCGCGAACGGTGTGGCCACAACGGGGGGGGATCGGCGGACCGGGGTCTCGATACGCCGCTGCGCGGCTACTCGACCAGCATGCTCCTCATCGGCTGCCCGCACTCATGCCGGTCAATCTCGGCTGCCCAGACTCATGCTGGTCGAGTAGCCCCGCAGGCGCGTATCGAGACCCACCGTCACCAGCAGGTCGGGTCTGCAGTCCCGCGTTCTGACAGTGGTGGATCTCGATACGCCCGCTGCGCGGACTACTCGATCAGCATGGGGGCGCCCGCTGCGCGGTCTACTCGATCAGCGTGCAGCGGGCCAACTCTTTTGTTAGGCTAACTATGTGACTCCTGCCGACACCGATCTCCCCGCCCTCGCCGGCGAGACGCGCATCGCCGTGGGCCGGCTCGGCCGCCGCCTGCGTCAGGAGAAGGCGGAGCACGAGCTGAGCGACGCGCAGTTCGGCGTCCTCGCCCTGCTGCACCGCGAAGGACCGCGCACGCTCGGCGAGCTCGCCGAGGCGGAGCGCGTCCGTCCGCCCTCGATGACACGCACCGTGGGCTGCCTCGCCGACGACGGACTCGTCGAGCGCCTCTCCGATCCGGCCGACGGCCGCGTCACTCGCATCCGCGCGACCGCGCGCGGCTCCGAGCTGGTCCTCGACGTCCGGCGCAGCCGCGACGCCTGGCTCATCGCCCGCCTCCGCGAGCTCGATCCCGCCCAGCAGCGGCTGCTGCACGACGCCGCCGCGCTGCTGCGCGAGGTGGCGGACCGATGAGCGCGATGTTCCGCTCGCTCGCGGTGCCGAACTACCGCATCTGGTTCGCCGGTGCGATGGTCTCCAATATCGGCACCTGGATGCAGCGCACCGCCCAGGACTGGATCGTCATCAACGATCTGACCGACCACGACGCGACCGCGCTCGGCGTGACGATGGCGCTGCAGTTCGGCCCGCAGCTGCTGATGGTCCCCTTCTCCGGCTTCATCGCCGACCGCTTCGACCGCCGGAAGCTCCTGATGGCGACGCAGGCCGCGATGGCCGTCCTCGGCCTCGCGCTCGGCCTGATCGTCGTGACCGGGATCGTCCAGCTCTGGATGGTCTACGTCTTCGCGCTGCTCCTGGGCTTCGCCGCCGCGATCGACGCTCCGGTGCGCCAGACCTTCGTCTCCGCGCTGGTCGAGGAGCGCGACCTCTCCAACGCGGTGTCGCTGAACTCGGCCTCCTTCAACTCCGCGCGGATGATCGGCCCGGCCCTCGCGGGCGTGCTGATCGCGGCGGTCGGCTCCGGCTGGGTCTTCCTCCTCAACGCGGCGAGCTTCATCGCGGTGCTGGTCTCGCTGCGCTTCCTGCACCGGGAGCAGCTGCGCTCCGCCCCGCGCGCGACCCGCGGCCCGGGCGCGCTGCTCGAGGGCTTCCGCTACGTCTCGCGGCGGCCGGACATCCTGGTCGTGCTCTCGATCGTCTTCCTGATCGGCACCTTCGGCCTCAACTTCCCGATCTTCGCGTCGACGATGGCGACGGTCGAGTTCGACATGGGCGCGAGCGAGTTCGGCCTGCTCTCCTCCGCCATCGCCGTCGGCTCGGTTGTCGGCGCCCTGCTGTCGGCTCGGCGCGACCGCCCCCGGCTGCGCCTGATCGTCGGCGCCGCGGCGGCCTTCGGCGTCGCGCTGGCCCTCGCCGGCCTGATGCCGACCGTCTGGGCCTTCGCGATCCTGCTGCCCTTCGTCGGCATCGCCGCGCAGACGCTGATGACCTCCGCGAACGGCTACGTCCAGCTCTCGACCACGCCGGAGATGCGCGGCCGGGTGATGGCGCTCTACATGGCGATCTTCATGGGCGGCACCCCGATCGGCGCCCCGCTGATCGGCTGGGTCGCCAACGCCTACGGCCCGCGCTGGGCGATGCTCGTCGGCGCCGCCTCCGGAGCCCTCGCCGCCGGCGTCGGCCTCGGCTGGTACCTGCGCACCCGCCGCCGCGCCCGCGCCGGCGAGCCCGCCGCCCAGGAGGAGGTCGCCCTCGTGACGACCCCCGCCCTCACGCCTCGCGCGTGATCTCCACCCGGACGAACAGCTTCGAGGCGTGCTACTCGGCTCGCGACGAGGGCCTCCCTCGTCCCGAGGCGCGTTCCGCTGCGTCTCGCATCCGCTGATACTGCTCGGGCGGGACCGACTCCAGGATCCGGCGCACACCGTCTCGTCCCGCGAGCGGCCTCACGGCAGCGAAGACGGCAGCACCGTGCAGGTCCTCGTGAGCACGGTGCTGCAGATGGAGCTTCGATTCCCCGGTGAACGCGCGCCTGAGGGTCGGCGACAGGGTCAGCGGGACCCAGGCGTTCCGTTCGACCTCGGTCACCAGGAGCTGGCGCTCGATCCCGCGAGTCACCGCCGCGGCGACCCAGTCGGCGAACTGGACGTTCGCGCTGAGCGCGCTGTCGACGTGCATGGGGGGCTCCACGATCCGCCTCATCTCGGGGTGCTCGCCCGCTCGTCCGAGGATGTGTCCGTACATGAGCGGCAATCGCTTCGCGCGGTCCTTCTCGTTGATCTGGTCGATCATGACGAGGAGCTGCTGATCTCTGCGATCGGAGTAGGTGCAGAGCCGGTTGAGGGCCTCCCGCATGGCCCTGGTCTCGCGATCGTCCTTGTCGAGATGCGTCTGCTTCGGCGTCCCGATCGGCTTCTCGTCGGCGTAGAAGAACAAGGCCCCACCGAACCTCTCGCAGAGGTGACGGACCAGGCCGTTGAAGACTCGGATCTGCTCCGGATGGTGCTGGGCGGTGAAGGAGTGGAAGATCTCCGAGCCCTTCTTCTCCCACCGCCCCGGATGCTCCGCGCGCGCGATGTCCGGAGCGAAGACGGTCCGCTTCTCGCGATCGAAGAGCTGTCCGAAGCGGCGCGCGGCACCGTCCGGCACGATGAAGCCGGCATACCCGAACGCAGGACTGGTCCTGAACCGAGGGTCCGTCTTCGAGACGAACGCACCGGTCTCGCCGATCTCATCGATGTAGGCCAGCAGCATCCGACGAGTATCCGCCAACGCAGAAACCCACGCGCAAGGCGTGGGTTTCTCGAATTGGCGCTCTGAGGAACTCTTTCATCCCCCGCTACCGGTGATCACGCTAGCACCCGCGTTTCGCGCATCGCCATCGGGGCGCATCGCCGCCCTCGCAGCCCATCCGTACTGGCGCGGAACACAGCCTCCGAGCACCCCGCCCTCACGCCTCGCGCGTGATCTCCACCCGGACGAACAGCTTCGAGGAGTGCGGACCGGCGTAGACGCCGCGGAGAGGCGCGATGTCGTTGTAGTCGCGGCCGCGGCCGACGATCACGTGGCGGTCGCCGATGTCGATGAGGTTGGTGGGGTCGTAGCCGCGCCAGGCGCCGCCGCAGAACCACTCGACCCAGGCGTGCGACTCGCCGACGACGGTCTCACCGATCGCCGCGTTCGGCTTGGGGTGCAGATAGCCGGAGACGTAGCGCGCCGGGATGCCCGTCGAGCGCAGCGCGCCCAGGACGATGTGGGTGATGTCCTGGCAGACGCCCTCGCGGGCGGTCCACGACTCGGTCGCCGTCGAGTGCACGCCGGTGACGCCCTGGCGGTAGGTCATCTCGCGGCCGATCGTCTCGGCGATCGACAGGGCCGCGTCGCACGGGCCCTCCGCCGCATCGGCCAGCCGGCGGGCGAGCTCGACCAGGTCCTCGGGCGGCGCCGTGCGGTTGGTCTGCTTGAGCTGCTCGACGTACTCGGTCAGCGTCTGGACCTGATCGTCCAGCTGCTCCCAGCCCACGGGGTGGTCGGGGTGCGCCTTGGGCCGGATCTCGACGAGCGAGGTCGCGGTCAGCGAGAGCTCCTGGTGCGGGTCGAGCACGTCGAACGACGAGACCCGGGTGCCCCAGTAGTCGGTGTAGGTGTGCGCGGAGGTGACCGGGCGGATGACCAGGTTCGAGGAGAGCACGAGCTGCCCGTCCGAGGACGCCGGGAGCATCCTCGCCTCGTTGTAGGAGGCGACGACGTCGCCCCGGTAGGTGAACCCTGTCGTGTGCGTGATGCGCAGCCTGCTCACAGCGCCTCCCCGATCCAGCTCGGCATGACGTTGGTGGGGAAGTAGCGCTGGCGGATCGCCTCGGAGGCCGATGAGGTCGCCTCCTGCACGCTGTCCATGTGCCGCGGCAGGTCCTCGAGGATCTCGGCGATCGGCCGGTACTCCAGCTCGCTGCGGATCTGGCCGAGCACCCGCTGGGCGTCGCCGGTGTGCCCGACGCGGCCGGTGCGCGGCTCGATGTCGCGCATGCACATCTCGGCACGCGAGACCGAGAAGAGGATCGAGCGCGGGAAGAGGCGGTCGAGCAGGAGGAACTCCGCCGCGTTGCGCGCACTCGGCACGCCGCGGTAGGTGCGGAGGTACGCCTCGTAGGCGCCGCAGGAGCGCAGGATCGTGGTCCAGGACGGGCCGCTCGCCTCGGTCAGCGACCGGGTCGCCAGCAGCCGGGCCGTCATGTCGGCACGCTCGATCGAGCGGCCGAGGGTGAAGAACTGCCAGGCCTCGTCGCGCGAGGTGGCCGACTCGATGATGCCCACGGCGAGCGCCGAGCGCTCGCGCACCCAGCCGAAGAACTCCGACACCCGCTCCCCCGTCACGCGGCGGGGCATCCGGGTGCGCGTGGTGTTCAGGCACTCCCACAGCTCGGTCGAGACGATCTCGCGGGCACGGCGGGCGTTCTCGCGGGCGGCGCCGAGCGAGTAGGCGATCGAGGCGGGGTTCGTGCGGTCGATCGCGAGGATGGTCAGCACGTCGGCGCGGGTGACCTCCTTCATGTCGTCCGGAGCGGTCGATCCCATCACCGACAGCAGCGAGCGGCAGGCGGTGTCCTCGTCGATCCACGGGTCCTCCAGCAGGAGCTGCAGGTGGACGTCGAGGATGCGTGCGGTGCCGTCGGACCGCTCGATGTAGCGGCCGATCCAGAACAGCGACTCGGCGATCCGGGAGAGCATCAGGCGTCCTCCCCTGCGGCGAGCGTCTGCTGCTGCTGCTGGTCCTGGTCGTGGTTGGCCGCGTCCTGCGGCGACTGGTCGGGCGTGTGGTTCAGCGGATAGACGATCGGGATCGAGCTGGTCACCGCGGCCTGGTCCTCGACGAGTCCGGAGATGTCGTGGGCGTCCGGCTCGGTGGTCTGCTGGCCCTCGAGGCCGACCACCCAGGTGTCCTTCGAGCCGCCGCCCTGCGACGAGTTGACGACCAGCTGGCCCTCGGGCAGCGCCACGCGGGTGAGACCGCCGGGCAGGACCCAGATGTCCTTGCCGTCGTTGACCGCGAAGGGGCGCAGGTCCGCGTGCCGGGGCCGCATGCCGTCGTCCACCAGCGTCGGGATCGTCGAGAGCTGCACCACCGGCTGCGCGATCCAGCCGCGCGGATCGGCCTGGAGCCGCGAGCGGAGCTCGGCCAACTCCTTCGCCGAGGCGGCCGGCCCGACCACGAGGCCCTTGCCGCCGGAGCCGTCGACCGGCTTCACGACGAGCTCGTCGAGGCGGTCAAGCACCTCCTCGAGCGCGCCCGGATCCTCCAGGCGCCAGGTGTCGACGTTCTTGATCACCGGCTCCTCCGAGAGGTAGTAGCGGATCAGGTCGGGGAGGTAGGTGTAGACGAGCTTGTCGTCGGCGACGCCGTTGCCGACCGCGTTCGCGATCGTGACGTTGCCGAGACGCGCGGCGAGCATCAGACCGGGCGAGCCGAGCATCGAGTCGGCGCGGAACTGCAGCGGGTCGAGGAACTCGTCGTCGACTCGGCGGTAGATCACGTCGACGCGGGTGGGCCCGGAGGTCGTGCGCATGAACACCTTGCCGCCGGTGCAGAAGAGGTCGCGGCCCTCGACCAGCTCGACGCCCATCAGCCGAGCGAGCAGGGTGTGCTCGAAGTAGGCCGAGTTGTAGACGCCCGGCGTGAGCACGACGACGGTGGGGTCGTCGACGCCCTCGGGAGCGGAGGCGCGCAGGGCCTGGAGCAGGCGGTTGGGGTAGTCGCCGACCGGGCGCACCCGCATCGACACGAACAGCTCGGGCAGCGTCTGCGCCATCACCCGGCGGTTCGAGATGACGTAGGAGACACCGGAGGGCACGCGGACGTTGTCCTCGAGTACCCGCCAGTCGCCGACCTCGTCGCGGATCAGGTCGATGCCGGACACCTGGATCCGCACGCCGTTGGCCGGCTCGATCCCGGCGGCCTGGCGATGGAAGTGGCTGGAGCTGGAGAGCAGGGCGGCGGGGATCACGCCGTCCTTCACCGCGTTCTGCGGGCCGTAGACGTCGGCGAGGAAGGCCTCGAGCGCGCGGACGCGCTGCTTGATGCCGCTCTGCACCTCGTTCCACTCGGCGCTCTCGATCACGCGCGGGACGGCGTCGAGCGGGAAGGGCCGCTCCTCGCCCGCGAAGTCGAAGGTCACGCCCTGCGCGAGGTAGGAGGAGGCGAGCGCATCGGTGCGACCGCGCAGCTCCTCCTGCGTCATCCGCGCGAGCGAGGAGTAGATGTCGCGGTAGGAGTCGCGGACGCCGGCGGGGCCGCTCGTCGCCGCGACATCGGCGAACATCTCGTCCCAGGGTGAGGCGCCCGTGCGGGGCCGCTCGACCTTCTGGGACCCGTATCCGTCGAAGAGGTCACCCATGGCACGACTCTAGTGCGGGGCAGATTGCGGGGATGTTTCGGGCGGCCGGAGGGCGAGGAGGCCGCCCGTCACTCGATCGTGAGCGCGCGGGAGATCCGGTCGGCGTCGAAGGCGCGGGCCATCCTCCGCCGCTCCCCGACGGGGAGGCCGAGCTCGATCGCGACGGCCTCCCACTCCCGCACCTGCTCCGCGGTCTCCCGCACGATCCGCGCGGCGTCGGGGCGGGTGAGCCGATAGGCGTCGGCCGTCACCAGGAGCTCACCGAGGTCGCGGTGGCGGGGGTCGTCGCGGTCGCTGATCGCCCGCGAGTGCACGACTCCGGTGCTCGTGCTCGCGTTCACGTCGAAGAGCGGGGCGAGACGCCAGCCTCCGTCCTGCCGGAGGAAGCCGTGGTTGCGCCAGTGGTCGTCGACGTTGTTCACGAGGACCGTCAGAGCGATCCGGGTGAACATCTCCCGCAGGTCCGTGCGCGGATCGGCGCTGAGGTCCGCCAGCACGTCCGAGAACTGCTCGTACGAGTAGCGGCCGAGATCGTTCGCGCCGATCTCCAGGGCGGAGGCGGCGGAGAGGTAGGCGCGACGACCGCCCGCGGCGGTGCGGTCGAACCGGTCGAGCAGCAGCACGCTCTTCTCCGCCGAGGCGCGCAGCAACGTCCACGCGGGAGTCCGGAGGCCGATCCGCTCGGCCAGGACGAGCACCACCGCCTCCCAGCGCTCGACGTCGAGCCCCTCGTCCCTCGAGTGCGGGAGCTTCGCGAGAGCGAGGCGGCCGTCGGCGCGGAGGACGTTGGCCTTGGGGCGAGCTCCTCCGGGCGACGTCGCGATCCCGGAGAGGTAGGCGACGTCCTCCTCGGAGGCGTCGTCCGCCTCGTAGCGCGCCGCCACGCGGAGGATCCGCTCGATCTCGTGGACGTTCGCCACCCCGGCGTCCGAGGAGGACCACTCCTCCGCACCGGGTGGCCGGAAGCGGAGCGCGCCCATCCGGGCGGCGTCCGAGACGCCCAGCAGGTGGTCCCACGAGCCTTGCAGCGCGGGGGCACTCGGATCCCGTTTCCGGCGAGCGGCCCGGTTCGCCTCGATCAGACGGCGACCCCATTCGTCCGGCGAGGCGTCCTCGAACGCACCGGGGAGCGAGTGCGACTCGGGCGTCCAGATCCTGCCGCTGACGAGGGGCAGATCGGGCGAGATCGCGAAGGCGCCGGGCGAGGACAGGTAGTCGGAGTCGTACTGGAAGGACGACGAGGCGAGGACGCGCCCCGCGAACGACGGGTGGAGGGTGCCGACCCGCACGAGTCCCCGCGATTCGTCGTCGAGGTGGACCTCGACGGGCCCGGCGGTCACAGGGAGCCGCCGGCGCCGAGGATCGCGTCGATGCGGGCCCGTGCCGTCTCGCTGCGGTAGGGGTCGGTCGCCTGGACGAGGGAGTCCGCGATGCCGAGCGCCCCGAGGACCGCGACGACCGAGTCGAGGCGGGCCGAGCCGTCTCCGGCTTCGAGGCGGCGCAGCGTCTCGCGGGTGACGCCCGCCCGCTCGGCGAGCGAGGACGCGGTCATCCCGTTCACCGCTCGCCAGCGCCGGATGTTGGCGCCGATCTCGGCCAGCTGGAGGGAGCGGCGAGGCGATCGTCGTGCGACCATGCGAAGACTCCTGAACTCTGTAAGTGACAGACTACCGCGGAATGGCAGGTTCAGCGTTCAGTGCGCTTCCTCCGCTCCTCCGGCCGAATCCGCGGGAATATCCCCAGCCGCACGTGGTTGGATGAGGATGTACATGCAAATGCATGGATTAGGTCTCGCCAGCACGGGGCCACGGAGAGAAGGAGCGCCCGATGCAGTTCGGCATCTTCACGGTCAGCGACATCACCACCGACCCCACGACCGGCCGCACCCCGACCGAGTCCGAGAAGATCGCGGCCACCGTCGCGATCGCCCAGAAGGCGGAGGAGATCGGCCTCGACGTCTTCGCGCTCGGCGAGCACCACAACCCGCCGTTCTGGTCCTCCTCCCCCACGACGACCCTCGCCTACATCGCCGCGAAGACCGAGCGGCTCCAGCTCAGCACCGCGATGGCGCTGATCACCACGAACGACCCGGTGAAGCTCGCCGAGGACTACGCGATGCTCCAGCACCTCGCCGGCGGCCGCGTCGACCTGATGCTCGGCCGCGGCAACACCGGCCCGGTCTACCCGTGGTTCGGCAAGGACATCCGCCGCGGCATCGAGCTCACCATCGAGAACTACGACCTGCTGCACCGCCTCTGGACGGAGGAGTTCGTCGACTGGGAGGGCCAGTTCCGCACGCCCCTCCAGGGCTTCCAGTCGACCCCGCGCCCGCTCGACGGCGTCGCCCCGTTCGTCTGGCACGGCTCCATCCGCTCGCCGCAGATCGCCGAGCAGGCCGCGTACTACGGCGACGGCTTCTTCGCGAACCACATCTTCTGGCCCGCCTCGCACACCGCGAAGATGGTGCAGCTCTACCGCCAGCGCTTCGAGCACTACGGCCACGGCAGCGCCGACCAGGCGATCGTCGGACTCGGCGGCCAGATCTTCCTGGCGAAGAACTCGCAGGACGCGGTCTCGCAGTTCCGCCCCTACTTCGACAACGCCCCGGTCTACGGCCACGGCCCCTCGCTCGAGGACTTCACCGAGCAGACCCCGCTCACCGTCGGCTCGCCGCAGGAGATCATCGACCGCACCCTCGGCTTCCGCGAGTACGTCGGCGACTACCAGCGCCAGCTGTTCCTGATGGACCACGCGGGCCTGCCGCTGAAGACCGTCCTCGAGCAGATGGACATGCTCGGCGAGATCCTGCCCGCCCTGCGCGCCGGCTTCGCCGAGGGCCGCCCGGCGCACGTGCCGGACGCGCCCACCCACTCCTCGCTCGTCGCCGCCCGCGCCGAGCAGCCCGTCCCCGTCAGCGCCTAGGAGGCCCCGCCCATGGACACCCGCAGGATCACCGTCCTCTCGGCCGGTCTCAGCACGCCGTCCTCCACCCGCCTGCTCGCCGACCGCCTCGCCGACGCCGCGGAGGCCTCGCTCACCGAGCAGGGCTTCGCCGTCGAGCGCAGCGTCGTCGAGCTGCGCGACCTCGCGCACGACGTCACGAACAACCTGCTGACCGGCTTCGCGAGCCCCGCTCTGCAGACCGCGCTCGACGCGGTGGCCGGCGCGGACGGCCTGATCGCCGTGACGCCGATCTTCACCACCAGCTACAGCGGACTGTTCAAGTCGTTCGTCGACGTGCTCGACACCGAGGCGCTGCGCGGGCTGCCCGTGCTGCTCGCCGCGACCGGCGGCTCGCCCCGCCACTCGCTCGCGGTCGACTACGCGATGCGCCCACTCTTCAGCTACCTGCACGCCGCTCCCCTGTCGACGACGGTCTTCGCCGCGACCGAGGACTGGGGCGGGGCCACCGAGGACGGGCGGGCGCTGCCCTCCCGGATCGAGCGGGCCGGGCGCGAGCTGGCGACGGAGGCGGCGCGCACCTCCCGCGCTCCCGCGGACCCGTGGGCGCTGGACGGCTCGTTCGAGGGGATGCTCGGCCGCCGGCCCTGAGCGGCACCTCTCTCACAGGAACGCGGATCCGTCCAGTAGCGGCGCCCGCAGGAGCCCGCAGCTAGCCTCCCCTCGGAGGGCCCGTCGGTGGCCCCCGTGGGGAGGCCATGATGGCTCTGGACAGGATGTCGCGCGGCAGGAGCGCCTTCGATCGGGTGACGCTGGATCGGCGCCGGTTCCTCGGCGCCCTCGGCGTCGCCGCCTCGGTCCCCGTGCTGGCGGGCTGCGGCTTCGCCCCGGCCCGGCCGGCGGCGAGCGCGGACAGCGGCACCCTCACCTTCACCACCTGGGGCACCGACGCCGAGCTGGCCGGCTTCCAGCGGGCGATCGACCGCTTCCAGGAGGCGAACCCCGGCTCGACCGTGGCGCTGAACTCGGTGCCGTACGAGCAGATGTTCACCAACATCGACGCGCAGCTGCAGGCGGGCAACCCGCCGGACGTCTTCCGCGTGCCATACTACACCTTCGGCAGCTACGCCGGTCGCGACCAGCTGCTCGACCTCACCCCGCACCTCGAGGCGGACGTGGCCGAGCGCTTCACCGACCCGGCCTGGGCCGCGGTGCAGAGCGGCGGCACCCCGTTCGGCGTGCCGCACCACACGGACACCTCGCTGATCCTCTACAACACCGAGGCGCTCGCCACCGCGGGCATCTCCGACTTCCCGGCCTCGCCGGACGAGGCGTGGACGTGGGAGGAGTTCACCGAGGTCGGCCGGAAACTGCGCGCCTCGCTCCCCGCCGAGCGCTACCCCTTCGCCTACAACTGGCAGGGCAACGGCGTCACCCGCTGGCTGAGCCTGCTCTTCCAGGCCGACGGCCGCTTCCTCACCGAGGACCTCTCCGCGCCGGCCATCGACTCGGACGCCGGCCGCGCGGCGATCGACTTCAGCCGCAGCTTCTTCACCGACGGCCTCGTGCCGCCGAGCAGCTCGATCCAGGCGACGACCTACGCGAGCGACCTCTGGTACTCGCAGACCACCGCGATGACCTTCGGCGGCGCGTTCCTCATCCCCGACGCGGAGTCGACCCTCGACTTCGAGTGGGGCGCCACCTACTCCCCGCGGAACGTCCGCGGCGGCGGCGACTTCGGCGGCAACGCCCTCGTCGCGACCAAGGCGACCACGAACCCCGAGCTCGCGGCGGCGTTCCTCGCCTTCGTGACCGAGGAGGAGTCGATGCGCGACTTCTGCGCCGGCGCCTCGCTGCTGCCCACCCGCCGCGACCTGACCGAGTCGGGCATCGAGTTCGAGGTGCGCCCCGAGCTCGCCGAGGTCTTCCTCGGGCAGGCGGGCACCGTGCAGGCCGAGGACGCGGCGCAGGTCGCCTCGCCGGACATGGCCGCGATCATCGCGGTGCTGAAGGACCAGCTGGAGCAGGCGTTCGTCGGCGGTCAGAGCACCGAGGACACGATCGCGAAGCTCACCTCCGGCATCGCCACCGCCGTGCAGTGAGCGTCGCCACACCGTGACCCGCACCCTCCCCGCCCCCGAGGAGGTGACGGCGCGACCGCGCCGCCCCTCCCGGGCGCCCGCCGCCCGCGAGACGGTGGCTGCCTACGGGTTCCTCGCGCCGAACCTGCTGATGCTGGCGCTGTTCGTCTTCGTGCCGCTGGTCGGTGCGTTCCTGCTCAGCTTCCAGCGCACCAACGGCTTCGGCGACGGCGTCTTCATCGGCCTGGACAACTACGCCCGGCTGCTCAGCGACCCGCTCTTCTGGCGCTCGACCCTCAACACTGCGCTGTTCACGCTGATCGTCACGCCGCTCTCGATGGCGCTCGGCCTGGGCGCCGCGGTGCTGCTGAACTCGGTGCTGCCGGCCCGGCCCGTGTTCCGCTCGATCCTGATCCTGCCGATGGCCGTCTCGGGCGTCGCGACGGCGCTGATGGGCGTGCTGATCTTCGACGAGAACAGCGGCGTGCTCGACGGGCTGCTGCAGACCATCGGCCTGCCGCGCATCGCCTGGCAGTCGGGCGGCGCGGCGGCCTTCGCCTCCGTGATCCTCGTCACGCTCTGGTGGCGGACCGGCTTCAACATGCTGATCTACCTGGCCGGGCTGCAGGGCGTGAACCCGGCGCTCTACGAGGCGGCGCGGCTGGACGGCGCGAACGGCTGGCAGCAGTTCCGGCACGTGACGGTGCCGCTGGTCGGGCCGTCGACGTTCTTCCTGCTCATCCTCAACGTCATCTACTCGTTCCAGGTCTTCGACATCGTCTTCGTCCTCACCGGCGGCGGGCCGCAGAACTCCACGTCGGTGCTGGTGACCTACGCCTACGACACCGGCTTCGTCACGCGCGATCAGGGCTACGCGGCGGCGATCGGCATCGTCCTGCTGATCCTGACGATGATCTTCACCGCCGTGCAGTGGCGCACGAACCGCTCGAGGGACCTCGTCGAATGAACCGCGTCTCCCGCTCGACGACCGCACTCCGGCTCGTCCTGGCGATCCTCGTCTCCCTCGTCATCCTCTTCCCGCTCTACTGGATGCTCGTCGTCGCGTTCTCCTCGCGCGCCGAGCTGCTCGGCGGCACGCTGCGGCTGTGGCCGCGTGAGTTCACGCTGGCCAACTTCGAGCGCGTCTTCGACTCGTTCCCGGTCGCGACCTGGTTCGGCAACTCGCTCGCGATCAGCCTCACCACCGCGCTGATCACCGTGGCGATCAACCTGCTCGGCGGCTACGCCTTCGCGCAGCTGCGCTTCCGCGGCTCCGGCGTGCTCTTCCTGCTGGCCCTGTCGACGCTGACGCTCCCCGTGCAGGTGATCATGGTGTCGCTCTTCCGGCTCGTCACCGATCTCGGCCTCTACGGCAGCTACTGGGCGGTGATCCTGCCGACGGCGGCCTCGGCCTTCGGGCTCTTCCTGGCGCGGCAGTTCATCCTCGCGATCCCGCGCGACCTGATCGAGGCGGCCCGGATCGACGGGGCCGGTCACTTCCGCGTCTTCACCCGGATCGTGCTCCCGCTCTCGAAGCCGCTGATCGCGGTGTTGTTCTTCATGTCGCTCCTCGGCTCCTGGAACGACTTCGCCTGGCCGCTGATCGCCCTCAAGGAGAACGCCCTCTTCACCCTCCCGATCGGGCTGCTCTACCTGCAGGGGCAGTTCGGCAGCGACTACGGCGGAACGATGGCCTTCGCGCTGGTGAACGTGCTGCCGATGGTCGTGCTGTTCCTGATCTTCCAGCGCTACTTCGTGCAGGGCTTCGCCCGCAGCGGGCTGCGCTGAGCGGTCCCGCTCGGTGCCGGATCGACTGCTTCTATCACGGCCGTATGTCAATCCCGGCTATTGCGCTCCCCGTTGTCGCGGCACCGCGGTACCGTCTACCCAGGCGCTCGTCCTGAGCGCCGCGGAGCACGTCGCTCCAGCAGAAGGCGGGGTCGTCGTGAGCACCATCGCCGCCAATGCCGCCCAGCAGCGGGTGGCCGGGCGCTACTTCCTGATCGAGCGCATCGGCTCCGGCGGGATGGGCTCGGTGTACCGGGCCCGCGACGAGACCGTGCAGCGCGAAGTGGCCGTGAAGGTCTTCCGCGCCGAGGCCTCCAACCCCGAGGACGTCGCCCGCCAGGAGCGCGAGGTGCGGATGCTCAGCTCCTTCGCGCACCCCGGGATCGTCAACCTCTTCGACGCCGGCCTGCACAACTTCGGCGGCGAGGTGCGCCGCTACGTCGTGATGGAGCTCGTCGCCGACCCGACCCTCGAGGCGCGGCTCGAGCCCGGCCCGATGGCACCGGACGAGGTCGCCGCGATCGGCACCCAGCTGGCCGAGGCGCTCGCGTACCTGCACGAGCGCGGCGTCGTGCACCGCGACGTGAAGCCCGCGAACATCCTGGTCAGCGAGGTGGCCTCCAGCGGCTACGCCCGCACCGCCAAGCTCACCGACTTCGGCGTCGCCCACTTCATGGACGGCTCGCGCCTCACCAGCGACGGCATCGTGATCGGCACCGCCAGCTTCGTCAGCCCCGAGCAGGTCGCGGGCGAGCCGATCAGCGGCGCCAGCGACGTCTTCTCGCTCGGCCTCGTGCTGCTGGAGGCGATCACCGGGCACCGCGAGTACTCCGGGACCGTCCTCGAGGCGGCCATCGCGCGCCTCAACCGCTCCCCCGTCGTCCCGGCGACGCTGCCCGCGCCCTGGCGCGCGCTGCTCACCTCGATGACCGAGCGCGACCCGGCGAAGCGGCCCACCGCCGACCAGGTCGCGCACCGGCTGCGCGCGGGCATGACCGCGTCATCCCCCTCCGGGCTGGATGCGGCGTCCGCTCCCGACGGCCGCGCCGTCCGCCTCCGCCGCGCCGTCATCATCGGCTCGAGCGTCGTCGGCGTCGGCGCCGTCGCCGCGCTCTCCTGGATGCTCGGGATGCTCGCCGGCCGCTGAGCCGCACCCCCGCCGGCCGAGCAGCGTCCACCGCACCTGCTGGTCGAGCAACCGCGCAGCGGCCACACCTCGAGCTGATCGAGCAGCCGCGCAGCGGCCGCGTCTCATGTTGGTCGAGTAGCCGCGTAGCGGCGTATCGAGACACACGCGCCTCCAGCGCACAGTCCCGCCCACCGTGCACGAGAGAGCACGGATCTCGGGGCGCCTGGTGTGCGGGCCCTCGCTGAGCGCCAGCGAGCGCGCCGGAGACGACACGACCTTGTGAGTCGACGAAGCCTCACGTACCGTGACGTCCCGTCGGGCTTCGAGAGCTCGATGACCGCAGGGTCACGATTCGATCAATGGAGATAGAACATGAAGAAGAAGTACGGGGCGATTCTCGTCTCAGGGGCCGTCACCGCGGCACTCGCCTTCGGAGGCGCGACGACCGCGTCGGCGTTCCCGATCTACGAGGACGCGGACTACCGCGGGTACGCCTACCAGGCGACATGGGGTCAGAAGGACGGCCTCGGCTCGGTCAATCGGAAGGCGTCGTCGCTCAAGGCCCCGCAAGAGGGAAAGATCTTCTGGGAGAACCGCGGGTATTCAGGTCGTTCGATCGGTCTGCAAGGGGACGTCTCGGCTCTGTCGAGCCGCACCGATGGCTTGAACTGGCTGGAGACCTGGAACGACCGGATCCAGAGCTACAACTAGTGGACGGTCGACGACGGCGCCCCGGCGGACGAATCCTCCGGGGCGCCCTGGGCGCCTTCGCCTCTCTGGCGGTTCTTTGCGGCTGCGCTGTCGGCGCGACGAAGCCCGACGACTCCGCGCATGCCTACCTGGACTCGGTCAGCGGCGAGATCGTCATGCCGCTGGACGAGTACGCGTTCTACGGGAGGCATGCCGACCACCAGGTCTTCAAGGCAGCTGCGCGGGCGGTGATCGTCGAGTGCGTGAAGTCGAAAGGGTTCACCACCTCTCCCGCCCGCACACAGCCCGACCCGGCGACCGACCTCGATGACCGGACGTTCGGACTCTGGGAGGAGCAGCGCGCAGCGCGCTACGGCTTCGACTTCGCGACGTCGCCGATGGACATCGCGCTGGAGAACGCCCGAGCGGCCGGTGGCGTGCAGTGGTCCGCAGCGTACGACGCCTGCAATCAGGATGACGAATCGGTGGTCGACGCGATGGGTGCCGTCACTCCGCCGCAGGACGAACGCCTCAACAGTGTCGTCTCCCGCTTGGAGAGCGAAGCGCGGACGAAGGCCCGCAAGGACGAGCGCTGGCATCGCGCCCGCGAGCCGTGGGAGCAGTGCCTGAAGGACGCCGGGCTCACCCCCCAGACAGGCGAGGACTACCTGACGGAGCAGTCCTACGCACTGCTGGGGAACGAAGGAGCGGGGAGCAGCGAGGAGGGGATCCGGCTCGCCTCGATCGAGGCCCGATGCAACACCGAGAGCCGACTGACCCAGACGCTCGCCGACCTCGAAGCCGCGTACCAGCAGCCGCTGATGGACGCAAACCAGGCCGCCCTGAACCGGGAGAAGGAGCGCAAGCAGCAGCTCCTCGAGGCCGCGCGCGAGTACATCGCCGCGCACGGCTGACGGAGGGGTGCTGACAGTGCGAGCAGTCGAGAGCAGCGGAGTACTGCGGCGAGGAGAGCCCGATGACCGCGGAAGGGATGCGATGACCAGCCCGTGGCAGCGCACTGGCGCTCGAACCCTCGGCGGTGTCGTCGGCGCTCTCCTCACCGTCGCGGTTCTGAATGGCTGCACTGCCGGTGCAGTCGAACCCGACGACTCGGCGCACGCCTACCTGGACTCGGTCAGCGGGGAGATCGTCATGCCGTTGAACGAGTACGCGTTCTACGGGCGGCACGCCGACGAGCAGGTCTTCGATACGGCGGCGGAAGCCGTGGTCGGAGAGTGCATGAGAGAGAAGGGCTTCACCTATTCCGTCGCTCGCACTCCGGCCGACCCGACGACCGACCTCGACGACCGGACCTTCGGGATGTGGCACGAGCTGCGCGCGGAGCGCTACGGATTCGGCTCCGCGGACTCCCCACTGGACGTCGCGCTGGAGCAGGCACGCGCGGTCGGCGGGATGCAATGGTCCGCGGCGCGGGACGCCTGCTACGAAGACGACGAATCCGTGAGGACGGCGATGGATACCGTCAACCCGCGGCAGGACGAGTACTTGAACAGTCTCGCCTCCCGCCTGGAGAGCGAGGCGCTGACGAGAGCGCAGAAGGACGAACGGTGGCAGCGCGCCCGCGAACCGTGGGAGCAGTGCCTGAAGGAGGCCGGGCTCACTCCCGAATCCGGGGAGCACTACAGGTCGAAGCAGTCGAACGCCCTGCCGGAGTCGTACGGGGGGAGCGGCAGCGAGGAAGGGATCCGGCTCGCCTCGATCGAGGCCCGGTGCAACACCGAGAGCCGGCTGACACAGACGCTCGCCGACCTCGAAGCCGCGTACCAGCAGCCCCTGATCGAGGCGAATCAGGCGGCGTTGAACGAGGAGAAGGAGCGCAAGCAGGAGCTCCTCGGGGCCGCACGCGCGTACATCGCCGCGCATGGTTGACGGCGGGGGTGCAGTGCCGAGCAGCACGCGGCTCCGGCGCATCGAGCACCCTTTGCGGGCGGTCGTCGCGGCCCTGGTCCTGCTCGGCTCGATCACGGCCTCCTTCCTGACCGGGCTCCTGGTGCAGGCGCCGGACCACGGACCCGGAGAGCAGGCGCAGCAGACGATCCGGGTCACCGCGCCAGTGGAGCGACGGGTCGTCGATTCCCGCACGGCGTTCGCCGGCAGCGTCGTCGCCGGGAGCGAGCAGGCGCTCAGCACGATCCCCTCGGGAGTCCCGGCCGTCGTCACGCGGCGGACCGTCGACGTCGGCGACGTGGTCGGACCCGGGACTCTCGTCGGCGCCGTCTCGGGCCGTCCCGTCTTCGCCCTGCCCGCACCGCTGGCGCTCTACCGCGATCTGCGCACCGAGGACGAGGGCGACGACGTCTCCTCCCTCCAGCGCGCGCTCCGCGAGACCGGGGCGGACGTCGAGGTGACGGGCTGGGTGGACTGGCGGACCACTGCCGCCGTGACGGAGCTCTTCGTCGACAACGGCTTCCCCGCGCCCACCGCCGCCGCCCCCGAGACGGTGGAAGCGTCGCCGACCGATCCTGACCCGTCGGAGCCCGCCTCCTCCCCGACGCCCGAGGTGCAGCAGCCCCGCGTCGTCCGGCCCCCGGGTCCGCTCATCCCCTCCGCGAGCTTCGTCGCGCTGGCAGCGGCCGAGGCGACCGTGACCAGCGCCCTCCCGCTCGGCGCGACGGTCACGGCTGAGGCCCCGCTGGTCCGGGTCCGCACCTCTCCGAACACCGTCTCGTTCCGGGCCGACGCGGTGAGCGCTGCGACGCTGACCGACGGGCAGGAGGTGAGCATCCAGGCCGACACCCGGCAGCTCGCCGGAACGATCACGGCGATCGGGGAGTTCGGCGAGGCCTCGGACGGCAAGGCACCGGGCCGGGACGTCACGGTCGTCTCGGCCGATCCCGCCTTCGCCGGGCTCTCGCCGGGACTGAGCGTCACCGTCCTTCCGGAGGCCGAGCACGAGGAGTCCCTCGCGGTGCCGACGGTCGCCCTCCGGCAGGACGCCGAGGGGACTTTCGTCCTCGTGCCGGACGACGCCGAGGCGGACGCCGGACCGGAGCGGCCGGAGCCCCGGCGCGTGCCCGTCACCGTCGACTACTCGGGGAACGGCTGGACCGCGATCGCCGGCGACGTCCTCCCGCCCGGGAGCGAGGTGATCCTGCAGTGACCGTCGGCACGCCTCCCGCGCCGGCCGCCCTCGAGCTGACCGGGATCACGCGGACCTTCGGCGCCGACCCCGCGACCGGCATCCGGGACATCGGCGTCACCGTGCGGCAGGGGGAGTTCGTCGCGATCGTCGGTCCGTCCGGCTCGGGCAAGAGCACGCTGCTGAACGTCCTCGGCCTGCTCGACACTCCGACGGCGGGCAGCTACCGCGTCTTCGGGACGGAGGTCGCCTCCCTGCGCGAGCGCGAGCGCGACCGCCTCCGGTCCCGGGTCTTCGGATTCGTCTTCCAGCAGTCGTTCGTCCTCGGCGACGTCTCCGCACTGCACAACGCGGCCCTCGGACTGCGCACGCAGCGCGTCCCGCTCGCGGAGCGCGGCACCCGGGCGCTGGACGCCCTCGCCCGGCTCGGAGTGGAGGCGAGGGCGCACGCCGCCGGGCGGGTCCTCTCCGGCGGTGAGCAGCAGCGTCTCGCCCTCGCGCGCGCCATCGCCACCCGGCCGCGGATCGTCCTCGCCGACGAGCCGACCGGCAATCTCGACCGGGCAAACGGGACGGCGGTGCTCGACTACCTGCGCGACCTCCACTCCGGCGGGGTCACCGTCGTCCTGATCACCCACGACGAGACGATCGCGGCGGCCGCGGATCGGACGATCCGCATCGTCGACGGCACCGTCGACCCGACCACGGCAGCCTCGCCGCGAGCAGGAGCGCAGAGAGCCGCGGAGGAGGGCGGTGCCGAGGAGGAGGGTGCCGAGGAGGCGGAACCGTCGCGCAGGAGTCCTCACCGCTGGGTCACGGCGCTCGCCGACGACCTCGGCGACGCCGTCGACGTCGTCACCACCCGGCTGGCTCGGACCCTGTTCCTCCTGCTCGCATTCGCGCTGGGCATCGGCGGTCTGGTCGCCTCCATCGGGGTCAGCGAGAGCGCCTCCGGGAGCGTCGCGGACCGGCTGAGCGCGGCCGCCCTCGACGAGGTGCGCGTCACGGTCCCCGGCGGCACGGGTCTCCTGCGCGACGACGATCGTCGCCTCTCCGAGTGGATCGCTTCGGCGTCGTCTCTGCCGCGGGTCACCGGAGTCGGCTCCGCGTCCGTGGCGTCGGGAGGCACCGCCTCGATCCAGCGCCTCTCGCCGACCGAGCCGGAGAGGGGATCGCCGCTGAGGCTGATGTCCGCCTCCTCCGACTACCTGCGGCTCACCGGCGCATCGCCCGTGGGTCCGGACACCTTCGGACTCCTCGACGACCGGTCGCTGCGCGGGATCGCGATCGTCGGCCATGACGCGGCGGCGACGCTCGAGCTCCCTCCTCCAGGACCCGGCTGCCGGCTCTGGGTGAACGGCCGCACGGTCGACGTCGTCGGCGTCCTCGACGCCGGGCCTCGCCAGGCCGACCTCACCGACTCGGTGATCGTCTCCCCCGATGTCCTCGAGGGCGCGGCGGACGTCGCGACGGCACTTCTGATCCGCACCGAGCCCGGGTACCCCGCCGCCGTCGCGGAGGCGGTCCCCCTTCGGCTCGACGCCGCGAACCCCGGACGGTTCGGCGTCGAGACCGTCGCCGACCTCCGCGATCTCCGGACGGGCATCGGCAGCGACCTCGGCGCCCTGATCGCGCTGATCTCCCTCATCCTGCTCCTCCTCGCCACGATCAGCGCCGCCACGACCCTCCACCTCTCCGTGCAGGCGAGAGCGCATGAGATCGCACTGCGCCGGGCCGTCGGCGCCAGCAGGACCGCGGTCGGACGTCTCTTCCTCGCCGAGGGCCTCCTCATCGGCCTCCTCGGCGGAGCGGTGGGCGTGGCCGTCGGGAGTGCCGCGACCCTCGTCATCGCCGGGCTGCAGGGCTGGACCCCGGTCCTCGAGTCCTGGCTGCCTGCGGCGGGGCTCGGCGTCGGACTCCTGACGGGACTCGCCGCGTCGACGATCCCCGCCTGGACGGCGAGCCGCCAGGACCCGGCGCTCGCGCTGCGCGCCCGGTGACCCCTGCCGGTCGAGTGGCCGCACAGCGGCGTCTCGAGACCCGCCCACTCCGGAGCGCGAGCCCGGTGGCTCCGCTCTCGGTGACAGTGGATCTCGATACGCCCGCTGCGCGGGCTACTCGATCAGCATGCAGGGGCTGCTGCGCGGGCTACTCGATCGGCATGGAGGGCCTGCTCCGCGGGCTACACGATCATCAGGGGGTTCCCGCTCCGCGGGCTGCACGACCAGTGTGCGGGGGCGGCCGTGCCGGCGGCGGACTCGCGCCTCATGCTGGTCGAGTAGCCGCGCAGCGGCGTATCGAGACCCATCCCCTCCAGAACCCAGGTCCGACGGCTGAGCTCTCGGGGACGGTGGATCTCGATACGCCCGCTGCGCGGGCTACTCGATCAGCATGCAAGCGGGTCAGGCCTCGCCGGGGAGGGCCTGGCGGAGGACGATGCGGGTCCAGGCGCCGACGTAGACGCGGTCGCCCTCCTCGATCTCGCGGCGCTGGCCGGTGGGGATCGGGGTCTGCGGCAGCGGAGCGCCGGCCGCGGCGAGGTAGGTGCCGTTGGCGGACTGCAGGTCCTCGACCCACCAGCGGTAGCCGTCGGTGTTGAGCTGGCAGTGGCGGCGGGAGACGCCGGAGTCGGTGCCGCAGTCGATCTGCGGCGAGATGCCGCGCGAGACGGAGGGCCGGCCGACGAGCACGGAGCGCTCGCGCAGCACGACGATCGTCGGCGGGCCGGCCGAGGGCATCGGGTCCTCGGCGCGCTGCTCCGCGTACCAGTCGGGGTCGACCCAGATCTCGGCGATCCAGGGGTCGCCCTCCTCCGAGGCCGCGGGCACGGCGGGCGCGGCCGTCGGCGTGCTCCCGGTGACCTCGCTGATCACCTCGGTGGCGGGCGCGGCGGGCGGCGCGGTCGCGACGGGCACGTCGAACCCCGCCTCCTCCTCCGGAACGAGCGCGGGCGGCGCACCGGGAGCGGCCGGAGCGGGCGCCTCGCCCAGGTGGGCGGCCGGATCGCCGGCCGGCGTGGCGGAGCCGCCGACCTCGCCGGGTGCGCGGACCGCGCCCGACTCGGTGAACGGGTCGGCCTCGGGGAGCGAGCCGGTGGTGAAGTCGTAGCCGCAGTTCTCGCAGAACAGCGCGCCGGCCTCGTTGGGGTACGAGCAGTTCGGGCAGACGGCGGGACCGGTCGGGATCGCCGTGGTCGGGTCGGCGGCGCGCGGCGCGGGGGCGGACGGCGCGGCGGGCGCGATCGGCGCACCGCAGACGTCGCAGTAGTCGCCGGACTGGGAGGTGTGCCCCTCCGGGCAGCGGTAGCTCACTTGCGCACCCGGGTGGTCTTCGTCGAGGCGGTGTCGAGCGCCATCTCGTCCAGGCGGGCGACACCGCGCTTCAGACGGACCGTCCCCTCGTTCGGGTCGTCGATCTCGACGACCTTGCGCAGCTTCGCGGTCGCCTCGTCGTTGCCGGTCGCGGCGGCGAGCTGCACCGCGCGGCCGAGCTTGACGGTCGCGGTGGCGTCGTCGCCGACGGCCTTCGCGGCGAGGCCGTCCTGGATCGCGGAGGCGAGCTCGGTCTGGCCGGTGTAGTGCGCGACGGCGGGATCGATCCGGGCGGTGAGCGCCGAGTCGTCGGTCCAGCGGGCCTTGACCAGCGCGGAGGCGACGACCTCGTCGCGCACGCTGAGCTGCACGCGGGCGGCGAGCTGCTCGGCGCCGACCGGCTTCGAGGCGACCCGGACGGCCACGTGGTACTCCCGCGACTCGTCGCCCCAGGCGCCGGTCGGGTAGGAGCCGGTCAGCGGGTTGACCGAGGTGCGACGCGAGCTGAGGTCCTCGAGATTCGGCGCGACCTGGCGGACGAAGAGCAGCTGCGACCCCTGCGGGGTCCAGACGCGCAGCTCGCCGTCGGCGACGCCGCGGCCCATCGACGCCTGGATCAGCTGCTCGAAGTCGGCGGCCATGTCGGCCGGGTTCGCGATCAGGCCCATGGTGCCGAGCAGCGCGCTGGCGATGGTGCGCGCCTCCTCGACGACCCAGCGGGAGCCGACGCCGCGGACGTCGCACTGGAAGACGCCGCCGGCCGCGCGGATCGCCGCGTCGAGCTGCATCCGCGACTCGTGCTCGTTCTTGCCGTCGGTGAGCAGGATGGCGTGCCGCTGCTTCGCCTCGGGGACGCTGGAGAAGAGCTGGCGAGCGAGGGTCAGCCAGGTGCCCATCGCGGTGCCGCCGTCGGCCTGGAGGAAGCCGATGGCCTCCTTCGCGGCCGCGCGGGCGCCGGGCTCCATCCGCACCATCGAGACGGAGGCGTTGGGGTACGGGAAGGCGCGGTCGGCGCGCTCGGAGCCGGCGACGACGGCGAAGAAGGTGCCGTCGAGGATCTGGTCGACCGCCACGGCGGCGGCGCGCTTGGCCGCGGTCATGTTCTCGCCGGTCATCGACCCCGAGCAGTCGACGATGATGATCTCGGCGGCCGCTCCGTCGCTGCCGGCCGCGCCGGTGCCCGAGGCGGTCACCGTCACGATCGCGTGCACATCCGTCGCGCCGTCCGAGAGGAACTCGTTCTGAAAGACACTCGCGCTGAACTCCGCCATTCGGCCAGTTTATTGTGCTGCCTGGGCGCGACGGCCCTCCTCCTCGCCGGATGCGCAGCAACCGTCGGGCAGCCGGCCCCTCCCCCGACCGGCGCGGGCTTCGACTACCAGCTCGGCGGAAGCTACCCGCCGGCCGACGGCGTCGAGCTCGTCGTCCGCGACCGCGAGGCCGAGCCCGCGCCCGGCGTGTACTCGGTCTGCTACGTCAACGCGTTCCAGACGCAGCCCGGCGAGGAGGCGGAGTGGGAGTCGCGCCCGGAGCTGCTGCTCCGGGACGCAGCAGGCGAGCCGGTCACCGACCCGGACTGGCCGGACGAGACGCTCCTCGACGTGTCGACGGCGGCGAAGCGGGAGGCGCTGCTCGAGGTGGTCGGGCCGTGGCTGGAGGGCTGCGCCGAGAGCGGCTTCGACGCCGTCGAGGCCGACAACCTCGACTCCGCCACCCGCTCGGAGGGGCTGCTGACCGACGACGACACGGCGGCGTTCGCGCGTGATCTCGTCGACGCCGCGCACCGGGCCGGGCTCGCGATCGGCCAGAAGAACGCGGCCGAGCGGGCGGAGGAGATGCGCGAGCTCGGCTTCGACTTCGCGATCACGGAGGAGTGCGAGGTGTTCACCGAGTGCGACGCCTACACGGACGTCTACGGCGAGCGGGTGTACGAGGTGGAGTACACGGACGTCGACGATGCGGACGCGGTCTTCGCGCGGGCGTGCGCGCGCGGCGACGGCATCGGCGTGCTGCTGCGCGACCGCGACCTGCTCACGCCGGAGGACGAGGGGTACGTCTCGGAGCGGTGCTGAGGCACGAGAGAGTCTGCACGGCGAGAATCCAGCCCGACCTCGGGCCGTTCGGCGGGTCAGGCGGACGGGAAGGACGGGACCGCCGAGGCCGGGCGGGCCGCCTCCCACCAGGCCGCGTGGCGGAGCACGTCGAGGTCGGCGAAGCGGCGGCCGGAGATCTGCAGGCCGATCGCGCGACCGTCGGCTGTGCGGCCGGCGTTGATGCTCGCGGCCGGCTGGCCGGACATGTTGTAGGGCAGCGTGAAGGCGATGTGCGCCATCCCGCGGTCCTCGTGTCCCCACGGCATCGGCCACTCGGCCGGGAACGCGGCGACCGGGGCGACGGGAGACAGGACCGCGTCGAACGGCAGGGTCGCCTCGACGGTGCGGCGCCGCAGCTCGCTGATCGCCTCCGTCGCCTCGAGCACGCGCCGACCGGAGACGTCCGCCCCGCCGTGCACCCAGGTGGTGATGAAGGGGAGGGCGCGCGCCTTCGCCTCGGTCGGGAGGTCGTAGTAGGTGCGCCAGAACCGCACGCGCCAGAACAGGTCGACCTGCTCGAGCACGCCGTCGTCGATGAACGGGGGCAGCGCGACGACCTCCGCGCCGGCGTCGGAGTAGGCGTCGGCGGCGGCGAGCACCGCCGCGCGGATCTCGGGGTCGAGGGGCATGCCCGCGCCGGCGTCCGTGTGCACGCCGATCCGGGTGCCGCGCACGTCGAGCCCGAGGTCGTCCCACGCGATCGCCTCGGGCGGCAGCGAGGTGTAGTCGCGCGCGTCGGGGCGGGACAGCACCGACATCGCGAGCGCGACGTCGGCGACCGACTGCGCGAGCGGGCCGGCGGCGCGGCCCTGGTAGGGGTTGTCCAGCGGGATGCGGCCGTCGCTCGGCTTGAGCGTCGCGAGGCCGAGCCAGGCGGCAGGCAGCCGCACGGAGCCGCCGATGTCGGTGCCGACGTGGAAGGTGCCGAAGCCGGCCGCCGCTGCGGCGCCCGCACCCGAGGACGAGCCGCCGACGGTGAGGGCGGGGTCGAGCGGGCTGCGGGTGATGCCGTGCGCACTCGAGACACCGGAGGAGAGCATCCCCCAGTCGGGCATCGTGGTGGAGCCGACGATGACGGCCCCCGCCTCCTTGAGACGGGCCACGATCGGCGAGTCCTCGCGGGGCACGACGGCGGCGGCCGCCGCGGTGCCGGCGCGGGCGGGCAGGCCGGCGCGGGAGAGGTTCTCCTTGACCGTGACTGGCACACCGTCGAGGGGGCCGAGCGGCTCCCCCGCGCGCCGGCGCCGCTCGCTCGCGGTGGCCTGAGCGCGCACATCCGCCGGGTCGAGGTCGCTGAAGGCGTTGATCGCGCTCTCGCGCACGGCGATGTCGGCGAGGATCTCGTCCGCCACATCGACGGGCGAGAGCTCCCCCGAGGCGAAGGCGGCGGCGAGGCGCGCGCCGTCGTAGCGCGAGAGGGCGGTCGAGACGGAGGTGTCGGTCATCGGATCTCCTGGCGGTGGCGGATCGAGGGCGTCGCAGCGATCAGCGCCCGGGTGTAGTCGTCGGCGGGGTTCTCGTAGATCTCGCGGGTCGAGCCCTGCTCGACGATCTCGCCGCTGCGCATCACGGCGACGCGGTCGCAGAGGTAGCGGACGACGCCGAGGTCGTGCGAGACGAAGATCAGGGTCAGCCGGTACTCCTCGACCAGGTCGGCGAGAAGGTTGAGCACCTGGGCGCGCACCGAGACGTCGAGGGCGCTCACCGGCTCGTCGGCGACGAGGATCCTCGGCCGGCAGACCAGGGCCCGCGCGATCGAGATGCGCTGGCGCTGCCCGCCCGAGAACTGGTGCGGGTAGCGGTCGACGGAGTCGGCGGGCAGGCCGACCGCGCGGATCATCTCGGCGACGCGCGCCTCCCGCTCGGCCTTCGGCACGGCGGCGCCGGTGTTCGCGGCGTTGAGCAGCGGCTCCGCGACGATGTCGCCGACGCGCATCCGCGGGTCGAGCGAGGCCATCGGGTCCTGGAACACGATCTGGAGGCTGCTGCGCAGCTCGGCGAGATCGGCGCGGCGGTGCGTGGTCAGATCGCGGCCGACGACCTCGATCGCTCCGGCGGTCGGGGTGTCGAGACCCGAGAGGATCCGCAGCAGGGTCGACTTGCCGGAGCCGGACTCCCCCACGATGCCGAAGCGGTCGCCCGCGCGGATCTCGAAGTCGAGTCCGCGGAGGGCCTCGACCTTCTGCGGTGCGGCGAAGAGGGAGGAGCGGCCGCGCGTGTAGGTCTTGGTCAGCCCGGAGGCGCGCACGACGGCCGGCGCCGCGGGGGCGGCTTCGCGCTCGGCGCGGCCCGCGTCCATCCGCGCGACCGAGCGACCCGGGGTGTAGCCCTCGGCGGTGGCGACGGTGAAGAGACGCCCGGCCGCGTCGGTCGCGTCGAGGTCGGAAGCGGCGAGCAGGCCGCGGGTGTACGGGTGCTCGGGCCGGGTGAAGACGCGATCGATCGGCCCCTCCTCGACCACGACTCCGGCGTTCATCACGAGCACCCGGTCGCAGGTCTCGCCGACCACGGCGAGGTCGTGGGTGATGAAGAGGAGCCCGGTGTCGCGCTGCGAGACGGTGCGCAGCACGAGGTCGAGCACCTGCTTCTGCACCGTGACGTCGAGCGCGGTCGTCGGCTCGTCGGCGACGAGCAGCGCCGGATCGTTGGCGAGCGCGATGGCGAGCACGACGCGCTGCCGCTGACCGCCGGAGAGCTGGTGCGGGTAGGCGCGCGCCGCCTCCTCCGGCGAGGGCAGCCCGACGTCGGCGAGCATCTCGACCGCGCGGCGGCGCGCGGCGCGGCGGTCGGGCTGGGTGCGGTGGATCTCCATCGCCTCCGCGATCTGGCGGCCGACCCGCATCAGCGGATTGAGCGCGGTCATGGGCTCCTGGAACACCATCGCCACGGCGGAGCCGCGGAGGCGGGCGGCCTCCCGCTCGCCCAGGCCGACGATGTCGGTGTCGGCGCCGCCGACCCGCACGCGGCCCGTCGCGGTGACGGTGTCCGGCAGCAGGCCCATGACGGCGAGCGAGGTGAGGGACTTGCCGGAGCCCGACTCGCCGATCAGGCCGACGCGCTCGCCGGCGCCGATGCGGAACGTGAGGTCGTCGACGAGGAGGCGCTCGCCGGCGCGCACCGAGAGACCGGCGACGTCGAGGGCGGACGGCTGTGCTTCGGGCGTGCGGGACTCGGGCATCAGCGGTTCCTCATCTTCGGGTCGAAGCGGTCGCGCAGACCGTCGCCGAGCAGGTTGAAGCCGAGGACCGCGATCGCGATCGCCAGGCCGGGCACGATCGCCAGGTAGTCGTAGGCGCCGAGGAACTGCTGCGAGTCCTGCAGCATCCGGCCCCAGGAGGGGGTCGGCGGCTTCGTGCCGAGCCCCAGGAACGACAGCCCCGCCTCGGCGAGCACCGCGATGCCGAAGTTGACCGAGCACTGCACGACGAGAAGGCCGGCGATGTTCGGCAGCACGTGGCGGATCGCGATGGCGAACCCGGAGCGGTTCGCCGCGCGCGCGGCGAAGACGTAGTCCGTCCCCATCACCTGGAGGGTGCCGGCCCGGGCCACCCGGGCGAACGCCGGGGCCGCGCCGATGCCGAGGGCGACCATCGCGGTCGTGGTGTCCGCCCCGAAGACGGCGCCGAAGACGATCGCGAGCAGCAGCCCGGGGAACGCCATCACGACATCGCTGCCGCCCATGATCAGCGAGCCGACGCGCTTGGGCCGCATCCCCGCGAGGATCCCGAGCGGGACGCCGAGGATCGCCGCGATCGCGACCGCGACGGTGCCGACCAGCAGGGTGATCTGCGCGCCGACCATGATCTGGGACAGGACGTCGCGACCGTAGCGATCGGTGCCCAGGAGGTGCGCCGGGCCGGGGAACAGCAGCCGGTCCCCCGGGACGGAGCGCTCCGGGTCGTACGGGGTCCAGACCAGCGAGACGAGCGCGACGACCAGCACGAGCAGGATCAGCGCGGCGCCGATCCAGAGCTGGGCGTCCGCACCGAGGCGCGATCGGCGGAAGCGGCCGGGGACCTTCGGGATCAGCGTGGTCCGCGGCGGGACCGAGCGGCCGGCCGGCGAGCCGGTGCCGGGCGGGAGCGTGGCGGTCATGCGGCCCTCCTGAGTCGGGGATCGAGGAACGTGAAGGCGAGGTCGACCAGGAAGTTGATCGCCACGATCGCGACGACCAGCACGGCGACCACGGCCTGCACCGCGAGCAGGTCGCGGTTGCCGACCGAGTCGACGAGATAGCTGCCGAGACCGGGGATGCTGAAGACGCGCTCGATCACGACAGCGCCGATGAAGAGTCCCGCGAGCTGGACGCCGACGATCGTGAGGACAGGGATTCCCGCGTTGCGCAGCCCGTGCTTGACCAGAGCGGCGCCCGCGGTGAGCCCCTTCGAACGGGCGGTGCGGAGGAAGTCCTCGCGCATGATCTCCAGGACGGCCGAGCGCACGTACCGGGTCAGGATCGAGGCCTGCACCGAGCCGAGCGCGATCGCCGGCAGCGCGATGTGCGAGAGGAACTCCGGGTCCGAGGGCGGCACCCACCCGCCGGAGGGGAACCAGCGCAGGTCGATCGCGAACACCGCGACGAGCAGCACGCCGACCAGGAAGTTCGGCACCGCGACGCCGAGCTGCGAGACGCCCGAGATGACGACTCCCGAGGCGTGCCGCTGCCGCATCGCGGCCAGGGTGCCCAGCGGGATCGCGACGACCAGGGCGATCAGCATCGCGACCACCACCAGGATCAGCGTCACCTGGAACCGGTCGGAGACGATCGGCGAGATGTCCTGCCCGCTCACGTAGGAGGTGCCGAAGTCGCCGCGGACGAGTCCGCCGAGCCAGTCCAGGTACTGCACGACGAGCGGAGCGTCGGTCCCGTTCGCGTCCCGCCAGGCGGCGAGCTGCTCAGGAGTGGCATCGATGCCGAGCGCGACCGTGGCGGGGTCGCCGGGCATCACCCGCAGCAGGAGGAAGACGACGATCGTCGAGACGAGGACGGTGGCGAGGAAGTTGCCGACGAGGGCGAGCATCCGCAGCGCCATGGTCAGGACCAGGCCAGCCCGGTGAGATCGAGCGACTCCGTCACCGAGTTGCCCGCGATGCCGGTGAGCCCGGAGTCGGCGATCACGATGTTGGGGAAGAGGAAGAGCGGCACCGCGGGCACGTCGGCCGCGACATCGGCGACCACGTCCTGCATCCCGGCGACCCACTCGTCCTGCGAGGCGGCGTCGGCGGCGTCGGCCGCGGTCCGGACCTCGGCGTTGTCGTAGCCCAGGTAGTAGTCCGGGTCGCCGAAGTTGGCGAGGAAGTCACGCGGCTCGACGGCCAGGATGACGGACATCTCGTAGTCGTGGCGGGTGAAGACCTTGTCGAGCCAGACGGCGGGGAACTCGTCGGAGGCGATCGTGGCGTCGATCCCGACGTCGGCGAGCTGCGAGACGACGACCTCGGAGACAGCGGTGGCGTAGGGGCGGGTCGGGACGTCGAAGGTGATCGAGAGGTCCTCGGCGCCGGCCTCCGCGAGCAGCTCGCGGGCCTTCTCCGGGTCGTAGGCGTACTCGCCGGTCAGGTCCTCGTAGTACGGATCCGTCGGCGGGACCATCGCGCCGATGAGCTCGCCGTAGCCTGCCCACGCGGTGTCGATGATCGCCTGGCGGTCGAGGGCGTAGGCGACGGCCTGGCGGACCTTCAGATCATCGAACGGCGCCTTCGCGTTGTTCATCGAGAGCATGATCTCGCCGTTGGAGGTGCCCTGGATCACCTGGAAGTCGTCGTTCGTCTCGAACTGCGCGACCAGGTCGGGGGCCTGCATGTTGTAGAGCATGTCGACGTCGCCGGCGCGCAGGGCGTTGGTCGAAGCGACGGCGTCGGCGAAGTAGCGCAGCGTCACGTCGGTGACCGCGGGCGCCTCGCCCCAGTAGCCGTCGCGGGCGGCGAGCTCGATGCGGTCGCCGGTGATGCGCTCGGTCACCGTGTAGGGGCCGGTGCCGACCGGCGTGTTAGCGAGATCCGCGACTCCGCTCTCGTCGAACATCAGACCGACGCTGCCTCCCATGTCGAAGAGCCAGGAGTTGCTCGGGCGGCTGAGGACGACCTTCGCCTCGGTCGGCGAGACGACGTCGACGCGGTCGAGCACGGCCATCTTCGCCTGGTTGATCGCCCAGTCCGTCTTCACCCGTTCGAGCGAGAACTTGACGTCATCGGCGGTGAACTCGGCGCCGTTCGAGAACGTGACGCCCTCGTTCAGCACGAAGTCGTACTCCAGGCCGTCCTCGCTGACCGTCCAGGAGGAGGCGAGCTTCGGCTCGAGCTGCCCGTCCTGGCCGACGGCGACGAGGCCCTCGTAGACGTTGTTCATCAGCGCCTGCGGGATGGCCGCCCCCGCGGTGGTCGTGAAGTCGAGGTTGGCCGGCTCGCCGGTGAGGCCGATGATCGCGGTCGGAGCGTGCGCCTCTCCGTCGGATCCGGAGGACGAGGCCCCGGCTCCGGCGCTGCACGCGGAGAGCACGAAGGCGGAGGCGAGAGCGGTCGCGGCGAGCGCGAGGCGGCGGGTTCTGGTGATCACGGGTGCGGCTCCGGGGGTCTGGCGGTGCGTGAGTCGGGAGGGGTGGTCGTCGATCCGAGCTACTGGTCTGACCAGTAGAAGGAACGCTAGGATGGCGTCGCGATACGGGTCAAGCGAGGAAACAAAGATGTAACACCCCTCGATCCGGTCGGCGGAGGGAGAGCAGTGGCGTTCAGTCCCGTTCAGAAGGTCAGCGCGTACGAGTCGATCGTCGAGCAGATCGAGCGCGCCGTCGAAGCCGGCGACCTCAAGCCCGGCGACCGCCTGCCCGGCGAGCGCCAGCTGATGGCGGACTTCTCCGTCAGCCGCGCGGTCGTGCGCGAGGCGCTGCGCGTGCTGCAGGCGACGGGCCTGCTGGAGTCGCGACCCGGCGACCCGCGCGGCCCGATGATCACGGCGTACTCCCCGCGCATGCTCGAGAAGTCGATGGCGCGGCTCGCGCACCTCGAGAGCATCAGCCGTGTCGAGCTGCTGCAGTTCCGCCTGCTGCTCGAGGGCCAGTCCTGCCTGCTCGCCGCCGAGAACCGCACGGCCGACGATCTCGCGGCGATCGAGGAGCACCTCGCCGGTCTGCACGAGGTCGCCCGCGGCGAGGCCGACGGCTTCGGCGAGCGCGTCAACCGCTTCCACGCCGCGATCCGCCGCGCCTCGGGCAACCAGCTGATCGAGGTCTGCGGAAACGTCGTCGGCGGCGTGATGGCGCATCTCGCCGACGGCCGGCTCACCACCGAGACCGACCGCCTCGCGCGGATGCGCCGCAGCGCCGCCGACGCCGAGACGCTCGTCGATGCCCTTCGCCGCCGCTCGGCGCGCGAGGCGGCCGACGTCTCGCGCCGGAACATCTACCGCTACTACGCCGACGACCTCTCCCCCGCCGAGACGGCCGCGCTCGCGAGCTCGCTGCCCGACGCCGTCGATGCGGCGGTCTGACCGGCAGCCGAGTCGCGCAGGTCAACCCCGGAGCCGCACGGCCCTGCGAGTGACAGGCTGGGCGCCGTGCCTCCCTGGTCCCTCGCGCTGCTCAGCGGCGCCATCGGCGGGGCGACCCTCCTGATCGGAGCGGCGCTCGCCTGGTTCGTCCGCGTCCCGCCCAAGCTGACCGCGGCGATCTCGGCGTTCGGCGCGGGCGTCCTCATCTCGGCGCTCGCCTACGAGCTGGTGCAGGAGGCGGCCGACGACGGCGGATTGCTGCCGACGATCCTCGGCACGCTCGCCGGTGCCGTGGTCTTCGTCGGGGCGGACGCGCTGCTCACCCGCGCCGGCGCAGGGAACCGCAAGAGCGCGAAGGGCTCCGGCTCCGCGGGCGGCGGCACCGCCATCGCCGCGGGCGCGCTGATCGACGGGATCCCGGAGTCGATCGTGCTCGGCCTCTCGGTGGCGCAGGGCGGCGCGGGAGCGGCCATCAGCGTGCCGATCGTGGCCGCCGTGGCGATCTCGAACCTGCCGGAGGGGCTCTCCTCGACCGTCGGCATGAAGGCCGACGGACGCTCCGCCCGCTACGTCTTCACCGTCTGGGGCGGCATCGCCGCGCTCTCCGCGATCGCCGCGCTCGTCGGCTTCCTCGTCTTCGCGAGCGCACCGGGAGCGGTCGTGGCGTTCGTGACGACGGTCGCGGCCGGCGCGATCCTTGCGATGATCTCGAACACGATGATCCCGGAGGCGTTCGACCGGGACGACGTGCTGACCGGGCTGTACGCCGTCCTCGGGTTCGTGACGGCGTTCGCGCTGCACTCCGTGTCGTGAACTTCGGACGCCGCACTGCGGCGTCCCGCGGTCGGCAGAGGCGGTGGCACGTTCTGCAGAGCGTCCTGCGTGCGCCGACGGGAATCCGCTGGGACGCGGATTCCCGGATACGGCTCGTGCGTGGCCGGGTGGTTCGGCGGCGGATCGCAGCATGCTGGTCGAGTAGCCGCGCAGCGGCGTATCGGGACCCGGCGTCTGCAGGACGGTGGATCTCGATACGCCCGCTCCGCGGGCTACTCGATCAGCATGCCGAGGCCCGCCCGCGGGCGGCTCGATCAGCATGTCCCGCCGCGCGGCTGATCAGCACGACCGCAGCATGCTGGTCGAGTAGCCGCGGAGCGGCGTATCGAGACCCGGCGCGTCAGCCGCTGAAAGCCGTCAGGGCGTCGTCGAGGATCGCGAGGCCGCGGGCGACCTCGGCGGGGGTGACCACGGCGGGCGGCACGACGTGGATGCGGTTGTCGGCGGTGAAGGGCAGGAGGCCCCGGGAGAGCAGGTCGGCCTTGAGGCGGCCGACGGCGGCGACGGGCAGCGGCTCGCGGGTGCCGCGGTCGGTCACCAGCTCGAGCGCCCAGAAGACGCCGGAGCCGCGGACCTCGCCGATCAGGTCGTGCTTCGCCTCGAGGGCGGCCAGGCCGGGGGCGAGGTGCTCGGAGCCGATGGTCTTCGCGTTGTCGACGATGCCCTCCTCCGCCATGGCCTCGAGGGTCGCGACGACGCTCGCCGCGGCGAGCGGGTGGCCGGAGTAGGTCAGCCCGCCGGGGAAGACGCGCTCGTCGAAGTGGTGCGCGATCGGGTCGTCGATGACGACGCCGCCGATCGGCACGTAGCCCGAGTTGACGCCCTTGGCGAAGGTGATCAGGTCGGGCCGGACGTCGAAGGCGTCGAAGGCGAACCACTCGCCGGTGCGGCCGAAGCCGGCCATCACCTCGTCGAGGATCAGCAGGATGCCGTAGCGGTCGGCGAGCGCCCGCACGCCGGCGAGGTAGCCGGGCGGCGGCGTCAGGATGCCCGCGGTGCCGGGGATCGTCTCGAGCAGCAGCGCCGCGATCGACTCCGGACCCTCGGCCTGCACGACGCGCTCGAGGTGGTGCAGCGCCCGCTCGCACTCCTGCTCGGGCGTCTCGGCCCAGAACTCGGAGCGGTAGAGGTAGGGGCCGAAGGCGTGCACGTGCCCGCGGGCGTACTCGTTGGGGATGCGGCGCCAGTCTCCGGTCGAGACGATCGCGGCACCGGTGTTGCCGTGGTACGAGCGGTAGAAGGAGACGATCTTGTCGCGACCGGTGTAGAGCCGCGCCATCCGGATCGCGTTCTCATTGGCGTCCGCACCGCCGTTGGTGAAGAAGACCTTCTCGAAGCCCTCGGGCGCGCGCTCGGTGATCAGGCGCGCCGCCTCGGCCCGGGTCTCGTTCGCGAAGGCCGGGCCGACGGTGGTGAGCACGGCGGCCTGCGCCTGGATCGCGGCGACGACCTTGGGGTGCTGGTAGCCGATGTTGACGTTCACGAGCTGGCTGGAGAAGTCGAGGTAGCGGGTGCCGTCGACGTCCCAGACCTCGGCGCCGAGGCCGCCGGCGATCGGCAGCGGATTCAGCGCGCCCTGCGCGGACCAGGAGTGGAAGACCCGCGAGCGGTCGGCGGCGGTGACGGAGGCGTTGGTGCTGCCGGTGGGAGTCGTGTCCGAGGAGGTCGTGTCCGAGAGCGTCATGCCTCCATCGTGCCGCGCGGGGGGCCGTCGCAGGCGGCCCGCTTTGTCGAAGCCGCAGCCCTACGATGGACAGAACGTCGAATCCGATCCCGAGTGGAGCCGCCCGTGCCCGCGACCGTCCGCGATCTGCTCGCCGAGCCGGCCTTCCGCCTCCACGTCCTCGCGGGCGTGCACGACGAGGCGGCGCTCGACGCTCCGCTGGTCTGGGCGCACTCCTCCGACCTCGTCGATCCGACGCCGTGGCTCGAATCGGGGCAGCTGCTGCTCACCGACGGCGTGCACTTCGAGCAGAGCCCCGAGACGCAGGGCGCCGACTTCTCGGAGGCGTACGTGGCGCGTCTCCGCGGCCGGGGCATCCGCGCCCTCGGCTTCGCGACCGGCATCGTGCACGACGAGGTGCCCGCCCCGCTCGTCGCGGCCTGCGCCCGGCAGGGGCTGCCGCTGCTCGAGGTCGCCGAGCTGACGCCGTTCATGGGGATCATCCGCTTCGTCGCGGACGTCATCTCGCGCGAGCAGCGCGAGCGACTGGAGTGGTCGCTGGAGGCGCAGCGCCGGGTCGCGCGGGCGGCGCTGCGACCGGACGGACTCGCGGCGATCCTCTCGGAGCTGGAGCGCCAGCTGGACTGCTGGGTCGCGCTCTACGACGCGGTCGGCCAGCGGGTGCACCTGCCGACCCGGCTCGACGTGCCGGAGGCGGCGGAGGGCTCGGTCGCGGCGGCCGTGCGCCAGGCGCTCGCCCGGGGCAGCCGCGCGGGGCTCCGGCTCGACGACGGCGGCGGTGTCACCCTGCAGACGCTCGGGCAGCGCGACCACCTGCGCGGGGTGCTCGCGGTCGGCACCGGCACTCCCCTGGATCCGGCCGGCAACGACCTGGTGGCGAGCGTCATCGGGCTCGCGAGCATCGCGCTCGAGCAGCGGCGCGCCCTCGACACCTCGCGGCGGCAGCTGCGCTCGGGTCTGCTCGAGCTGCTCGTCGCCGGGGCCTTCGACGTCGCGGCCCGCACCGCACGGCAGCTCTGGGGCACGCTGCCCGCCGAGCCGGTCCGCGTGAGCGTGCTGAGCGAGCCGGTGCGCGGCGACTCGCTGCTCGACGAGCTAGAGGTGTTCGCGGAGGAGAACGGGGCGCGGCTGTTCTTCGCCGAGCGCGACGGAGCCCTCGTGGTGATCACGGGTGCGGAGGATCTGGCCCTGATCGCGGGGGTGCTGGAGCGGCACGGTGCACAGGCGGGGTCCTCGGCGCCGATCGCCTGGGCCGAGCTGGACCGGGGGCTGGTGGAGGCGCGGCGCGCGGCCGACCGGGCGACGGCGGAGCATCCGCTGCTCCGCTTCGAGGACGTGTCGGCGCAGGGGATGCGCGGCCTGCTCACCGCGGCCGGCGCCGAGCCTCTCGCCCGGCGGCTGCTCGCGCCGCTGCTCACCCCCGAGGGCGGCGTGCTGCTCGAGAGCGCCCGCGTCTGGCTCCGCTGCAACGGCGCGTGGGAGCCGGCCGCTCGCGAGCTCGGCGTGCACCGGCACACGCTGCGGAACCGCGTGACAGCGGTGGAGCGGGCGCTCGGTGTGAACTTGGACGACGTCGATGCGCGCACGGAGCTGTGGCTGGCGCTGTGCTTCTCGGCGCCGGTCTCCTCCTCCGTCGTCGATCGGCCGCGGTCGGCCGAGCGAGAGGGGGACGCCCCACAGAGCGACGCACGTCCGCCCACGACGAATCGCTGACACGCGATTCGCCGGTTGCGCTCGACCTTGCGATGGTCGGTGTGCGGTGGCCCCGCGAGATGCCACTTATGAGCAGGACACGCCGTAGAAGTCGCTCATAAGTGGCATCTCGCGGCCCGGCTCAGTTCTGGGGGAAGCCCAGGTTGATGCCGCCGTGCGAGGGGTCGAGCCAGCGGCTCGTGATCGCCTTCTGCTGCGTGAAGAAGCGGACGCCCTCCGCGCCGTGGGCCTTGGTGTCGCCGAAGAGCGAGGACTTCCAGCCGCCGAAGGAGAACGTCGCCACGGGCACGGGGATCGGCACGTTGATGCCGATCATGCCGACCTCGACCTCGTTCTGGAAGCGGCGGGCCGCTCCGCCGTCGTTGGTGAAGATCGCGGTGCCGTTGCCGAAGGCGCCGTTGTTGATCAGCGCGACGCCCTCCTCGTAGGACTGCACGCGGACTATGGACAGGACCGGTCCGAAGATCTCCTCGGTGTAGGCCTTCGAGGTGATCGGCACGTCGTCCAGCAGCGTCGGACCGAGCCAGAAGCCGTTCTCGTCGCCGTCGACCTCGATGCCGCGGCCGTCGACGACGACCTTCGCCCCGTCCTCCTCCGCGATCGCGATGTAGGAGGCGACCTTGTCGCGGTGCGCCTCGGTGACCAGGGGGCCCATGTCGCAGCCACGACGACCGTCGCCGATCCGCAGGGTCGCGGCGCGCTCCTGGATCTTCGCGATCAGCTCGTCAGCGACGGGCTCGACCGCGACGACGACCGAGATCGCCATGCAGCGCTCGCCGGCCGAGCCGAAGCCCGCGTTGATCGCCGAGTCGGCGACCAGGTCGAGGTCCGCGTCCGGCAGAACCAGCATGTGGTTCTTCGCACCGCCCAGCGCCTGGACGCGCTTGCCGTGGCGGGTGCCGGTCTCGTAGACGTACTGCGCGATCGGGGTGGAGCCGACGAAGGAGATCGACTTCACGTCCGGGTGCTCGAGGAGGCCGTCGACCGCGACCTTGTCGCCGTTCAGGACGGTGAAGACGCCGTCGGGCAAACCGGCCTCCTTCCAGAGCGCACCGAGCCAGATCGCCGACGACGGGTCCTTCTCGGACGGCTTCACGACCACCGTGTTGCCGGCGGCGATGGCGATGGGGAAGAACCACATCGGCACCATCGCGGGGAAGTTGAAGGGGCTGATGATGCCGACGACGCCGAGCGGCTGCTTCACGGAGTAGACGTCGACGCCGGTGGAGACCTGCTCCGAGTACTCACCCTTGAGGTGGTGCGCGAGGCCGGTCGCGAACTCGACGACCTCCTGGCCGCGGGTGATCTCGCCCATCGCGTCGGAGAGGACCTTGCCGTGCTCGGAGGTGATGATCTCGGCGAGCTCGCCCTTCTTGGCCTCGAGCAGCTCGCGGAATTTGAACACGATCTGCTGGCGCTTCGCGAGCGAGGTGTCGCGCCAGGCGGGGAACGCGGCCTTGGCGGAGGCGACGGCTGCATCGATCTCGGCGGCGTCGGCCAGCGCGACCTCCTTGGTCGCGACGCCGAGCGCCGGGTCGTAGACCGGCGCGGTGCGACCGGACGACGAGGGCGACGCGGCCCCGTCGATCCAGTGGCCGACGGTGGACAGCGAGGTGGCGGGCGACTCGGCGATGCTCATGGGGTCGAGGGTAGGCGGGGAGCGAGCGGGGGCGGGGTGCGGATGTGTCCAGGCACCGGGAGGTCGGATGGACGGAGCGGCACGGCGGGGGGATCTCGATACGGCCGCTGCGCGGCCTACTCGATCAGCAGGGAAGGGGGCGGCGCGGCTTCCGTCGCCGGCGTGAAGCGCGCCAGGGCCGCCGTGATGTTGTCCTGGCCGCCGCGCTCGTTCGCCCAGGCGACGAGCGCCTCCGCCAGCGCGACCGGGTCGTCGGCGACGCGGGCGACGGCGTCGTGTAGCACGGCCGCGAGGTCGTCCGCGGGCGAGGCGTAGTTCCAGAGGCCGTCGGAGCAGACGAGCACCCAGCCGGGCTCGTCGAGCACTGTGGAGGCGAGGGTGGGCGACTCGTCGTGCGCGTCGGCCCCCAGCCACTTGGTGATCGCATGCGCGTCGGGCGCCGACTCGGCCTCGGCGCGGGGCACGCCCGAGGCGATCTGCTCCTGCGCCCAGGAGTCGTCGACGGTGAGCTGCCGCGCGGGGCCCGCGTCGGGGATCCAGTAGCTGCGGCTGTCGCCGACGTTGCCGGTGACCAGCAGCGCGCCGTCGAGGATCGCGGCGGTGAAGGTGCACGACGGCGGGTTGTCGCGCTTCTCGGGCACCGCGGCGTCGATCGCCCCGGAGGCGCGCGCGACCGCCATCTGCAGCAGCGCGCCCCAGCGCTCGGCGCCGTGCACCTCCCCGCCGACCTCGGACCGCAGCGCGCTCAGCGCGGCGCGGGCGGCGGCGAGCGAGGCGGTGTCGGAGTCGGGGGTCGAGGAGACGCCGTCGCAGACCACCAGAAGCGCCGTCCGCAGGCCGCCGTCCTCGCCGGCCGTCGCGCCGAGCGCCATCGCGTCCTCGTTGGCCGCGTGCCGGATCCCGCGGTCGCAGACGCCGCCGACCAGCGGGTGCGGCGCCTCCGCCCAGTGCTCGCGCTCGGTCGGCGCGCGCTGACCGCACTGCTCGCAGTAGCCGTCGTCGGCGATCACTCCCCCGCAGTGCAGGCAGGCCGTCGGGCCCTCCGAGCCGGCGGCGGGCGGGGCGGCCGCGGCGGCCGGGACGATCAGCGTCGTCCCGCAGGCCTCGCAGAAGGCGTCCCCGGTCGAGACCGGCTCGCCGCAGTTCGGGCAGGGCGTGGACAGCTCGGTGCTCACAGCGCTCTCGCCGCTCACGCCGCTCTCCCCGCTCACGGCGCTCTCCCCGCTCACGTCAGCGTCCAGCGGCGCACGGCGTTCGCCCGGTCGACGAGGCGCAGGCGCTCCTCCTTCTCGCGCGTGGCGGCCGCGAGCGAGCGGTAGGAGGTCTCGAGACCGTCGCGGAGGGCGGGCTCGGTGGCGTCGACCCCGCCGATCGTCGCGCCCTCGGCCGGGCCGTCGCGGCGGACCAGCTCGAGCGCCGACTCCAGCACCCCCGTCGTCAGCTCGAGCCGGGTGCGCGAGTCGATCGCCACCGTGTCGACACTGGCGAGCGCGGCGGAGAGCGCCGGAAGTCCGCGGCCGGAGCCGGCCAGCAGCTCGGCGCGGCGGCGGCGGGCGTCGACGTAGGAGGAGCGGGTCGGCGTCACGATGTCGAGCGCGTCGAGCGCGCCGTCGAGGTCGGCCCGGTGCTGCCGGACCCGGGCGAGGCCGAAGGCGGCGGGCGCCGTGTAGTTGGCGTCGGCGCGGGCGCAGATCACGTAGAGCGACTCCGCCACCTCGGGCTCGCCGCTCGACTCGCAGGCCGCGGCGAGCGCGAGCTTCGGCGCGAGCTCGCCCGGCACTTGGCCGTAGACGGTGTTGAACGAGGCGCGGGCGCCGATGTCGTCGTGGCGGGCGAGCTGGGCCAGCCCGCTCATCCAGACCGCGCGCCACTCCCACGGGTCCTCGGTGAGGATCTCGCCGGTCGCGCGGGCGACGTCCTCCCAGCGCTCGGCCTCGATCGCCGCGCGGGCGCGGGCGAGCCGCACCTCGACGGTGACGGTCGGCGCAAGCGCGAGCGCGCGCAGCCGCACGATCGGATCGGCGACGTTGACGCCCGCCAGCCAGGCGCGCGCCGGGTCGGACTCGTCGGTCTTCAGCCCGGGCAGCGCGTCCCAGGGCAGCGGACGGTCGACCACGTCGGCGACGGGCGCCTCGAACAGCGCCGACTCGGTCGAGTGCAGCGCGGGGTGCCCCGGCCCGCGGTCGGTCGCGACGACCTCGCGCAGCACGCCGAGCAGCTGCCCGCGCATCTCGTCGACGGTGGCGAAGCGGTCCTGCGGGTCGGGCGCGCAGGCCTTCGCGACCAGGCGGTAGAACGAGTCGTACTTCTGGAACAGCGGCGTCTCGGACACCGGCGGCAGCGAGGCGACGTAGGTGGTCTGGTTGCCGCGGAAGTCGAGGACGAGCGAGGCGATCGTCCGCCCGATCGTGTAGACGTCGGACGCGATCGACGGCCCGAGCTCGGGCACCTCGGGCGCCTGGTAGCCGACGGTGCCGTAGATCGCCGACTCCTCGTCGTCGGCGCGGCGCACGCCGCCCAGGTCGATCAGCTTGACCTGGTCGCCGACCTGGATCATGTTGTCCGGCTTGAAGTCGCAGTAGAGCAGGCCGTGGTCGTGCAGGTAGGCGAAGGCGGGCATCACCTCGAGGACGAAGGCGAGCGCCTGGTCGACGGGCAGCGGATCCGCGGAGCCGCCGTTCGCGTCGCGGCGCTCCTGCAGGATCTGCTTGAGGCTCGGACCGCCGACGTACTCCATCACGATGTAGCCGGCGCCCTCGTGCAGGACGAAGTTGTAGATCTCGACGATCAGCGGGTGCTCGACCTCGGCGAGGTACTGCCGCTCGGTGACCGCCGCCGCGTAGGCGTCCGGGTCGCCGGAGTTCAGCAGGCCCTTGAGCACGACCCAGCGGCCGGAGACGTTGCGGTCGCGGGCGAGGTAGATCCAGCCGAGCCCGCCGTAGGCGAGGCAGCCGACCACCTCGTACTGGCCGCCGACGACGTCGCCCTTCGCGAGCTGCGGCGTGAAGCTGAACGGGGTGCGGCAGTTGGGGCAGAAGCCCTCGGTGCGGCCGGGCTTGCCGTCGCGGCCGCGGCCGACCGCGGTGCCGCAGTTGGAGCAGAAGCGCTTGCGCTCGGGGAGCACCGCCTCCTTCATCAGCGCGGCCATCGGGTCGGCGGCGGGACGGGAGGGGACGGTCGTCAGCCCGGCGCCGAGCCGCGGTCCGCGCAGGCGGGTGGAGGTGGTGCCGACGCGGCGGGTGGTCTTCGAGCCGGTCTGCGCGGTGCGGGCCGAGCCGAGCGCGGCGGTCGCGAGGCGGGCGGAGGAGGTGCGGCCGCTGCGGGCGGTCGCCGCCTCCTCGGTGCTGGAGCCGACGGGGGCCTGCGCGTTCGGCGCGCCCTCGGCGAAGCCGGTGCCGAAGGCGGCGGAGGCGGTGGCCGGCGCAGGGACGGACGCGGGAGCGGGACGGCGCGCGGTCGGAGCCGACACCGCGACCGCCGGCGCCTCCGCCGGCAGCCCGCACACGTTGCAGTAGCCGTCCTCGATCACGCCGGTGCAGCCCGGGGTCGAGGTGCAGGGGTCGCCGTTCATGAGCTGGCCTTCCGAGGGAGCGAGAGAGACGGGGCGGTGGGCAGGTCGCGGGTGACCACGTCGTACTGCTCGACCAGGTGCCGGGCGAGAGCGACCGAGCACGGCACCGCCTCGAGCGCGGCGCGGACCTCGGCGTCGGCCGCGACGCCGACGGGCGACGCGGCCCGGCCGTTGGCGGCCGCGCGCTCGCGCAGGGCCCGCAGCCGGAAGCCGAGGGCGGCCCGCTCGCGCAGTGGCGAGGTGTAGGCGGCCTCGACGGCGTCGAACGCCCGGCCGACGGCGGTGAGGCGGGCGAGGTGCGCGTCGAGCTCCTCCCGGCCGGTCGGCGGCTCGCCGAGGCGCGAGACGTCGGGCACCGCGAGGCGGGGCGGATCCGCGATCTCGCGGCGGCAGCGGGCGACGAGCTCGCGCAGCGGTGCCTCGCGCAGCTCCGCGGCGGCGGCCAGCTCGCGGGCGCGCACCCGGTCGTGCTCGAGTCCGCGGCGCTCGGAGGCGGCGATGATCAGGTCGCGCTCCAGCCGGGCGGAGTCGCTCTCGAGCTGGCCGAGCGGCCCGGAGACGTCGGCGCCGCGGCCGGCCTTCTCGGCGAGGGCGTCCAGCCGCGAGCGGAGCACCGCGACGCGCTGGGCGGCGGCCTCATCGACGGTGCCGCGCGCATCGCGGGTGAGGTCGCGGCAGCGCTCGATCTCGGCGCGCACCCCGACGATCCGGCCGGCGACGTCGGTGCCGCTCGGGTCGAGCTCGAGGCGCGACTTCAGCTGGCCGATGACGGCGTCGCAGAGCCGGACGGCCTCGACCAGCGAGACGGCGGCGCTGCCGCCCGAGCCGGAGGAGTCGAGGCGCCCCCAGATCAGCTGCGACATCCGCTCGCGGGCCACGGTGTCCACGCGGCCGGAGTCCCAGACGACCTCGAGCTCGGCCAGCCGCCGGGTGACGGACTCGCGCAGCGACTGCGCGAGCACGACGTCGGCGGTGTAGCTGTCGGCCTGCGGCGAGGCGAGCGCGGCGGCGTCGAGCCGCGAGAGCTCACGGGTCGTCCGCTCCAGCCAGCGGCCGAGCTGAGCGAGGTAGTCGAAGAGCGCACGCTGCGGGATCGCCTCGCCCAGGCGCCCCGGAGCGACGGGCGTCCCCTCCGAGACGCCCGCCCCCGAGACCCCCTGCGCGCTCGTCCCGGCCGCCATCAGCGCCCGTACACCGCGGCGGGCGGGGTCGCCGTGCCGAGGTCGCCGAGCCAGCGCTGGTAGATGCTCTGCCAGCGGCCGTCCGCGCGGATGCTCTCGAGCGCCGCGTTCACGAAGCGCACGTAGTCGGTGTCGCCGGCCGGCATCCCCAGGCCGTAGGGCTCGGAGCTGAGCTGGTCGCCGATGACCTTGGCGTACGGGTCCTGCGCGACGAAGCCGGCGAGGATCGTGTCGTCGCCGGCGATCGCGTCGACGGAGCCCTCCTGGAACTGCGCGAGGCACTGGGTGTGCGTGTCGGCGGCGACCGCTTCCACGTCGGGGTAGTCGCTCTCCAGCCGGCTGAGCGTGGTGGTGCTGCGCGGCGCGCAGACCTTCGCGCCGGCCAGCTCGTCGATGCTGTCGGCCTCGTTGCTCTCGGAGACCAGCACCTTCAGCCCCGCGGCGTAGTACTCGGAGGAGAAGGCGATGCTGCTCCAGCGGTCGCAGGTCATCGTCAGCGTCCGGGCGACCAGGTCGACCTGCGGCGTTGCGGCGTCGCCGCTGAGGGCGGGCAGGCGCTGAGCCGAGGTGATCACGACGAACTCGATCGCGGTCGGGTCGCCGAAGATCGCGCGGGCGATCTCGCGGGCGATGTCGATGTCGAAGCCCTCGATCTCGCCGGTCAGCGGGTTGCGGGAGGACATCAGCAGGGTGTCGGCCGAGACGCCGACGCGGAGCTTCCCGTCGTCCCGGATCTGGGCGAGCCGGGTGCTGTCGGTGACGCCGGTGGGCGCGTAGGAGGTGACCGCCGAGGGCGAGCACTCGGCCGTGGCCGGAGCGGCGGTCGACGGCGCGGACGCCGTGGGGGTCGGCGTGGTCGCCTCGGTGATGGTGCCGAGGTCGCTCGCGCCGCTGGTGCAGCCGGAGACGGCGAGCACGGTCGTGAGCAGGAGCGCGACGGCGCCCGGGCGCAGGGTGCTGAGGCGGGTCATCGGTACTCCTCCAGTCGCTGCGCGACGCCGCGCCAGGCGAGCAGGGCGCCCGCCAGGCCGGCGGCGAGCAGGATCCAGGAGGCGATCGAGGCGGTCGCGCTCCCGTCGTCGAGCTCGGTGCGGGTCGTGGTCGTGTCGTCGACGATCGCCAGGCGCGCGTCGTTCGCGAAAGTGGTGAACGCGCCGTTGGCGGTGCCGTCCCCGGTGGCGGTGGCGAGCTTCACCGCGTCGTCCCAGTTCCCGCCGTCGTCCTGCTCGCGGATCGCCGCGTGCAGGTCCAGCCACGCGTTCAGCTCCGTCAGCAGCGCCCCGTCGACGATGCCGTCGTCGACCCCGGCCTGCAGCCGGTCCCCCGCGTCCTTCGCCGCCGCCTGGAACTCCGCCTCGAGGGCCGCTCCCGAGCCGCGCTTGATCAGTGTGAAGCTCTCCAGCGACTTCGCGTCGCTCGCCGCGGTGAGCGCCTGCGAGACCACGAGCGTCGCCTGGTACGGCTCGGCGCGCACCGCCGCCGCACGCCCCGCGATCGAGCCGAGCACGAGCGCGCCGCCGATCCCGACCAGCAGCAGCAGCCCGGTGGCGGTGGCGAGCGGGCGGTTGAGGTAGCGGTGCGTCCGCCGCGCCAGCCAGACCTGCGCAGCGATCAGCAGGAGCAGCATCGCGAGCGAGCCGATCAGCAGCAGCACGCTGAAGCGCACGGTGTCGTAGGCGGCGGCGACGCGGTCCGCCCCGCGGGTGACCAGCCCGTTGAGATCCGTGAGGATCCCCTTCTCGGCGTCGGTCAGCTGCGACGAGGCCTGATCGAGGTACGCGGAGCCGACCGGGAAGCCCTGCCGGTTGTTGGCGCGGGCCTGCTCGATCAGTCCGCTGTAGGTGGTCAGCTTGGTGGCGACCTTCGCGAGGGTCTCGGCGTCGTCGGGCTGCGTCGCGGCGAGCTGGGCGATCCGCGAGGACGCGCCGGCGAGGTTGTCCACGTAGGTCTGGCGCTGCTCCGCGGGCTCGAGACCGCCGACCAGGAAGGTGTTCGCCGCGATCGCGTTGGCGTCGACGAGCAGGTTCCGCACGTCCTGCACGCCGATCAGCTGGGCGGCCTGCTCGCGGGCCTCCTGCGCGGCGCGCGCCTGCAGCGACGCGGCCTGCTGGGCGAAGACGCCGAACAGCACGGCGGCGAGCGCCGTGAGCACCAGCAGCAGGCGGAGGGTGCGCGGAGTGGTCGAGGTCGCGCGGGCGAGGAGCGTCGGCCGCCGAGCGGCCGGCGCAGCCTGAGCGGGTGCGGGCGGAGCCGGCGGCGCGGCAGTGGCGATGCTCATGCGATCTCCTCGGTCGATGCGTCGGTCTCGGGCTCCGCTACCGGGGACTCCGCGTCCGGCAGCTCCGCGTCCGGCAGCTCCGCGTCCGGCAGCTCCGCCTCCACGACGTCCTCCGCCTCCAGGGTCCGCAGCTCGTCGAGCGTCGGCTCCTCGGTGTCGCGCAGGCGCCAGGCGTGGCGCGCGATGGCCGCGTCGAGCACGTTGCGCACCCAGCGTCCGTTGCCGAACGCCTCGGTGCGCTCCTGCGCGGCGGCGACGTCGGCGAAGGCGGCGACCGCCTCCTGGGTCGGGGTGAAGTCGGCGGCGGCGGCGAGGCGCGCGAAGATCGCGGACAGCTCCTCGTCGCTGTAGTCCGCGAAGTCGATGGTGGTGGAGAAGCGGCTCGCGAGCCCGGGGTTGGTGTCGAGGAAGCCCTGCATCGGCCCGGAGTAGCCCGCCACGATGACGACCAGGTCGCCGCGGTGGTCCTCCATGTCCTTGACCAGGGTGGTCACCGCCTCCGCGCCGTACTGGTCGAGCGCGAGCGCGTAGGCCTCGTCGATGAAGAGCACGCCGCCGCGGGCCGAGGCGATCACCTCGGCCGCCTTCATCGAGGTCTGGCCGAGGTAGCCGGCGACCAGCTCGGAGCGGTCGACCTCGATGAGCACGCCCTTCGAGAGGATGCCGAGCGAGCGGTAGATGCGCGAGACGAGCCGCGCGACGGTGGTCTTGCCGGTGCCCGGATTGCCGGTGAAGACGAGGTGCCGGGTGAGCGTCGGCGTGGTGAGTCCCGCCGCCTGGCGCAGGGTGTCGATCCGGAGCAGCTGGGTCTGCCGCTTGATCTCGCTCTTCACCCGGTCGAGGCCGATCAGCGCGTCGAGCTCGGCGAGCAGGTCCTCGATCGCCTCGGGCGGCTCGATCGGTTCGGGCTCGGGCTCGGCGACGGGAGACGCGGGCGGCGCGGCGGCGGCCGGTCCCGGCTCGTCCTGCGGCCCGTCGTGCTCGGTCCGCCGCAGCCGAGCGAGGATCTCGTCGACCCCGGGGACTCCGGCGGGAAGATCGCGCGGAGCGGTGGGCGCCGAGGTCGAAGGAGCCGACGTCGTCGGAGCCCCCACCGCCCCCAGCTGCGCCGCCGCCGTCGCCGACGCCGCCGCGATCCCGCCGATCCCCGGCTCCCCGAGCGAACTCGCCGCGGACACGACCTCGGTCAGCGCCCGCGCGTACGCGCCGGCCTGCTCCGACCGCGCCGCGACCAGCCCGGCGAGCAGATCGGTCGGCGAGCTGCGCCAGCGCCGGGCGCTCGACGCCGCGGTGAAGAACGCCTCGAGTCCGCCGGTGGTCCCGGTCTCGGCGAGCCAGTCCTGGCCGGCCCCGGTGATCGACTCCGCGACCGCGGCCGCGAGCCGACCGCCCTCGGCGCGCACGGCGGCGCCGTCGAGCCCGGCCGCGGATCCGACCAGGACGAGCGCGTCGAGCGACGCCGCCAGCGTGCTCACGAGGCGCTCGGCGGGGTCAGCGAGCCGGGGGCGGTCGGGCTCGAGGACGCGGGCGGCGCGTCCAGCCCGCTCGACAGCGACGACTCCGTGAACTTCTCGGCGAGGAACTGCCCGTGCGCGATCAGCGCCGAGGCGTCCTGCCGCGAGACGGCGTCCGAGATCCGGTCGAGGGTGCCCCCGAGCAGGTCGAGCTGGTCGCAGAGGATCATCAGCGAGGTCTTCCCCTTGTAGACGGCGCGGCGGTCGGCGAAGTCGCGCGGCAGGCGCAGGTAGCCCTCAACAGCCTCGGGCAGGTAGCTGGTGGCCGTCGCGACGACGGTGTGGCCCTGGCGGCTCATCCCGCCGAGGCGGTCCAGGCGCGGCACCATCTCGCGCACAATCTCGTCGACCCGGCGGATGCGGGCCGCGACGATCGCCGGGACCTTGCCCGCGGTCTCCGCCGCGACCCGGTCGAGCGCCGCGAGGATGTCGTCGCTGGACGGCACGCGCGGGAGTGCGGGCGCGGTCTCCTCCGGCACCGGGTCGGTGCCGCCGAACAGGCGGGAGAGCCAGCCCATCGGCTAGCGGCCGAGATCGAGCGAGGAGGCCGCGTCGATGTCGGAGTTGCTGCGCCGGGCCCGCTCGACGTACTCGCCGGCCTTCGCGGTCTCGACCTGGAGCACGCCGACGGTCTGCGCCATGCTGTCGAGCGCCTTGATCTTGAAGTCCGAGATCGAGTCCATGGTCTGGTAGATGTTCGCGAACGCGGCCTGCAGCTGCGGGAGCCCGACCGTCGCCGACGCCGCCTGCGACTGGATGCTCGCGGACTGCTCGGCGAGCATCCGCGAGGTCGCCTCGATCATGTTCGAGGTCGTGGTGTTGAGCGCGGTGATCTGGTCGAGCACGAGCCGCTGGTTGGCGAGCGCCTGCGCGACGATGACCGCCGTGCGCAGCGCCGACACGGTCGTCGTGGTCGCGCGGTCGACGCCCTTGATCAGCTCGACGTTGTTCTTGATCACCACGTCGATCGCCAGGTAGCCCTGGATCGAGACGGCCAGCTGGGTCAGCAGGTCCTGGTGCTTCTGCCGCGCGTAGAAGAGGACGTCCTCGCGCAGCGCGCGGGCGCGGTCCGGGTCGGTCGCGTCGAGCTCGGCGATCTTCGCGGACAGCTTCACGTCGAGGCGCTCGGCGACGTAGATGTACTCGTTGAGGCGCGTCATCGTGTCCCAGAGGTTCTGCTTCTCCAGGTTGAGCGCCGCGTTGTCCTTCCGCAGCTCGTCCTGGCCGTCGTAGAGCGCCTGGATGATCGCGTTGAGGTGCGACTGCGCGCTCTCGTAGCGGCGGAAGTAGTCGGTGATCTTGTTGCCGAACGGGATGAAGCCGAGGATCTTCTTCTGGATGTTGTCCTCGGAGGGATCGAGGTCCTCGACGGTCCGGCGCAGCTCCAGCAGTGTCTTGCCGATGTTCGAGCCCTCGGAGAGCCCGCCCTCCTGCAGCGCCCGGACGGGCGTCTTCAGCAGGCGGTTCGAGGAGTCGGCCGCCGAGCGGATGTCGGCGTCGCCCATCGTGCGGATGTCGTTGGCCTTCGCCGCGAACTCGGGGCTGCGCGCCTCCGCGGACATCAGCGACGCGAGGTAGCCGTCGACCTTCGCCTCGAGGCCGGGCAGCGCCTGCTCGGGCACCTTCGGCGCGATCGACGGCGCCGAGGTGGTCGCGACGGCGGCGACGGGCTCGGGCGGCGTGAGCGAGAGGGCGTTCTGGGGCGGCTGCAGGGCCTCGGTCATCGGGGGATCCTCACCGTAACGGGCGCGCACCGTGACCGGCGCTCGGCGCCGACTGGACGAACGTGGCCCCAGCATATCGCCGGGGAGTGAGCGCTCCCTCAGACTCCCGCGGGCCGCCGCCGGAGCGTGGCGACCGCGACTCCGCCCAGCGCGATCGCGCCGCCGATCAGCGCGGCGGCCGGCGGGGTCTCGGCGAGCAGGAGCCAGGACAGCAGCACCACGACGGCCGGGACCGCGTAGGTGGTGGCCGCCGTGCGCCCGGCGCTGGAGCGGGAGAGGACGTAGCCCCAGGTGGTGAAGGCGACGGCCGTCGGGAAGACGCCGAGGTAGACGACGGCGGCGATCGAGGAGGCGGGCGCGGCCTGCAGCGAGGCGAGCAGCTCCGGGGCGAACGGCAGGCAGGCGACGGTCGCGGCCAGGCAGCCGATCCAGGTCATCGTCATCGCGTCGACGTGCCCGAGCAGGCGCTTCTGCAGCGTCGCGGCGCCGCCGTAGAGGACCGCGGCGGCGAGGCCGAGGACGACGCCGATCACGTCGAACTGCCCCGAGGAGGTCGAGAACGCGATGACCGCGACTCCGGCGAGCGCCACCGCCATGCCGCCGAGCAGGCGCCGCGGGAAGCCCTCGCCGAGCAGGAGACCCGCGAGGACCGCGGTGATCATCGGCGCGATGTTGACCAGGAGCGCCGCGGTGCCGGCGTCGACGTGCCGCTCGGCCGCGTTGAGCGCGAGGTTGTAGACGCCGAACCAGGCGACGCCCCAGACGAGCACGAGCAGGAGGATCCGGCCGCGCGGCACCCGGCTGCGCTCCGGACGATCACCGCGGCGGCGCGCCGTGATCACGAGGCGCACGACCGTCAGCGCGATCGAGCCGATGACGATCCGGCCGAGGGTGAGCGCGCCGGGCTCGAAGTCGTCCGCGGCGAAGCGGATCCCGACGAAGGCCGAGGCCCAGAGCAGCACCGTCACCGCGATCGCCGACCAGAGCAGGACCGCGTCGCGGCGGCTCGGGGCGGCGGTGGTGGGGGCGGGTGCGGTGCTGGTCATGGACTCATCGTGGCGGGGCGGCGGGCGTCAGCACCAGTCCACGGTTCTACCGGATCGTGCAGTGCGGCTTCATGATCGCTAGGGTCGGCGCATGCTCGACGTCCAGCGCCTCCGCGTCCTCCGCGCCGTCGTCGCGGCCGGCTCGATCGTCGGCGCCGCGTCGTCGCTCGGCTACACGCCTTCGGCGATCAGCCAGCACCTCGCCGCGCTGCAGCGCGAGACCGGGCTGACCCTGCTCGAGCGGGTCGGGCGCGGCGTCCGGCCGACCGCCGCGGGCCGCACCCTCGCCGAGCAGGCCGACCGGGTGCTGGAGCGGCTCGGCGAGGCGGAGGCGGTCGTCGCCGACCTGCGCGCGGGCCGGGCCGGGCGGCTCTCGATGACCTACTTCGCCTCCGTCGGCAGCGCGTGGATGCCCGAGGTCGCTCGGCGGCTGATCGCCGGCTTCCCGCAGCTGGCACTCGATCTGCGCCTGGGCGAGGAGGTGGCGGAGGACCCGGCCGACCGGCCCGACGTGCAGCTGCTGGTCGCCGAGCCGGGCGGGTCGGCGGACTCCCCCGGGTTCACGGCGCACCATCTGATCGACGATCCGTACCTCGCCGTGCTGGACCGGTCGCACCCGCTCGCCGGGCGCGCTGAGATCGAGCTGGCCGAGATCGCGGGCGACCGGTGGATCGACAACGACCTGCCGACCGGCTGGTGCCGCCGGACCCTCGTCGACGCCTGCGCGGCGGCGGGGTTCACGCCGCGCTTCCACGTGCAGGCGAACGATCACGTGACGGCGGTCGCGTTCGTCGCCGCGGGGATGGGACTGACGGTGCTGCCGGCGCTGGCCGCCCAGCCCCTCCCGGCCGGGCTCGTGGCGGTGCCACTGGTGCGGCCGCGCCCGCTGCGGTCGATCCACGCGGTGGTGCGCGGGTCGGTGGCGTCGTCGGCGCCGGTGCGGGTCGCCGTCTCGGCGCTGGTGGAGCTCGCGGGAGCCGGCTCCGGGCGATGAATCGCGCCGCGGATGCCGCGGGGCGCGCCGATACTGCGCTGCACCGGCCGGTTCGCAGCAGCGGGGAGCACGATGGCGGCGTGACCTCCGTCGAATCCGTGACCCGCTCCGCGCCCGCGCTCGGCGGGCCGCGCATCCTCCGCCAGCGCTGGACCGAGGCCGCCTTCCTGCACTGGCGCGTCGACCCGGCGCTGGTCGCGCCGCACCTGCCGCCCGGAGTGCGCCCGGACGAGCACGACGGCGCCTCCTGGGTGGGCCTCATCCCGTTCCGGCTGTCGCGGACGGCGTTCCTCGGCGGACCGCGCGTGCCCTGGCTGGGGACCTTCCCCGAGGTGAACGTGCGGCTCTACTCGATCGACCGGCACGGGCGCCGCGGAGTCGTCTTCGTCTCGCTCGAGGCGTCGCACCTGCTCCCCGTGCTCACCGCGCAGGCCGTCTTCGGCCTGCCCTACCGCTGGGCGCGGATGGGGATCGAGCACCGCCACGGTGCCGTCATCTACACGACCGAGCGGATCGGCGATCCCGCCGCGCGCTCGCGGATCGTGGTGCGGCCGACCCCCGGCACCGACGCGTCCGAGGACCCGCTCGCCGGCTTCCTGACCTCGCGCTGGGCCTACCACGAGCGCCACCTGGGCTCGACCTGGTACGGCCGCAACCTGCACCGGCCGTGGCCGCTGCAGCGCGCGGAGCTGCTCGCGCTCGACGACGGGCTGCTCGAGGTCGCGGGGTTCCCGGGGCTGGCGACGCGGGCACCGGACTCGGTGCTGTACTCGCCGGGCGTGGAGACGGTGTTCACGGTGCCGCGGCGGGTGTGACATTCACGGTCCCCAAAAGGGGGTGGCGATTCGCACGATCATCGGTGAGCATTCACCGGGACAGAGCCTTTCCGCCTCGATGAGGAGACCCGTGGAATTCACCGAACGACTGATCGCCCTTGCGACGAAGGTCACCCAGCAGCGCGACATCATCCAGACCGAGGAGGCGACGAAGAACGCCTTCGTCATGCCCTTCATCTCGACGATCCTCGGCTACGACGTCTTCAATCCCCTCGAGGTCGTCCCGGAGTTCATCGCCGATGTCGGCGTGAAGAAGGGCGAGAAGATCGACTATGCGATCGTCCACAACGGGGACGTGCAGATGCTCGTCGAGTGCAAGAAGTCGAGTGAGCCGCTGAAGATCGAGCACGCCTCGCAGCTCTTCCGATACTTCGCGGTGACCAACGCCCGTATCGCGATCCTCACCAATGGTGAGCAGTACCACTTCTACACCGACCTCGACGCTCCGAACCGGATGGACGCCAAGCCCTTCCTGGTGCTCGACCTCACCGACATCGACGAGACACTGATCCCCGAGCTGGTGAAGCTGACCAAGGAGGTCTTCGACCTCGACTCGATCATCAGCGCGGCCGGCGAGCTGAAGTACATCGGACAGCTGAAGCGCGAGCTGGCGGCTCAGTTCGCCTCTCCCACGGACGAGTGGGTCAAGTTCTTCACGACTCGCGTCTACGAGGGCGGTGCTTACACGCAGAAGGTGCGGGAGCAGTTCACGGCCCTGGTGACGAAGGCCTCGAAGCAGTTCCTCAACGAGCAGGTCAATGAACGACTGAAGACAGCACTCGGAGCTCCGAACTTCCCGCGGACGGAGATGATCGCCGCCGAGCAGGCGGTCACGAGTCAGGCCGTGGTCGAGGAGGAGCTCGAGGATCAGAGCGACATCGAGACCACGCTCGAGGAGCTCGAGGGCTATCAGATCGTGAAGGCGATCGCCTGCAGCGAGGTCAAGGTGAGCAGAATCGCCTCGCGCGACGCGAAGTCGTACTTCGCCATCATCATCGACGACAACAACCGCAAGCCGGTCGCGCGCCTGCACTTCAACCGGAAGCAGAAGTACCTCGGAACCTTCGATCAGGAGAAGAACGAGACGCGTCACGCGATCTCGACGCTGGACGAGATATACGAGTACGCGAACACGATCCGGGAGACGGTGCGCGTGTATGCCTAGAGTCCGCCAGAGCTGAGGTGATGGCTCCTCCACAGGGACGACTTCGGCGAGTTCTCTGACGATCCGTCGGAGGAGGCGACCGCGCGTCGGTGGTCTCTGGAACCATTCCCGTATGGTTCAGAACGAGGACGGGGAGCGACCCCGCGAGGGGCGCGGGGGCGCGGATGCTGTGCTCGCCTCCGCGGTCGAGGCGGTGTGCGCGGCCGATCCGCTTCGGGCGCGAGCGGAGGCGCAGCGTGCCGAGCTGGTCGAGCGCGCCCGGCTCGCGGCGGCGGCCTCGTACGAGGTGCTGGTCGATCCGCTGGTGCGCAGCCGCGCGGAACGGCGGGAGGCGGCGCTGCGGGCGCTCGTCGCCGAACTCGCCACCGCGCTGCGGATGTCGGAAGCGCACGTCTCCGGGCTGATCGAGGAGAGCAGGCTGCTCGTCAACGAGCTCCCGCAGACCCTCGCCGCGCTCCGTGAGGGGCGGATCTCGCCCGAGCACGCGCGGGTGATCCTCCGTGCGGCCGTCGAGCTGCCGCCCGAGGTGCGCGGTCGCCTCGACGAGGAGGCCGCCGTGGTCGCGGCCGACCGCACTCCCCCGCAGTTGCAGCGCCGCCTCCGGACTCTGCGGGAGCAACTGCATCCCGAGTCGACGACCGAGCGCCACCGCCGCTGCGCCGCGCGGCGCGCGGTCTGGCTCGACGGCGGGAGCGACGGCATGGCCACCCTGCTCCTGCACCTTCCCGCTCCCCAGGCGCAGGGCGCCTTCGACCGCATCGACCGCGCGGCGCGCTCCCTGCGCGAGCTGCCCGGCGAGAAGCGGACGATCGGGCAGCTGCGGGCGGACGTCGGAGCGGCGCTCCTGATCGACGGCGAGACCGATTGCGCGGAGCGGCGCTCGACCGGTACCGCCGTCCCCGTCGGGATCCGTCCGCGGGTCGCGGTCACCGTCCCCGTTCTCACGCTCCTCGGCCGCTCCGACGAGCCCGGCACCCTCGACGGCTACGGGCCGATCGACCCCGAGACCGCCCGCCGCCTCGCGGCCGATGCGCCCTCCTTCACGCGGATCCTCACCCATCCGGAGACCGGCGCGGTGCTCTCCGTGGGACGCACCTCGTACCGGGTGCCCGCCGATCTGCGGCGCCACCTGCTGCACCGCGATGAGACCTGCCGCTTCCCCGGCTGCACCCGCGCGGCCTCCGCGAGCGACGTCGACCACGGCGTCGAGTGGCAGCACGGCGGCCGCACCGACGCCGACAACCTCGCCCACCTCTGCCGCCACCACCATCGGCTCCGGCACACCAGCACCTGGCAGGTCGAGCACCGGCCCGCCGGAGTCCTGCACTGGACGAGCCCGACCGGCAGGCGGCACGTCACCCACCCCGCGCGCACGGGGCCGCCGAGAGGCCGCGCGGCACCGGGCAGAGAAGCGGACGCCGTGAAGGACGAGCCACCGCCGTCCTGAGGTCACGAGGTGGCGGTGCGAGGATCGGAGTTGGGACGTGTTCAGCGAGAGAACGGGAGCGGGAGCCACCGATGATCGATTCTTCGCCACGCCTGATCGAGGTCGTCCGCGAGGGCTGGGAGCTGGACTGCTGCGGCGCGCCGTTCGCGGTCGGGGACCAGGTCGCCTGGTCGCTGCTGGGCTTCCCGGCTCGGGCGGGTCGCCCCGAGCAGTACGGCGAGGAGCACCACGACACGTCGCCGAACGCACGGCCCGTCACAGGAACAGTGCGCGGGATCGTCGGCGAGACGCTGCTCGGCAGCATCCCGGCGATCGGCGAGGGCAGCGTCCTCGTCCCCGACCCCTCCCGACGGAGGCTGCAGCGACTCGCGTCCTGGGACCGCTCCACCGGCGGCGCGACCCTCCGCGTCGCCCTCGAGATCGACGCGGACGCCGAGCTCCCGCCGCCGTGGGAGCCACCGGAGTCCACCCCCGACACTCGGACGGCGGACCCGGAGGTCGTCGCCGCTCTGCACGCGCTGCTCGTCCGCCTCCACAACGCGTGGCGCGGCCGGATCGGCATCCGGTCCGCCGACCGCGGCAGGAAGGCGAGCATCGTCCCGGCCACCGCCGGCGCGGGAAGCCTGCACTGGGCGCTCGGGCCCGAGCACCTCGTCGTGAACCTGGGCTACGACCGCGTGATCCTGCCCGGCGATCTCGAGGGCGCCGCCCGGCTCGAGGTCATCGCCGACGAGGTCGCCCGCGGCGTCGCCCGTCAGGACCCGCCGATCACGAGTCAAGGGGTCCTGCTGATGCCCGCGCGCAGGCGTAGGGTTCCCACTTCGGCCTGGTGAGAACCGGCTCCCGCACTCGGCTCACGCATCCAGCTCCCGCATCCAGCAGAGGACGAACCACATGCCCACGACACCGACCGCCGTGCTCTTCGACATCGACGGCACGCTCGCCGACACCAACTTCCTGCACGTGGAGGCCTGGTCGCGCGCCTTCTGGCAGGCGGACCTCGATGTCGCGACCTGGCGGATCCAGCGGGCGATCGGCGCCGACTCGTCGGAGCTGCTCGACCTGCTCCTCGAGGACGACGTCGACGACGAGACGCGCACCCTGGTGAAGGGCCTGCACACGAAGAACTACGCCGAGGCGTCCACTCGGATCGCGCTCCTGCCCGGAGCGCGCGAGCTGATCCGGGCGCTCGCCGGGCGGGGCGTCCGCATCGTGCTGGCGACGTCCGCGCCGCAGAACGAGCTGGAGATCCTGCTCGACGTCCTCGACCTCAGCGACGCGGTGCACGCGGTGACGAGCGGTGAGGACGTCGAGACCGCGAAGCCGTCGCCCGATGTGATCAGCATCGCGCTCGAGCGCGCCGGCGTCTCGACCGATCGCGCGATCATGATCGGCGACGCGACCTGGGACGTCCTCGCCGCCGAGCGGGCCGGCCTCGCAACGGTCGCGGTGCAGTCGGGCGGCACCGGCGAGCACGAGCTGCGCGAGGCCGGCGCTGTCGCGGTCTACGAGGACGCCGCGGCGATCCTCGCGGACCTCGAGGGCGGACCGCTGGCGAGCCTCCTGGGCTGACCCTGGGAGGAGAGCAGGAGGCCCGCCCCGCGGTCAGCTCTGCGGGCGCCGCCGCAGCACGAGCAGCGTGATGCCGATCGCCGCGACGACGGCCACGAGCGCGCCGCCGATCCACAGCACGTCGCCGAGCAGCGCCGGGTCCGACCCGGTCGCCGCCTCCGCCTCGTCCGCGGACGGCGCCGAGGCGTCGGACACCGCGACGGTGCCGTTGCAGTCGGGGACCGACTCCGATCCCTCGGCGAGGGCGACGTCCGCTCCCGGCTGCCAGTCGAAGCCGTACTGCCCGGAGACCGGGTGCCCGTCGGTCGAGACGACCTGCCAGGTCACCTCGTAGGCACCGGCCGCGCCCAGCTCGAGCGGCATCGACGCCTCCGGTCCGACGACGCTGACGCAGCCGTCGCCGTAGTAGAGGCCGTCCGGACCGACGACGCGCAGGGCCGCGGCCGCTCCGTCGTTGCCGAGGACCAGCAGGTCGTCATTGGTCGTCAGAGCGAGGGTGCCGGGCTGCTCGGTCACCGTCGAGTCGACGGCGGGCGTCGTCGAGACGAGGTAGTTGTGCGCGCTGGCGGGCGCCGCCACCGCGACCGAGCCGAGTAGCCCGAGCGCGGCGGCGGCGAGGACGAGGCGTCCGCCCTTCCGGTGAGCGAGCGTCACGCGGACGCCTTCGGGCTGCGGCGACGCGAGGCGAGACCGAAGGCGACGCCGACGGCACCCAGGACGAGTCCGCCGACGCCGAGGACGCGCGCGAGCACATCGTCGCTCTGGCCGGCGGCCGTGGTGGCGGAGGCGGTCGTCGCGACCGCGTCGTCACCGTCGCCGTCGTCGTCGTGGTGGCCCGAGCCCTCCATCGCGGCGGCCACGGCGACGGTCGGCGCGGGCAGCTCCGGCTCGTCCTCGCCCTCGACGGTCGGCTGGTCCCAGGCGGTCGAGCCGGTCTCGCAGGTCTGCAGCACCGGGAACTCGAGCGTCGAGCCGGCCGCGTCCTCCGGCAGCTGCAGCTGCAGCGAGACGGTGTCGCGGTAGCCGTCGGCGAGCGCGGTCTTCGCGGTGTAGACGACGTCGGAGACGCGCTGGGTCGCGGTGTTGCCGTGCGAGTCGGTCACCGGGTCGGCGATCTCGACCTCGTTCTTCACGACGTCCCAGTTGGGGTTCACGGTCGGGCTGACCGAGTTGATGCCCTCGGGGATGGTGATGCTGAGCCCGGTCGTCGGCGAGCCCTCGCAGCCGTGGGCGAGCGAGAAGGTGACGACCGTGTACGAGCCGGCGGCCGTGCTCGAGGCCGCGGCGGTGACGTGCGCGCTCGCGGCCGTCGGAGCGGCGAGCGCGAGGGCGACGGAGCCCGCGGCGACGAGCGCACCGCCGCCGACGAGGCGGACGCGGGAGGAGAAGGCGGAGGCAGAGGAGGAGGTGCGAGTGCGGGTGCGGGTGGTGGTCATGATCGTGAGGAGTCCTAGCGGGAGTCGGCGCAGCCGCGAGAGGGCGGCACCGAGAAGGGTGAGGGCGCAGCGCGGGATCGCGGTGCGCGCGGGCTCACCGGCGGACACGGCCCACTGGAGCGGGCAGGACGTCAGGCGGCGAGCAGGGCGCGCGCGGGCGGGCCGCGGTGCCGCAGGACCCGCAGGACCGCGTCGAGGGCGCGAGGCGCGCTCGGCTCGACGGCGCCGAGGACGGCCACCGAGGCGCCGAGCGGTGCCAGCAGGGCGGACGCTCGCGCGACCAGGCGCACGACGACGCGGAGCACGGCGGTGCCGAGGGTCCAGAAGACGCGCTCGCCGTGGCGGAGCGCCGCGACGGTGACGACGGCGGCCACCAGGTGCGAGAGGAGCATCAGCGGGGTGTGCGCGGCATGACCCGACGCCCCCGCGATCAGCTCGACCGTGCCGCCGCCGTGGAAGTGGCCACCGGCGGTGGCGCCCACGACGCTGACGTCGCCGCCACCGCCGGTCACCAGGAAGAGGGAGTGGTAGGCCAGCTGGCTGAGCAGCACCGCCGTCGCGAGGCGCGCGAGCGAGAGCGTGCGACCGGCGAGCAGGACGCAGGCGACGGCCGCGAAGGCGGTGGCGAGCGCGAGGATCGCCGGAGCGGGGGCCTCGGCGCCGGCGAGGGTGTGCGAGGCGGCGGCGGTCGCGGTCGCGGCGACGGCGGCGACGACTCCGCGTGCCGTCCGTGCCCTGCGCGTCTGCACCTGCTCGACTCCTGGTCTCTCGTGTCGCTGGTCTCTCGTGCCGCACAGCGTGCGCGGACCGACATCCAGGGTAATCGCCCTGCCTCCGCCGTTATGAACCCGTGACCCGATTGCTCCGATCGATTCCAAACCCCCTCGGGGAGGGCTCCGAAGACTGTTCAACGGCCGCGAAACGGTCCACACACAGCCAGGTCCTCCGCATCCCGTGGGGGCCGTATCACGAAGGAGCATCCCCATGCGATCCACCAAGCGCACCACCCTCGCCGCGTTCGCCCTGCTCGGCACCGCCGCCCTCGGCCTCACCGCCTGCTCGTCCGGCGCCGGCACCACCGACGCCGCCAGCGACACCGCTTCCGAGATGTCGACCCCGATGATGACCGAGTCCGCCACCCCCATGGCGACCATGGACCCGGCCGCCAACCTCGTCGGCTCCGGCTGCGCCGCGTACGCCGAGCAGGTCCCGGACGGCGCCGGCTCGGTCGGCGGAATGGCCCTCGACCCGGTGGCCACCGCCGCGTCGAACAACCCGCTGCTCACCACCCTGACCGCTGCGGTCTCGGGTCAGCTCAACCCCGACGTCAACCTCGTCGACACGCTGAACAGCGCCGAGTTCACCGTCTTCGCCCCCGTCGACGACGCGTTCGCCAAGCTCGACGCCGCGACGCTCGAGACGCTGAAGACCCCCGAGGGAGCGGCCACGCTCTCCTCGATCCTGACCTACCACGTCGTCCCCGGCCAGATCGCCCCTGACGACATCGACGGCACGCACGCCACCGTCCAGGGCGGCGACGTCACCGTCACCGGTTCCGGCGACGACATCATGGTCAACGACTCCAAGGTCATCTGCGGCGGCGTCCAGACCGCCAACGCGACCGTGTACCTCATCGACACCGTTCTGGCCCCCCCGGCCTCCTGAGCCGGCGCGATCCTCGGATCGCACCCCTGAAACGCCGAAGGGCGGGCACCCACCGGGTGTCCGCCCTTCGGCGTTCCTGCGCGAGCAGGGAGAGAGCGACTACTCGCCGGCGCTGATCTCGGCCAGCACCCGGTCGCCCGGGTACGCCTGGATCATGTCGGCGCGGATCTCGGCGCGCTCGAGCAGCTCCTCCATGCGGTGGCGGCGGTTGCGCGTGATCAGCGTGACGACCGTGCCCTTCTTGCCCGCGCGGCCGGTGCGGCCGGAGCGGTGCAGGTAGGTCTTGTACTCGTCGGGGGCGTCGGCCTGGATCACGAGGTCGATGTCGTCGACGTGGATGCCGCGCGCGGCGACGTCGGTCGCGACGAGGACGTCGACCCGGCCGCTGGTCAGCAGCGCGAGGTTGCGGGTGCGACGGGACTGGTTGAGGTCGCCGTGCAGGCTGGTCGCCGGGATGTCGGCGTGCTCGAGCTGCTCGGCGAGCTGCTCCGCGAACGCGCGGGTGCGGGCGAAGATCAGCGTCTTGCCGGCGCGCGCCGCGAGCTCCTCGATGATCGCGCCCTTGTCGCGGTGCTCGATCAGCAGGACGCGGTGGTCGATGCTCGAGGACGCCTGGTCCTCGCCCGCGACCTCGTGCACGCTCGGCTCGACGAGGAACTCGTCGACGAGCGTCGCGACGCCCTTGTCCAGGGTGGCCGAGAAGAGCAGGCGCTGGCCGCCGCGCTTGGTCTGGCGGAGGATGCGCTGCACCGGCTCGAGGAAGCCGAGGTCGCACATGTGGTCGGCCTCGTCGAGGACGGTCACCGTGATGGTCGAGAGGTCGAGGCGACCCTGCTCGATCAGGTCCTCGAGGCGGCCCGGCGTGGCGATGATGATGTCCACGCCGCGCTGGAGGGCGCCGACCTGCTTGTACTGCGGCACGCCGCCGAAGATCGTCGCGGTGAAGAGGCCCACGGAGCGGGCGATCGGCTGGATGGTGCGGTCGATCTGCATCGCCAGCTCGCGGGTCGGCGCGAGGATGAGGGCACGCGGGGCGCGGCCGGGCTTGCGGCCCTTGGCTCCGTCGTTCTCCATCAGGCGCTCGACGACGGGGGCGCCGAACGCGATCGTCTTGCCGGAGCCCGTCTTGCCGCGGCCGAGGACGTCCTTGCCGGCGAGGACCTCGGGGATCGTCGCGGCCTGGATCGGGAACGGCGAGGCCGCACCCATCTGGGTCAGCTGGCGGACGATGTTCGCGCCGAGACCGAGGTCGCCGAAGCTGACGCCCTCGACGTCGACGGCGAGCGTGGCGGTCGCCTCGAGGCGCTCGAGCACGACGTCGTCGGCCTGGTGCGAGGCGCGGCCGTCGCGCTTGGGGTAGAAGTCCGAGCCGGAGTCGCGACGCGGGCCGCGGTCGTTCCGGTCGTTGCCGCCGCGGGCGGGACGCTCGGTGCCGCGGTCGAAGCCGCGCGCCGGGCGCTCGGTGCGGTCGGAGCTGCGGGCGGGGCGGTCGGCGCGGTCGGTGCGGTCGAACGAGCGGGCCGGGCGGGCGTCGCGGTCGAAGGAGCGCGCGGGGCGGTCCGTGCGGTCGAAGCTGCGGGCGGGACGGTCGCTGCGTTCGTAGGAACGCGCCGGACGGTCGTCGCGGTCGTTCGAGCGGGCCGGACGCGCGTCACGGTCGAAGGAGCGGGCCGGACGGTCCTTGCGGTCGAAGCTGCGCGCGGGGCGGTCGCTCCGGTCGTAGGAACGGGCCGGACGGTCGTCACGGTCGTTCGAGCGGGCCGGACGGTCGGTCCGGTCGTAGGAACGGGCCGGACGCGCGTCGCGATCGAAGCTGCGAGCCGGACGGTCCGTGCCGCGGTCGTAGGAACGCGCCGGACGGTCGTCGCGGTCGTTCGAGCGCGCGGGGCGGTCGGTCCGGTTGTAGGAGCGGGCGGGGCGGTCGTCGCGGTCGTAGCTGCGGGACTCTCCGCGGTTCTCTCCCCGCTCCGTCAGCTTGGCGGCGCGCTCCTCGGCGTTCCAGCGCGCCTTCTTGGGCGCGTTCTCGTCGACGGGGCGGTAGCCGCGGTGGCCCTCGCTGCGGGAGCCGGTCTTCGGCGCGGCGAAGCGCGGGCGTCCGCCGAGCTGCGACTTGCCGCTCGAGGCGCCGAAGCGGTTGGGCTCGAAGTTCTTGGCGGGGCGTCCGCCGGCGGGCTTCTTGTTCTTGGGCATGGCTGCTTCCTGGGTTCAGGTCTTGCGCGAGCAGGCACACGCCGATCGATCACCCTCGTGGGGTGCGAACGGACAGGGCGCTGCGGGAACCCGGGTGAGTCGCTGCTCTGAGACGCTGACCGGGGCCGATTCACACATGTGATTCATCTCGCGACGACTGTCGGAGATCCGGCCCGCTTGACTGACAAACCCATCCGTGCGGCGACGCACGGAGTCAAGAGCCGACCCAGGGAGTTTACACGCGACCCCGGGCGCTGGCTAGGGCATCGGCAGCTCGCCCCCTCAGCTCGACGCGCGCCGCGCCCGGTACGCCGCGACGTTCGCGCGGTTGCCGCAGTTGCCGGTGTCGCAGTAGCGCTTCGAGCGGTTGCGGGAGAAGTCGACGAGCACCGCCTCGCAGTCGTCCGCCGCGCAGATCCGGATGCGGTCGCGCTCGTCGCCGCGGATCACGTCGACGAAGCCCATCGCCGCCTCCACCACGATGCGGGTGGCCAGCGGGCTCTCGTCGCGGGTCGCGTGCAGGTGCCAGCCGAAGATGCCGTGCCGCACCAGCTGCGGCAGCGCGCGGCCCTCCTCGAGCATTCCGTTGACGACGGCGACCAGGTCCTCCTCGGCGCGGCTGCGCCAGAGCGAGCGGAGCGGCGCGCGCACCGAGCGCACCGCCTCCAGCTCGGCGGTCGAGCCGTCGCGGCTGCCGGTGTAGCGGTTGTCCAGCAGGAACTCGTCCAGCTGCTCGATCGACGCCATCTCGTCCTCGCCGGACTGCGACAGCTCGGGGAGGGTGTTGACCAGGACGGCCGTCGAGGTGAGGGCCGCTTCCACGTCATAGGCGAAGACCATGTTGACTCCTGACACGTTCGCTCAGTACTGTCACGAGCATAACGACTTTGACTCCTGAAAGAGGCTGACGTGACTCCCACTGCGCCACCGCGGCAGCTCGGCTCCGGCCTGCTCCTGGCCCTCGCCGCCGCCGCCGCGTTCGGCCTGGGCGGGCCCTTCGTGAAGCCGCTGCTCGAGGCGGGCTGGAGTCCCTCCGCCGCCGTGCTCTGGCGGGCCGGCGGTGCGGCGCTGATCCTCGCGATCCCGGCCGCGCTGTCGCTGCGCGGCCGCTGGCACGTGCTCCGCCGCAACCTCGGCACGGTCGGCCTCTACGGCGTCTTCGCCGTGATCGCCGCGCAGCTCTGCTTCTACAGCGCGATCGAGCACATGTCGGTCGGCGTCGCGCTCCTGATCGAGTACCTCGCTCCCGTGTTCCTCGTCCTCTTCGCCTGGGCACGCACCCGCCGGCATCCCGGCCGCTTCACCCTCGCCGGCTCGGCGCTGGCACTGGCGGGCCTGGTGCTGGTGCTGGACCTCTCGGGCCAGTCCACGCCGGAGCTGGTCGGCGTCGCCTGGGCGCTGACCGCCTCGCTCGGCCTCTGCGTCTACTACGTGATCGCCGGCCGGATCGATCCGGAGCTGCCGCCGATCGCGCTCACCGCCGGGGCGATGACGGTCGGCGCGGGGCTCCTGCTGATCCTCGGCGTCACCGGACTCGTCCCGCTGCGGGCGACCTTCGGCGACGTCGTCTTCGTCGGGAACGACGTGCCCTGGTTCCTGCCCGCGGCGGTCATCCTCGGCATGTCCACGGTGCTCGCCTACCTGCTCGGGATCGAGGGCGGCTCGCGGCTCGGCACCCGGATCGCCTCCTTCGTCGGGCTGACCGAGGTGCTGTTCTCGATCGTCGCCGCCTGGGCCCTGCTCGGCGAGCTGCCGGCGCCGATCCAGTTCGGCGGTGGGGCGCTGATCCTCGTCGGCGTGGTGCTCGTGCGGCTGCAGGCGGAGGCGCCCGGAGAGGTCGCCGAGGAGCGGCGGGAGAGCGACGAACGGCCGCCGGTCCCGCTGTCCACCCCCTGATCGCGGGGTCGCTCTAGGCGGGGGCCGCCTTCTCCCTTATGCTCGCCTCACCCATGCGCGAGCCCAGCCGACCCACGCGACCGATCGCCCTCTCGTCGGCGATCCTGACGCTGCTCGCGGTCGGCCTCGCCGGCTGCTCGAGCGCCCCCGTCTCGCAGCCGATCGCGCAGGCGGCCGGCGTCGCCGCGGTCACCGCCTACGACAACGTGCCCGTCACCGCCGACCTCGTCTACGACCAGGCGACGGGCCAGGCGCTCGACGTCTGCTCGCCCGTCGACGCGGCCGCCGGCGCCGCCCTCCCCGCGGTGCTCGTCGTGCACGGCGGCAGCTGGACCCGCGGCGACAAGTCCGACCCGAACTGGCGCCCGCTCTGCCAGTGGCTCGCGTCCGAGGGCTTCGTCGCCGTCTCGGTGAACTACCGCCTCGCCCCGGCCGACGTCTTCCCCGCGCAGATCGAGGACGTCTCGGCCGCCCTCGACTGGATCCTCGAGCCGGCGCAGACCGAGCGCTTCGGGATCGATCCGTCCCGGGTCGCCGCGTTCGGCGGCTCGGCCGGCGGCAACCTCGTCTCGCTGCTCGGCACCGACGACGCGCTGACGGCCGACGACGCCGGCACCTCGCGCCTCGCCGCGGTCGTCGACCTCAGCGGCCCCGCGGATCTCACGGCGGCCGGTCTGGCGGACGACGACCCGATCGTCGGAGTCGGCGCGGCGGTCCGCGGCTATCTCGACTGCGCCGACCTCGAGGACTGCGCCGTCGCGGGCGAGGCCTCGCCGATCGCTCACGTCGACGGCTCCGAGCCGCCGTTCCTCATCGCCCACTCCGCCGGCGAGCGCGTGGCGCTCAGCCAGTCGCAGGACTTCGCCGAGGCGCTGGACGCGGCCGGCGCGAGCGTCGACTTCGTCCTCGTGCCCGGCACCCGGCACTCGATCGCGATGCTCGACGACTCGCTCCGCCGCACCGTCGTCGACTTCCTGCACGAGCAGCTCGACGCGCCGGCCGAGCAGACGCTCTCGCTCGAGCCCGCCGCGCAGACCGAGCCGGCCGCGGCACCGTCGTCGTGACCGTCGGGGTCGTCGTCCGGCTGGAGCGGCCGGGGACGGGAGCGCTCGCCTCGCTGCTCACCGCCGAGCTTCCGCCGCACGCCCGCCTCCTCGTCGCCCGCGACGGCGCCACGCAGCAGCCGATCGGCGTGCTGGCGCTGACGCCCGGGCCCGACGACTTCGCCGAGCTGCTCGCCCTCGCGGTCGCCCCTGAGTCGCGGCGGATCGGCGTCGCCCGCCGGCTCGTCGCCGCCGCGCTCTCCTACGCGAGCGTGCAGCGCATCCGCACGCTCCGCTTCCGCGTCCCGGTCGAGGCGGACGCGGCCCTCGCCGCCGCCCGCGCGCTCGGCTTCACCGAGATCGACGGCTTCGGCGCGCACGTGGGCGACGACTCGGGCGTCTGCTTCGCGCGCTCGGTGCGATGACGGACGCCGTCTCACCGCGCGACCTGGTCGCCTCCGCTCTGCGCCGCGAGCGCGGCCGCCTCGGCCTGAGCATCTCCGAGATCGCCCGCCGCGCCGGGATCGCCAAGTCGACGCTCTCGCAGCTCGAGGCCGGCGAGGGCAACCCGAGCCTCGAGACGCTCTGGGCGCTCGGCGGCGCGCTCGGGGTGCCGTTCTCGCACCTGGTCGAGCCGCCACGGCGCTCCGTGCAGCTGATCCGCGCCGGGGACGGCCCGCGCAGCGCCTCGGCGACGGCGGACTCCGCGGCCACCCTGCTCAGCGCCTGCCCGCCGGGAGCCCGCCGCGACGTCTACCGCCTCACCGCCGAGCCCGGAGCCGCACGGAACTCGGAGCCGCACGCCCGCGGCACCGTCGAGCACCTGATCCTGTCCACCGGACGCGCCCTGGCCGGGCCGGCCGACGACCCGGTCGAGCTCGCGCCCGGCGACTGCCTGTCCTACCCGGGCGACGAGCCGCACGTCTTCGACGCCCTCGAGCCAGGGACGAGCGCCGTGCTCGTCTCGGAGCAGGTCTGAGAAGGCGCTCGCGCTCAGTCGAAGGCGCAGGCCGTCTCGTCGGACAGCGCACGGCTGATCCGCTCCCGGTGATCGGCGCTCATCGGCGGCAGCGCGTCCGGCGCGAACCAGCCGACCTCGCTCGACTCGTCGTCGGCGACGTGCGCCTCGCCCGAGAGGTAGCGGGCGCGCAGCACGTGGTCGAGGTACTGCGCCCGGTCGCCGTTCGGGTACTCCATCGGCGGCAGGGTGTGCAGCCAGACGACGCGCTCGACCTCGATCTCGACGCCCGCCTCCTCCAGCGCCTCGCGCCGCGCGGTGCCGGCGACCGTCTCACCGGGATCGATGACCCCGGTGACGGCGGTCCAGGCGCCGGTGTCCGCGCGGCGGACCAGCAGGACCTGGCGGACCGGCTCCTCGCGGACGATCACCGCGGTGACACCGGTCAGCCAGAGCAGCTCGGTGCCCACCCGCTCGCGCAGGCGGAGGATGAAGTCGGGGGTCGCCACGTCGTCCGGCTCCCGAGCCCTAGCCCGCGAGCGCGCCGGCGTCGAACGGCTCGGGACGGAAGTCGAAGGCGACCACCCCGGCCGTGTCGAGCAGCGGGCCGACGAGGCCCTTGAAGGCGTCGTGCGCGGGATCGAACAGGCCGGGGCCGTCGACCGCCGGGCGGCCGATGTAGTAGTTCAGGTCGCCCTCGGACGCGAAGGTCAGCAGGAATGCGCGGTCGAAGCCCTCGCCGGCGCCCTCGGTGCTGAGCTGCGGTCCGTTCTCGATCGAGACGATGTACGGGCGGCCGTCGCGGAGGCACTCCTCGCCGAGCGCGAGGAAGGACGCGATCACGCCGTCCACCTCGGCGACGAGCGCCGTCGGCCGGAAGCGGAACAGCACGATGTGCCGGATGGTGCCCGGGCGGTAGTCGGCGGCGACGAAGCGCTCGGGGCCGACCTCGGCGATCGCGGCGGCGGCGCGATCGGGGCCGCTCGTCCAGCGGGAGCCGATCGTCTCGGGGGCCGCCGCGACGACCTCCGCTGCCGTGGTCTCCACTGCCGGGGTGCTGAATCCTGTGTCGCTCATGCCGACGCCTCTCCGGCGCGGGCGGCACGCCGCCGCTCACGATACCCCTCGACCAGGTTGTAGACGACCGGCAGCACGACCAGGGTGAGCACGGTCGAGGACACCAGGCCGCCGATCACGACGATCGCCAGCGGCTGCGAGATGAAGCCGCCGTGGCCGGTGATGCCGAGCGCCATCGGCAGCAGCGCGAAGATCGTCGCGAGCGCCGTCATCAGGATCGGGCGCAGCCGCCGCTCGGTGCCGTGCAGCAGCGCCTCGCGCACGGGCATCCCCCGCTCGCGGTACTGGTTCACCAGGTCGATCAGCACGATCGCGTTGGTGACCACGATTCCGATCAGCATCAGCACGCCGATCAGCGAGGGCACGCCGAGCGGCACGCCGGTGAGCACCTGCAGCAGGATCGCGCCGGTCGCCGCGAACGGCACCGACACCAGCAGCAGCAGTGGCTGCAGGAGCGAGCGGAACGTGGCGACCATCACGACGTAGACGATCAGGATCGCCACCAGCAGCGCGATCCCGAGCTGCGAGAACGCGTCGCTCTGATCGGCCGTGACGCCGCCGAGCGAGGCGGAGACGCCGGCCGGCAGCTCCGTGTCGTCGATCGCGCTCTGCACCGCGACGTTCGCGGAGGCGAGGTCGTCGCCCTCGGGGGTCACCGTGATGGTGGCGGTGCGCTGCCCGCGCTCGGTGGTGATGCTCGCGGGCCCGTCGGTCCGCTCGACGACGGCGAGCGAGGAGAGCGGCACCGTCCCGGTGCGCGTCGGGATCTCGAGGGCCGACAGCTCGTCGAGGGTGGCCGGCGGCTGCGCGTCGGCGAGGTAGACGGAGAGGGTGCGGTCGTCGATCACGACACTGCCCGTCTGCGTCGGCTGCAGCGCCTGGCTGACCAGCGTGCCGACCGCGACCTCGGTGAGCCCGGCGTCGGCGGCCGCCGCGCGGTCGACCCGCACGGCGATGTAGGGCAGCGAGGAGGAGAGGTTGCTCTCGGCCTGGCTGATGCCGTCGGTGCCGCGCAGCGCCGTGAGCAGCGCGTCGTTCGCGCTCTGCAGGTCGCTCTGCGAGGCGGTCGAGAGGTCGACCTCGATGTTCGAGGAGGCGCCGAAGCCCGAGGAGGCGGCGACGCTGATGTCGTCGGCCGAGGCGACCGAGCCGAGCGCCGTGCGGACGTCGGCCTGCACGGACTCCTGGTCGGCCGACTCGTCGGTGGTGACGGAGTAGCGGATCGAGGTGCCGCCGCCTCCGCCGCCGAACGCGCTCTGCAGCCCGCCGCTCGACGAGCCGATCGAGAGCTGCACGGTCTGCACGCCGCCGACCTCGAGGATCGCCGCACTGGCTTGCTGCGCGGTCGCGTCCTGCGCGTCCAGGCTCTGGCCGTCGGGCACGGTCTGGGTGACGGTGAAGGTGTTCTGACCGCTGGCGCCGAGGAAGTTGGTCTTCATCAGCGGGTAGAGCGCGCCGGTGCCGACGAGCACGAGCAGCGCGAGCAGGACGGTCGCGACGGAGTGCTGGAGGGTCCAGGCGATCACGGGGCCGTAGACCCGCTGCAGGCCGGCCGCGCGGCGGGGAGTGGCGCGGGCGCTGTGGCGGGCGTGCTCAGGCTCGGCCTCGGGAGCCGGGACCACGGTCTCGCCCGCTGCGCCGCGCTCCTCGGCGAGCGCCGCCTGCGCCGCCTCGCGCACGCCGGGGCGCTTGGAGGGCCGGAGGAACCAGTACGCCAGCACCGGCACGATCGTCAGCGCGACGAGCAGCGAGGCGAGCAGCGCGATCGACACCGTCAGCGCGAACGGCCGGAACAGCTCGCCGGTCGTGCCGCCGACGAACGAGATCGGCAGGAACACCGCGACGGTGGTGATGGTCGAGGCGGTGATCGCGCCCGCGACCTCGCGCACCGCGACCGCGATCGTCGCCGCGCGCTCCTCCCCCGCGTCGAGGTGCCGCTTGATGTTCTCGATCACGACGATGGAGTCGTCCACCACGCGGCCGATGGCGATCGTCAGCGCGCCCAGGGTGAGGATGTTGAGCGTGTAACCCGCGGTCTGCAGGCCGATGAAGGTGATCAGCACCGAGGTCGGGATCGAGATCGCCGTGACCAGCGTCGAGCGCACCGAGAGCAGGAACAGCAGGATCACCAGCACCGCGAAGACGAGACCCAGCGCCCCCTCCTGCGCGAGCGACTCGATCGAGTCCTGGATGTAGGGGGCCTGGTCGAAGACCGAGGTGAAGGTCGCGTTCTCGCCGAGCGACGCCTCGAGATCCGGCAGCAGCGCCGTGACGCCGGTGGAGACCTCGACCGTGTTCGCCGCGGGGAGCTTGGTGATCGAGAGGGTCAGCGCCGGCTGGCCGTTCACCCGCGAGATCGAGGTGATCGGGGCGTCGGTGACGGCGACGGTGGCGACGGAGCCGAGGGTGGGGGCGGGCGTGGGCGCGAGGGCACCGCCGACCTGGATGCCGGCGGCCGCAGAGGCTCCGGCGGACCGGATCAGCGGCAGCGCCGCGATCGCGTCGGTCGAGTCGAGCTTGACGCCGGACTGCACCGAGAAGGTGCTGCCGTCCTGGGTGATCTCGCCGCCGGCGACCAGCACGCCGTTCTGCTGCAGCGCGGTGCGGATGTCGGCGGTCGAGAGGCCGGCGGCGTTGAGCGCTGCGTCGTCCGGGGTGATCGTGACGCGCTGCGCGCTCTCGCCGACCAGGGCGACCTCGCGGACGCCGTCCACCTTCTCCAGGTCCGGGATGACGCTCGTGCGCAGGCGGTCGGCGAGCGCCTTCGCGTCACCGTCGCTCGAGACGGCGAGCTGCAGCACCGGCAGGTCGTCGAACGAGCCGGTCACCACCTGCGGGTCGACGCCGTCCGGGAGCGTGCTCTTGATCCGGTTGATCGCCTGCAGGATCTTCTGCTCGGCGGTCGCCAGGTCGGTGCCGTAGGCGAAGGAGGCGGAGATCAGCGACGAGTTCGTGGACGAGGTCGCGCTGGTCGTCTCGAGCCCGGGAACGCCCTGGATGGCGGTCTCGATCGGCGTCGAGACGTCGTCGTTGACCACCTCCGGTGCGGCGCCCGGGTAGCTCGAGATCACCGCCAGCTGCGGGAAGGAGATCGACGGCGCGAGCTCCTGCTTCAACCCGGTGAGGGCGACGCCGCCGAAGACGGCGATGACGACGGTGACGAGCGCGATGAGCGCCCGGTTCTTCATGCTGAGGACCGCGAGGAGATGCACGCCGTGAGTCTTCCATCAGCTGGCTGAGTATTCGTCCCCCTCCGGGAGGACCTGGAGGATCAGACGACGTCGGCGAGGTAGCCGGTGTCGGCCGCCGGGTGGCGCGCCACCTGACCCCAGGCGACGGCGAGCGCGTCCACGGCCCGGTCGGTGATCTCCGGCGAGTAGCCGATCGGGATGCGCAGGAAGCGCTCGAAGGCGCCGTCGATCCCGAAGCGCGGGCCGGCGGTGATCAGCAGGCCCGAGGTGCGGGCGGCGAGCGCCAGCTGCGAGCTGGCGGGGCGGCCGAGGCCGACCCAGGTGGAGAGGCCGCCGGAGACCCGCGGCACGCTCCACTCCGGGATCGCGCGGGCGAGCGCCGCCTCGAGGTGGTCGCGGCCGGCCCGCAGCTGCTCGCGGCGCAGCTCCAGCACGCCGTCCATCCGGCCGAGCATGTCGGCGACGAGGAGCTGCTCGACGATCGGGCTGCCGAGGTCGCCGGCCGAGCGGGCGGCGACGAGCTTGCGGACGACGCTCCGCTCGGCGCGGATCCAGCCGATCCGGATGCCGCCCCAGAGCGTCTTGCCGACCGAGCCGATCGAGATCACCGTGCCCTCGGGACCGTAGGAGGCGAACGGCAGCGGCGACATCCGCCGGTCGATGTCGAGCTCGGCGGTGGTCTCGTCGGCGATGATCAGCGTGCCCTGGCGTGCCGCGGCGGCGATCGCGCGCTCGCGCAGGTCGACGGCCATCGAGCGGCCGGTCGGGTTGTGGAAGTCGGGCATCAGGTAGGCGAGGGTCGGGCTGGTGCCGCGCATCGCCGCGATCAGGCCTTCGCCGTCCCAGCCGTCGGCGCCGTCCACGTTGACCGGCACCAGCCGGGCGCCGGCGAGCCGCAGCGCCTCGTAGGCGTGCGGGTAGGTCGGCGCCTCGATCAGGGCGCGGTCGCCGCGGGCGAGCAGGGTGCGCGCGACGAGCGCGATCGCATGCTGCGCGCCGATGGTCACCATGATCTGGCCGGGCTCGGTGCGCAGCCCGCGGCGGGTGTAGCGCTCGGCGATCGCGCGGCGCAGCAGCGGCAGGCCGACGGTGTCGTAGGAGCCGTCCTCGAAGTACTCCGGCGCCAGGCGGCCGGCGCGGGCGTAGGCCTCGGCGAGCTCGGGGACCGCGGGCAGCGCCGCCTTGGTGAAGTCGACGAAGTCGGGGGAGAGGGACGGCACGGCGTGCACCGCGGCGCCGGGCAGGCGGGTCGCGCTGCCGGAGCCGCGGACGCTGACGAGGTAGCCGCTGTCGCGCAGCTCGCGGTAGGCGGCGGCGACGGTGGTGCGGCTCACTCCGAGCCGCGCCGACAGCTCGCGCTCGGCGGGGAGCCGGCTGTCCGTCGGGATGCGGCCGTCGATGCTGAGCAGGCGGATGCGGTCGGCGAGGGCGAGGTACGCGGGGCGGGTGCCGCGCTGCTCGCGCCAGTCGCCGAGGAGGGTCTGCAGGGCGCGCACGCCGAAGTGGACATCAGCCATGCGTCCAAGATAGCCGGATTGGACCGCGCGGAGAAGGCCACTCCTGCGATGGGATTCTCGGCATGACGATCACCGCGCCCCTCGCCGTCCCCGCTCCCCCGGTGAGCCAGTGGCGGCTGCGACCCGTGCCGCGGCTGCTGGTCGGGCTCGTGCTCTACGGCTTCGCCGACGCGATGATGATCCGCGCGTCGATCGGCGTGGACCCGTGGACCGTCTTCGCCCTCGGCGTCGCCCGCCAGACCGGACTCGGGATCGGACTGCTCACCAACGTGATCGGACTGCTCGTCCTGCTGCTCTGGATCCCGCTGCGGCAGCGACCCGGCCTCGGCACCGTGCTGAACGTGCTGGTGGTCGGCACGACGATCGGCGTCGGGATCGAGCTGCTCGCCGTGCCCGCCGAGTGGTGGGGGAAGGCGCTGCTGTTCGCCGGCGGCCTGGTGCTGCTGGCCGTCGCGAGCGGGATCTACATCGGCGCCCGCCTCGGCGCCGGCCCGCGCGACGGCCTGATGACCGGCCTCCACAACCGCTTCGGCGTGCCGATCTGGGCGGCCCGCGGCGGCGTCGAGCTCACCGTGCTCCTGATCGGCTGGGCCCTCGGCGGCGACGTCGGCCTCGGCACCCTCGCCTTCGCCCTGCTGATCGGCCCCCTCTGCGCGGTGACCCTGCCACTGCTGGGCGTCCGCCGGCTCTGACCGCCGCCCGCCGTTCATGCTAATCGAGCAGACCGCGCAGTGGGCGTATCGAGATCCACCACCGCCAGCAGGACGAGTCTGCATTCCCGCCCTGCGGAGGACGGTGGGTCTCGAGACGCCGCTGCGCTGCTACTCGACCAGCAGGTGGCCGCACAACATCAGCTGAGACGAGGGGGCCTCCCCTGACGGAGGAGGCCCACCCTTCTCAGCTGATGTTGTGCGGCGCCCGGCCGCCCAGTGCTCCGGCTAGCGCTTCGCGCTCAGCTCCGCGCGGGTGCGCTCGGCCTCGTCCGAGTCCTGGATGGAGGCTATGCCCTCGGTGATCGAGGTGCCGGAGGCCGGGGCCTCGTGCTCGTCCGCGCCGAGGGTGGCCTCGTCGAAGGGGGCGCGGCCGCCGAGCACCTCGCGGACCTGCACCATGTCGATCTGCTTGGTCCAGGTGCCGACGAGGAGGGTGGCGACCGCGTTGCCGGTGAAGTTGGTGACCGCGCGGGCCTCCGACATGAAGCGGTCGATGCCGACGATGACGCCGACGCCGTTGACCAGGTCGGGGCGGAAGGACTGCAGGCCGCCGGCCAGCGTGGCGAGGCCGGCGCCGGTGACGCCCGCGGCGCCCTTGGACGCGACCATCATGAAGAGCAGGAGCCCGATCTGCTCCGGGATCGACATCGGGGCGCCGGTCGCCGAGGCGATGAAGAGCGAGGCCATCGTGAGGTAGATCGCGGTGCCGTCGAGGTTGAAGGAGTAGCCGGTCGGGACGGTGATGCCGACGACGGGCTTGGAGACACCGAGGTGCTCCATCTTGGCGATCAGGCGGGGCAGAGCGGCCTCGGAGGAGGAGGTGCCGACGATGAGCAGGTACTCGCGGGCCAGGTACTTCATCAGCGAGAAGATGCTGACGCCGGTGACCAGGCGCAGCAGCAGGCCGAGGATGACGACCACGAAGATCGCGCAGGTGAGGTAGAAGCCGATCATCAGGGTGGCGAGGGCGACGACCGCGCCCCAGCCGGTCTTGCCGACCACCGCGGCGATCGCGCCGAACGCGCCGATCGGGGCGACCCAGAGCACCATCGAGAGGATGCGGAAGACCAGCACCTGGAGCTGCTTGATCGCGCCGAGGATCGGCTGGCCCTTGGCGCCCATCTTCTGCAGTGCGAAGCCGACCAGGAGGGCGACGAAGAGCGTCTGCAGGATGCTGCCGTCCACGAGCGAGGAGAACAGCGAGACCGGGATGATCCCGAGGATGAAGTCGCTGGTCGACTCCGCCTTGAGGTCGGTGGTGTCGTAGGTGGCGCTCGAGATGTCGAGGCCCTCACCCGGGTGCAGGATGTTGCCGACGACCAGGCCGATGGCCAACGCGAAGGTCGACATCACGATGAAGTAGCCGAGGGCGAGACCGCCGACCTTGCCGACCGTCGCGGCCTTGGCGATCGAGCCGATGCCGATCACGATCGTGCAGAAGATGATCGGCGCGATCATCATCTTGATCAGGCCCACGAACGCCTTGCCGACGGGCTCGAGCGTGGCGGCGAACGCGGGGGCGACCAGACCGACGATCACGCCGGCGACGACCGCGATGATCACGGCGATGTAGAGCCAGTGGTTGCGGTCGATCCGCCGGCGGGTCTTCGCGGGGGTGACCGCGGGGCTGAGCCTGTCGGTGCGGGGCCGGTCGGCGGGGCTGCCGGGCGTCTTCGCCATGAGCGTGTCCTGTCTCTTCATCGAGCTGGGAGGGGGTACGACGATGCTGGCCCCCGCGGGTCGCCCGTCCGATGTTGCGTTCATACTGTTCACGGACATCGAGCTGTTCACGGACATCGAGGTCCAGGTCGCGGACGAGGAGGTCGGATGCCCGGAGCGAGCCCCCGCGGCAGCATCGCCGCCCGGCTGTTCGCCGTGCAGCTGATCTGCATCCTCGTGATCGGCGCGATCGCGGTGCTGGTCCTCGCCTTCGACGCCCGCGGGCGCGCCGGCGACGACGCGGCCCAGCGGAGCCTCGTGGTCGCGCGCACGGTCGCCGACAACCCGTTCGTCCTCGACGCGGCGCAGGGCGCGGACCCGACCGCCTCGCTCCAGCCCTACGCGGAGGAGATCATGGCCGACACCGGCGTCGACTTCCTCACGATCATGAACCCCGACCGCACCCGCTACACCCACCGCGACCGCGCGCAGATCGGCCTGCCGTTCATCGGCACCATCGCGCCTGCGCTCGAGGGCCGCACCTTCACCGAGACCTACACCGGCACCCTCGGCCCCTCGGTGCGCGCCGTCGCCCCGATCGAGAGCGCCGACGGCACCGTCGTCGCGCTGGTCTCGGCCGGCGTGACCCTCAGCCGCGTGGACGCCTCCTTCCTCCCCCGCCTGCAGGTCGTCGCGGGAGGCGTGCTCGGCGCGGTGGCGCTCGGCGGCATCGGCTCCTGGCTGCTCGCCCGCTACCTCCGCCGGGTCACGGGCGGCCGCGGGCCCGAGCAGATGAGCCAGGTCTTCGCCTACTACGAGTCGGTGCTGCACTCGGTCCGCGAGGGGCTGCTCCTCGTCGACGACCGCGGGCGGCTGGTGCTCGCGAACGACCACGCGCTCGAGCTGCTCGGGCTCGAGGGCGTGTCGATCCCGGTGCCCGTCGCCGAGCTCGACCTCCCCGACGCCCTGCGCGCGGTGCTGCTCGCCGACGAGCCGGTCGCCGACCGCCTGGTCGTGGCGCACGAGCGGATCCTCGTCGTCAACGAGCGGCCGGCCGCCTCCCCCGGTGCGCGCCCGCTCGGCACGGTGACGACGCTCCGCGACCGCACCGAGCTGCAGCGGGTGTCCGGCGAGCTGGAGTCGATGCGCACCCTCTCGGACGCGCTGCGCTCGCAGACCCATGAGTTCTCCAATCGCCTGCACACCATCGCCTCGCTGATCGAGCTCGGCCGGCCGGAGGAGGCGCTCGCCTTCGCGGCCGGCGAGCTGAACCTCAGCCAGCGGCTCGCGGACCGGGTGCTCGGCTCGGTGCAGGAGCCGGTGATCGCCGCGCTGCTGCTCGGCAAGGCCGCCCAGGCCCGCGAGCGCGGGGTCGAGCTGCACCTCGAGACGCACCTCGAGCCGGGCGCGCAGGGCTTCGAGCCCGGCGACCTGGTGACCGTGCTCGGCAACCTGATCGACAACGCGCTCGACGCGGCCGCCTCCTCCGCCGCCGACCGCGAGCCGTGGGTCGAGGTCTACCTCGGCCTGGCCGAGGCGTCGGGAGCCGAGGGCGCCGAGCTGGTGCTGCAGGTCTCCGACAGCGGACCCGGCGTCGCCGAGGCGGCCGACGTCTTCGCGCGCGGCTACTCGACGAAGGAGTCGGACGCGTTCGGCCGCGGCATCGGCCTCGCGCTGGTGCAGCAGGTGGTGCAGCGGCTCGGCGGGAGCATCGAGGTGACCCGGCACGTCGGCGCGGTGTTCACGGTGCAGCTGCCGCTGCGGGACCCGGCCGGGGCGACGCGATGAGCACGCCCGCGACCGCCGCGCCGATCCGCGTCCTCGTCGTCGAGGACGAGCCGCTGACCGCGAGCGCGCACGCCGACTACGTCCGCCGCGTCGAGGGCTTCGAGGTCGCCGCCGTCGCCGGCAGCGGGGCGGAGGCGATCCGGGCCCTGCGCGCCGATCCCGCGATCGCGCTGATCCTGCTCGACATGAACCTGCCCGACATGGGCGGGCTCGACCTCTGCCGCGCCGTGCGGACCGCCGGCCTGGACGTCGACGTGATCGCGATCACCGCCGTGCGCGACGCGGCCGTGGTGCGCGCCTCCGTCGCCGCCGGGATCGTGCAGTACCTGATCAAGCCGTTCGTCTTCAGCGTCTTCGCGGCGAAGCTCGCCAGCTACCGCCAGTACCGCGAGCGGATGCACGGTGCCGACGTCGCGAGCCAGCACGAGGTCGACGGCGCCTTCGCCGCGCTGCGGACGTCCAACGCTCCAGGGCTGGCGAAGGGACTCTCCGCCGAGACGCTCGACGCGGTCACCGCGCTGCTGGGCCCGGTCGGCCTCTCCGCCGGTGAGCTCGCCGCCCGGCTCGACGTCTCGCGGGTCACCGCACGGCGCTACCTCGAGCACCTCGCCGACTCGGGAGTCGCCGAGCGCGCCCCGCGCTACGGCTCGCCGGGGCGGCCGGAGCTGGAGTACCGCAGGGTCTGAGCGGCTACTGCGTGTACGACGACAGGAAGTTCCCCAGCCGCTCGATCGCCTCGGAGATGACCCGCTCCTCCGGCAGCGTGACGATCCGCAGGTGGTCGGGCGTCGGCCAGTTGAAGCCGGTGCCGGGCACCAGCAGGATGTGCTCCGCGAGCAGCAGGTCGTAGACGAGCCGCCCGTCGTCGCGGATCTCGTGCACCTCGGGATCGAGCCGCGGGAAGGCGTAGAGCGCGCCCATCGGCAGCTCGCAGGACACGCCGGGGATCGCCTGCAGCCCCTTCCACGCGGCGTCGCGCTGGCGCCGCAGCCGCCCGCCGGGCGCGATCAGCGCCTCGATCGACTGCACGCCCGAGAGCGCCGCCTGCACCGCGTACTGCCCCGGCACGTTGGGGCAGAGCCGGGTCGAGGCGAGCAGGGTGATCCCCTCGAGGAACCCTGCGGCGTGCTCGCGCGGCCCGGTGATCGCCAGCCAGCCGGAGCGGTAGCCGGCGACGCGGTAGGTCTTCGACAGTCCGTTGAAGGTGAGGCAGAGCTGGTCCGGCGCGAGCGAGGCCAGCGGGATGTGCTGGGCGTCGTCGTAGAGGATCCGGTCGTAGATCTCGTCGGCGAGCAGCAGCAGCGAGTGCTCCTCGGCGAGCGCGACGATGCCCTCGAGCACCTCGCGGGTGTAGACGGCGCCGGTCGGGTTGTTGGGGTTGATGACGACGATCGCCTTGGTGCGCGCCGTGATCTTCGAGCGGATGTCCTCGAGGTCGGGCTGCCAGCCGTCGTCCTCCGCGCAGCGGTAGTGCACCGCGGTACCGCCGGCGAGGCTCGTCATCGCCGTCCAGAGCGGGTAGTCGGGCGCCGGGATGAGCACCTCGTCGCCGTCGTCGAGCAGCGCCTGCAGCGTCATCGTGATCAGCTCGGACACCCCGTTGCCGAGGAACACCCACTCGGGGTCCACCGGCGGGAAGCCGGGGACCTCCTCGTAGCGGTAGGTCACCGCGAGGCGGGCCGAGAGGATCCCCCGGCTGTCGCTGTAGCCGTGCGCGCTGGGCATCGCGGCGATCATGTCGCGGACGATCTGGTGCGGCGCCTCGAAGTCGAAGCCGGCGGGGTTGCCGGTGTTCAGCTTGAGGATCCGGTGCCCCTCGCTCTCCAGCCGCGACGCCTCCACGAGCGCCTTGCCGCGGATCTCGTAGAGGACGTTGCGGAGCTTGGAGGACTGCTCGAGGGGGCGCGGCGGGGTCATCGGTCCAGTATTCACCGGGCGACGACCCCGAGCGCCGGTCAGCCCCTCGTGGCGCGGACCGCGGCGGCGATCTCCTCCTCGATGAGGTCGTAGTTGATCGCGGCGGCGACCCGCAGGCCGTCGGCGGCGGCCGCCATCACCTGCGACATCGGCTCCACCAGCGATCCGGCGGCGAACACCCGCGGCGCGGTGGTGCGGCCCATCGGGTCGACGGTGAGGTGCCGGGCGGCGCCGGAGGGGTGGTCGACGAGCTCGAGGCCGAGGCCGTCCGGCAGGTTCCCCTCGACGCGCGGGCCGACGACGAGCGCGTCGAGCTCGATCCGGCGGCCGTCGGCGACGACGCCGACCAGGCGGTCGTCCTCGACGAGGACCTCGGTGACGGCGCCGTCGATCAGCTCGATGCCGCGGGCGGCGAGACCCTCGGCCTCCTCCTCCCCGGGCTGGAAGACGCCGTTCGTGAGGATCGACACCGAGTCGCTGAGCTGGCGGAACATCTGCGCCTGGTGGCCGGAGAAGCCGCTGCCGAGCACCGCGATCCGGCGCCCGCGCACCTCGAACCCGTGGCAGTAGGGGCAGTGCAGCACGTCGCGGCCCCAGCGCTCGGCGAGCCCCGGGATCCCGGGCAGACGGTCGGTGGAGCCGCTGGCGAGCAGCAGGCGGCGCGCGCGGAGCACAGTGCCGTCGGCGAGGGTCGCGGTGACGCCGCCGTCGGCGGTCGAGGCCGACACGATCCGACCCGGGACGACGCGCGCTCCGTAGCCCTCGGCCTCGATCCGGGCGAGGCGGGCGAGCTCGACGGGCGCGATGCCGTCGCGGGTGAGCACGTTGTGGGCGCCGGGCGAGGGCGCGTTGCGGGGCGGCCCGCCGTCGACGACGAGCACGTCGCGGAGGCTGCGGCCGAGGGCGGTGGCGGCGGCGAGTCCGGCGAAGGAGGCGCCGGCGATGAGGACGTCGGGGAGGTCTGAAGCGGTCATGTCCCGAGCATCCGGTGGCGGCGGCGGTCCGTCGAGGATCCGTGCCGTTCCGGCACGATCGCGGAGCTCGCGTGCCAGGATCGGGGCATGCCCGAGCACTCCGAGCACGACACCCCCTCCGACACTCCCTCCGACGACGAGATCGTCGCCGCCGTCGGACCGCGGCTGAAGCGCCTCCGCCTCCGCCGCGACCGCACGATCGCCTCGTTCGCCGCGGAGACCGGCATCTCCGCGAGCACCCTCTCCCGGCTGGAGAGCGGCGGACGGCGCGCGACGCTCGAGCTGCTGCTCCCGATCGCCCGCGCGCTCGGCACGCCGCTCGACGAGCTGGTCGGCGCCGCGCCCGAGGACCCGCGCGTGCACGGGCGGCCGTTCACCCGGCACGGGATGCGGATCCAGCCGCTCAGCCGCGACGCGGGCGCCCTGCAGGCCTTCAAGACCACGATCCCCGCCGGTCCGATTCCCGCGCCGGAGCAGCAGCGCACCCACGAGGGCTTCGAGTGGCTCTACGTCCTCAGCGGCCGGCTCCGGCTGCGCCTCGGCGAGCACGACATCGTCCTGCCGGCGGGCGAGGCGGCCGAGTTCGACACCCGCGTGCCGCACTGGTTCGGCCGGGCCGACGAGCAGCAGGTCGAGTTCCTCAGCCTCTTCGGGCGCCAGGGCGAGCGGATGCACGTCCGCGCGTCGACGCGGCGCTGAGGGCGCGCCGCTGAGGGCGGCGGCTCAGCCCTCGCCGAGCACCTCGCGGACGAAGCCGGTCGTCTTCGCGCGCAGGGTCGCGATCCGCTCGGCCTTCGCCGCCTCGACGTCGAAGCCGATGTAGGCGACCGAGGGCCGGGTGCGGACGTTGGCCGAGCACTGGAAGTCCGCGCAGACCAGCGTGCCGAGAGTGTCGCCCGCGCGTCCGGCCGGGCCGGCCTTCTTCGCGCCGAAGAAGACCACGTCGTTGGGCAGCCGGATGTCGCGGCACCAGGAGCACTGCGCCCGCGAGCGCGGGTTCGCGTCGGCCTGGCGGAGCAGGACGCCCACCAGCCGGTCCTCGAGCGGCACGACGACGTAGGCGCGGCGGCCGATCTTCCTGTCGCGCCAGCCGAGATGGTCGAACGACTCCCAGTCGAGGTCGTCGAAGCCGGCGGGGAGCGAGAGATCCGCGACCTCCTTGCGTGAGGCGTTCACGAAGGAGTCGCGGATCTGCTGGTCGGTGAGGGCGCGCATGTCCTCTCCAGCCTAATCAGCCGAACGGGTCGGCCGGGGGGTTCAACCGAGGTGCGCGACGGCCTCCCGCGGAGCCTGCGCGAGGAACTGCTCCTTCTTGATCCGGATCATCGTGAACGCGATGACCGCGGCGAGCACCAGGCCGACGGCCGCGGCGACGAACACCGCGGAGTAGCCGTCGACGAAGGCGACCGGCGAGGACTGCTCCCCCGCCACCCCGGCGTAGATCGTGGTGAAGACGGAGAGGCCGATCGAGCCGCCGATCTGCATCGCGGCGTTCGCGGTCGCCCCGGCGGCACCGGCGTCGTGACCGGCGATCCCGGTCAGCGCCACGTTCTGCACCGGCACGAAGATCATCGCCATGCCGACGCCGAGCAGGATCAGGCCGGGCAGGACCTGCACGAGGTAGGAGCCGTCCGCGGTGATGCGGCTGAGGTAGAGCAGGCCGGCGGCCGCGATCAGCGGGCCGACGATCATCAGCAGGCGCGGGCCGACGGTCGGCAGCAGCTTGGTGGCGATGCCCGCGACGATCATGATCGTGACGGTCATCGGGAGGTTCGCGAGGCCGGCCTCGAGCGGCGCGAGGCCGAGCACGAGCTGCAGGTGCAGCGTGAGGTAGAGGGTCGAGCCGATCATGACGCTGCCGACGATCGCCTGGATCAGGAACGCGCCGCCGCGGATGCGGTCGGTGACGATGCGCAGCGGGAGCAGGGGGTGGTCGGAGCGGGCCTGGATGCGGACGAAGACCGCGAGCAGCAGGACACCGGCGAGCAGGAAGCCGAGGGTGTCGACGCGGAGCCAGCCCTGCTCGGCGAGCGTGAAGCCGTAGACGAGGCTCGCGAGGCCGAGCGCGACGGTGATCGTGCCGGCGATGTCGAAGCGGTTGCGGCCCTCGGCGCGGCTCTCGGTCACCAGCAGGGCGCCGGCGACGACGCCGATCAGCACGACGGGGACGTTGACCAGGAGGCACCAGCGCCAGTCGGCGAACTCGGTGAGCAGACCGCCGAGGACGAGGCCGACCGCGGCGCCCGCTCCGGCGACCGCGCCGAAGACGGCGAAGGCGGTGTTGCGCTCGCGCCCGCCCGGGAAGGAGACGGTGAGCAGCGCGAGGGCGGCCGGGGCGAGCAGCGCGGCGAAGGCGCCCTGCAGACCGCGGGCCGCGATCAGCTCGGTGCCGGTGGAGGCGACGCCACCCCAGGCCGAGGCCGCGCCGAAGCCGACCATGCCGATCAGGTAGGTGCGCTTGCGGCCGGTGTAGTCGGCGATGCGGCCGCCGAGCAGGAGGAGGGCGCCGAAGGCGAGCGCGTAGGCGGTGACGACCCACTGGCGCTCGACGTCGGTGAGGCCGAGGTCGGCCTGCGCGGCCGGGAGGGCGATGGTGACGATCGTGCCGTCGAGGACGACGACGAGCTGGGTCATCGCGAGGATCACGAGGACCCACCAGCGGCGGGAGGAGGAGGGCGCGGGCATGGCGGAGCCTTTCGAAGCGGAGGGAGCGGGACCGGCGGGTCCGGATCCGCCGCGACATCGGGGCTAGACCACCCCAACTGGTTGGTTGGGCATCGACGAGTGTACAGTTCGAGCGCCGAGGAGGTAAGCGTGGCTGCGAAAGATCTCGAGACGGATGCGGTGGTCCCCGCCCGCGAGCGCATCCTCCGCGCCGCGACGGCCGAGTTCGCCGAGCACGGCTTCGCCGGCGCCCGCGTCGACCGGGTCGCCGCCGCGGCCGGCCTGAACAAGGAGCGCCTCTACGCCTACTACGGCGGCAAGCGCGGTCTGTTCGTCGCGACCGTGGTCGGCGCGCTGGAGGCGCTCGACGCGACGCTGCTCGCCGAGGCGGCCGACCTGCCGGACCTCGCCGGCCGGATGTTCGACCACGTCTGGGACCGCCCCGAGTTCCTCCGCCTGCTCACCTGGGCGCGCCTCGAGGGCGGCGGCGTCTGGGAGGAGGCCGGCGAGCGCCTCGGCAGCCGTCCCGCGCCGGAGGCCCGCGTGCTCGAGTGGCAGCAGGCCGGGATCGTCGACGCGAGCTGGTCGGCGGAGGACCTCTTCATCGCCCTGCTCGGGCTCTGCGAGATCTGGCATCTGACGCCGTTCGCGCAGCGCGGGGGCGACGAGACCCGCGAGCGCCGCCGCGCCTTCGTCGTGCACGTGGCGGCGCTGGTGGGGGCGCCCGCCGACGGGCCGACCGCGGTCAGTCCGCGGTCGTGAGCCGCTCGAGGTAGCCGGCGAAGGCGAGCAGGTCGGCCTCGGGCCAGCTGCTCAGGGCCTCCTGCATCCGCTGGCGCTGCTGACCGCCCAGGTCGCCCATCCGCTCGCGGCCGGCCGCGGTCAGCGTGAGGAAGCGGGCGCGGCCGTCGGCCGGATCGGCGGCGGTCTCCACCAGCTCCAGCGCGCAGAGCTGGCGGATCTGCCGGCTGATCACGCTGCGGTCGACGCCGAGGCGCTCAGCCGCGACGCTCGAGTGCACGGGACCGCAGCGCTCCAGCATCCTGAGCAGCCGCAGCCCGAACGGCGGCAGGCCGGGGTCGATGCTCGCCGCCGCGTCGCGCACGGCCGTCCGGACCTGCACGGCGAGCGCGGTGATCTGCTCCTCGACCTGGAGCAGCGCGCTCGCCGGGGCGAGGGTCGGGACGGCCGGTGCGGCGGTCATCAGGGGCGCTCGGCCACGTCGATCGCGCCGGTGGCGGCGTGCCGGGCGTGGGCGACGGGCGCGGCGTGGCGGCCGTGTGCGCTGTCGTCGTGAGCGCGGTCGTCGTGGGCGCGGTCGACAGCGACGCGGTCGACGTGGGCACGCTCCTCCGCGTGCACCGCGTCGTCGCTCCGGACGCTCTGCCCGACCGGGCGCAGGCCCGCCTGGCCGTCGGAGGCCGCGATCAGCGCGTCCTCCGCGCCGGCGACGACGCCCGAGGGCTCCGTCTTGCGCTGCACGGCGTTCATCGTGCCGAGCGGCGCGTTCGGCAGCAGCAGGACCGCGATCAGCGTGATGACCGCGAGCGGGATGCTGTAGAGGAAGACGTCGCCGACGCCGATGCCGTAGGCGCTCTCGACCACGACGCGCACGGCGTCCGGGAGCGTGTTGACCTGCGGGATCGTGCCGCTGCCGAGCGCCTGGGCGGCGATCGCCTGGTCGGCCGGCGCGAGGCCGGCGATTCCGGTCTTGATGTGGTCGGCGATCACCGTGCCGAGCATCGAGCCCAGCACCGAGACGCCCACGGTGCCGCCGAGGCTGCGGAAGAAGGTGACCGCGCTGGTCGCGACGCCGAGGTTCTTGATGTCGATCGAGTTCTGCACCACGAGCACCAGGTTCTGCATCAGCATGCCCAGGCCCGCGCCGAGGATCGCCATGAAGACGCCCACCAGCACGAGGTTCGTGTCGTAGCGCAGGGTGCTGAGGAGGAAGGTGCCGACGACCGCGAGCACGCCGCCGGTCACCATGATCGCCTTCCACTTGCCGGTGCGCGAGATGATCCCGCCGAAGATGGTGGACGCGATCAGCAGTCCGGCCATCATCGGGATCGTCAGGAGACCCGACTGGGTCGGCGTGGCACCGCGCGAGAGCTGCATGTACTGCGCGAGGAAGACCGCGACGCCGAACATCGAGACGCCGACCGAGATGCTCGCCACGACGGCGAGGCTGAAGGTGCGGTTCTTGAACATCCCCATCGGGATGATCGGCTCGGCGACGGTGAGCTCGGTGATCACCGCGGCGACCAGCAGCACGACGGAGCCGCCGACCATGACCGCGGTCTCCCACGAGGCCCACTCGAAGTTCTTGCCGGCCAGCGAGACCCAGATCAGCAGCAGCGAGACGCCGCCGGCGATGAGGACCGCGCCGAGGTAGTCGATCTTGACGGTGCGCTTGGGGTGTGCGGGGAGGCGCAGCGTCACCTGGAGCAGGATGATCGCGATGATCGCGACGGGCAGCGCGATGAAGAAGTTCCAGCGCCAGCCGAACGCGTCGGTGACGACGCCGCCGAGCAGCGGGCCGCCGACGGTGCCGATGGCCATCACGCCGCCGAAGAGGCCGGCGTACTTGCCGCGCTCCCGGGGGCTGATGATGTCGGCCATGATGATCTGGCTCAGCGCGGCGAGTCCGCCGGCGCCGAGGCCCTGGAAGACGCGGAACACGATGAGCATGTTCGTGTCCTGCGAGAAGCCGGCCGCGGCCGAGCCGATCACGAAGATCGCGAGCGCGAGCTGGATCAGCAGCTTGCGGTTGAAGAGGTCGGCGAACTTGCCCCAGAGCGGGGTGGAGACGGTGGTCGCGAGCAGCGTCGCGGTGACGACCCAGGTGTAGGCGTTCTGGTCGCCCTTGAGGTCGGAGATGATCAGCGGCAGCGAGGTCGACACGACCGTGCCCGCGAGGATCGAGACGAACATGCCCAGCAGCAGTCCGCTGAGGGATTCGAGCACCTGGCGGTGCGACATGGCCCCGTCGGGGCCGGTGGGGGTGGTGCGCTCTTCTCGAGTGCGCGTGCGCTCTGCGCGGGACATACGGCTCCTTGTTCACGTGCGGCACCGGTGACGGTGCGGCGGTACTAGTTGACGGCGGTCAACTATTGACCGAGTGCAACTATATAGCCGAGCGAGGTGTTTTGGCCAGTACCGAGCCTGTGCTCGTGAGTGTGTGTTCTCAGCGGGCGATGCCGCGCCGGCGGAGGAGCACGATCGCCGTCACGACCGCGGCCGCGAGCGCGACGAGGATCCCGATGCCGAGCGGCGAGCCGGCCGCGGCACCGATCACCGCCCAGAGCACGGCGAAGCCGACCGTCGCGTAGATCAGCGCCCAGGCCGCGCAGCCCGGCAGCATCGCGAGCAGGTAGACGCCGAAGCGCATGCGGGCCGCTCCGGCCGCCGCGTTGATCATCGTCTGGAGACCGACGGTGAGGAAGCTCACGGTGACCGCGGGCGCGCCGTAGCGGGCGAGCAGTGCCGACGCGCGCTTCAGCGCCGGCGACTCCAGCCACCGCCCCCACCGCCGCGAGGCCGCCCCGGTGACGACCGCCCGCGCGACCCAGTACGTCGCCTGCGCCCGCACCAGCACGATGACGAACAGCGCCCCGAGCAGCTCCACGAACCCCAGCTCGTCCAGGAAGGCGGGCATGCGGCGCCTCCCTCTCCTCGCTCGGCAGAAGGCAAGGCTACCCTTCCCTCCCGCGCGCCGAGTCGTGCTGGCCGGGCAGCCCCGCAGGGGCGTATCGAGACCGACCGTCATCAGCAGGGCGGGTCTGCGGACTCGTCCTGCTGACGCGGGTGGATCTCGATACGCCCGCTCCGCGGCCTACTCGATCAGCATGGAGCGCTGACCCTCTCCCGAGGCGCCCCCTCCGTGCCGGTCGACCAGCTGCCCTCGGCTGCCCCTGCATGCTGGTCGAGTAGCCGCCTCCGGCGGCGTATCGAGACCCACCGTCGTCGGACACCCGGGAGCGAGCCTCCTCCACAACCGCCGATCCTTCCGCACTGTCCCCGAGCCGCTCGGACTCGCGCCCCGGTGTCGGTGGTCCCTGCTTCAATACTCGTATGACGGAGTTCGGATCGAAGGAAGAGGTGCTCGCGCACCTGCGCGCCCTCAGCGACGGCGCCGCCGCGAACGCCCGCGCCGCAGCCCAGCCGCGTCTCGCCGAGGCCCGATTCCTCTACGACTTCCATCGCACCGCCCTCGCCCACCCCGACGCCTTCGCCCGCGGCGCGACCCCCAGCGAGACCCGCGACCTCGTCGAGCGCTCCATCCGCGCCGAACTCGCGGTCGCGGAGGGCCTGCCCGAGCAGGTGATCGCCCGCCGCCTCGAGAACGCGCAGCTGCTCTTCGAGCACCTCCCGCTGACGCGCGCCCTGCTCGCGCAGGCGCGCCTGCACTGGGAGGAAGGGGAGGCGATCTGCGCCACCGCCAGCAGCCTCCCCGAGGGGTCCCGCGCCACTCTCGATGAGCGCCTCGCGGAAGCGGCGCCGTCGATGACGCTCACCCAGCTGCGCCGCGCTCTGCGTCGCTGGCGGGAGGAACTGCACCAGGAGTCCCTCGCGGCGCGGCACGCCCGCGCCCGGACGGACCGGGCCGTGTGGGTCACGCCGGACGTGGACGGGATGGCGACGCTCTGCCTGTACGGGCCGGCCCCTGCGGTGATGGGCGCCTACGACCGCGCGGACCGGATGGCGCATTCTCTGCGTGATGCCGGGGATGTGCGCACGCTCTCGCAGCTTCGCGCGGACGTCGCCGTGGACCTGCTCTGCGACGGCGACATCATCGGCACCACCCCCGACGCCGAGGACCGCCCGACCCGACGTTCGTTCCCGGCGTCCGGGCGGAGGTGCGGCTCACGCTCGCGGCGTCCACGGCCGTCGACCTCGACGACGAACCCGCGGAGCTCGACGGCTACGGCCCGGTTCCCGCCCCTGTCGCGCGGGAGCTCATCCGGACGGCAGCGTCCTTCACCCGGGTGCTGACCGATCGGGACACGGGTGCGGTCGTCTCCGTCGGCCGCACGCAGCGCCTCCCGCCGTCCCGCATGCGCCTGCACGTGCAGCTGCGGGATCAGACCTGCCGCTTCGCGGGCTGCCTGCGCACCTCCGCCCGCAGCGAAGCCGACCACACGATCGAGTGGCGCAACGGCGGCGAGACCTCCCTCGAGAACCTCGTCTCGCTGTGCACGGCGCACCATCACCTCCGACACGGCGACCGATGGACCTACACGAAGGACGACGACGGGACGATCGTCTGGACGACCCCGACCGGACGGCGCGTCGTCAACCGGCCGCCCCCGCTGCCGGGGCGGCCGCCGGACCCACCGCGCCGACCGCGCTTCGTCGACACACCGCCGCCGTTCTGACGGTGGTGGATCTCGATACGCCCGCGATGCGGGCTACTCGATCAGCATGAAGCGCTGAACCGCTCCGGAGGCGCGCCTTTCACGCTGGTCGAGGAGCCCGCAGGGCGTATCCAGACCCACCGTGATCAGGTGCGGACCCGCCGTGATCCCGCGGGTGCCCGGCGCGGCTCCGACCCCGCCCCTAGGCTCGACGCATGGACAACATCGATCGGAAGATCCTCGATCTGCTGCGCCAGAACGCCCGCGCGGGCTACGGCGACATCGGCGGTGTCGTGGGTCTGTCCGCGTCCGCCGTGAAGCGCCGGGTCGATCGGCTGGTGGCCGACGGCGTGATCCGCGGCTTCACGATCAAGGTCGACCCGGCCGTCGACGGCATGGCCACCGAGGCCTACGTCGAGCTGTTCTGCCGCGGCACGGTCGCCCCCGACGAGCTGCGCCGCATCCTCTCGGCCGTGCCCGAGGTCGTCGACGCGGGCACGGTCACCGGCTCGGCCGACGCGATCGTGCACATCCGCTCGCGCGACATCCCGAGCCTCGAGCTCGCCCTCGAGAAGGTGCGCATCGCGCCGAACGTCGATCACACCCGCTCCGCGATCGTGCTCTCCCGCCTGATCCAGCGCGGCGAGGCCTAGCAAGAGCGCTCCCGCCTCAGTGCGAGCGGCCCGCGACCACGTCGGCGATCGTCGCCAGCGGTGACGTCGTCGCCCGGCCCCGCGCCTCGGACGCGTCGGCCAGGCCGTAGGCGCGGTAGAGCGACGTGACCGCCAGCCAGCGCAGCGGCTCCGGTTCCCACGGCCGCACCCGGTGGCCCACCCACGGCAGCTCGGTGAGCGGCGTGCTCTCGCCGAGCACGAGGTCGCGGAGGGTGCGCCCGGCGAGGTTGGTCGCCGTGACCCCGGTGCCGACGAAGCCGCCCGCCCAGCCGAGGCCGGTGGCGCGGTCGAGGCCGACGGTCGCGTGCCAGTCGCGCGGGACACCGAGCACGCCGGACCAGACGTGCTCGATCCCGACGCCGCGCAGCACCGGGAAGAACCGCTCGAGGATCTCGCGCAGCCGGCCGACCGTGCGCGGATCGGTCGCCCCGTCGCGGTCGATCCGGGAGCCGAAGCGATAGGGCACGCCCCGCCCGCCGATCGCGATCCGGTCGTCGGCCGTCCGCTGCGCGTACATGTAGGCGTGCGCCGCGTCGCCGAGCGTCTCGCGGCCGGCCCAGCCGATCTCGTCCCAGACCTCGGGCGCGAGCGGCTCGGTCGCGATCAGCGACGAGTTCATCGGCAGCCACTCGCGGTGGTGCCCGGAGAGCCCGGCGGTGAAGCCCTCGGTCGCGCGCAGCACGATCGGCGCGCGGACGAGCCCGCGGGGTGTGACGGCCGCGCCGGGTCGGATCTCCTCCACCCGGGTGTCCTCGAAGATCCGCACGCCGAGCGCCTCGACCGTGCGGGCGAGCCCGGCCGCGAGCTTCGCGGGGTGCAGGCGCGCGCAGTGCGGATGCCAGAGGCCGGCCGACGCGCCGCTGACCGCGATCCGCGCGGTCGTCTCCCGCGCGTCGAGCAGCTCGACGTCGGTGTGCGCGCGGGCCCGGGCCGCCGCCGCGGTGGCCAGGAGCCGGGCCCGCTGCGCCTCGCCGCGCGCCACCTGGAACTCGCCGCCCTTGACGATGTCGGCGTCGATCCCCTCGGCCGCAGCGGCCGCGATCACCTCGTCGACCGTCTCGTTCATCGCGAGCTGGAAGCGGTCGACCGCCTCGCTCCCGTGCGTCCGGGCGTAGGAGGCGACCCCGCCGGTGATCTCGTTCGTCAGCCAGCCGCCGTTGCGACCGGAGGCGCCGAAGCCGGCGAAGCGCTGCTCGAGGACGGCGATCCGCAGCGACGGGTCGGCCTTCGCGAGCGAGTAGGCCGTCCACAGGCCGGTGTACCCGGCGCCGACGATGCAGACGTCGACGTCGAGCGGGCCGGGCAGCGCCGGACGGGGCGCGGAACGACCGAGGGAGGCCCACCAGAACGACACGTCGCCGTTGATCACAGTGGGCCTCCCCCGGTCTCTCGCGGATCTCAGCGGGCGAGAGTCCCGCGAAGGATCAGAGTCCCGAGCTCGGGAACGTCTGCATCATCTCCGAGAACAGCGCGGCGGTCCAGCCGATCGCGATGATGAAGGAGACCGCCACCACGCCGAGGAAGATCCACAGCGGGAGCAGTCCGCCGCCGGTCACGCGCTTCACGACGACGCTGCGGCCGATCACGTAGACGTACGGAGCGACGAGGAACGCCCAGGCCCAGTGGAACGGGCGCTGCACACCGGCCTTCTTCAGCTGCCGGTAGTCGAGGAACGCGAAGACGACCTCGGCCGCGTAGATCAGGAAGCCGACGACCTGCACGGCGCCGAGCCCGACGAGGTAGGCGGTCGACATCCCCATCGAAGCGCGCGGGCCGTAGGTCGACGAGACCGCCGAGTCGGCGATGGCGCCCGGTGAGAGCAGGAAGATCGACAGCGCCGACAGCAGCGGCAGGAGCACGACGACCCAGATCCACGGGGTGCTGGTGACGATGCTCGGGTCGCGCGGCTGCGGCGCGGGGCGGCCGGCGTAGGCGGGCTGCTGGCCGTACTGCTGGCCGGGCTGCTGGCCGTACTGCTGCGGGTACTGCTGGCTGTACTCCTGCGGCGGCTGCTGGCCGTACTGCGGCTGCTGGCCGTACTGCGGCTGCTGGCCGTACTGGGGCTGCTGAGCGTACGGCTGCTGCGGCGTCTGCTCGCCGTACCGCGGCTGCTGCGGGATCTCGCGCTCCGGAGCGGACTGACCGGACGCCGACTGGCCGTAGCTCGTGGCCCGGCCGCTCGAGGTCTCGCCGTAGGCGGGCCCGGAGACGGGCGGCACGATCGGCGGCTGCGGCGCCGCGGGAGGCTGCGGCGCGCCCTGCGCGGCAGGAGAAGTCGGGGCAGCGGGAGGGGTCGGGGCGGCGGGAGCCGCGGCGGGGGCGTCGCGCAGCGAGTCGGTCCAGCCCTGGCCGTCCCACCAGCGCTGGCGCGGTGAGCCCGCGGGATCCGGGTACCAGCCGGCGCGCGGTCCGGAGGCCGAGGCAGCGCCCCGCTCCTGCTCGCCGTTCCGGTCGTCGCCGTGCTTGTTGCCGCCCTGGTCGTCCGTCATCGCGTCCTCCGCTCCCCTTCGGGCGCTCTGCCCGCCATCGGAGACGAGCGTATCGCCGCGATCCCCGGTCGCACCTGGACGCGGCCTTGCCACGACCTCTGCCGCGCCTGAGCGGACGCCGTGCGGCCGCCTCCGCCAGGATGGACGGATGCCGCACCTCCTCCGCGCCCGCGCCCTGCTCTTCGACATGGACGGCACCCTCGTCGACTCCACCGCGGTGGTGGAGACGATCTGGCGCTCCTTCGCCGAGCGCTTCGAGCTCGACGCCGACCTGATCCTCGGCGCCGTGCACGGGGTCCGCGCGGAGGACAGCGTCCGCCGCTTCGCCCCCGCGGGCAGCGACGTCGCCGGGATCGTCGACGAGCTGAACGCCTACGAGCTCGAGCACACCGAGGGGACGGTCGAGATCCCCGGCGCTGTCGCTTTCCTCGCCGCGCTCCCCCGCGACCGCGTCGCGCTGGTCACCTCGGCGAGCCCCGCGCTGGCCGCCGGCCGGCTCGCCGCCGCCGGCGTCCCCTCTCCCGAGGCCGTCGTCACCGCCGACGACGTCGTGCACGGCAAGCCCGCCCCCGACGGCTACCTCGCCGCCGCCGGACTCCTCGGGGTCGACCCGGCCGACGCGATCGTCTTCGAGGACGCCGAGGCCGGGATCCTCGCGGGACTCGCCGCCGGCATGCGCGTCGTCGTCGTCGGCGCGCACGAGTCCGAGACCACCCGCGGGCTCCCGCGGATCCCGCACTACGCCGACGCGGGCGTCGAGCGCGACGGCGACGAGCTGGTGCTCACCCTGCCCTGAGCCGGCACGCGCATCCGGCGCTCAGTAGCGGATCGCGTCGATCACCTTCACCCGGACCGCCACGATCGCGGGCACGAGCCCGGCCAGCGCTCCCACGAGCGTCGCCGCCCCGAGCCCCAGCAGCGCCGCCTCGACCGGGAACGGCGGGATGTCGCTGATCCCGTTCTCCTTGACGAACGCGACGGTCCACGGATTCGTCACCAGGATCACCGCGATCGTGACGCCGACCACGCCCGCGACGACCGTCGCGACGACGCTCTCCATCATGATCGAGAAGAAGATCCGCCCCGAGGAGGCGCCGAAGCTGCGCCGGATGCCGATCTCGCGGATCCGCTGCCGCACGGTGACGAGGGCGATGTTGAGCAGCCCGAGCGCGCCGAGCGCCAGCACGAGGCCGGCGACGCCGCCGATCACCCAGGTGAGCACCGCGAACGGGTCGGAGTCGTAGCTGAGGTAGTCCTGCCGGTAGACGTCGGCCTCGAAGCCCGGGCCGAGCGCCGCGGTGACGTCGCGCTTGACCGCCTCGATCAGCGGGTCCGCGATCTCGAGCGGCACCCACATCTCGTAGTTCGGCAGCTGCGGCCCGCCGAACGCGGGGTCCGCCTCGGGCGCGACGGCCGAGTAGGCGTCGACGAGCATCATCGCGCTCGGAGTGGTGTCGTACTGGTTCGAGGGCGTCACCCCGATCACGACCGCGGTCGTGTCGTGCTCGCCGCCGAGGAGGGTCGCGGTCGGGTGCGTCCGCAGGTCCGGGCGCCCGAGGCGGTCCCAGAAGACCTCGTTGACCACCAGCGCGGGAGCGAGCCGCCGCTCGTCGCCCTCGGCGAACCAGCTGCCGCTCGTCAGCTCCACCCGGTGCATCTCCGCGTAGGGCTGGTCGACCGCGGTGATCCCGACGTCGACCGCGCCGTCGGTGAACTGGACGCGGGTGCCGCCGTACGTCGTGCGGCTCGCGTACTCGATGCGGTAGCGCTCGAGCACCTTCTCCCAGGCGTTCTGCATCACGACCGGGTCGACGACGCCCTCGGGGCCGGTCGTGTAGGCGCTGATGTACAGGCTCGCGGGCCGGCCGCCGCTGCGCTCCGAGACCTCGATGTTCGCCTGCCGGGCGATCCCGCCCGCGGCGACGACGCCGGTGAGCGCCGCGACGGCCACCGCCACGCCGATCAGCGAGAGCAGCACGCGGCCGCGGTGGATCCGCAGCTCGGTCCACGCCTCGACGATCGCGCCGACGACGCCGGTGAGGCCGCCCATCAGTGCCGCCCCGAGCTCGTCGCGGGAGCGGCGGTCGCGGACGTCGAGGCGCTGAGCCTGCCGTGATCGAGCCGGTAGTGCCGCTCCGCCCGGGCCGCGATCGCGGGATCGTGGGTGATGGTGACCAGGGCCGAGCCGGACTCCTGGGCGATCTCGTCGAGCAGGCTCATCACGCTCTCCCCGGTGTCGGTGTCGAGCGCGCCGGTCGGCTCGTCGGCGAGGATCAGCCGCGGACGGCGCACCAGCGCGCGCGCGATGGCGATCCGCTGCTGCTCGCCGCCGGACATCCGGCCGGGCATCGAGTCGACCCGGTGCCCCAGCCCGACCCGCTCCAGCATCTCGGCGGCCAGCGACGCCCGCCGCCAGAACTCGGTGCCGGTGGCGTAAAGCAGCGGCGTCATCACGTTCTCGCGGGCGGTGCGGCCCTCGAGCAGATTGAACTGCTGGAAGATGAAGCCGATGCTGCCGCCGCGGATCCGCGCGCGGGCCCGCGAGGAGAGCGTCTCGGTGGGCTTCCCCTCGAGCAGCATCCGCCCCTCGGTCGGCTCGTCGATCAGGCCGAGGATGTTCAGGAGCGTCGACTTGCCGGAGCCGCTGCGGCCGACGACCGAGACGTGGTCGCCCTCGCCGACCTCCAGGTCGACGCCGTCGAGGATGGTCAGCGGGGGTGCGTCGGGCAGGGGGACGACCTTGCGGATCCCCTCGAGTCGCAGGATCGTGCGCTTGCCGTCGGTCACGAGCCCGTCCGTCACGAGCAGTACACCGAGCCGTCGGCGTTGGTCACGCAGTTCCCCTCGAGCTGCTCGCCCTCGCTCGCGGCGGCGCCCGGCACGAACTGCAGGATCTCGGCGCCCTCGTCCACGCCGCCGGTGACCTCGATGCTGATCCCGTCGGTGAGGCCGAGGGTGACCGGGACCTCCTCGGTCGAGCCGTCCTCGGCGAGGCGGTAGACGACGCCCGACTCGGCCGTGCCCTCGACGGCGGTGGTCGGCACGACGAGCACGTTCTCGGCGAGGCCGCCCGCGAGGGTGACGGTGGCGGCGAGACCGGGGAACACGGTCACCTCGCCCGGGACCTGGCAGCGGAAGCTGGTGCCGGAGCCGCCGGTCGCGCCGGTGCCGCCCGTCTCGCCCGCGGGCGTCTCGCCCTCGCCGGCGAGCGGGGTGGTGATGGTGAGTCCGGTGCAGGTGAAGGCGGCCGGCCCGCCGGTGACCGCGATCTGCGCCTCGGTCGGCCGGTTCTGGATCCGGTAGAGCTGCTCGGCGTCGATCGAGCCGGTGACGGCGTAGGTCGGCGGGGCGACCTGACCGGTGACCTCGCCGACCGCGACGGCCTGGTCGTGGATGACGCCGAGGGCGCTGAGCACGCCGGCGGCCGGCGCGTAGACGCGCTCGAAGCGGACGGAGGGCGGCGGCTGGGTGACGGTGACGAGGCCGTCCGCGCCGGTGGTCTCGACGGGATCGCGCACGGTCTCGACGCGGATGTCGTAGATCAGGTCGCCCGAGGCGACGGTCGCGCCCTGGGTGATGTAGACGTCGTCGACGGTGCCGACGGCGGTCGCCTTCACCGGCACGGCCGGGTCGGCGGCGACGGTGCCCTGGAGCGTGAGGTCGTTGGTGACGGTGCCGCGGCCGACGACGACGGTCGGCTCGGTCAGCTCACCGGTGGGGACGGTCGGGTCGGCCTCGGCGGACCCGTCCGGGAAGAACGCGATCTTGACCAGCGCGACCGCGACGGCCCCGATGACCACCAGCCAGAGGATCGGGAACACCCATCGTCGAACCGCACCCATGTCTGTCCCCCGACTCCGGCGCCCGTGCGCCCTGCGGCACTCCCCCGTGGCGCGCCGATCGGCAGCCTATCGACCAGGCGACGCACCGCGCGTCAGCCGCTGTGACTACTCCGGGGGCGGATACCCCGCCCCCTCCGCCGTCATGCTGATCGAGTAGCCCGCGCAGCGGGCGTATCGAGATCCACCGGCGTCAGAAGCCGAGCTTCGCGACGACCGCGGCGACGCGGCGGGCGCGCGTCTCGGCGGCCTTGGCGCCCTCGACGGCGGTGACGTGGGCCTTCCGCGCACTCGGCGAGAGGGCGTCGAAGGCGGCGGTGGCCCCGGCCGCGTCGAGCGCGGCGGCGAGGTCCTCCGGCACGGCGACCGTACGCGGGGCGGAGTCGAGCTCGAGGTCGACCTCGATGGCGTCCCCGCCGGCCAGACCCGACGCGGCGCGCTTCTCCGCCGAGAAGGAGATCAGCGCGCGGCCGCCCATCGCACCGACCGTGCCCTGGAAGGCGTAGCCGTTGACGACGACGCTCACCGCGGGCCGCTTGCCGCCGCCGAGCGCGTCGAGCACCTCGGGCGGCACCTCGATGCCGGTGTTGTTGCCCACCTGGAAGAGCGTCGTCGTGTAGCGCACGGGACGAGGATGGCACGCGGCCGTTCCACCCGCCAGACGCCCTCGCCCGCCGGGGGCTCAGCAGTCGCGGTCGGCCGGGTCCTCGCCGTCCTGCCGGCCGGGATCGCCGAGAGCCGAGCGCACGGCGTCGACGGTCATCCGGCCCTCCGGATCGAGGCGGGTGAGCATCCGCGTCATGATGTCGGCGAGCTGCGGGATCTGCTCCGCGTCGAGCGGGTCGATGACGTCGGCGAGCACCGTCGCGACGTGACCCGGGGCGGTGTCGACGATCTTCTGCAGCCCGGCATCCGTGAGCACCGCGTTGGTCGCGCGCCCGTCGGTGGGGCACGGCCGGCGCTCGAGGTAGCCGCGGGCGACGAGGCGCGTCACGACGTGCGAGAGCCGCGGGAGAGTGGCGTTCGTGCGGGCGGCGAGCGTCGTCATGCGCAGGGCCCGGTCGGGCGCCTCCGACAGCATCGCGAGCGTCATGTACTCGAAGTGCGTCAGCCCCGCGTCGCGCTGCAGCTGGGTGTCGAGCGCGCCGGGCAGCAGCTCGACCACCGCGACGAACCGCAGCCACGCCGCCAGCTGCTCCTGCGTGAGCCAGCGCGTGCCCGCCGCATCCGCCGCTCCCCCGTCATCCATCCCCCCACCCTACCGCTTTGTTGCCGCGACAAGTAAGCAAGCGAGAAGGACTGTGCGACGTCCCGCCTCCGAGATCGGCGCCCACTCACGAGGCGATCCGCGGATTCGCGTGCCAGCGAATCCACGAAGCCGGACGCACCCCGCTCCCTGGAACGCGCCCGCCTCGCGAGCCGACCGCGCCGAGCCGCACAGGGGGCGGCTCGGAAGACAACTCAGACGACGTCGTCACTCAGATCGATCGCCGCTCCGAAGCGGTGGTTGGTGATCGAGATCGACTGCTCCCGGAGGAAGGGCAGCAGCTCCACCCGGCCGGCCGGAGTGACGGGGTCGGCGTAGATCGCGACGTCGGGCGAGCCGCCGAGCGCCTCGGCGAGCGCCGTCGACAGCGGCACCCGCGAGCCGTCCGCGCGCACGAGCGGGACGGGCTTGCCGGTGCTGCCGCGGGTCATGCCGCTCACCACGTCGGTGAAGGAGCGGGTGGAGTCGCGGACGCTCTGCAGCGCCTCGATCGAGGAGTCCGGGCCGAGCGACGGCGCGGTGCCGCCCTGGGGTCCGCCGAACTCGTCGACCCGGTCCGAGACGATGTCGCCGACGATCCGGATCCGCGAGGCGGTGATCCGGCCGGCCGCGGCGCGGGCGAGCCACTGCGCGTCCGACTCGACGACCACCTTCGGGGCCAGGCCCGCCATCTCGAGCAGCTCGTCGCCGGCGAGCATCCCGGCGACCTTGGGCGGCAGCGGGATCGACGTCGACACGTCCAGGCGTGCCCGCACGAGCAGCGCGGCGGCGATGACGCGGAGGAGCTCGCCGAGGTCGCCGCCGTCGGCCAGCCGCACGGCGACCGGCACCCGGAGGTAGCGGAACAGATTGCGCTCGACGCCGACCTTCGAGATGTCGGTGACGACGCCGAACTCGGTGGCCCAGGCGAGCTGGTCCGAGAGCGCCGAGCGGCGCAGCAGGTCGAACTGCTCGAACTGCAGCGAGGACTGCGCGGCCTCGATGAACTGCCGGGCGCGGTCGTCCAGGCCCCGGAGGTGCAGGGTCGTCGACGGGCGGGCCGGCGAGGGCTTCCAGGAGCCGAGCCCGATCAGGTGGTTCGGCCCGCCGGCCTTGGCCCCGCCGCCGACGGAGGAGCGCTTCCAGCCGCCGAACGGCTGGCGGCGGACGATCGCCCCGGTGATGCCGCGGTTGACGTAGAGGTTGCCGGCCTCGACCGAGTCGAGCCAGAGCGCGAGCTCGTCCGAGTGCAGCGAGTGCAGCCCGGCGGTGAGGCCGTAGTCGGTGGCGTTCTGCAGGCGGATCGCGTCCTCGAGGGTCGCGGCGTGCATGATGCCGAGCACCGGGCCGAAGAACTCGGTCAGGTGGGCGTAGCTGTCCTCGGTCACGCCCTCGCGCACGCCCGGCGACCACAGCCGCCCGGTGTCGTCGAGGCGCTTCGGCTCGACGAGCCAGGACTCCCCCGCGCCGAGGGTGGTCAGCGCGTGCGCGAGCTTGCCGGTCGGCTTCTCGATCAGCGGCCCCATCGCGGCGGCCGGGTCGCTCGGCCAGCCGACCCGGAGGGACGTCACGGCGTCGACCAGCTGCGCGCGGAACCGCTTCGAGCGGGCGACCGAGCCGACGAGGATCACGAGCGAGGCGGCCGAGCACTTCTGCCCGGCGTGCCCGAAGGCGCTCCGCACGATGTCGGCGACGGCGAGGTCGTAGTCCGCGTGCGGGGTGACGACGATCGCGTTCTTGCCGCTGGTCTCGGCGAGCAGCGGCAGGTCGGGTCGCCAGGAGCGGAAGAGCTTCGCCGTCTCGTAGGAGCCGGTGAGCAGCACCCGGTCGACCAGCGGATCGGTGATCAGGGCGCGACCGAGCGTCTCCTCGTCGAGGTCGACGAGCGCGACGAGGTCCTGCGGGATCCCGGCGTCCCAGAGCGCCTCCACGAGCACCGCGGCAGAGCGCCGGGCCTGCGGCGCCGGCTTGACGACGACTCCGGAGCCCGCGGCGAGCGCCGCGAGGATCGAGCCGGCCGGGATCGCGACCGGGAAGTTCCACGGCGGCGCGACCACGGTGACCCGCTCGGGCACGAAGGTGGCGCCGCCGACGGCGTCCAGCTCGCGGGCGCGGGTGGCGTAGTAGTGGGCGAAGTCGATCGCCTCGGACACCTCGGGGTCGGCCTCGGCGACCGTCTTGCCGGTCTCGGAGGCCATCACCTCGATCAGCCGGTCGCGGTTGGCGGCGAGGGCGAGGCCCGCGCGGTCGAGGATCGCGGCGCGGTCGTAGCCGAGGCGCTCGCCCCAGCGCTCCGCCCGGAGCGCGACCCGGCGCAGCAGCTCCTGCAGCTCCGCCGCGTCGGTGATCCGGGCGCGGTCGGCCGCGAGGGTGCCGATGGTCGATCGCGCGATGCGGTCGGTGATCAGCCGGGCCCAGCGGCGGTTGCCCGGGAGCGCCGGGTCGGTGTCGGGCTCGTTGCGGAAGGCGCTGGTCGCCGCGGTCGCTCCGGAGCCGCGGCGCAGCCCCAGCACCGCCTCGGTGAGACCCTCGGCGGCCGGATCCTGCACGCGCGCGCCGGCGCCGGCGTGCTCGCGCACGAGACGGACACCGGAGCCCGAGGCCCACTCGCGCAGACGGTCCTGGGTGCGGTTCGGGGTCGGCACCGTGTCGTCGAGCGCCTCGAGCGAGGCGCGGAAGCGGCCGAGCTCGCGCTGCAGCACGCTCTCGTCCTCGAGCTCGAAGACGGCCGAGAGGAAGTTCTCCGGGCTGGAGTTCTCCTCCAGGCGGCGGATCAGATACGAGATCGCGACGTCGAACTCGCGGGGGTGCACGACCGGCGTGTAGAGCAGGAGCCGGCCGACGTCCTCGCGGACGGCGCGCGCCTGACCGATCGCCATGCCGAGCAGCATCTCGATGTCGACCGCGTCGGCGACGCCGCGCTCGTTGGCGGTGATCCAGGCCCAGGCGATGTCGAAGAGGTTGTGACCGGCCACGCCGATCCGGACCGCGTCCGTCCGCTCGGGCCGCAGCGCGTAGTCGAGGAGCCGCTTGTAGTTCGTGTCGGCCTCGGCCTTGCTGCCCACGGTCGCGAGCGGCCAGTCGTGGATCGCGGCGTCCACCCGCTCCATCGCGAGGTTCGCCCCCTTCACCACGCGGACCTTGATCGGCGCTCCGCCGAGCCGCCGGCGCTCGGTCGCCCACTCCGTCAGCGACACCAGCACGCCGAGCGCGTCGGGGAGGTACGCCTGCAGCACGATGCCGGCCTCGAGCTGCTGCATCCCCGGCTGCTCGAGGAGGCGGCGGAACACCGCGACCGTGAGGTCGAGGTCCTTGTACTCCTCCATGTCGAGGTTGATGAACTTCGGCTCCGGGCTCGCCGCGGCGAACTGGTAGAGCGGGGTCAGCCGCTGCACGACGCGGTCGACGGCCTCGTCGAACGCCCACATCGAGAGCTGGCTGGCGATGCTCGAGACCTTGATGCTCACGTAGTCGACGTCGTCGCGCTCGAGCAGCCGCCGGGTGCCCTCGAGGCGCCGGTCGGCCTCGCGCTCGCCGAGCACGGCCTCGCCGAGCAGGTTCAGGTTGAGGCGGTCGCCGCCCTCGCGCAGCCGGCGGATCGCCGAGCCGAGCCGGGCGTCGGAGGCGTCGACGACGAGGTGGCCGACCATCCGGCGCAGCACCTGGCGGGCCGCCGGGACGACGACCCACGGCAGCACCGGGCCGACGGCGCCGCCGGTCGCGACCGCGGCGCGCAGGTAGGAGGGGAGGAACGCGGGGGTCTTCGCGGTCAGCGCGGCGAGGTTCTCGGCCGCGACCACCGGGTCCTCCGGGCGGGCGACCCCGTCGACGAAGCCGACCGTGAAGTCGAGGCCGTTCGGGTCCTGCAGGACGCCGGCGAGGCGCTGCGCCGCGGGGTCGACCGGGAACGCCCGGCTGCGCACCAGCCAGCGGCGCACCAGCGCCTCGACGCGGGACAGGATCGGCGCCTCGACGTCGAACTCGGGCTTCTGCCGGGGCAGCCGCAGCGCCATGCCGGTCTGGTACTGGCCGGTGTCGCTCAGGGCGTGCCGGTCGATCTTCTCGTCGTGCTCGGCCGGCTCGGTCGTCTCGGTCGGCTCGGTCGGCTCGTCGGGCTCGGTCGTCGGGCCCTGCGGGTCGATCGTCTCGTCCTGCTCCGGGTCGTTCCCGGGCACGGCTGAGGGCGTCGACTTCTCCATCCCCCGAGGCTATGCCCGAGGCGGCGCGACGGCCGGTCGTGTCGCCCCGTCTGTGGACACTCGACGGAGAACTGCCGCTGTGGACGACCCCCGTCGAGGGGCGATGGACGCGAGCCCGGCGGAGGAGCACCATGGGGCGCACCCGACACTCCCGCTCCCGATCGGAGACCCCGATGGATCCGCTCCCCATCCCCCGCGCCGCGATGATCGCGGCGCAGGCCCTGATCGACAGCTCCGCCTCCTACGACGGCGAGGCGACCGGCACCGTCAACCGCGCCGTCCTCGAGCGCGCGCTGAGCCCGATCGAGAACGGCGTCCTGGACGAGGACGGCGTCGTCGTCCCCACCTCCTCCGACGTCGCCGGCGCCGCGGTGATCTGCCTCACCTGGCTGACCGGCCGCCTCGTCGAGGCGAGCGGCCGCTCCAGCGAGGAGATCCTCTTCTCCCTGCGCGAGTTCGTCACCGAGGCGCTGCGCAGCGACGAGCCCTGACCGCCGCCCGCCAGACTGGGAACCATGGCCCGACGCGACAGGCACCGCACCCGAGACCTCACCGAGCGCAGCGGCACCGCGCCCGGCCCGCTGCGCTCCGACACCCCCGCCGCGGTCGATCCCTCGGTCGACGTCGTGATCGTCGGCGCCGGTCACAACGGCCTGGTCGCGGCGGCCTACCTCGCCCAGGCCGGACTCGACGTCCTCGTCCTCGAGCGCGGGGCGCGCGCGGGCGGCGCGACCGTCTCGGAGTACCCCTTCCGCGGCGTCGAGTCGCGGCTCAGCCGCTACTCCTACCTCGTCAGCCTCCTGCCGCCGTCGATCCTCGCCGATCTGCGGGTCGACGTGCCGCTCGTGCGCCGCCGGTACTCCTCCTACACGCCCGACCCCGCCGATCCGACGCGCGGGCTGCTCGTCGACACCGGCGACGCCCTGGCGACCGCGGACTCCTTCGCGCGGATGGGCACCCCGGAGGACGCCGAGACCTTCGCCGACTTCTCCCGGCACACCTCGCGGCTGGCGCGCGCGCTCTGGCCGACGCTCACCCAGCCGCTGCTGCGGCGGGAGGAGGCGCGGCGGCTGGTCGGCGAGGACGCGATCTGGCGGGCGATGATCGAGCGCCCGATCGGCGAGGTGATCGAGCGGAACATCGCGGGCGACGCGGCGCGCGGCGTCCTGCTCACCGACGCGCTGATCGGCACCTTCGCCGGCGCCGGCGACGCCGACCTCGCGCAGAACCGCTGCCTCCTCTACCACGTGATCGGCGGCGGCACCGGCGACTGGGACGTCCCGGTCGGCGGCATGGGCAGCGTCTCCGGTGCGCTGGAGCGGGCGGCCCGGAACGCCGGCGCGCGGATCCTCACCGGCGCCGAGGTGACGAGCGTGGATCCGGCCGGCGATGTCGTCTACCGCCGCGGACCGCGCAGCCGCCGGGTGCGGGCGCGCTTCGTGCTCTCCAACGTCGCCCCGTTCGTCCTCGACCGGCTGCTGGGCGGCGGCGAGGCCGTGCGCCCGGGAGTCCCGCGCCCCGAGGGCGCGCAGGTGAAGGTCAACCTGGTGCTGCGCCGCCTGCCGCGCCTGCTCGACGAGAGCGTCGCCCCGGAGGCGGCCTTCGGCGGCACCTTCCACGTCAACGAGGGCTACCGCCAGCTCGACGAGGCCCACCGCGCCGCCGAGCAGGGCCGCGTCCCCTCGCCGATCCCCTGCGAGATCTACTGCCACTCGCTGACCGACCCGACGATCCTCTCGCCGGAGCTCGCCGCGAGCGGCGCGCAGACGCTCACCGTCTTCGCCCTGCACGTCCCCGACCGGCTGCTGGCCGGCGACGACGCTCCGACGCGCGAGCAGCTCGAGACCGCGGTCCTCGACTCGATCGACTCCGTGCTCGCCGAGCCGATCCGCGACCTGCTGCTCCTGGACGCCGACGGGAACCCCTGCATCGAGACGCGCACGACCCGCGACCTGGAGGAGAGCCTCGGCCTGCCCGGCGGCCACATCTTCCACGGACCGCTCTCCTGGCCGTTCGCGGAGGACGACGAGCCGCTGGACACCCCGGCCCAGCGCTGGGGTGTCGCCACCGAGCACCCGCGGGTGCTGCTCTGCGGCGCGGGCGCGCGCCGGGGCGGCGGCGTCTCGGGGATCGGCGGCCACAACGCGGCGATGGCGGTGCTGGAGGCGCTCGGCGCCTGAGATCGGGACCGCCTCAGAGCACTCGGCGGATCAGAGCACTCGGCGGATCAGAGCACCCGGCGGGTCAGTGCCACCGGTGGTCCTGGATCGTCATCCGCGGGCCGTGCCGCGGCTTGCGCGCGCCGCTCGTGCCGATCAGGCGGATGATCCGCTGCCGGTGCCCGCGCCACGGCTCGAGCAGCTCGAGCATCCCGTCGTCGTCGACCCCGAGGCGCCCGGTCAGCGCGAAGCCGACCGCCGCGGCCAGGTGGTAGTCGCCCACGCTCACCGCGTCCGGGTCGCCGTGGGCCCGCATCATCACCTCGGACGCCGTCCACGGCCCGATGCCGGGCACCGACTGCAGGCGCTGCGCCACCACCTCGCCGCCGCGGCCGAGCGCCAGCGTGCGCTCGAGCCCCTTCGCCACCAGCGCCGCCGTCAGCACGGTGCGCGAGCGCCGCGGATCGACGCCGGCCCGGTGCCAGTCCCAGGACGGGACCCGGCGCCACTGCTCGGCCGACGGCGCCACGTGCAGCGCCACCGGCCCGGGAGCCGGCTCGCCGTGCAGCCGCACCAGCGCGCGGTAGGCGCGCCACGCCTCCGTGCTGGTGACCTTCTGCTCCAGGATCGACGGCGCCAGCATCTCGAAGACGAGGTTGGCCCGGGTCAGCCGCAGCCCCGCCGAGCGGCGCAGCGCCTCGGCCAGCGGACCGTGCGCGGAGAGATCGAGCGCGCTCCAGTCGTCGCCGTGGCCGAGCAGCTCGGGCACGTGATCGATCAGCCACTCCGCGCCCTCGCCCCAGGCCCGCGCGTGCACGGCACCGTCGGCCGCCTGCCGCAGGTGCAGCGTGCCGGGGCCGAGCGGCGTGCGGAACGCGCGCCAGAAGCCGGTCGCGTCGATCAGCATCGTCGGGTCGCCCGAGCCGCGCAGCAGCGTGCGGAGCGTGAGCGCGAGGCTCACCGGCACGGCCGGCGCGTAGACCGTGGCCAGGAACGGCACGGGAGCGGGGAGAGCGGACGACACGCTGCGATGCTAGCCGCGGCCGCCGACACCCGCCGGGACCGGTCGATCCCCGCCTTGATCAAGCCTCCCGCAGAACTGCCATCCACGACGTGTTCGGAGCGGCGCCCCGCCCGGATTGGTTCAACCGGGAAGAACACATGCGCAATCTGGATCCCCCGATTCCGCTAGGCAGTACCCCGATCTCGGGCGTAGTTTCGCGCTGTCGCGGCACAGTCCGTCAGCCCGGCCAACCGCCTATCACTGGAGATGCGCACATGTTCGACACCACATTCATCCGCAACGCGATCGTCAGGAGCTCGGAGACGGCTCTCGACCGTCGCCGCTTCTTCGAGGCCACCGGCGTCGCCGGACTCGGCATCGGAGCGGCGGCCCTGGCCTCCGCCCCCGCCGCCTCGGCCGAAGAGGTCGCCGCAGAGGGCCCCGGCGACGCCGCCGTCCTCAACTTCGCGCTCAACCTCGAGTACCTCGAGGCCGAGTTCTACCTCCGCGCCGTCACCGGCTCCGGCCTCGCGAGCAGCGACACCGGCGGCACCGGCAAGCTCGGCGGCGTCAAGGGCGGCCGCGCCGTCCCGTTCAAGACCCCGTGGCTGAAGTCCTTCGCCCGCGAGGTCGCCAACGACGAGAAGGCGCACGTCAAGTTCCTCCGCGGCCAGCTCGGTGCTGCCGCTGTCGCCCGCCCCTCGATCAACCTCGAGGCCAGCTTCAACGCCGCGGCCGCCGCGGCCGGCCTCATCCCCGCGGGCGGCACGTTCGACCCGTTCCTCAACGAGCAGAACTTCCTGCTCGGCGCCTTCGTCTTCGAGGACGTCGGAGTCACCGCCTACAAGGGCGCTGCCCCCCTCATCCAGTCGAAGCTCTACCTGGAGGCGGCCGCCGGCATCCTCGCGGTCGAGGCGTACCACGCCGGTGCCATCCGCTCGGCGATCTACGGCGCCGGACTCGACGTGCAGGCGGGCAAGCTGTCCGACGCGCGCGACAGCCTCGACGGCCCCACCGACGACGACCAGGGCGTCAAGGTCGACGGGCAGGCCAACATCCAGCCCACCGACGCCAACGGCATCGCCTTCAGCCGCAACCCCGGCCAGGTCCTGAACGTCGTCTACCTGAACAGCAAGGCCACGACCTCCGGTGGATTCTTCCCCGCCGGCGTCAACGGCGTCGTCAACACCAGCCAGGCCAACTAGTCACTGACACTCTCTAGTCCCTGAACGACGAAGGGCCCTTCCTCGAGGCGGCGAGGAGGGGCCCTTCGTCGTCCCCGGCCGGAGCGGGCGACCCGACCCCGTGCCCGCGTCCTCTACTCTGAGCGGGTGAAGATCGGGATCCTGACCTCCGGGGGCGACTGCCCCGGGCTGAACGCCGTCATCCGCGGTGCCGTGTACAAGGGCATCAAGGTGTACGACCAAGAATTCGTGGGCTTCCGCAACGGGTGGCGCGGAGTGGTCGACGGCGACCTCCTCCCCCTCGGGCGGCCCGAGATCCAGGGCATCGCCAAGCAGGGCGGCACGATCCTCGGCACGAGCCGGACGAACCCCTTCGAGGGCGACAACGGCGGCCCCGAGAAGATCGCCGAGATGATGGACCGCAACGGCATCGACTCGATCATCGCGATCGGCGGCGAGGGCACCCTGGCCGCGGCGAAGCGCCTCACCGACGCGGGCCTCAAGATCGTCGGCGTCCCCAAGACCATCGACAACGACCTCGGCGCCACCGACTACACCTTCGGCTTCGACACCGCCGTCGGCATCGCCACCGACGCGATGGACCGCCTGCGCACCACCGGCGACTCGCACGGCCGCTGCATGGTCGCCGAGGTCATGGGCCGCCATGTCGGCTGGATCGCCCTGCACTCCGGCATGGCCGCCGGCGCGCACGTCATCCTCATCCCGGAGAAGAAGACCTCGATCGAGCAGATCGTCGAGTGGGTGCAGAGCGCCCAGGACCGCGGGCGCGCCCCGCTCGTCGTCGTCGCCGAGGGCTTCTCGCTCGACTCCATGGACGACGCGCACTCCGAGCGCGGCCTCGACGCCTTCGGCCGCCCGCGCCTGGGCGGCATCGGCGAGATGCTCGCTCCGATGATCGAGGACCGCACCGGCATCGAGACCCGCGCCACCACGCTCGGCCACATCCAGCGCGGCGGCACCCCCAGCGCCTTCGACCGCGTGCTCGCCACCCGCCTCGGCATGGCCGCCGCCGACTCCGTCGTCGCCGAGCACTGGGGCCGCATGGTCGCCCTGCGCGGCACCGACATCTACCACGTCGACTTCGCCGAGGCCCTCGGCACCCTGAAGACGGTGCCCGACTCCCGCTACGAGGAGGCGCGCACCCTCTTCGGGTAGCGTCGATCTTCACTCCATCTTCACTCTGTGGCATTATTCATTCAATTGTGAAGAAGGCGACTGAATGAAGATCGAGTTGAATGTGCCGAGCCTCGCCGTGGTGAGACACGCTGCGCGAGGCGGCATCCTCGACCTCTCAGTGCAGCAGAGTGACGAGGCGCCGTGGATCGCGGTGGACGGCGACCGCCGACCCCTCTGGATGCTGGAACGCGCCTCTCGTCTCCCTCCTCATCTCGCCGAAGCGGTACCGAAGGGCTGGGTCGGCCTGATCATCGGGCGCAACATCCCGAAGGACGAGCGGACGACGCTGGAGCGCGACTCGTTGAGTTGGTGGGATCTCAACGGGAGCCTCCACGTCGACCTGGGAGATCGCGTGATCCGGATCGAGGGCACGACCTCCGCCCGAGGCCCTGCCGACTCTGCTCGACAGCGGCGGCTCGGTCCGCTGGGGACTCGGGCGGCTCAGGAGCTCCTCTCCGGAGCCCGAGGCGAGCGATGGAGCGTCAATGAGTTGGCGGAGCGATCCGGTGTCTCCGTCGGCCAGGCGCACAACGTGCTCGCGAGCCTGGAGGGCGATGGCGTCGTCGAGAGCGTCGGTCGCGGCCCCTCGAAGAGGCGGATCGTCCTGGATGAGAACGCCCTTCTCGAATGGCTCCGCCGCTCGGAGTCCCTTCTCAGGCGGCCCACCGGCGTCTTCAGCTACCTCTACGCTCGCAACGAGATTGACCTCGCGCGCAGAGCGCATCGGGCGATGACCGATGTGGGCGTGCGCTACGCGGTCACCTCAGCGCTCGGATCGAGACTCTGGGGCGTCCCCGTCGTGACATCGGCCATCACCCAGATCCGCGTCGCGTCGTCCGACCTGCAGAGCCTGCGGACGATGCTGTCACTACCCGAGCTGGACGCGGACGAGGCCGGTCGAGGAGCGAACCTCGAGCTGTGGACGGACACGGGTGCTGTCGGCACGCACAGTGCAGTCGAGAGGGACGGTGTCATGGTCGCCCCGCAGTCGCGGGTCTACCTCGATCTGGTCCGGCTCGGTGGCCGTTACGCCGAGGGAGCCGAATTGCTGAGGGAGAAGCTCCTTGATTGAACCGGCAGGGAATCGCACGGCCTACGACTCCGCCACGGCGGACCTCATGGTGGCGGAGGCGGCGGACATCGTCCGCGCCGCCGGCTTCGCAGGCGCACATCTCGTCATCATCGGTGGACTGGTCCCCTCGCTGCTCATCCCCGTCGTCGAGGACGGAGGCGAACCGCACGTCGGTACCACGGACATCGATCTCTGCGTGAGCCTCGCGTTCGTCGACGGAGAGACGGAGCAGTACGACCGCCTGGAGCAGGTCCTCCTCGACCGAGGATTCTCGAGCGCCGAGGCCTCTTTCCGCTGGGTACGAGAATCCGAACCGCGGATCACTCTCGAGTTCTTCTGCCCCGCCGGCGCCGACCGACCGGCAGGACGCGTGTACCGACCACGCAAGTCCGAGAATCCCACGGCCAAGCACAACATGGGCGGACGGCTCTCGGCATTGGCACTCGATGCCGGCGAGCTGCTGGTCGGCGACACCGAGTCCGTTCTCCGCCGGGTCGAGCTGCCGAGCGGCAGAGGGATGATCGACATCCGTCTGCTGGTGACGGGACCACTGGCGTTCCTCGTGGCGAAGAGCGAAGCGCTTCAGAACAGGGACAAGCCCAAGGACGCCTACGACATCGTCTGGCTTCTCGAGAGCTGGCCGGAGGGACCCGCCGCTGCCGCTGCCGTCTGGTCGGAGCGACCTGCCTTCTCGCCAGAGGTCCGCGAGCGACTCGTCCAGATCGGGCATCAGTTCGCGAACGAGAACACCTTCGGTGCCCGAAGCTACGCGGTCTTCATCAGCGAACCCGAGGGGCGCCTCCGAGCAGCACGCCGAGCTGTCGGCGCCGTGCGGGAATTCCTCGACGCTCTCCCGGAAGCCGACTGAACCAGCGGACGCTGGTGGCTTCGCGTCTCAGTGGTGACGGAGACGACGCGGCGCCGCCGCAGGCCGGTCGAGCAGCCGCTCAGGGGCGTATCGAGACCCGCCAAGTCCAGCAGGGTGGGTCTGCAGACCTCGCTCCTGACGGCGGTGGATCTCGAGACGCCCGCTCCGCGGGCTACTCGATCAGCATGGAGGGGGCGCACGCTGCATGCTGGTCGAGTAGCCGCGCAGCGGCGTATCGAGACCCGCCGTCGTCAGCCCTTCGCGCCGTCCGGGGTCGCCGTCGCGACCAGCACCGCACGCGCGAGCGTGTGGAAGTGCGCGTTGAAGCCGAGGATCGCCGGCGTCGACTCCGGGTCGAGCTCGAGCTCCTCGACGTCGAGGGCGTGCACGACGAAGAAGTAGCGGTGCTCGCGGTCCGGCGGCGCCGCTCCGATGAACTGGCGCAGCCGCATCTCGTTCGGCAGGGTCTGCGCGCCCGCGGGCAGCAGCTCGAAGCCGGCCGCGCCTGCGCCTGTCGGCAGCTCGGTCGTGTCGGCCGGCAGGTTGTAGACTGCCCAGTGCCAGAAGCCCGAACCGGTCGGCGCATCGGGGTCGAACACGGTCACCGCGAAGCTCTTGGTCTCGGCGGGTGCTCCCGACCAGCGCAGCTGCGGCGAGACGTCCTCGCCGCCCGAGCCCTCGCCGTAGTGGCGCGGGGCGAGCGCTGCGCCGTCGCTGATGTCGTCGCTCTCGAGGGTGAAGGTCGGCACCTCGCCGAGGCGGGCGTAGGGGTCGTAGTTCCAGTCGGACATCCGGTTCTCCGTTCGGGCGCGGCAGTCGCGCGCCTGGGTCCAGCCTAGGAACCACCGGCCGCAGGTCGAGGGCTTGCGCCGCTCACACTGCGCCGCTCACGAGCCGAGGTAGCGCCCCGGCCGGTGGTTGAAGGCGAGCACCAGATTCAGCACCACGACGCCCGCGGCCGAGATCAGCACGTTCAGGGGCGGCACCACCAGCAGCGCCGCGACGACCACGCAGGCGTCGAGCGCCATCATCACGTAGCCCGCCCGCCAGCCCAGCCGCTCCTGCGCGAGGAGGGCCAGGATGCTGAAGCCGCCCAGGCTCGAGCCGTGCCGGAACAGGATGAGCAGGCCGATCCCCGCGAGCACGTCGCCGGTGAGCACCCCGTAGACCGGTTCGATCCGGAGCGTCCCGAAGGCGAGCGGGTGCAGCCCGGCGAGCACCGAGACCAGCACGATCGAGGACATCGTCCGGAGGGTGAAGCGCCAGCCCTTCTTCCAGAGCGAGAGCGCCAGGAACGGCAGGTTGACCACCACGAGGATCACGCCGAACGGGATCGGCACGACGTAGCCCAGCAGCAGCGCCAGCCCCGCGGTCCCACCGGTCACCGCCTCGCTCGCACGGAGCAGGAACAGGCCGAGCGAGACGACGAACGCGCCGGTCACGAGGCCGAAGACGTCCTCGAAGCGGCTGTGCGGCACGGGGAGAGGGGCGTCGGTCACCGGGAGATGCTGTCACACCCGCGTTGCCGGAGCGTTTCGGCCGACCCGGCCCGGCCCTCGTAGGATGACCCGGTGCTGCCGAAGATCCTGCTGTTCTACCGCTTCGTGCCGCTCGCCGACCCCGAGTCCGTCCGGCTCTGGCAGCGCGAGCTCGCCGAGCACCTCGGCCTGCGCGGCCGGGTCCTGCTCTCGAAGGACGGCGTCAACGGCACCCTCGGCGGCGAGATGGGTGCGCTCAAGCGCTGGGTCCGCCGTACCCGCGAGCACTCCGCCTTCCGCGGGCTCGAGGTGAAGTGGAGCGACGGCTCGGGCCTGGACGAGGAGGGCCGCAGCGTCGACTTCCCCGGGCTCTCGGTGAAGGTGCGCGAGGAGATCGTCTCGTTCGGAGCGCCCGAGGAGCTGCGGGTGGACGAGTCCGGCGTCGTCGGCACCGGCGTCCGGCTCGCCCCCGACGAGCTCGACGCCCTGGTCGCCGAGCGCGAGGACGTGGTCTTCTTCGACGGGCGCAACGCCTTCGAGGCCGAGATCGGCCGCTTCGACGGCGCGGTCGTGCCGGGCGTCGCGAGCACCCGCGAATTCGTCGAGCAGCTCGACTCCGGCGCCTACGACCACCTCAAGGGCCGGCCGGTCGTCACCTACTGCACCGGCGGGATCCGCTGCGAGGTGCTCTCGAGCCTGATGCTCGCCCGCGGCTTCGGCGAGGTGTACCAGCTCGACGGCGGGATCGTCCGCTACCAGGAGGCCCGCCGCGACACGGGGCTCTGGCGCGGTGCGCTCTACGTCTTCGACGGGCGCGGCTCGCTGACCTTCTCCCCCGACGCCGAGGTGCTCGGCCGCTGCGCCGTCTGCGCCGAGCCGACGAACCGGATGCGCAACTGCACCGATCCCGCCTGCCGCGCTCAGCTCGTCGTCTGCGAGGGCTGCGGGAGCGCGGCCTGCGCGGCGCACGGCGGGGACGTCGTGGAGCGGGCTACGGTGCTCCGATGAGCATCGAAGCGCGCGGCCGCACCCTCGTCGACCTCCACACCGCCCCCGAGCTGCTGAGGGTGGTGAACGTCTGGGACGTGGTCTCGGCGACCACGATCGCCGCCCTCCCCGAGACCCGGGCGCTCGCGACGGCGAGCCACTCGATCGCCGCGACCTTCGGCTACGAGGACGGCGAGCGGATCCCGCTCGACCTGCACCTGAGCATGATCGAGCGGATCGTCGCCGCGGTCGACGTCCCCGTCTCGGCGGATCTCGAGGCCGGCTACGGCGACGCCGGCGAGACCGTCCGCCGCGCCATCGAGGTCGGCGTCGTCGGCGCGAACCTCGAGGACCAGGCGAAGCCGCTCGCCGAGGCGCTGCGCTCCGTCGAGAAGGCGGTCGCCGCCGCCGAGGAGGAGGCCGTGCCCTTCGCCCTCAACGCCCGCACCGACGTCTTCCTCCGCGCCGGCGACCGCGACCGCGGCGAGGTGCTCGCCGACGCGATCGAGCGCGGACGCGCCTACCTCGACGCGGGGGCGACCTGCTTCTTCGTCCCCGGCCTGCTCCGGGACGCGGAGCTCGAGGCGCTCGTGGCCGCCCTCGGCCGCCGGCGGGTCAGCGTGATCGGCGTCCCCGGCTCGCAGTCGCCCGCGCGATTCGAGGAGCTCGGCCTCGCCCGCGTCTCCTACGGACCCTGGACGCAGCGCGTCGCGCTGACCGCCCTGCAGGACGCGGCGACCGCCCTCTACGCCGGCGGCGCGCTACCCGAGGGCACCCGTCCGCTGAACTGACCTCGCCGCCCGGGCGCGTTCCGCGCGCTCGGGCGTAGCGTGGGCTCATGTTCCGAGCCGTCGTCGTCGAGCAGCACTCCTCCTCCGACACCGAGACCCCGAATCGCGCACGACTGACCGAGCGGGACGATCCCGATCGCTCGCACGGGGACGTGACCCTCGCCGTCGAGTACTCGAGCGTGAACTACAAGGACGCCCTCGCGCTCGCCGGCCGGCCGGGTGTCGTGCGCCGCACCCCGCTGATCGCGGGCATCGACGTCGTCGGCACGGTCGAGTACGCGGACGGCGCCGCGGCCGAGCGCTTCGACTCCGGCGACCGCGTGGTGCTCAACGGCGCCGGCCTCGGCGAGCGCTTCGACGGCGGATTCACGGAGCGGGCCCGCGTCGACTCCGCGTCGCTGCTGCGCATCCCCGGCGCGATCTCCTCCGCCCGCGCCGGCGCGATCGGCACCGCCGGCTTCACCGCGATGCTCGCCGTCCTCGCCCTCGAGCGGCACGGAGTCCGCCCCGGCGACGGACCGGTGCTGGTCACCGGCGCCTCGGGCGGCGTGGGCTCCCTCGCCGTCGCGCTGCTCGCGAAGCTCGGCCACGAGGTGGTCGCCTCGACCGGGCGCGCGGACGAGCACGGCGAGCTGCTCCAGCGTCTGGGCGCGACGGAGGTCCTCGATCGGGCCGAGCTGTCCGAGAAGGGGAAGCCGCTGCAGTCGGAGCGCTGGGCCGGCGCGATCGACTCCGCCGGCTCGCACACCCTCGCCAACGCCCTCGCGCAGACCCGCTGGGGCGGCACCGTCGCCGCCTGCGGTCTCGCGCAGGGCGGCGACCTGCCCGCGACGGTGATGCCGTTCATCCTGCGGGGAGTGACGCTGGCGGGCATCAACTCGGTGGAGGCGCCGCGGAAGCTCCGCGAGGAGGCCTGGCGCCGTCTGGCCCACGACCTCGACCTGGAGCTGCTCGACGGCCTGACCACGGCGGTACCGCTCGCGGGCGCGATCGACGCCGCGGCCGACCTGCTGGAAGGGCGCGCGCACGGGCGCACGCTCGTCGACGTCCGGGGCTGACGCTCCGGAGCTCGGGTCGCGCGGCGGTCCGAGCTACTCGGCGGCCTCGGTCGCGCCGCTGGGCTCGGCGGAGGCGTGACCGACGGAGGAGTCGGGGCGCGGCTTCGCGGCAGGCTTCTTCGCGGTCGGCTTCTTCGCGGCGGGCTTCTCGGGCGCAGGCGCCTCAGCGGCGGTCTTCTCGGGCGCCGGCTTCCCGGGCGCCGGCTTCTTCGCGGGCGCCTTCTTCGCCGCGGGCTTCGTCGCGACGGTCTCCTTCGCGGCCGGCGTCTCCCCCGCGGGCGTCTGCTCGTCCCTGCTCTCCGCCTCCGCCTGCGCCGCGGCCAGGCGCTCGGCGGCCTGCTCGGCGACGGCCGGGACGACGACCAGATCGTCCGTCTCGATCACCGGGATCGCCGAGGTCGTGGTGCCCAGCTGCAGCGCCGCGATCAGCTCGGGAGCGTGCTTCGTGCTGACGATCAGGCGCGAGTACTCCTCGCCGACCAGGTCGATCACCACCGCCGCGGCCGTGCGCTTGATCAGCAGGAAGTCCTTGCCGCCGTGGAACTTCCAGGTGCCGGCCGCGAGGGTCAGCGGCACCGCGGTCCCCGGCGCCCGGATGCCGCGCACCCAGATCCAGGGATCCTCGGTGACGGTCGCCGAGCGGATGCTCGAGCGCTCGACGACGACGTCGCCGCGATGCAGGGCGAGCAGCCGTTCGGCGCGGGTCAGGCGGAGTTCGAGGCGGTCGGGGAGCACGGTCACGACGGGCATGCCCCTAGTCTGCCCCGCCCATCGCACTCGGCGCCCGGGGGTCGCGGTGGCAGCATGGAGGGATGGCCACGGATCCGGACGAGCGGCGCCTCCTCGACGCACGCCTCGCCGAGCGGCAGGCCGAGGCTCGGCGCGAGGCGGCGGCACTCGACGAGTCCCTCCGCGAGCTCCTCCTCGACCGCGCCGACGGCACCGCCGACGACGAGCACGATCCGGAGGGCACCCCGCTCTCCGCGGAGTGGTCGCGGATGGCCGGGGTGCGCGACGCCCTCGCCCGCACCGAGCGCGATCTCGCCGCCGCCCGCGCGCGCCTCGCCGCCGGCGACTACGGCGACTGCGCCCGCTGCGGCCTCCCCATCGGCGCCGCCCGCCTCGAGGCCCGCCCCACCGCCGACCTCTGCATCGCCTGCGCCCGCGCCGCCGAGTCCCGCCACCGCTGACGACGCTGTCCGCGCCCCGCACCTGAAGGCCCCCACAGGTCAAGGCGTGCAGAAACCCGGGTGCTCCTGCGAGAGTTCACATGCGGTCGTACCCCCGATGGGTGGTCCCGCTCCCCCTCCCCGCTTTCTGCCGCCTCTCGAAAGGCCTCCCTCCGCATGACCGAGACGTCGTCCGACCGCGCGACCGGCGCCCCGCCGGCCCCCGACCGCCGCGCCTGGCGCTCCCTCGTGGTCCTCCTGGCGGGCATGTTCATCGCCCTGCTCGACACCACCATCGTGAACGTCGCCCTGCCGACGATCCGCACCACCCTCGACGCCTCCGAGTCGACGCTCTCCTGGATCATCTCGGGCTACGCGCTCGCTTTCGGCCTCGCGCTGATCCCGGCCGGCCGCCTCGGCGACCGCTTCGGGCACAAGTGGGTCTTCGTCAGCGGCGTGGCGCTGTTCACCGTCGCGAGCTTCGCCTGCGGCCTGGCCGCCGACGACGTCCAGCTCGTCGTCGCGCGCGTCGTGCAGGGCCTCGCGGGCGGCATCTTCGTCCCGGCGGTCAACGCCTACATCCAGATCCTGTTCCGCGGCCCCGCCCGCGGCAAGGCGTTCGCGGTGATGGGAGCCGTCCTCGGCGTCTCGTCGGCGCTCGGTCCGATCATCGGCGGACTGATCATCCAGGCCTTCGGCGACGAGAACGGCTGGCGCCTGGTCTTCTGGGTCAACCTGCCGATCGGCGTCGCGACGCTCATCGCCGCGGCGATGCTGCTGCCGACCCGCCGCGAGCTCCAGGACGGCGACCGCGCCCCGAGCGGCGGCGTCGACTGGCTCGGCCTGATCCTCGTCTCGGGGGGACTCGTCGCCCTGCTCGTGCCGCTGATCCAGGGCGAGGACGAGGGCTGGCCGCTCTGGACCTTCCTCTCGATCGCCGGCGGCGTGATCCTCCTCGCCGCGTTCGGCGCCTGGGAGGTCGCGTACACCCGCCGCGGCCGCGCGCCGCTGGTGCCGCCGACCCTGTTCCGCCACCCCGCCTTCACCGGCGGCGTGATCCTGGCGCTGGTCTACTTCGCGGCCTTCACGAGCATCTTCTTCACCATCTCGCTGCTCTGGCAGTCCGGCCTCGGCCACACGGCGCTGGAGTCGGGCCTCGTCTCGATCCCCTTCGCGATCGGCAGCATCGTCAGCTCCTCGCAGAGCAACCGCCTCACCGCGAAGCTCGGCCGCAACGTCCTGGTGCTCGGCAGCGGACTGCTCGCCGTCGGCCTGATCTGGGTGTGGCTGGTGCTGCTGACCGCGACGCCGGACTCGATCACCAACTGGCAGCTGCTCGCGCCGCTGTTCATCGCGGGTGTCGGCAACGGCTTCTTCATCGCGCCGAACGTGCAGTTCATCGTCTCGACGGTCGACCCGCAGGACGCGGGCGCGGCCAGTGGCGTCATCTCCGCGATCCAGCGGATCGGCTCGGCGGTCGGCATCGCCGCGATCGGCAGCATCCTCTTCGGCGGCCTGGTCATCACCGGCCCGGACACCGTCGCCTCGGGCTTCCTCGACGCCGCGGCCCCGGCGATGCTGGTCAGCGCGCTGATGGCGATCGCCGCCTTCGCGCTCGTCTTCGTGCTGCCGAAGTCGGTGTCGCGCCGGGGCTGACCCCGGCGCGACCGCCTACTCCTGAGGGCGCGCTGCCGCCGCGGCCTTCGCGGCGGCCGGCAGCGCGTCGACGATCCGGCCGATCGCCGCGTCGTCGTGCGCGGCCGAGACGAACCACGCCTCGAACACCGATGGCGGCAGCGAGACGCCCGCGTCGAGCATCGCGTGGAAGAAGGCCGGGTAGCGGAACGACTCCTGCGCCTGGACCTGCGCGTAGTCGCGCACCGGTCCGCCGATGTCGGTGAACATGAAGCTGAAGAGGCTGCCCGCGCTCTGCACCGTGTGCACGACGCCCTCGGCCGAGAACGCGGCCGAGACCTCGCGCTGCAGCGTCAGGGCGGTGCGGTCGAGCGAGGCGTAGACGGCGTCGTCGGCGAGCTGCAGGGTGCGGATGCCCGCGGCCACGGCGACCGGGTTCCCGGAGAGCGTGCCCGCCTGGTACACCGGCCCGAGCGGGGCCAGGTGGTCCATCACGTCCGCGCGGCCGCCGAGCGCGGCGACCGGCATGCCGCCGCCGATGACCTTGCCGAAGGTGTAGAGGTCGGCGACGTAGGGCGCGTCGGCGCCATCGGCACCGGCGCCCGCGTTCTCCAGCCCCCACCAGCCGCCGGCGCTGACGCGGAAGCCGGTGAGCACCTCGTCCATGATCAGCAGCGAGCCGTTGGCGTGCACGAGCTCGGCCAGCGTCGCGTTGAAGCCCGGCGCGGGCGGGACGACGCCCATGTTCGCGGCGGCCGCCTCGGTGATCACCGCGGCGATCTCGGAGCCGCGCTCGGCGAGGACGGCGCGCACCGCGTCGAGGTCGTTGTAGGGCAGCACGATCGTCTGCGCCGCGGTGGCCGCGGTGACGCCGGCCGAGGCGGGCAGGGCGAGCGTCGCGAGGCCGGAGCCGGCGTCGGCGAGCAGTCCGTCGGAGTGGCCGTGGTAGTGGCCGGAGAACTTGATCAGCAGGTCCCGGCCGGTGACCCCGCGGGCCAGGCGGATCGCGGTCATCGTCGCCTCGGTGCCCGTCGAGACGAGCCGCAGCTTCTCGATCGGCGACACTCCGCCGGCCGTGATCCGCGCCTCCACCAGCTCGGCGAGCTCGGTCTCGGCCGGGGTCGACGCTCCGAAGGAGAGACCGCGCGCCGCCGCCTCCTGCACGGCGGCGACGACCTCGGGGTGCGCGTGGCCGAGCACGGCCGGACCCCAGGAGCAGACCAGGTCGACGTACTCGCGGCCGTCGGCGTCGGTGATGTACGGGCCGGTCGCCGACACCATGAACCTCGGGGTCCCGCCGACCGAGCGGAAGGCGCGGACCGGCGAGTTCACGCCGCCGGGGATCGCGTGCCGGGCACGCTCGTACAGGGTGTCGTTCGCGGTGGGAGTCACCCGACCACGATACGGCGCGCGCCTCAGCGGACGCCGGACGCGGGACCGCCCGGCCTACTTCAGCAGATCGTTCGCGAGCTCGACGGCCCAGTAGGTGAGCACGGCGTCGGCGCCGGCGCGGACGATGCCGGTGACCGACTCCACGATCGCGGCCTCGCGGTCGATCCAGCAGTTCGCGGCGGCGGCCTCGATCATCGCGTACTCGCCGGACACCTGGTACGCCCAGACCGGCACGTCCGAGATCGCCGCGACGTCGGAGAGCACATCGAGGTAGGACATCGCCGGCTTCACCATCACGACGTCCGCGCCCTCGGCGAGGTCGAGCGTCGCCTCGCGGAGCCCCTCGCGGCGGTTCGCCGGGTCCTGCTGGTAGGTGCGGCGGTCGCCCTCGAGCGTCGACTGGACGGCCTCGCGGAAGGGGCCGTAGAAGCTGGAGGCGTACTTCGCGGAGTAGGCGAGGATCGCGGTGTCGAGGTGCCCCGCGCCGTCGAGGGCCGCGCGGATCGCGCCGACCTGGCCGTCCATCATCCCGGACAGCCCGAGCAGGTGCGAGCCGGCCTCGGCCTGCGCGAGCGCCATCTGCTCGTAGCGGAGCAGCGTCGCGTCGTTGTCGACCCGGCCGTGCGCGTCTAGCACGCCGCAGTGCCCGTGGTCCGTGAACTCGTCGAGGCAGAGGTCGGTCTGCACGACGAGCGCGTCGCCGACCTCCTCGACGACGACCCGCGCGGCGGCGTTGAGCACGCCGTCGGGGTCGGTCGCTCCGGAGCCCACCGCGTCGCGGGTACTCGGCACGCCGAACAGCATGACGCCGCCGAGCCCCGCCTCGGCCGCCTCGGTCACCGCGCGGCGGACGCTGTCGAGCGACTGGTGCGACACCCCCGGCATCGAACCGATCGGCTGAGGTTCCGTGATCCCCTCGGCGACGAACAGCGGGAGGACGAGCTGGGCGGGGTGGACGCGCGTCTCCCGCACGAGCCGGCGCAGGGCCGGGGTCGTGCGGAGGCGCCGCGGGCGGATCGCGGTCATGCCTCCAGCCTAAGCCGGGCTCGCGTCGCGCCCCGTGACCGTCGACATCCACTCCTCCACAGGATCGTCTCGTCTTCCTTCCTGCACAGATCACCGACGAGCGCCCGCACCCGAGGCGGTGTTCCGCCACCGTCGACACCATGGACGGAGTCGGCTCTCTCCTCGCCTCGGGCGGCGGGTTCGCTCCCGCGAGCGCCTTTCGCGCCGCCGGCGTGGACCGGTCCGCGGTCGAGCGCGCCCTGTCGACGGGCGAGATCGTCCGCGTGCGGCGCGGCTGGTACGCGATGGCAGGAGCGCCCGAGGCCGAACTGGCCGCCGTGCGTGCGGGCGGAGTCCTCACGTGCGTCTCTCTGCTGCACGCTCTCGGGCTCTGGACCACCGAGCGGCCAGGCCTGCACATCGCGCTCGGCGACTCCTTCGTCCATACCCCGCGTCCGGGGGCGGTCGGCCACTGGCGGCGATGGCCGGGTCAGGGCCGGCGCTCGTTCTCGCAGGACGGGATCGGTGCGGCGATCCTGAATCTCATCACCTGCATCGGTGAGGACGACGCCGTCGTGACGATCGACTCGGCTCTCAACCTGGGCCTGCTCGCCGAGGACGACCTGCCGACGCTCCGCGCGCTCGCTCCGGCGGGGAAGCGGGCGGTCTTCGCCCGTGTCGACGGCCGCAGTCAGTCCGGCCTCGAGACGAAGACCCGCTTGAGCATGCGCCGCCGCAACGTGCCGGTCCGCACGCAGGTCCTCGTCCCGCGTGTCGGCCGTGTGGACGAGGTGATCGGCGAGCGGATGGTCCTCGAGACCGACGGCTACCGCTACCACTCCAGCATCGAGCAGTTCCACGAGGACCGGCGGCGCGACCTCGAGCTCGCCCGCCAGGAGTACCTCTGCATCCGGCTCGACAACCACCAGATCATGGACGACTGGCCCCGCACCGAAGCGGCCCTCATCGAGATGATCCGCCGGAACGAGCACATGTGGACTGCAGCGCAGCGCAGGCGCCGGGCACTCGAACACTGGTGAGCACTCACCTCGACCAGTGACGGCCGCACAACATCAGCTGAGAAGGGGGTCCCTCCTCTGTCAGCGGAGGCCCACCCGTGTCAGCTGATGTTGTGCGCGAAGAGCGCCGGTCAGCGGGTCGCGCGCTCCGCGGCGACGCCGGCGACGGCCTCGATCAGGGAGGAGGCGGAGCGCTCGTCGGCGACGACGTCGACGCGCAGGCCGAAGGCGCGCGCGTCCTTGGCGGTCTGCGGGCCGATCGCGGCGACGAGCGTCGACTCGGGCACGGGGCCGAGCTGCTTCTGCACCTGCTCGGCCACGCTCCCCGAGGTGACCAGGATCGCGTGCACGGCACCGCTCGCGACGTCCGCGACGACGCGGTCCTCGACCTGCACGCCGACGGTGCGGTAGGCGACCACCGAGCGGACGTCGTGGCCGATGCGCTTCAGACCCTCGGTCAGCAGCGGCTTCGCGATCTCGGAGCGCAGCGTGAGCACGCGGAGCGGGTGCTGCCCGCCGGTCGCCTGCTCCCACTCGGCGAGCAGGCCCTTCGCGGAGTTGTCCTCGGACGGCACGAGATCGACGGAGTAGCCGGCCGCCACGAGCGCCGCGGCCGTGGTCTCGCCGACGGCGGCGACCTTCGTGCTCGCGGGCACGGTCGTGCGCAGGAGCGACAGCACGTCGACCGTGGTCGCGCTCGTCACGGTCATCCAGTCGAAGGCGCCGGACTCGAGGTCGGCCAGGGCCTGCTCGAGCGCCGGGAAGTCGTCGGTGGGCGCGAAGTTGATCATCGGAGCGACGACGGGCGACGCTCCCTTCGCACGGAGGGCACCGGCGACGCCGTCGCCCCACGGACCTCCGCGGGGGACGAGGACACGCCAGCCCTGCAACGGCTTCTCCCACTGGGAGTAGGCGGCGGGCACGATCACGAAGAGGCTCCCAGAGGTGCGAGTTGGGCGGCACCCGCACCGAGAAGCGCGTCAGCGAGCAGAGAGCCGCAACGGAACGCGGCTTCGACGACGGGCAGTTCGCGACCACCATACTGCGAAACCGCCAGGTGTCGAGGTCCGTCGACCGAACCGTTATCGATCGGCTCCGCCACCTCCCGAGAGAGGGACGCCGAGCCGTCCACCGCGAAGACCACGCCGCGCGTCACCACACGGCCGGCCTCGACCGTCGCGCTCGCGCCGATCGGCGCCGCGCAGCCCGCCTCGAGCACGGCGAGCAGCGCCCGCTCGGCGGTGATCGCCGCCCGGGTGGGAGCGTGCTCGACGGCCGCGAGGGCCGCGCGCAGATCGTCGGACGGCTCCTCGTCCCGGACCTCGATCGCCAGCGCACCCTGACCGGGCGCGTGCGGCGAGACGCCGAAGTCGAGCACCTCGGTGACCGCGTCGGTGCGCCCGAGGCGCCGCAGCCCCGACAGGGCGAGCACGATCGCGTCCAGCGGCGACGAGCTCCCGTCGGCCACCCGGCCGAGCCGGGTGTCGATGTTCCCGCGGATGTCCACGATCTCGAGGTCGGGGCGCGCCGCGAGCAGTGCCGCGCGACGCCGCGGAGACCCGGTGCCGACCCGCGCACCGCGGGGCAGCGTCGCGAGCGTCGCCCCGTCGCGGGCGCAGAGCGCGTCGCGCGGATCCTCCCGCTCGGGCACCGCGCCGAGGACGAGGCCCTCGACCGGCGCCGTCGGCAGATCCTTGAGCGAGTGCACGATCGCGTCGCAGCGCCCGGCCAGCAGCGCGTCGCGCAGCGCGCTCACGAAGACCCCGGTGCCGCCGAGCGAGGCGAGCGAGCCGCGCATCCGGTCGCCGTCGGACTCGATGCGCACCAGCTCGACCGGCACGCCGGCGGCCTGCGCCATCAGATCGGCGGTCATCCGGGTCTGCGCCACCGCGAGAGCGCTCGCGCGGGTGCCGACTCGGATGCTCACGGGGCGATGCTCCCCGTCACAGAGCGACCCCGCCCGTCACGGCGCGATCCCCGCCAGCGCCGGCTTGAAGCCCGCGCGCACGTTCTCGCAGCAGCCGGGGCGGCAGACGTCGTACCAGGGGCCGAGCGCCGTCATCGACGGACGGTCCTCGACCGGTGTGCCGTTCACCCGCTCCATGACGAGGTCGACGAGACCGGACACGTAGACCGGGTCGGTGCCCGGCGTCGCGACGCGGACGGCGACGAGGCCGTGCTCCTCCGAGGTCTCGAGGGCCTCGTTGTCGAGGTCCCACATGACCTCCATGTGGTCCGAGACGAAGCCGAGCGGCACGATCACGAGCGCCTTGCGGCCCTTGGCGGGCAGCTCGGCGATCGCGTCGTTGATGTCGGGCTCGAGCCACGGCTGGGTGGGCGGGCCGGAGCGCGACTGGTAGACGAGCTGCCACGGCACGTCCTCCGCACCGGCGGCCGCCATGACGACCTCCGCGACGGCGAGGTGCTGCGCCTCGTAGGCGCCACCGTCGCCGAAGTGGTGCACGTCGACGACGGTGCCGTCCTCGTGGCGCTCGTGCGGGCCGCTTCGCGCGGCATCGGTCGAGGGGATCGAGTGCGTCGCGAAGAGCACCTCGACCTCGGTGGTCGCGTCGAGCCCGGGCAGGCGCGAGCGCAGCTCGTCGAGCCCGTCGTGGACGGCCTTCACGAACGGCATCACGAAACCCGGGTGGTCGAAGAACTGGCGGACCTTGTCGATCCGCAGCTCGCCCTCGAGGCCGGTCGCGTCCAGTGCGGCCGCGAAGTCCTCGCGGTACTGCCGGCAGGAGGAGAACGACGAGTAGGCGCTGGTCGCGATGGCGATCAGGTTCGAGAAGCCGCGCTCCTTCGCCTCCGTCACCGCCTCGCTCATGTAGGGCGCCCAGTTGCGGTTGCCCCAGAGCACCGGCAGGTCGATGCCGCGGCTCGCGAGCTCGGCCTCGAGGGCGGCCTTGAGCGCGCGGTTCTGCGCGTTGATCGGGCTGACGCCGCCGAAGTGGCGGTAGTGGTGGGCGACCTCCTCGAGGCGCTCCTCCGGGATGCCGCGGCCGCGGGTGACGTTGCGCAGGAACGGGATGACGTCGTCCTGCCCCTCGGGGCCGCCGAAGCCGGCGAGCAGGATCGCGTCGTAGGCGACCGGCTCGGTGACGTGCTCGGGGCCCGACGCCGCGGCCGGCGTGGCACCGCGGACGAGGACGCCCTCGGCGACCTCGGGGACGGGTTCGGCGAAGTCGCGCGCCTCGGGAGCGGGGACGGTGGAGCTCATCGGAGGACCTCGGCGATCTGGTCGGCCTCGATGCGCCGACCGGTGTAGAAGGGGACTTCCTCGCGCACGTGACGGCGGGCCTCGGTGGCCCGCAGATCGCGCATGAGGTCGACCAGGTTGACGAGCTCCTCGTCCTCGAGCGCGAGGATCCACTCGTAGTCGCCGAGCGAGAACGAGGCGACCGTGTTGGTCAGCACGGAGCGGAAGCGCGAGCCCTGGCGGCCGTGCTGGGCGAGCATGGTGCGGCGCTCCTCCTCGGGGAGGATGTACCACTCGTAGGAGCGGACGAACGGGTAGACCGTCAGCCAGCGGGCCGGCGCCTTGCCGCGCATGTAGGCGGGGAGGTGGTTCGCGCTGAACTCGGCGTCGCGGTGCACGCCCATCGCGTTCCAGGTGGGCAGCAGCGCGCAGAGCAGGTCGGTGCGGCGGAGCTCCCGGTAGGCGCGCTGGAGCTCCTCGGGCGCGGCTCCGGTGAGCCAGAGCATGATGTCGGCGTCGGCGCGCAGGGCCGAGACGTCGTAGGTGCCGCGCACCGTGACGCCCTCGCCCGCGAGCCGCGCGACGGTGTCCTCGTAGCCGGCGGCCGCCCGGGCGGCCTCGTCGGCGGAGAGGGTGAACGGACGTGAGGGATCCCTGCGGAGAACCGCCCAGAGCGTGTATCCCAGGGCCTGATCGGAGTGATCCTGATCGGCGGGGGGCTGCGGCGCCGGAGCGGCGCTCGTGTCGGGGGCGGACTGAACGGGACCCGCCGTGTCGGCGGTCTGATCGGTCATTGATCCATCATCCCTCCGCTCGTGCGGATGCACAAAAGCAGGAGGGGCTCTGGCGCCGAGGGGTCCGGAGCGCTAGCGATCCGGACCCCTCCGCTCACGAGGTGAGGCGGGCGGGGTCAGTCCTCGACGACGGCGCGGACGATGCCCCAGACGACGAGGCCGACCGCGGCGGCAGCACCGGCGGCACCGGCGATCAGCGCCTCGGGGTGGTGCTTGCGCACGACGGAGACCTTGCGCTCGAGCGTCCGCTGGACGTTCCGCACCTTGCGCGGGACGTTCACCTTGTACTCGATCGCGTCGAGCGTCGCGGCGAGCTCGGTGCGCGCGCGCTCGATGTCGGCCTTCAGCTGGCTCGGCTGGAGCTCCGCCGGGTCGACGAAGCGGGGCGTAGTGCTGGATACAGCGCGATCAGTTGTCATAGCTGCCGACTCCCTTGAACGCCTGGACGTCCTTCTTGATGCTCTCGATCGAGTCCTGCGGAACGGGCGGGACGGCCTTCTTGATCGACTTGACGCCGACCAGGATCAGCACGACCGCCACGAGCAGGAAGAACACGGTCACGATCAGCGCCGACAGCCAGGCGGGGAGCCAGGAGGCGATGCCGATGATCGCGAAGGTGACGAGGGTCGCCCACGCGGTGAGGAGGAAGAAGGCCGCGACCGCGAACAGCGCGACCGCGAGTCCGGCGCTCTTCGCCTTCCCGGACAGCTCGTTCTTGAGGGACGCGATCTCGGCCTTGACGAGCTCGATCACGAGACCGGGGAGGTCGCTGACCAGCTCGCCCAGCGATCGGGCGTTCTTCGGATTGCGTTCGTTCACCACGGGGGCTCCTCGGAGGGTGGTCGTGCCGGGCCTCGGCCGAACGGACGGCCCGGAGGGATGAGGACTACGCCTTGCTGGTGGAGGACGACGACGTCGATCCTCCGGAGCCGGCCGCGGCGGCGGCCTCGTCGACCTTCGACGCGGCCGAGCGGGCCGCGGCGGTCGCCTCGGCCGAGGAGGCGCCCTGGGCCTTCTTGCCGCCGGACACCGCCTTCACCACGACGGTGCGGACGAGCTCGTAGGCCTTGTCCGAGACGGTGCTGAGCTGCGTCTTCGCCGCTCCGCCGACCGCACCCGCGACGTCCTGCACGGGCTGCGTCTGCCAGAACTTGTTCGCCGCCGAGGCGATCTGCTCGTACCGCTTGCGACCGGCACGCGCTCCCAGCACGTAGCCGGCTGCGGCTCCTGCCACGAAAAGAATCTTGCCCTTCACGCCTACTCCTCGTCCTGGGCCGCTCTCGCGGCTCGTTCACGCGGTCGATGACCACTCGTGTCGGGGCACGCCGCAGTCATGCGGGAGCCTCCGACCCAGAGTAGCCGTCGCCGTCATATTCTTCGCGCGGTATGCCGACGCCTTGACGCACCAGTCGGCGGCGGATAAGAGCGGCGGTCTCGGCGGCGTGCGGGAGCACCGAGGCCAGCCCGGTCCCCGCGAGCCAGGTGCCGGTGACGGCGATCCCGGCGACCGGGGCGAGCGCCGCACGGAAGGCCTCCAGGTGCGCGCGCCGGCCGAGCGCCGCGGCCGGGCGGACGTTCGCCCAGCGCACCCGGGCCGAGTCGACGAGGGTCGCGGGGTCGAGCTCGATCCCGAGCAGGATCGACGCGTCGCGCAGGGCGGTCGCGGCCGCCTCGGCGTCGCTCGCGCCCTCGAGCGGCGGATGCTCCCCCGGACGCCCGTAGGAGAGGCGGAGGACGTGCCGTCCCGCGGGCAGGCCGGCCGCCAGCCAGGCCCACTTCGCGGTGGCGTGGGTGATCGCCTTCGCTGTGACGTCCCGGGCGGTCGGCGCGACGAGCACGCCGGAGCCGCGGGGTGCGGCGTCGAGGCGGGCGTCGTCGACGACGAGGGTGACCAGCTCGACGGAGTCGTGCAGCACCTCGGCCGCCTCGTCGCGCACGGCGGGGACGATCCCGGCGAGCAGCTCGCGCGCGTCGCGCTCCGGGGTCGAGACGATGACCGACCGCGCGCTGAGCACGGCGCCGTCGCCGAGGGTGAGCAGGAACGGCTCGCCGTCGCCCTCGAGCCGGGTCACGGCGGTGCCGGTGCGGATCTCGCCCGAGAGGTAGTCGATCCGCTCGACGAGCGCGGCGACCAGGCGGTGCATCCCGCCGTCGATCCCGCGGACGGCCACGCCGGCCGGAAGGTTCGCGCGCAGCGCGGCGACCGCGCCGGCGAGCGACCCCGCCCGGGTGATCGCCCCGTTCAGCCCGGGCGCCGCGGCGTCCACGTCGATGTCCTCGGGACGGCTGGAGTAGACGCCGGAGACGACGGGCGCCACGAGATCGTCCAGGACCCGCTGCCCCATCCGGGTGCGCACCAGCTCGGCGAGGGAGTGGGCGCGGCCGATCCGCAGCACCGGCATCACGGCGTCGAGCCAGGCGCGGGCGGCGCCGCGGCGGCCGATCGCACGGACGACGTCGGGGGCGAGCGGGGTGCCGGGGATGCCGAGGATCCCGGCGCGCGGTGAGGGGACGGAGCGGCCGCCCGCGAGGTGCAGCCAGGAGCCGCCGGTCCGCGGCTCGACGATCGATTCGGCGAGCGGTCGGCCGTCGAGGGTGAGCGCGGCGAGCGCCTTCTCGACGTGACCGCCGCGGGTGGCGAAGCTCTCGGCGCCGGCATCGAGGACGGCTCCGGCGATCTCGAGCGGGGCGACCGAGCCGCCGACCGCGTCGCCCGCCTCGAGCACCACCACGCGCAGGCCGATCCGCAGGCACTCGGCGGCGGCGGCGAGTCCCGCCACTCCCCCGCCGACGACCGCGACGTCGTAGTCGGCGCCGGCCTCGCTGCCGTGTCCCTGGGTGCTGTTCCCCTCGGTCATGGCCGCCAGGCGTGCACGTGCGCGACCAGGCGCGTCAGCACGTCGGGGTCGGTCTCGGGCGGCACGCCGTGGCCGAGGTTGAGCACGTGGGCGGGGGCGCTGGTGCCGCGGCGGAGGACGTCGTCGACGTGCGCGGCCAGCACCTCCCACGGGGCGGAGAGCAGCGCCGGGTCGACATTGCCCTGCACCGGGACGAAGCCGCCGAGCCGGTGGTTCGCCTCGTCGAGCGGGATGCGGTAGTCGACGCCGACGACGTCCGCGCCGATCCCGTGCATCGCGCCGAGCAGCTCGCCGGTGCCGACGCCGAAGTGCACGATCGGCACGTTCCGGCGGGTCTCGCCGTGATCGTAGGCGAGGTCGCGCACGTGGGTCAGCGCCCGCGAGGAGGCGGGAGCCACGTGCGCGGTGTAGTCGGCGAGGGACAGCGCGCCGGCCCAGGAGTCGAACAGCTGCGCGGCGCTCGCCCCGGCCAGCACCTGTGCGCGGAGGAAGCGGCCGGTCACCTCGGCGGTCCACTCCATCAGCCGCGCCCAGGCCTCGGGGTCGGCGTGCATCAGGGTGCGGGCGCGGATGTGGTCCTTGGACGGCCCGCCCTCCACGAGGTAGGCCGCGAGGGTGAAGGGGGCGCCGGCGAAGCCGATCAGTGGGGTCCCGCCCTCGCCGATCTCCCGCAGACCCTCGACCGTGCGGCGGACGCCCTCGCGGATCGGCTCGAGCGTCTCGTCGAGCAGGGCCGGATCGAGCGCGACCAGCTCGTCGACGTCCGCGGCGGTGCGCACCGCCTTCTCGAGAACGGGTCCGCGCCCGGGGACGATGTCGACCGCGACGCCCGCGAGGCGCAGCGGGATGACGATGTCGCTGAAGAAGATCGCCGCGTCGACGCCGTGCCGGCGGATCGGCTGCAGGGTGATCTCGCTCGCGAGCGCCGGGTCGAGGCAGGCGTCGAGCATCTGGGTGTCGGTGCGCAGCGCCCGGTACTCGGGCAGGCTGCGGCCGGCCTGGCGCATGAACCAGACGGGCGTCGACTCCGGCCGATCGGAGCGGTAGGCCCGCAGGAGAGAGGAGTCGGCCGTGCGCCCGGAGGCGAGCGGGTGCAGCGGATCGAGCAGGCCGGCGATGGGGGAGGTCACCGCGGCATTATTCCAGGCCCCGCTGATCCGGGAGCATTCGTGCAGTCTTCCCGAGGACCGCGGCCGACCCCCGGACGCCCCGGGTAGACTGCCCTGGTGCTTCTGTGTCTGACGGCGTCGCACAAGAACGCCAGCTTCGATCTCCTCGAGAAGCTCTCCGTCGACTCCTCCGCCGTCGCGTCAGCGCTCTCGGACGGCATCGACTTCGTCTCGGGTGCCGTGGTCGTCGCGACCTGCAACCGCTTCGAGGCCTACCTCGACATCGACGAGCCGCTCACCGCCGCGCAGGCCGTGACCGTCGAGGCCGCCACCGCCGCGGTGAGCGCCGCGACCGGCGTCGAGCAGGAGGAGCTGCGGAGCTCGGTCACCGTCGTCTCGGGCGACCGCGTCGCCGAGCACCTCTTCGCCGTCTCCAGCGGACTCGAGTCCGTCGTCGTCGGCGAGGGCGAGATCGCCGGCCAGGTCCGCCGCTCGCTCGAGGAGGCGCGCCGCCTCGGCACCACCTCCTCCGAGCTCGAGCGCCTCTTCCAGCGCGCCTCGCAGACCTCGCGCGGCATCAAGAACCGCACCGGCCTCGGCAGCGCCGGTCGCTCGATCGTGCGCCTCGCCCTCGATCTCGCCTCCAGCCGCATCACCGACTGGCGCGCCGCCCGGGTGCTGCTGATCGGCACCGGCAGCTACGCCCGCGCGACCGTCGCGGCGCTCCGCGACCGCGGCGTGCTCGAGATCGCCATCCACTCCCCCTCCGGCCGCGCCGAGGGCTTCGCGACCCGCCGCGCGCTCCGCCCGATCGACGGCGCCGAGCTGGCGACCGAGGCCGTCGCCGCCGACGTCGTCATCACCTGCACCACCACCCAGGAGCCCGTCCTCGACGCGGCGATCCTCACGGAGGGACGCCTGCGCGGCTTCTCCCGCGAGCGCCAGCTGGTCATCGACCTCGGCCTCCCCCGCAACGTCGCCGCCGACGTCACCACCGTGACCGGCGTCGAGCTGCTCGACCTCGAGACGATCAGCCTGCACGCCCCGCTCGACGTGCTCGACGCGTCGACCCAGGCGCGCGCCCTCGTCGACAAGGCCGCTCGCAAGTTCTCCGACGTGGCCGACGAGAAGAGCCTCACCCCCGCCGTGGTCGCCCTGCGCGCCCACGTCTTCGATGCGCTCGACGCCGAGATCGAGCGCGCCCGCTCGCGCGGCGACGAGGACGGCCGCACCGAGCAGGCGCTGCGGCACCTGGCCGGCGTGCTGCTGCACACCCCGAGCGTCCGCGCCCGCGACTACGCCCGCGCCGGCGAGCAGGAGGCGTACCTCACCGGCCTCGAGGCGCTGTTCGGCATCGAGGTGCCGGCCGAGCGCACCGCCGCCCGCCCGCTCGAGGCCGGCGGCGAGTCCGCGGCCTCGGCGTGACGCCGCTCCGGCTCCCGTACGAGGCGGAGCCGATCGAGACGGAGCGGCTGCTGCTCCGTCCGCTCTCGCTCGACGACGCCGAGGACCACGCCCGCTACCAGGGCGATGCGGAGGCCGTCCGCTATCTGCGCTGGCCGGTGCGGACGCCCGAGGAGTCGCGCGCGCACCTGGCCGTCCGGCTGCCGTCGGACCGGCTCGCGGCCGACGGCGACGTCGTCGTGCTCGCGATCGTGCCGCGCTCCGGGCCGTTCGCCGGCCGGGTCGTCGGGGATCTCACGCTGATCGCGACCTCGTCGGAGCAGGCCGGCGTCGAGATCGGCTGGGTCCTGCACCCGGAGGCGCAGGGTCGGGGCTTCGCGACGGAGGCCGCCCGCGCCCTGATCGACCTGTCGTTCGACCGCCTCGGCGCCCACCGGGTCGTCGCGCAGCTGGACGCGCGCAACACCGCCTCCGCCCGCCTCTGCGAGCGTCTCGGCCTGCGCCTCGAGGCGCACCACCTCGACGACGAGTTCTGCAAGGGCGAGTGGACCTCGACCCTCGTCTACGCCCTCCTCGCCCGCGAGCGCTGACGCCCGCCGCGAGATGCCACTTGTGCACGCGACACGCCGTGAAAGGCGTGCACAAGTGGCATCTCGCAGGAAGGGTCAGGCGCCGCGCAGGCCCGTGAAGAGGTGGGTCTCCAGCTGGTCGAGCGGGATGCGCTCCTGCTTCATGGTGTCGCGGTCGCGGACCGTCACCGCGTGGTCCTCGAGCGAGTCGAAGTCGATGGTGACGCAGTAGGGCGTGCCGATCTCGTCCTGGCGGCGGTAGCGGCGGCCGATCGCGCCGGAGTCGTCGAAGTCGACGTTCCAGAGCGCGCGGAGCCGGTCCGCGACCTCGCGGGCGAGCGGCGAGAGCGCCTCGTTGCGCGAGAGCGGCAGCACGGCGACCTTGACCGGCGCGAGGCGCGGGTCGAGGTGCAGCACGGTGCGCGTCTCGACCTTGCCCTTCGCGTTCGGCGGCAGCTCCTGCTCCTCGTAGGCGTCGACCAGGAACGCCATCAGCGCGCGGGTCAGGCCGAAGGACGGCTCGATCACGAACGGCACGAAGCGCTCGTTCTTCGTCTGGTCGAAGAAGGAGAGGTCCTTGCCGGAGTGCTCCATGTGCGTCTTGAGGTCGAAGTCGGTGCGGTTCGCGACCCCCATCAGCTCGCCCCACTCGCCCGAGGCGAAGCTGAAGCGGTACTCGATGTCGACGGTGCGCTTGGAGTAGTGGGAGAGCTTGTCCTTCGGGTGCTCGAACTGGCGGATGTTCTCCGGCGAGATCCCGAGGTCGACGAACCAGTCCCAGGCGAGCTGCATCCAGGTCTCCTGCCACTCCTCGTCCGTGCCGGGCTCGACGAAGAACTCGAGCTCCATCTGCTCGAACTCGCGGGTGCGGAAGATGAAGTTGCCGGGGGTGATCTCGTTGCGGAACGCCTTGCCGATCTGGCCGATGCCGAACGGCGGCTTCTTCCGCGCGCTCTGCAGCACGTTGGCGAAGTTGGTGAAGATGCCCTGCGCGGTCTCGGGGCGGAGGTAGTGCAGCCCGGACTCGTCGTCGACGACGCCGAGGTAGGTCTTCATCAGCCCGGAGAACTGCTTGATCTCGGTCCACTGGCCGATCTTGTCGGGGTGCTCCGGGTCCGGGATGTCGGCGAGGCCGTTCTCGGGGGCGTGCCCGTTGACCTCCTCGTACTTCTCGAAGAGGTGGTCGGCGCGGTAGCGCTTGTGGGTGATCAGCGACTCGGTGAGCGGGTCGGAGAAGACGCCGACGTGGCCGGAGGCGCTCCAGATCGCGGTCGGCAGGATCACGGCGGAGTCGAGGCCGACGACGTCGCCGCGGCCCTGCACGAACGCCTTCCACCACTGGCGCTTGATGTTCTCCTTGAGCTCGACGCCGAGGGGACCGTAGTCCCAGGCGGAGCGGGTGCCCCCGTAGATCTCGCCCGAGGGGAAGACGAACCCCCGGTGCTGGGCGAGGGTGACGACCTTGTCGAGGGTGGTGGGTTCTGCCACGGGGAGCTCCTAGCTGTTCGGGCGCACGGGGCCCTGGCGCGCGCCGGCTGCGCGCGTCCTTCTGGTGTGCGTCCATGGTAGCCGCGGGCCCCGGCGGCCGACCGCGGGCGGGGTCCGTCCGCGGGCATGATGGCGGGATGAGCAGCCTCCCTCCCCTCATCGTCTCCGCCGTCGCCGTCCTGCGCGAGCGCCGCGTGCTGATGGTGACGGCTCGCGGACGCGACGTCGTCTACCTCCCCGGCGGCAAGGTCGACCCGGGCGAGACGAGCGCCGAGGCGGCGGCGCGCGAGACGGAGGAGGAGCTCGGCACCGCGCCCACGGCCCTGCGCGAGCTCTTCACCGTCCGCACCCAGGCGCACGGCGAGCCGGAGGGGCGGGAGGTGCACATGACGGTCTTCGCCGCGGAGCTCGCCGGCGAACCGCGCGCGAGTGGCGAGATCGACGCGCTGCACTGGATCACCGGCGCCGATGCGCACCGCTGCCCGCCGGCCGGGGTCGACACGCTCGAGCGGCTGCGCGCCCTGGACCTCGTCGACTGAGCGCGACCTCGTCGACCGACGCCGCTGGCGAAGGGCCCTCGCGCAGGCGGCTAGCCTCGTGGCGTGGAGACGAGACGACGCGCCAGAGACCATCCGACCGGAGGCGACGTTCCGCGCCTGGAAGCGGTCCGGCTGGAGGCGGCTGTGCCGATCCTGAGGATCTTCTCCGTCGCCAAGGCGGGCGAGTTCTACGTCGACTACCTCGGCTTCACGGTCGACTGGGAGCACCGCGCCTCGCGCGACGCACCGCTCTACCTGCAGGTCTCGAGGTCGGGTCTGCGGCTGCACCTGAGCGAGCACCACCGCGACGGGAGCCCCGGAGCGGCGGTGCACGTGGCCCTCCGCGGGGTGCGCGAGCTGCACGCCGAGCTCGACTCGAAGGAGTACCCGTACCTCAACCCGCGGATCACGCGATCGCCGTTCGGCTTCGCTCTCGATCTGATCGATCCGTTCGGGAACCAGCTCCGCTTCGCCGAGGCCGCCCCGGACGCCGCTAACGCCTGAGAGTCCGCTGGTCAACCGTTCACCGCCTGTCCACCGCTTTCCGATGCGGGTCCCCTAGCGTGGCCGGGATGGTGACTCGGGGGACGACACGACGACCGGACGAGGTCCGGCCGCAGGGGCTGCGCCTGCGCGCACCGCTGCTGTCGACGGCGGCGCCGCTCGTGGTCGGACTGATCGGCTCGCTCGCGATCCTCGCGGGCTCCCTCGCGGTCGGATACCTGCCGCTCGACTCGCCGATCCTGAGCTGGCCGCTGATCGCGGCGCTGCGCGCCTCCGCCGGCGCCACCGAGCTCGGTGTCGTCGCCGTCGTCGGCGGCGGCATCCTGCTGCTCGTCGCCTGGCTGCGCCTGCGCGCGGTCGCGCTGGACGACAGGCCCGGCTCGGTCCGGGCGATCCTGGTCGCCGCGCTGGCCTGGGCCGCTCCCCTGCTGCTCGCCGTGCCGCTGTTCAGCCGCGACATGTTCTCCTACGTCGCGCAGGGCCGGCTGATGACGGCCGGCGTGAACCCGTACTCGAGCGGCGTGGCCACCCTCCCCGGCTGGTTCGCCCTCGGCGTCGATCCGCGCTGGGCCGACACCCCGACGCCCTACGGCCCGCTCTACCTGCTCGCCGAGCAGACCGCCGTGCACGTCGCCGGCTGGACCTTCCCCGAGCTCTCGATCGCGATGCTCCGCGCGCTGTCCGTCGCCGGAGTCGCCGTCAGCGCCGTCTACGCGCTCCGGCTCGCCCGGCTGCGCGGGCTGTCCGTCCCGCTCACCGCCTGGAGCCTCGTCGCCAACCCGCTCACCCTCGTCCTCTTCGTCGTCGCCGGGCACAACGACTCGGTGATGATCGCGCTGATCCTCGCCTCGCTCTACTACGGGCACACCGACCGCCGGGTGGCGGCGGTGCTGCTGATGGGAGCGGCGATCGCGGTCAAGCCGGTGGCGGTCATCGCACTGCCGGTGCTCGCGCTGCTCTGGCTCCGCCACGACGCGACGCTGCGGGATCGGATCCGCGCCTGGGCCTGGAGCGGCGCCGGCGCGCTCGCCGTCGTGGTCGCGATCGGCCTCGCCGCGGGCGTGGGCGTGGGCTGGATCGGCGCGATGATCGTGCCCGGCTCGATCCTGCACTGGTACGCGCCGATGTCCGCCGTCGTCGTCGCGGTCTCCACTGCCGTGCAGATGACCGGCCACGACCCGGCGACGGCGATCGCCGTGGTCAAGATGCTCGCCCTGCTCGCCGCCGGGCTGGCCGCCGGCGCCCTCATGCTGTCGCGACGGGCGATCGACCCGCTCGCCCGCCTGACCGGCGCGCTGCTGGCCTTCGTCACCGCGTCGACCGCCATCCACCCCTGGTATGCGCTGTGGATCCTGCCGATCGCCGCGCTCTCACGGCCCTGGCGCAGCACCCACCGGCACCTGGCGGTCTACGCCACGGTCTTCCTGATGTGCGTCACGCTCGCCGAGCCGGTCGACGGCGGGGGCGGCGCGGTCGACCAGATCCCGGTCCGCGTCGCGACCATCGCCGCGATCGTCGTCGTCGGCGTCTACGTGCTCGTGAGCTACTCCGACGAGGAGCACGTGGACGCGCGCCGTCTCGTCGGCGCGGTCCCCTTCGGCTCCGAGATCCTGAGCCGCCTCAGCGGCGGCCGCCTCGGCGCCCCGGCCCCCCTGCGCGTCCCGGCCCGCAAGTAGCGGCAGCCCTCGCCTCCCCCTGCTGGTCGAGTAGCCCCGCAGGAGCGTCTCGAGACCCACCGGCCCCAGCAGGGCGGGTCCGCCGACTCGACTCCTGACGTCGGCGGATCTCGATACGCCCGCTCCGCGGGCTACTCGATCACCATGCACATCATGCTGGTCGAGTAGCCCCGAAGGGGCGTATCGAGACCCACCGCTCCAGCAGGGCGGGTCTGCAGACTCGACTTCCGACGACGGTCGACCACTCCGCGGGCTACTCGATCAACAGGCACATCATGCTGGTCGAGTAGCCCCGCAGGGGCGTATCGAGACCCACCGGCCCCAGCAGGGTGGTCAGGCTCCGTCGGTCCTGCGCGCGCGGCGCTCGAGCGCCGCCTGCGCGGCGGCCGCGGCGGTGTCCTTCTCGGTGCCGCCGAGGACGCCCGACAGCGAGGAGAGCCAGTCGGAGTCGTTCCGCCGGTCGGCGACCGCGTCCGCGAAGAGCGGCAGCTCGCTCCGGGTCGCGTGGATCGCGTAGTCCTCGCGGCTGTAGTCGGTCGTCTCGGCGTCCGGCATCGCGGCGTCGTCGCCGCGGTCGTCCTGAGTCATGGTGCCCTCTCAGCGGCCCGGTCCGTCCCGAGCACCCCGTCAGGCTAGCCCTGTTCAGGGGGTGTCGGCATCCTCGCCACCGCCGCGCGGCAGCGGCCGCCAGACCACGAGCTCGGTCCGCCGCTGCGCGCGCGTGCCGTGCCGGAGGGTGACCACGTCGCCCTCGAGGCCCGCGGCGAAGACCCGGCGGCCGGGGCGGTTGAGCAGCTCGTCGGCCAGCGCGGATTCCAGCTCGCGCACGCGCTGCGACAGCGAGAGCACCTGGTTCTCGAGCTGGAGGATGCGGGCGATGCCCTCGAGCGAGACACCCTCGGAGGAGAGCCGGGCGACCTCGCGCAGCTGCACGACGTCGCGCATGGAATACCGCCGCGACTTGCCGGCCGTCCGGGTCGGCCGCACGAGGCCCAGCCGGTCGTACTGCCGCAGCGTCTGGGGGTGCATGCCGGCGAGGTCGGCGGCGACCGCGATCGCGAACACCGGGGTGCTCTCGTCCACGTCTCCTCCTCTCCGGCCGGCCCGCACGGGACCGGGCAGCGCTCCTCACGGACCGCGCTAGTAGCGAGCCTTCTCCAGGATGTCGTCCCGCGGGTTGTCCGACGGCTCGGCTGCCGCGTAGGCCTCGAGGGCGTCGCGCGCCGCGCCGGACAGGTGATCGGGCACCGCGACCTGGATCTCGGCCAGCAGGTCGCCCGTCCCCTTGCCGGTCGCGACCCCGCGGCCCTTGACCCGCAGCACGCGGCCGCTCGGGGTCCCGGGCGCGACGCGGAGCTTGACCGGGTCGCCGCCGAGGGTCGGCACCTCGATCGTCGCGCCGAAGACGGCCTCGACGAAGGTGACGGGGACGGTGACGCGCAGGTTCAGGCCGTCGCGCTCGAAGACCGGGTGCTTGCGCACCGCGACGGTGAGCACGAGGTCGCCGGGCTCGCCCCCGTCGGGGCTCGGGCGGCCCTTGCCGCGGACGCGGATCTTCTGCTGGTCGGCGACGCCGGCCGGGATGCGGACCGAGAGCGCGCGGCCCTCGCCGGTCTGCAGCTGCACCGTGTCGCCCTGGGTGGCGGTGCGGAAGTCGATGGTGGTGCTGGCGGTGACGTCGGCGCCCTTCTGCGGGCCGCCGAAGCCGCGGAACCCGCCGCTGGGCTGGCCGAAGCGGCCGCCGCCCGCGTTGCCGAACATGCCGCCGAGGATGTCCTCGAAGCCGGCGGGCGGACCCTGCTGGGTGCTGTACGAGGTGCGGCCGCCGCCACCCTGGTTGAAGACGTTGCCGAAGACGTCGTCGAAGCCGCCCGGCTGGCCGCCGGCCGTGAAGCGGGCGCCGGAGCCCATCGCGCGGATCTGGTCGTACTCCTTGCGGTGCTCGGCGTCGGAGAGGACGGTGTACGCCTCGCTGATCTCCTTGAACCGCGCCTCGGCCTTCGCGTCCCCCGGGTTGGAGTCGGGGTGGAACTGCCGGGCGAGCTTGCGGTAGGTCTTCTTCAGGTCCGCCGCGGAGACGTCCTTCGAGACACCGAGGATCTTGTAGAAGTCCTTGTCGAACCAATCCTGGCTGGCCATGTGCCTCTTTCTTCTCGGTAGTGCGGCCTGTGCCGTCCTGCGGTCCGGGTCGTCGTGCGGCCCGGTGCCGTCGTGCGGCCTGCGTCGTGGTGCGCGGCCCCCGCCGCCCGGCAGGGGCCGCCCGTGATCGGGACGGCCCCTGCTCGGGAGCGGAGACTCCGCAGTGGTGCGGGAGGCGGGTCAGTCGGCGGGGACCGCGACGACCACCTTGGCGGCGCGCAGCAGCGAGCCGCCGAGGTAGTAGCCCGACTCGACGACGTCCGCGACCGTGGAGGTCTCGGCGCCGGGAGTGGGCTGCTGGAAGATCGCCTCGTGGATGTTCGGGTCGAACAGGTCGCCCACGGCGCCTGTCTTCACCAGCCCGAGCTTCTCGATGCCGCCGCGCAGCTTCTGCGCGATGGCGGTGAACGAACCGCCGTCGGCGAGGTCGCCGTGCTTCTCGGCGCGGTCGATGTCGTCGAGCACGGGGAGGATGACCTTCACCGCGTCGCCGATCGCCCGCTCCTTGTCGACCTGGCGGTTCGACTCGGTGCGCTTGCGGTAGTTCGCGTACTCCGCGGTGACCCGCTGGAGGTCGGCGAGGTGCTCGGCCGCGAGCGTCTCGGCGTCGGACTGACCGGAGAGGAACGAGAGGTCGGCGTCGGAGAGCGTCGTCTCGACGTCGGGCCCCTCGGCCTCGATCAGGCCCTCGGTGTCCTGGGCGGACTCGGCCGCCTCGGCACCCGAGGTCGGCTCCTCCTCGGGCACGCCGTCGGTGGGCTCCTGGTTGTGCTTCCCCATCGCTACTTCGTGTCCTTCGGCTCGTCCTCGTCGATGACCTCGGCGTCGACGATGTCCTCGTCGTCCTTCTTCTCGTCCTCGGCCGGTGCGTCCTGCGGAGCGCTCTGCGCGGCCTGATCCTGCGAGTAGATGGCCTGCCCGATCTTGGTCTGCGAGGCGTTGAGCGCGTCGAACGCGGTCTTGACGGCCGCGTCGTCGTCGCCGGCGAGCGCGGTCTTCAGCGCGTCGACGTCGCCCTGGACCTCGGTCTTGACGTCCTCGGGCAGCTTGTCCTCGTTCTCCTTGATCAGCTTGTCGATCGAGTAGGCGAGGGTCTCGGCGTTGTTGCGGACCTCGGCGGCCTCACGGCGGGCCTTGTCCTCGGAGGCGTGCTCCTCGGCCTCGCGCACCATGCGGTCGATGTCGTCCTTGGGCAGCGACGAGCCGCCGGTGATCGTCATCGACTGCTCCTTGCCGGTGCCCTTGTCCTTGGCGGACACGTGCACGATGCCGTTGGCGTCGATGTCGAAGGTGACCTCGACCTGCGGGATGCCGCGCGGCGCCGGAGCGATGCCGGTCAGCTCGAAGGTGCCCAGGTTCTTGTTGTCGCGGGTGAACTCGCGCTCGCCCTGGAAGACCTGGATCGCGACGGACGGCTGGTTGTCGTCGGCCGTGGTGAAGGTCTCGGACCGCTTGGTCGGGATGGCCGTGTTGCGCTCGATGAGCTTGGTCATGATCCCTCCCTTGGTCTCGATGCCGAGCGAGAGCGGGGTGACGTCGATGAGCAGGACGTCCTTGCGCTCGCCCTTGAGGACGCCGGCCTGCAGCGCGGCGCCGACGGCGACGACCTCGTCCGGGTTGACGCCCTTGTTGGGCTCCTTGCCGCCGGTGAGCTTCTTGACCAGCTCGGCCACGGCGGGCATGCGGGTCGAGCCGCCGACGAGCACGACGTGCGCGATGTCGTCGACCTTGACACCGGCCTCCGCGATGACATCGGTGAACGGCTTGCGGGTGCGCTCGATCAGGTCGTTCGTGAGCTCCTCGAACTTGGCGCGGGTGAGCGTCTCGTCGAGGTTCGCGGGGCCGTTCTCGGTGAGCGAGAGGTAGGGCAGCTGGATGCTGGTCGAGGTGCTCGAGGAGAGCTCCTTCTTGGCCTGCTCCGCCGCCTCCTTGAGGCGCTGGCGCGCGATCTTGTCCTTCGAGACGTCGACGCCGGTCGAGTCCTTGAAGCGCTTGACCAGGTAGTCGACGACGCGCTGGTCCCAGTCGTCGCCGCCGAGGCGGTTGTCGCCCGAGGTCGCGCGGACCTGGATGGTGGAGAAGTCGTCGTCCTTGCCCACCTCGAGGAGGGAGACGTCGAAGGTTCCGCCACCGAGGTCGAAGACGAGGATGAGCTCGTCCTCCTTGCCCTTGTCGAGGCCGTAGGCGAGCGCCGCGGCGGTCGGCTCGTTGATGATGCGGAGCACGTTGAGGCCGGCGATCTCGCCGGCGTCCTTCGTGGCCTGGCGCTCGGCGTCGTTGAAGTAGGCCGGGACGGTGATGACCGCGTCGGTCACCTTCTCGCCCAGGTACTGCTCGGCGTCGCGCTTGAGCTTGCCGAGGATGCGCGCCGAGATCTCCTGCGGCGTGTACTTCTTGTCCTCGACCGCGAAGGTCCAGTCGGTGCCCATGTGGCGCTTGACGGAGGCGAGGGTGCGGTCGACGTTCGTCACGGCCTGGCGCTTCGCGGTCTCGCCGACGAGCACCTCGCCGTCCTTGGTGAACGCGACGACGGACGGGGTGGTGCGGAAGCCCTCGGCGTTGGCGATGACGGTGGGCTCGCCACCTTCGAGGACGGCCACGACCGAGTTGGTGGTTCCCAGGTCGATGCCTACGGCACGGGACATATGCGTGTTTCTCCTTCGCGGGCGGCCGTCGGGCCGCCCCTCACTGGTGGATCTTCTGCGGGAAAGTCGTTCGCGGGAGTTGAGCCCCGCACGCTCAAGTTTACGCATGGGTCGGGGGGAGTCAAGTCGAGAGCCGAGAACCTGAGTCGCCTCGACTCAACTCTCAGGCTGCAGAAAACGTCACGCTACCCGCCGTTCTCCCGGTCCCCCTACGGTGAGTCCATGACCGCCGGAACCCTCCCCCGCCCCCGCACCGGCCGCTGGCCCGTCCTCGCCTGGGGGCTGTGGGACTGGGGCAGCGCCGCCTTCAACGCCGTCGTCACGACGTTCGTCTTCACCGTCTACCTCACCACCGACGGCCTCTTCGGCACGCCGAGCGGTGTCTCGGCCGCGCTCGGCTGGACCCTCGCCGGCGCCGGGGTCGTCGTCGCGCTGATCGCCCCGGTCACCGGTCGCCGCGCCGACCTCGGCGGGAGTCGGCGCCGCTGGCTCGGCCTGCACTCCGCGGTCGTCGTCGCCTGCATCCTGCTGATGTTCCTCGTCCGCCCCGACCCGGCCTACCTCTGGCTCGGGCTGGGTCTCCTCGCCGTCGGGACGGTCTTCTTCGAGTTCGCGAGCGTCAACTACAACGCGATGCTCAGCCAGGTCTCCACCCGGGCGAGCGTCGGGCGCGTCTCGGGCTTCGGCTGGGGCATGGGCTACGTCGGCGGCATCGCGCTCCTGCTGATCCTCTACTTCGGCTTCATCTCGCCCGAGGTCGGGCTCTTCGGCGTCACCGGCGAGGACGGCCTCGACGTCCGCGTCTCGATCCTCCTCGCCGGCGTCTGGTTCGCCGTCTTCGCGCTGCCGGTGCTGTTCGCGGTCCCGGAGCTCCCGGGACGGGTCGGCGGCGGGGAGCGGGTGAGTGTGCTCGAGTCCTACCGCGCGCTCTTCCGCCAGATCGGGGCGCTCCGCCGCGAGAGCCCGACGACGCTCGCCTTCCTGCTCGCGAGCGCCGTCTTCCGCGACGGCCTGACCGGCGTCTTCACCTTCGGCGGCGTCCTCGCGCAGGGGACCTTCGGCTTCAGCGCGGGCCAGGTCATCCTCTTCGCGATCGCGGCGAACATCGTCGCCGGGGTCGCGACGATCGCCGTCGGCGCCCTCGACGACCGCCTCGGGCCCAAGTCCGTCATCGTCGCCTCGCTGATCGGGCTGATCGTCTGCGGCGGCGCCGTCTTCCTCCTGCACGACGCCGGCGCGACCGCGTTCTGGGTCTTCGGCCTGCTGCTGTGCCTGTTCGTCGGCCCCGCGCAGTCGGCGAGCCGCAGCTACCTCTCCCGGCTGATCCCGGAGGGGCGCGAGGGCGAGATCTTCGGTCTCTACGCCACGACCGGTCGTGCCGCGTCGTTCCTCGCGCCGGCCGCCTTCGCCGCGGCCGTCTCGATCGCCGCGGGCGTCTCCGGCGACGCCGACGTGCAGTACTGGGGCATCCTCGGGCTGGTCGTCGTGCTGGCCGCGGGGCTCGCGCTGCTGCTGCCGGTCAAGACGCCGGCCGCCGCCGCCCGGACGAGCGACTGATCAGCCGCTCCGATCAGGTCGCGAGCCAGAACAGGATCAGGAGCAGCGTCACCAGGAACCCGGTGAGGAAGTTCAGAGCGAGGAAGCGCTTCCAGCCCGCGTTCGCCCGCTCGGCCTGCTCGTCGGACAGCGAGCGGTACGGCCAGACGCTCAGCGCGTAGGGGATCGCCAGCAGCGCGGCGAGGGTTCCCGGCCAGGGCAGCAGCAGCAGGAGTAGCCCACTGGCGACGTAGGCGCCGATCGCGAAGCGCACCGTCGCCTTCGCGCCGATCACCGTGGCGATCGAGCCGATGCCGCCGGCCCGGTCGGCGAGGATGTCCTGCACCGCACCGAAGGCGTGGCTGGCGATCCCCCAGAGGAAGAACGCGACCAGGAGGGCCCACAGACCCGGCGTCGCCGTCGTGCCCGCGAGCGCGAGGCCGTAGACCGCGGGGCTGACGAAGTGCGTCGCCGAGGTGAGCGAGTCGACGAAGGGCCGCTCCTTGAAGCGCAGTCCGGGCGCGCTGTAGGCGATGACGGCGAAGACGCTGATCGCCAGCACCAGCCAGGAGAGCGGCGAGCCGAGCAGCACGAGCGCGATCAGGAACGGGACGTTGGTCGCCACCGCCGCGACGAGCGTCGCGCGGTGCTCGCTGCGATCCAGGACCGCGCCCTCGACGCCGCCCTTCCGGGGGTTCCGCAGATCGGACTCGTAGTCGAAGACGTCGTTGATCCCGTACATCGCCAGGTTGTAGGGGATCAGGAAGTAGAGAGTGCCGAGCACGAAGGCGAGGTCGATCTCGCGGGTGGTCAGCAGGTAGGCCGCGGCGAACGGGTACGCGGTGTTGACCCAGCTCAGCGGGCGGCTCGAGACGAACAGCGCGCGCAGCCGCTTCACGGGGCGCTCCGGCGCCGGGCGGGCAGGAGGGTCCAGAGCGCCGGCAGGGCGAGCGCGGCGGCGATCGCGTAGGCGAAGTCCTCGATCGGCGCGACGCCGATCCGGATACCGGAGATCAGGTCGTCGTCGTAGGCGACGAGGAGCCCGACGCCGATCATGATGTTGTCGAAGACGGCGGTCATCACGAGCAGCACCGCGAGGGTGCCGAGCAGCGCGGGCAGCCGGAGCCGGCCGCGGCGGAAGGCCACCACCAGCAGCGCGGCCACCACCGCGAGAAACACCGCGTTCAGGAGCAGGTAGGTCACGCGCGCGCCTCCGCCCGCTTCGCGAGGAACCCGTGCACGTCCATCGACAGGTAGCAGAGCAGCGTGAGGAAGAGGACCTCCTCGATCGGCAGCTCCGGCGCGATCTGCAGCCCGGTCATGTACGGCGTCTCGCCGCGGAAGAAGACCCCGAGGCCGATCCCGGCGAGGTCCCAGAGCAGGAAGAACGCGACGCCGGCCGGGAGCACGATCGCGGCACGGCGGGCGTCCGACCAGAAGAACAGGCCGAAGCGCCGGTCGAGCACGACCATCCCGGTGATCGAGACGACGAGCGCGAGCAGGTAGAGCACCCCCACGCGCTACTCCCCCGCGACCGCGACGACCGGCTCGGGCACGGGCTCGGGCGCGGGCTCGGGAGCCACGCTCGGAGCGACCGGCGCCGAGGGCGCGTCGCGCACCGGCAGCGGCTCGGTCGACACGTCGCCGCGCACGCGCTTGAGCATCACCTCGGCGCTGATCACGCACATCGGCAGGCCGATGCCCGGGATCGTCGAGCTGCCCGCGAAGAGCAGCCCGTCCACGTGCGCGCTGGCGTTGCCGGAGCGGAAGAACGCGCTCTGCGAGAGGATGTGCGCCGGTCCGAGCATCGAGCCGCGCCAGGCGCCGAGGTCGCTCTCGAAGTCGGCCGGGCCGATGGTGCGGCGCACCACGATCCGCTCGGCGAGGTCCTCGGCACCGGTCCAGGTCGCGATCTGGCGGATCGCGGCGTCCGCGATCGCCTCGACCTGCGCGTCGCCGGCGCCGTCGACGCCGCCGTGGCCGATCGAGGTGTCGGCCGGGATCGGCACGAGCACGAAGAGGTTCTCGTGGCCCTCGGGAGCGACGCCGGGGTCGGTCGCGCTCGGGCGGCAGACGTAGATCGACGCGGGGTCGGGGACGGAGGGGGTCTCGCCGAAGATCCGGCCGAAGTTCTCGCGCCAGTCGCTCGTGAACAGCAGCGTGTGGTGCTCGAGCTGCGGCAGCGCGCCGCGGACGCCGAGCAGCACCAGCACGGCGCTCGGGCCGGGCTCGCGGTTCTCCCAGTACTCCGGCGGGTAGCTGCGCAGCTCGTCGGGCAGCAGCGACTGCTCGGTGGTGAAGAGGTCCGAGGCGTTGACGACGAGCTCGGCCGGGAGCCGCCTCGTCCCCTCCGGCCCCTCGTACTCGACGCCGACGACCTCGGCGCCGCGCCGGCTGCCGCGCGGGGCGCGGGTCGTGAGGATGCGGGTCGCGGGCGAGGAGGTGCGGACGGTGACGCCCGCTTCCTCCGCCACCTCGGCGACCGCCGCGATCAGGCGGGTGAAGCCGCCCATCGGGTAGAGCACACCGTCGGCCAGGTCGAGGTGGCTCATCAGGTGGTACATGCTCGGCGCCGCGAACGGCGAGGAGCCGAGGAAGACGGCCGGGTAGCCGAGGATCTGCCGCAGGCGGTTGTCGGTGACCGCGGTCGCCGCGAAGGTGTCCAGCGGGGTGAGCAGGAGGCGGCCGAGCCGGCCGGTGCGGCTGAGCACGTCGCGGCGCAGCAGCGGGAGGAAGGACGCGAAGCTGGTGTAGAGGAAGCGGCGCTTGGCGACCTCGTAGGTGTCGCGGGCTGACTCGAGGTAGACCCGCATCCGGGCGCCGGCACCGGGCTCGATGCTCTCGAACAGGGCGAGGTTCGACTCGAGATCGGCGAGCACGTCGATCGGCTCCTCGATGCCCTGGCTGTACACCCGGTAGCCCGGGTCGAGCCGCTGCAGGTCGAGGCGCTCGGCGGCGCTCGTGCCCATCAGGCGGAAGAAGTGGTCGAACACCTCGGGCATCAGGTACCAGGAGGGGCCGGTGTCGAAGCGGAAGCCGTCGCGCTCCCAGGAGCCGGCGCGGCCGCCGACGACCTCGCGCTGCTCGAGCAGCGTGACGTCCCAGCCGTCGCGGGCGAGCAGGCCGGCGGAGGCGAGTCCGCCGATGCCGCCGCCGATCACGACGGCGCGGTGCGGGCCGCTCGCGGACCGGGAGGCGCGGGCCGGGCCGGTGCCCAGGCGCGGGCCGATGGTCGAGACCGCGGCCCGGGCGGCGAGCGCCGCCTTCGTCGCGGTCGGCACGCTGACCCGGGCACGGAGGAGCTCCTCGGCGGGGGTCGCGCGGATCCGGTCGGCGAGGGCGGCGAAGAGGGAGTGCGCGAGCAGCACGGCGCGGCGGCTCGAGCGCGGCAGCTCCGGCACGATCGCGCCGGCGGCGGCGAGGTCGTCGTCGAGGTCGGCGAGCAGGGCCGCCTTATCGGTCTCCGAGAACGCCCGCGGGTCGACGCCCGGGAAGTAGCTGCGGCCGAGGCCGTCGACGTCGGCGGCCAGATCGCGGAGGAAGTTGACCTTCTGGAACGCGGAGCCCAGACGACGGGCGCCGGCGACGAGGCGCTCGCGCGCGGCGGGCGAGACGAGGCCCGCGTCGGGTGCGGCGAGGAAGACGTGCAGGCACATCAGCCCGACGACCTCGGCCGAGCCGTAGACGTAGCTCTCGAACGACTCGGGGGTGTGCACGGTCTCGCGGAGGTCGGCGCGCATCGATGCGAAGAACGGACCGGTGAGCTCGGTGCCGAAGCCGGTCGCCCGCGCGGTGCGGGCGAAGGCGTGGATCACGAGGTTCGCGCTGTAGCCGCTGGCGAGCGCGCGCTCGGTCTCGGCCTCGAAGGCGTCGAGCGACTCCTCGACGGCGGCGCGGTCGAGGTGCGCCTCCTCGGCGACCCCGTCCACGATCTCGTCGGCGACGCGCACCAGCGCGTAGACGTCCTCGATGCGCTCGCGCACGCCGGCGCCGAGCAGACGGGTCGCCAGGCCGAAGGAGGTGGAGTAGCGCCGGATCACCTGCGCGGACGCCTCGTGGGCGACGCGGTCGTACAGTTCGCTCTGCCGGCTCATCGTGCCACCGTACGGCGCGCGCGGGCGTCGAGAAGCATCGGGGCCGAGATCCGCGCGTGGCGAGCGGTCCTCCGCTGCGCGGCCGCCTGTCCGGCGGTCAACGGGTGCGCCCGAGGACGCTGGAGACGAGGGGCCGCATCTCGATGCGGAACGCCTCCGTCACCGCGGGGGTGTGCAGCGCGTCCCAGGCCCGGTTCGCGAAGTCGCTCGCGAGCGCCTCCGCGTAGCCGCGCGAGCCGCACTCCTCGAGGATGCAGCGCACCCGCTCCGCCGTGTCCGGGTCGAGGTGCTCGTCGCCGATCAGCCCCTCGATCTCCGGCCAGCGGTCGGTGCCGGCCGCGTGCGCGATCAGCACCGTGCGCTTGCCCTCGCGGAGATCGCCGAGCGTGGTCTTGCCGGTCTGCCCCTCGGAGCCGAAGACGCCGAGCAGGTCGTCGACGATCTGGTAGGCGATGCCGATGCCGCGGCCGAACTCGCCGAGCGCCTCGACCGCCGCGTCGTCGGCGCCGGCCAGGATCGCGCCGGCCTGCAGCGGCGCCTCGAACGAGTAGACCGCGGTCTTCATCCGCTCCATCTCGAGCACCTCGTCGACGGAGGGCATGCCGGGCATCAGCGAGAAGTCGACGTCGGCCAGCTCGCCCGCGGCGGAGGCGAAGACGGCCTCGTCGAGCAGGGTGAGCAGCCGGGCGCGGACGCCGTCGGAGGCGCCGACGCCCTCGACCAGGCGGTGCGCGCCGGTGAGCGCGAGGTCGCCCGCGATGACGGCGACGGAGGTGCCGCGGTGCTCGGCGATCGGGATCGAGAGGCCGGCGGTCGTCGCCTCGTCGCGGTAGCTGCCGGAGACGTTGGGGCCGCCGCGGCGGACGAAGTCGCGGTCGATCACGTCGTCGTGCACGATCAGCGCGGTGTGCAGCAGTTCGAAGGCCGCGCCCAGGTGGGCGGACGCCTCCGGGTCGAGTCCGCCGTGCGCCTCGTAGGCCGAGATCACCATCAGCGGGCGGAAGCGCTTGCCGCCCCGGGTGTTCGCCTCGATGGTCTGCCAGAGGGTCAGGTACCGGGGTCCGAGCCGGGTCGCGCGCGAGCGCGCCAGCGAGAAGAACCGGTCGAGGACAGCATCGACGTGCTCCTGCCGCCTTCGGGAGAGAACCACGGGGTCGCGCGTATCCACGGGGTCGAGGCTAACAAACTCGCTTCTCTAGCAATAAGCCGGCTGAGTTCCGGCGTCGTGCTTGACTTACGGTCATGACTTCGGAAGGAATCGCCGTGCGCACCGACGAGCTCGAGCAGCTGGATCTCCTCGAGGAGGTGGTCCTTCTCGATGAGTCCGGGACCGCCGTCGGCGTGGCCGACAAGGCGACCGTGCACGACACGCAGACCCGCCTGCACCTCGCGTTCTCCTGCCACGTCTTCGCCCCTGACGGCGCGCTGCTGGTCACCCGGCGCGCGCTCGGCAAGCGCACCTGGCCCGGCGTGTGGACCAACTCGTTCTGCGGGCACCCCGCTCCCGGCGAGCGGATCGAGGACGCGGTGGTGCGCCGTGCGGAGCGCGAGCTCGGTGCCCGGCTCGAGACGCTCGAGGTCGCGCTGCCGGACTTCCGCTATCGCGCGGTCGACGCCTCCGGGATCGTCGAGAACGAGATCTGTCCCGTCTACACGGCGACCGTGTCGAGCCGCGACGCGCTGAGTCCGCGCGCCGACGAGGTCATGGACGTCGAGTGGGTCGACCCCGAGGCGACCCTCGCCGCCGTCCGCGCGACCCCCTGGGCCTTCTCCCCCTGGCTCGTGCTGCAGCTCCCCCGCCTGCTCGGCTGACCGCTCCCTCCCGCGAGATGCCACTTGTGCACGCGACACGCCGTGGAGAGCGTGCACAAGTGGCATCTCGCGGAGGGGGTCAGTCGCCGTAGACGTCGGTGCGGTGGAAGTTGAGGGACGAGCGGGAGGCGGTGGGGCCGCGCTGGCCCTGGTAGCGCGAGAGGTAGGCGGCCGAGCCGTAGGGCTGCTCGGCGGGCGAGCTCAGGCGGAAGAAGCACATCTGGCCGATCTTCATCCCGGGCCAGAGCATGATCGGCAGCGTCGCGACGTTGCTCAGCTCGAGCGTCACGTGACCGGTGAAGCCCGGATCGATGAACCCCGCGGTCGAGTGGGTGAGCAGCCCCAGCCGCCCGAGCGAGCTCTTGCCCTCGAGCCGCGCGGCGATGTCGTCGGGGAGCGAGACCTCCTCGTAGGTCGAGCCGAGCACGAACTCGCCGGGGTGCAGGATGAACGCCTCGCCCGCCGGGGTCTCGACCAGGCGCGTCAGCTCGGGCTGGTCCTCCGCCGGGTCGATGTAGGGGTAGCGGTGGTTGTCGAACAGCCGGAAGAAGCGGTCGAGCCGCACGTCGACCGACGACGGCTGGATCATCGCTGGGTCGTGGGGCGAGAGCCCGACGCGGCCGGAGGAGAGTTCGAGCTTGATGTCGCGATCGGAGAGCAGCACGAGGCGAGCTTAGGGCGCGGGGCTTGCTACCATGGGGCGGTGCGCCCGAGCGGCGCCGCGCGAGTGTAGTTCAATGGTAGAACTTCTGCTTCCCAAGCAGATGGCGCGGGTTCGATTCCCGTCACTCGCTCCGACTCCCCCGGCTGCCGGCGCTCACGGCGGTTCAGCCGGCGCTCTCAGCTGTAGCGGCGCGTGCCGCAGCGGCACGTGCGGCAGCCGCGTCGAACACCGCGAGGATCTCCGCGGCGATGATCGCGTGGCCGCGCTCGTTCGGATGGTTGACGTACGACATCACGTCCGCCAGAGGCTCGCCGCGCTCCTGCACGGCGCAGAAGACCCGGAACGGGTCCGCCAGCAGCACGCCCTCGCGGCCGGCGAGCTCGCGGATCTGCTCCGCCTGCCGGACGAGGTCGTCGGCGGGGTCGGCGAGATCCGCGGTCAGATCCGGCGACGGCGTGATCAGCACGGGGACGACGCCCGCCTCGAGCACGGAGTCGATCATCGATGTCCAGGCGCGGCGGGAGCGCTCCGGTCCGATCGCCCTGTCGTTCAGCGCGTAGTCGATCAGGACGACGTCCGGGCGATGGCCGAGGACCTCGCTCATCCTCCGCGCTCCCGACTCCGAGTGCTCGCCGCCGACGGCGGTGACGATCGCGTTGAGGACGGCGTGCGGATGGCGCTCCGCGAGCCGGCCGGCGACGACGTGCGGGTAGGAGGCGCGGCGATCGATCACCGGCGTCGCGAAGTAGCCGGAGGGGACGCTGTGCCCATGGAAGACGAGGTTCACCGCCCGGTTGTCGGGCCAGGTCGCCTCCAGCAGGGCGATCACCCGCGCGAGGTCGGGCACTGCGGGAACGGGCGCTGCGCTATCGGGCACGAGCGTCGGCCTCTCGCTTCGCGGGCGGCGCCGTGCTCGCCCTCACGATCAGGGTCGTCGGCACCAGCTCGACGACAGGCTCGTCGGTGACCCCGTGCGCGAGCTGCTCGAGCAGACGCGCCACGCACCTCTCGCCGATCGCCCGGTAGTCCTGGCGGATCGTCGTCAGCGGGGGCGAGAAGTCCTGCGCCTCCGGGATGTCGTTGAACCCCACCACGCTGACGTCCTCCGGGATCCGAAGTCCGTGCTCCGCGAACGCCCGGTAGACGCCGAGCGCGGCCTCGTCGCTGGAGACCAGCACGGCGGTGCACTCGCTGTCCTCGGCCAGGGCTGCGCCCTGCAGGTGCCCGCCGTCGGAGCGCCAGTTGCTGTACCGCACGGGCGGCACGGGTGCTCCCGCCGCGAGGAGGGTCTCTCGCCACGCCGCCTCGCGGCGCTCGGCCGCGTACGAGCCCCGGGGGCCGGCGATGTGGTGCACGGTCCGGTGCCCGAGCTGCAGCAGGTGCTCGACGGCGGCGCGGACACCGCCCGCCTGATCGGCGTCCACCACCGGTCCGCGGGCGCCGGCGGCCGCGTTCACGAGCACCCGCGGGATCTCAGGGAGGGTCAGCTCCTCCGTGTCCCGCAGGTGGGTCTCGACGATGACGATGAGTCCGTCGACGGCCAGCTCACCGAAGCGCGTGAACGCGCCGTTGAGCCCGGTCTGACTGGGCGCCGAGACCGGGACGAGGGTGATCGCGTACCCGGCGGCGGCGGCGGCGCGGGCGATCGAATCGATCGTCCTCGTCATCCCCAGGCTGTCCAGGCTGAAGACGGCGACGCCGATGGTGCGGAACGAGCCGCTCTTCAGGGCGCGCGCCGCGCTGTTGGGCCGGTATCCGAGGGCGCGCATCGCGTCCAGCACGGCGGCCCTCGTCGCGGGGACGACGTTCGACTGGCCGTTGGCGACGCGGGACGCCGTGACGGGCGCCACACCGGCGAGGCGCGCCACGTCCGCGAGCGACGGGCGCCGAGAGGCTTCGGTCATGTCCTCAGTCTGGCTCCTCCGCTCGCGGACGTGGTTCATCACGTCGTCGACAAGATCGTCGCCGGAAAATGAGCCTTGCGCATTTTCATGTGACATGCGATGATGGTAACGCAACCATGCACGAACGACGAAACTCGGATCGTGCACATAGAAGGGACGAAGATGTCTTCTCACACGTCGAACCGCGCGCGTCGCGTCGCGGCCGCAGTCGTGGCAGCGGCGGTCGCCCTCGCCCTCGGCGGGTGCGCCGGCGGGGCCGCGCCGGAGGATCAGAGCCTCCTCGTCTGGACCTGGGACGGCAACGTCCCCCAGATCGCAGAGGCCTACCAGGAGGAGCACCCGGGGGTCGAGATCGAGGTCGTCAACGTGGGCACCGGCATCGACCAGTACACCGCCCTCCAGAACGCGATCGCCGCGAAGTCGGGCGCCCCGGACATCGCCTTCCTCGACGCGACCGCCCTTCCGCAGTTCGGCATCGCGGGCGCGCTGGCCGATCTCGGTCCCCTGGGCGCGGACGAGCTGGCCGACGACTTCGCTCCCGGACCCTGGGCGGCATCGCAGCTGAACGGCAGGACACTCGGGCTGCCCTGGGCGTCGGGCCCGATGGTGATGTTCTACAACCAGGCCGTCTTCGATCGGCTCGGCGTCCAGGTGCCGACCACCTGGTCGGAGTACGTGACCGCGGCCGAGCAGCTGCACGCCGCGGACCCCGAGGTCTACATCCTGAACGACTCCGGCAACGCGGGTCTCACGACCAGCCTGATCTGGCAGGCGGGCGGCACTCCGTTCGAGGTGGACGACGCCGAGGTGGCGATCGATCTCGCCGACGCCGGCACCACGAGGTACTCCGAGAACTGGCAGAAGCTCATCGACGCGGACCTGCTCGCGCCCGTCGCCGACTGGAGCGACGACTGGGTGAAGATGCTCGGCGCCGGCCGGATCGCGACCCTCCCCGCCGGAAGCTGGATGGGATCGGCGCTGATGGGGAGCGTGCCCGATGCGGCCGGTCAGTGGCGGGTGGCTCAGCTCCCGCAGTGGGAGGCGGGCGAGCAGGTCGCGGCCGAGCACGGCGGCGGCGGGTTCTCGGTGCTCGAGAGCAGCTCGCAGAAGGAGCTCGCCTACGACTTCCTGGAGTACACGACCAAGGGCGCCGGCGTCGACATCATCAAGGAGAACGGGCTGTGGCCGGCCTACCGGCCCGCCACGGAGTCCACGGCGTTCCTCGATGAGCCGAACGACTACTTCGGCGGCCAGAAGGTCAATCAGCAGTACGCGACCGCGTCGGCGAGCGTCCCCGGCGACTTCGAGTTCCTGCCCTACCAGGTGTACGCCAACGGGGTCTTCAACGACTCCGTCGGGAAGGCCTACACCAAGGACATCAGCCTGGAGGAGGGCCTGCTCGAGTGGCAGGCGTCGCTGGACGAGTACGGAGCCCAGCAGGGCTTCACCGTCGAGAAATGAGGCCGGCGGTCCCGGGCCCCGGGCCCGGGACCGCCCCGAGACAAGGATCGCCATGACCTCGACCACTCCGATGCGCCGTCGGCGCTCGCTCCGCCCGCAGTGGCCCGCCTGGGTCCTGCTGACACCGTTCCTCGCCGCCTTCGTGCTCGTGTTCGCGGCCCCGATCGTCTACGCGGTCGTCACCAGCCTGTTCCGCACGCAGCTGCTCACCGGCACGGTCTTCGTCGGACTCGACAACTACGTCCGCGCAGTGGGGGACCCGAAGCTCTGGCAGGGGCTGACGACGGTGCTGCTCCTGCTCGGAGTGCAGGTCCCGATCATGCTCGGCGTCGCCCTCGGGCTCGCGCTGGCGATCGACAGCGGCCGACTCCACGGGATGCGGTTCCTCCGCATCTCCGTCTTCCTCCCCTACGCGGTCCCGGCCGTCGTCTCGACCCTGATCTGGGGCTTCATGTACAGCTCGCGATACGGACTGATCGGCTCCCTCAACGACGCGCTCGGCCTCGATCTGCCGGATCCGCTGCGCGCGGACCTCATCCTGGCGTCCATCGGGAACATCGTCACGTGGGAGTTCATCGGCTACAACATGCTGATCTTCTACTCGGCGCTGCGGATCATCCCGCGATCGCTGTACGAGGCCGCGGCGATCGACGGTGCCGGAGAGCTGCGGCTCATCCGCTCGGTCAAGCTGCCGGGCATCCGCGGCGCGCTGCTCGTGACCGTCGTCTTCTCGATCATCGGCAGCTTCCAGCTCTTCAGCGAGCCGAGCATCCTGCAGGGGCTCGCGCCGAATGCCATCTCGTCGTTCTTCACTCCCAACCTCTACGCGTTCACCCTCTCGTTCTCCGGCCAGCAGATCAGCTACGCCTCCGCGGTGTCGATCCTGCTCGGGCTCATGACGGCGGCGATCGCGTTCGCGGTGCAGGTCCGCACCCTCCGGAGGACGGACGCATGACCGGGCGCCTGTACACCCTCGACAGCCCGCGGCGGAGCATCCCGCTGAGCCTGGTCTGCGGCCTGGTCGTCCTCTACACCCTCCTGCCGTTCCTGTGGCTGGTGATCAACGCGACGAAGACCGAGGAGGGGCTGGCCTCGTCCTTCGGACTCTGGTTCGCGGGGGACTTCACCCTCGTCCAGAACATCGTCGAGACCCTGACCTACCAGGACGGCGTCTTCGTGCGCTGGCTGGCCAACACCCTCGTCTACGTCGTCGTCGGCGCCGGCGGAGCGACTTTGTTCGCCGCGCTCGGCGGCTACGCCCTCGCCACCTACGATTTCCGGGGCAAGCAGTTCGTCCTCGGAGCCGTGCTCGTCTCGGTCGCCGTGCCCGGCGCCGCCCTCGCGGTGCCCACCTTCCTGCTGTTCAGCCAGCTCGGCCTGACGAACACGATGTCGGCGGTCATCGTGCCCTCCCTCGTCTCGCCGTTCGGCCTCTACCTGATGTGGAACTTCGCCCGCGACGCCGTCCCGCTCGACCTCCTCGACGCCGCGCGCATCGACGGCGCGGGCGAGTTCCGGGTCTTCTGGACGGTCGCCGCTCCGCTGCTGGCACCGGGAACGGTGACGGTGCTCCTGTTCAGCGTCGTCGCCGTCTGGAACAACTACTTCCTGCCGCTGATCATGCTCCGGAACCCGGACCTCTACCCCCTCACTCTCGGCCTGAACGCCTGGAACAACCAGGCCTCGACTGCGGGCGGCGACCCCGTCTACAACCTGGTGATCACCGGCTCGCTGCTGACGATCGTCCCGCTGATCGCGGTGTTCCTGCTGCTGCAGCGCTACTGGCAGTCGGGGCTGGCCGAGGGCGGCGTGAAGGGCTGATGCAGGATCCGGCGCAGGGGCCGGCGAACGGCGCCGACGAGCACGATCGACGACGAAGTCCGATCAGAGGAGAGACGACCATGACCACCCGTACCACCGAGCTCCCGGCGAGACTCGCCGTCTGCCTCTGGGACTTCACCTGGTTCACGCAGACGCGACCCGGAGAGCCGTTCCACGATCTGGACGCCGCCCTGCAGCAGACCGTCGAGCGCGGCTACAACACCGTCCGCATCTGCGCGGCACCCCTGCTGCTCTTCGGAGACCACGAGCTGGACACGTCCGCCCTCCGCTTCGCCCGGATCGCCGACGGAGTCGGCCAGGGCACGCGCTGGTACAACGTCGAGGGCGGGGACACGCTCGACCTGAGGGCGCGCCTTCTGGAGCTCTTCCGGCTGGCGAGGAAGCACGGGGTGGTCGTCATCGTCTCGTCGTGGGAGTACCAGCAGAGTCCCGCCTTCCTGGCCGACTCCTGTTGGCACGACATGCTGAGCGCGATCGCGCCGGAGGATCGGTGCCTGGCGCTCGCGCGCTCCCTCTCGCGGATGCTCGACCAGCTGACCGCTCTCGACCTGGTCGACACCGTCGCGTACGTGGAGCTGCACAACGAGGTCGATCTCTCCCGCCTGCGCGAGGCCGCCGACCCCGGCGACGACGTCTTCCGGGCGCTGCGCCCGCTCCTCACGGAGGCCTTGGCGGTGCTCCAGGAGGACCATCCCGAGATCCTCTCAACCGTGTGCTACGGCGTACCGCCCCACCTCGACCTCGAGGCCGTCCCGGAGAACGCGCAGGTCGCGCACGCCCACTTCTACGTCTACGGAGTGCTCGGCGCCCTCGAGCAATGGGCCGGGGTGCGGGCCGACGCGCCGCACTTCCCGTCGCCCGAACTGGTGTCGCTCCTCCGCGACGACGCTCCGGCGTTCGAGGACTGGAGCGCGTCGATCCCTCCCTGGCGACTCGCCGCCACCGGGATCTCGCCCAGCATGTTCTACGCCTACGACTGGGTGGACCCGCGGAAGTGGGACGCCTGGCTGGAGCGCGAGTACGTCGATCATCGGGAGTCGATGCGGGCGGCGATCGACGAGCGGCTGGAGGCGTTCGCGGAGCTCGGCCGGGTCCGGGGCATCCCCGCCGTCATCGGCGAGGGCTGGATCGGCTACACCCCGCTGCACGCCGACTTCGAGGACGGACCGCTCGGCCAACAGCTGGCCGAGCACGCCGTGCGGCGCTGCGCCGAGCTCGGCTACTGGGGCACCCTCCCCGGCTCCAACAGCGCCCCGCACCACCCGGGCTGGGACAACGTCGTCTTCCAGCGGACGGTGAACGGCCTCTTCCGGGATTCCGCCGCGTCGATGTCGACGCGGGCCTGACCGCCCGGCGCTCCGCAGGCCGGGCAGCGCGCACCGGGCCGCCGACGGCAGCGACACCGACGGCAGGGACACCGACGGCAGCGACACCGGAGCCGCAGCACGAAGGCGCGGACATCGAAGACCACCCCTCAACAAAGGAGTTGACATGAGAACGAACCGGACTCGTCGAGCACCTCGACGAGCACGCCTCGCCGTCGCGGGGGCACTCGCCGTCGCGACAGCGGCGGCGGGCCTCGCCACCGGACCGGTCGCCGTCGCGGCCGCCCCGGTCACGATCGGGATCCATCCCGGCACGTCCTACCAGACCATCCAGGGCTGGGGCACCTCCCTGGCCTGGTGGGCCGAGGGATCGGGCAGATGGGCCTCCGTGCCCGCCAGGGAGGCGCTCGCCACCGCGCTCTTCGATCCCGTGGACGGGCTCGGCTTCACGGTCGCCCGCTACGTGTACGGGGCCGACGGCCCCGCCAACACCTGCGCGGCCACCCAGTGGCCCGAGTCGGACTTCCACTCCTTCCAGCCGACCCAGGGGACCTACGACTGGGCGGACACCTCCGGCCAGACCTGGATGCTGCGCGCCGCTCAGAAGCGGGGGGCGAACGTCTTCCAGGCCACGAACTACTCGGCACCCGTCTGGATGACGAAGACCGCGTGCTCCATGGGCGACTTCTCCGCACCCGGCACCGACAACCTCGACCCCGCGTTCTACGACGACTACGCAGCGCACCTCGCCACCGTCACGCAGCACCTGCAGACCACGACGGGCGTGCCGATCTCCTCGATCGAGCCCTTCAACGAGCCGAAGGACACCACCTGGCCGGCGCTGCTCCAGGACTACCCGACACCGGGAGTGACGACGCCGATCGGCACCCAGGGGATGAACGCGTCGCAGGCGACTCAGAACGCCGTGTACCAGGAGCTGATCGCGGCGCTGAGCAGCCGCGGGATGACCCCGTCGACGGGGATCGCCGCGTCCGACGAGGTCAGCGTCGCCAGCACGGTGGCCGGCGTCAACTCCTACTCCCCCGCGGTGCGCGACGGCCTGACCCAGATCGACACCCACGACTACGGCGGAGGCGACGGGAACGCGGTGCGGCTCGTCGCCGAGCGCGAGAACACGAGCCTCTGGATGTCCGAGTGGGGCAGCAACGGCGATCGGGACGATACGAGCCCGACGTCGATGGGCGCGGCGCTCGAGCTGTCCTCGCGGATCATCAAGAACCAGGACGAGATGCATCCCGAGGCGTGGGTGATCTGGCAGGCCGTCGACGGCCCGACCAACGGCGGGAAGCTCAACGACCTGTGGGGACTGGTCTACGCGGACTACGCGGCGAGCGGCTCCGGCGAGCTGACGTTCCCGAAGCGCTACTACGCCATGGGGCAGTACTCGAAGTTCCTCCGCCCCGGCTCGGTGATGATCGCCGACACCGACCCCTCGACGATGACCGCGTACGACTTCGGCTCCGGGAAGCTGGTCGCCGTCGCGACGAACAGCTCGGGTGCGGCCCGCGACATCGCCCTCGACCTCCGCGCCTTCGGAGGGACGGCCTCGGCGACCGCGTTCCGCACCTCGGCGACGGAGAGCATCGCGCCGGTCAGCGCGGGCACGATCGCGGGCTCGACACTCACGTCCTCCCTGCCCGCGAACTCGATCACGACGTTCGTGATCGACGGATTGAGCTACTCCGGCGCGAACGCCCGCATCCAGGTCGACGACGCCACCATCGGAACGGGCGCGAACCAGTGGTCCTACAGCGCCGGCTGGGGCCACTGCGCCGCCGCGGCGTGCGGGGACCCGCAGAACCTGCATGCGGGAACGACCAGCTACACCGGGCAGAAGGACGCGACCGCGACGCTGTCGTTCACGGGGACGAAGGTCGCGCTGCGCGGCGTGACCGGCCCGACCGCCGGGATCGCCCGCGTGTCGATCGACGGCGGACCGCCGACGGACCTCGACCTCTACGCCGCGCAGCGGCACGGTGACCAGCTGATCTGGCAGAGCCCCGACCTCGCGTCGGGACCGCACACGCTGGAGTTCCGCCACACGGGGCGCTTCAACCCGCAGGCGAGTCAGAGCGTCTCCGCGCTGGACCGGGCGGAGGTGACCACGACGGCGGCCCCCGCGGCGGGGAGCCTGGTGTCCCAGGCCGACCCCGGCACCGTCCGCAACGACCTGACCGGAGAGGTCGGCCTGTCGTTCACCACGGGAGCCTCGCCGGTCACGGTGACCGCGCTCGGGCGCCAGCTCGTCACCGGCTCGACGACGGGCGTGCACCAGCTGAGCCTCTACGACTCCACCACCGGGACGGCGGTGGCGACCGCCGCACTCGACACCGCGGTGAGCGAGACCGACGGTCTGGGCTTCCAGTACCGGCCGCTCGCCGCACCGGTGACGCTCGCGGCCGGTCGCACCTACCACCTTGCCAGCGCGGAGGCGGCGGGCGGGGACCAGTGGCGCGAGTTCGACAGCACGGTCGCGCTGCGCCCCGGCTTCACCGCGAACGGCCCGGCTTACCGGCTCCCGGGAGGAACCTGGACAGTGTTCGGTGCCACGCCGACCAAGGGCTACGGGCTCGTCAACCTTCTGACGAGCCCCTAGGCGCTCGGCGCCCCGGGGGCTCGTCGACAGTCCGACGAGCCCCCGGGCGCTCAGCCCGACACGCCGACCGGATCGGCGCCGATCCGCCGATCCGGCCCCTCGACGGTGCAGGCTGGACGGGTGAGCGAGCTCGTCCAGATCCCGTCTCCGGGCATCGCCCTCGAGTACGGGCACCCCGGCCGCCCCGTCGTGGTGATCCTGCACGACGTGTTCGGCCGGCTGCCCTGGCTGGAGCCGTTCGCCGAGGCCGTCTCGAAGCACGGCTACCACGTGCTCGTCCCCGACCTCTACGACGGCTGGGCCACGCTCGCCGCCGAGGACGCGCGGGACCTCGCCGCGATGGCGGCGCAGGACCGCGCCCTCGCCTCCGTCGCCGACGCGGTGCGCACCGGGGCGGCAGCCGGCGCGGCCCGCTCCGCGATCATCGGCTTCGGCTTCGGCGGGCGGCTGGCGCTGCTCGTCGCCGCCACCGGTCTCGTGGACGCCGTGGTCGCCTACTACGCGACCCTCGGCCGGGAGGAGCACGCGCTGGTGCCCTGCCCGACGCTGCTGCACTACGCGCAGAGCGACGACTGGCCGGAGGGCGACGACCCGGAGTCGTTCGTCGGCCGGCTGAAGGAGGCGGGCACGCCCGTCACCGCGCACACCTACCCGGACACCGGGCGGCACTTCGCGAACGCCACCCTGCGGGAGTCGGTCAGCCCGTCCGCCGCGGCGCTCGCCTACGCGCGGACCCTGTCGTTCCTCAACCCGCAGCTGATCGACTGCTGACGCACCGACCGGCGAGCCGGCTCCGGGCGCTCAGCCCTGGACGTCGTGCAGGTGGTGCTGGACGTCGTGCAGGTAGTACTTCGCGATCGTCTCGACCGTGAAGGACGCGCCGTCGCTCCGGCGACCAGGGCGCTGCCACTGCCTGCCGTCGACGCCCTCGAAGACGTGGCCGATGCGGTCCGCCTCCTCGACGAGCTCGCGGCCGACCGCCGCGGGGTCCTGCTGGTCGTAGCGCTCCTCGACCGCCGCCACGTCCTGATCCCAGTTGGGGAAGAGCGGGTCGTCGCCCTCGAGCATCAGCCCGAGGCGCAGCCGGTAGATGCGGTGCACGTCGCGCACATGCGCGGCGTACTCCAGCGGCGACCAGGTCTCGTCGTCGGGGCGGCCCGCGGCGTCCTCGCGCTCGAGGACGTACGGCCAGGCGGCGGCGTTCTGGCGGATCAGTGCGGGGACGGCGTCCGGCTCGACGAGCGAGGCGTCGAAGCCGCACTCGAGGCAGGGGCGCTCGAGCACCCAGGTCCAGTCCTTGGTGTCGGGAGTGATCGGCATGGGTCCAGGGTAGGACCGCTCAGCAGGGGCGCGCGCCCTGGACGGCGCCGCGCTCGCCGTCGGCCGTCCACGGCAGCTGGGGCAGCCCGGTGTCGCCGGCCGCCGCGCCCTGCTCGACCGCGATCGCCGCGAGGGCGCGCGCGGCGGAGGCGGCGAAGCCGTCGCCCGCGGTCGAGCTGTTGAAGGCGACCGCGACCGTCAGCCCCGACTCCGGATCGGAGTAGGCGGCGGTGAGGAAGCCCGGCGCGATGCCGGAGAACCCGCGCAGCGGGCCGGCCTGGTGGCCGCCGAGACCGGCGAGCAGCCACTCCGCCCGCCCCTGACCCTGCGGGACGGGATCGGCCCACATCGCCTCCCCCGCGGGCTCGGACGCCAGACCCTGGGCGAGGCGGCGCAGATCGTCGAGATCGGTGACGGCGCCGCCGGCCGCTCCGAGCGAGGAGGGCGAGGCCTGGGACAGGTCGCGGGGGACCCCGCACTGGACAGCGCCGGAGCGCGGGTCGAGGGCGGCGGAGAAGCCGATCATCGCCGGGCCGGGCACCTCGAGCTCGGAGTCGCCGGGGAGGCGGGTGCTGCTCAGGCCGTAGCGGGGCACGATGTACTCGTCGTACAGCGACTGCATGCTGCGCCCCGTGGCCTGCGTCGCCACTACGCCGGCGAGCAGCGGTCCGGTCGAGGAGTCGGCCCACGCGGCGCCCGGCTCGGCGATCGGCGCGCTGACCTGCGCGGCCGAGATCAGCTCGAGCGTGGGCCACTCGCGGGCGGGGTTCTGCACCACGGTCGGCCAGAGGATGGAGCGGAAGTCGGCGAGGCCGGAGGTGTGCGAGCAGAGCTGGCGGAGGGTCATCCCCTCGATGCCGGGGAGCGACGTGAGGGACTCGCCCACGTCGGCGTCGAGATCGAGCGTCCCCTTCTCCGCGAGCGCGACGACGACGTCGCAGGTCATCGCCGCGGTCCCGCCGGTACCGAGGCGCACGTGCGTCTCGGTGGTCACCGGGGTGGCCTCGGAGTCACCGATCGAGCCGACCGCGGTCTCCCAGCCGCCGGCCCAGGGCGACCAGACGCCCGCGATCGCGCCGGTGGCCCCCGCGGCGCCCTGCGCCTCCACGAGGAAGCCGGAGAGCGCGGTCCCCAGCTCGTCGGGCACGGGCCCGGGCGGCGCGTCCGGGACGACCGAGTCGGCACCGCCGGTGCAGCCGGTGAGGGCGAGGACCAGAGCGGTCACGACGAGAGCCCCGACCCGGGTCGGCCTGCGGCCACCGATCATGCCGTTCGACTCCCCCCGAAGACGCGTGCTGGAACCCCTCCACTGTACGGGCGCGGTCTCGCGCAGCACGGGGCGGGGGCCGGCGCGGGGGCTTTCGTGTCCCGACCGTGACCCGGAACCACGCGGATCCGGATCCGGCCACCCCTTTTCCAAACCGTCTGAGCGGCTGCTACGAAGAAGGGACAAGCGACGCGGAGGCGTTGCCCGGAAGGAGAAGAGGAATCATGCGCACATCACCGAACCGGCTGCTCGCCACGCTCTTCGGCGCGGTCTACGTGGTCGTCGGACTGCTCGGCTTCGTCGTCACCGGCGGCGTCCAGTTCCTCGCGACGGAGGGCGGACTGCTCCTCGGCATCTTCGAGGTCAATCCGCTGCACAACATCGCGCACCTGCTCATCGGCGGCGCGCTGCTGATCGCCGGTCTCTCCACCACCTCGGCGGCCAAGACGGTCAACACGACGGTCGGCGCGGTCTACCTGCTGCTCGGCGTCGTCGGCTTCTTCCTGGTCAACACCGCACTCAACGTGCTCGCGCTGAACACCGCCGACCACTTCCTGCACCTCGCCAGCGCGCTCGTCCTCCTCGGAGTCGGGCTCACCGCCGACAAGGGCGCCCGGGCGCGCACCGCCGTCGCCTGACCCGGAGCGGATCCGTCCGCTCCCCCCAGACTCCGTCCGCCGCGGGCCCGCCGTTTTCCGCGGCGGACGGACCGAACGGCCCCGGACGACACGATGCGGTGTGTCGATCCGGGGCCTCTTCCTCTTGCACCTCCACCACGATCGGAGACCGCGATGAGCACCGTCGCCCGCGGCAACGCCGCCTTCGCCGGGATCGGCGCCGGCCTCGTGCACCTCTCCCTCGCCGCCGGGCAGCTCGACGCGGGGACCCTCCCGCTCGCCGCCCTCGGTGTCGTCGAGCTGGTCTGGGGTGTCGTCGTCCTCGCCCGCGACCGGATCGTCCTCCCGCGGACCGCGCTCGCCGTCACCGGGGTCACCGTCGCCGGCTTCGTCCTCGCGATCGCCGCAGGTCTGCTCCGCGATCCCCTACCGGCCCTCGCGGCGGGCGCCCTGCAGCTCGTCGCCGCGGCCGTCGTCGCGGCGACCCTCCGCTCGCAGCGCACCGCGGAGCGGCCCGTCTCGGCCCCGCGCGCGGTCCTCGGTCTCTTCGCGGGCGCGCTCCTCGTCTCCGCCCTCGCGACGCCCGCGCTGTCCGCCTCCTCCGAGGGCTCGCACGACATGGGCGGGATGATGACGACGGTCACCGACAGCGGGCACTCGCACTGAGCCCTGCCCTGGCGACCGCGGTGCCTTCGAGCTAAGGTAAGGGCAACCTAAGACGCCGAAGGAGGCCGCCGTGCCGAACGTCTCGAACGTCACCTCGTTCTCGCAGGCCCTTCGCACGCGCCTCGGTCGGTCCGCCGCGGACGACGAGGTCTCGGCCTTCATGACCGCGCTGATGACCGGGTCCGGCAGCCGCGACGACTACGTCGCGATGATCGCGCAGCACTACTTCGTCTACGAGGCGCTCGAAGCCGTGGCGGAGGCGATGGCGGGCGACCCGGTCGCCGCGCCGTTCATCTCGCCGAAGCTCACCCGGCTGCCCGCCATCGGCGAGGACCTGCGCTTCCTGGTCGGCGAGGACTGGCGCTCGCGGATCAGCCCGCTCCCCTCCACGGCGGCCTACGTCGAGCGGATCCGCACCGTCGCGAGCGGCTGGAGCGGCGGCTTCGTCGCCCACCACTACACCCGCTACCTCGGCGACCTCTCCGGGTGCTCGATCGTGCGGAGCCTGCTGCAGCGGCGCTTCGGCTTCGAGACCAACGGCGTGGGCTTCTACCTCTACGGCGAGATCGCGACGCCGTCCGCCTTCCGCGCGGTCTACCGCGAGCAGCTCGACGCCGCCGGCTGGGACGAGGACGAGCGCGAGCGCGTCATCGCCGAGGTGGCGGAGGCGTACCGGCTGACCACCGCGGTGTTCCGCGACCTGGCCGGCTCGCGCGCCGCGGCCTGACGGGCCGCTCAGGGGCTCAGGGGCTCAGGCGCTCAGGAGGACGCGGACTCCGGCTCGGCGACGGCCGCGGGCTCGGCCCGGCGCTCGGACATGAAGCGCAGCACGTCCTTGTCGACGATGATGTCGCTCGGCCGGAGCGGCCGGGTGAGGTAGAGCCCCTCGAGGCTCGTGATGCGGCTGAGCGCGACGTAGGTCTGACCGGGGGCGAACGCTCGCGAGCCGAGGTCGACCACGGCGGAGTCGTAAGTCTTGCCCTGCGACTTGTGGATCGTGACGGCCCAGGCCAGGCGCAGCGGGAACTGGGCGAACTCGGCGACGATCTCGCGGGTCAGCTTCTTGGTCGCGGCGGAGTAGGAGTAGCGGTAGCGCTCCCAGGTCGCGGGCTCGACCTCGTGCACCTCGCCGTCCACCTCGACCCAGACCGTGCCGGCCACCTTGGTCACGCGGCCGATCGTGCCGTTCACCCAGCGCTGCTCGGCGTCGTTGCGCAGGAACATCACGTGCGCGCCGATCTTCAGCTCGAGGTTCTGATCGGCCGGGTACGCGCGGCCGCCGAAGTCGCCGCTGATCTCGGCCGAGGCGGTCTTGACCGGGCCCTTGAGCCGCGCGAGGGCGGTCTGGTTGATCCGGTTGACGGTGTCGTTGCGGGTCGCGAGGGTGATTGCGTCGTTCTCGGGCGGCGTGCGCGCACCGGCGGCGTTGAGGACGTCCGCGATCTCCTTGGTGACCATGCCGAAGCGCACCGCGTTGAGCATCCACTTGAAGCGCTCGTCGCTCTGGCGGTGGATCCTCCCGAGCTCGATGATCCGCAGCGGCGCCTCCTGCCAGACCAGCGCGTCGAAGAACCAGAGCGAGCGGTAGCGGTCGGCGAAGTAGGCGCGCTCCTCCGGGTCGCCCGGGACGGGCGCGAGCTGGAACGGGTCGCCGAAGAGGACGACCTGGACGCCGCCGAACGGCTCGGACCGGCGCTGCCGCGCCTGGCGGAGGCTGCGGTCGATGCCGTCGAGGAGATCGGCGTTGACCATCGAGATCTCGTCGATGACGAGGGTGTCGATGGTGTTCAGGAGCTTCCGCAGCTCGGGCGGCTGATCGAGGTCCGAATCGGCGATGACGCCGATGGGGAGCCGGAAGAGCGAGTGGATCGTCTGCCCGCCGACGTTGAGGGCGGCGACCCCGGTCGGCGCGCAGATGACGATCTGCTTGTCGGTGTTCCAGCTCAGGTAGTTGAGCAGGGTCGACTTGCCGGTGCCGGCGCGGCCCGTGACGAACAGGTGCTCGCGGGTGTTCTCGATGAGGTCGAACACCCGCTGCTGCTCGTCGGAGAGGGTCGGCTGGGTCACCGCTCCACTGTACCCAGCCGACCCCCGCACCTCGGCGCCGCGGTCAGACGTCGCGGACGCGCGTCGCCGTCAGCGCCGGGACCCAGACGGCGAGGAGCCACCCGGCGCTGGCGAGCAGCGCGGACGTCGTGCTGATCTGCTCCACGCCGGAGCCCTCGCTCGGGACGCTGGACAGCGCCAGCCCAAGGTTCGAGAGCAGGTAGGGGCTGACGTCGATGATCCACTGGGCCTGCAGCAGCCCGCCCGCGATGCTCGCGAGCAGCGGCAGCACGAAGAGCACGCCGACCGAGAGGCCGATGGCGGCCGCCGTGCTGCGCAGCAGCGCCGCCACGGCGACCGAGAACGCCCCGATGACCGCCAGGAAGAGGCCGCCGCCGAGCAGACTGCCCAGCACGCCGTCGTCGAGCAGCGACGTGGGCGTGCCCTTCGCCGCGAGCATCCCGGCGATGACGGCGAACGAGCCGACGCAGGTGAGCACGCCCACCACGAAGGACGCGACGGCCACGACGACCCCGCGGGCGAGGAGGGACGGGACCCGGCGCGGCACGGCGGTGTAGGTCGAGCGGATCATCCCGGTGGAGTACTCGCCCCCGAGCGACAGCGCCCCGAGCACGGCGATCACCAGGCCGACGAACTGCAGGTGCAGGGTCGCGCCGCCCGCGACGAACGCGGAGACGGAGCCCTCCTTCGGCGGCGTGACGACGGCACCGAGGGCCAGAGCCAGAGCGAGCGCCAGGAGCACCGAGACGACGATCGACCACCAGGTCGAGCGGACGGTGACGAGCTTGAGCAGCTCGGAGAGGACGACTCCGTCGAGGCGGAGCCTCACTCCGCTCGGGGCGTCGCGGACGGGGCTGGGGGCGGTCGCGGTCATCGGGAGGCTCCTTCGAGGGGCTGGGATCCGTGGGGACCGGCGGCGGTGTACTCGACGGCGTCGGCCGTCATCGCGACGTAGGCCTCCTCGAGCGAGCGGGTCAGCGCGGTGAGCGCGTGCAGCACCGCTCCGGCCTCGTGGGCGAGCGCACCGATCACCGGCGCCTCGAGCCCCTCGATCTCGAGCCCGCCGCCGGTGACGGCGACCGCGGCGCCGCGGGCGGCGAGGAACTCGGCGAGCCGCACCGAGTCCGGGCTCTCGACGCGCACGCGCGGCCGCGCTTCGGCGAGGAAGTCGTCCAGCGGGGCGTCGGCGAGGATCCGGCCCCGGCCGAGGACGATGATGTGGTCGGCGGTCTGCGCCATCTCGCTCATCAGGTGCGAGGAGAGCAGCACGCAGCAGCCCTCCGCCGCCTTCGCGCGGACGAAGTCGCGGACCCAGCGGACGCCCTCCGGGTCGAGGCCGTTCACCGGCTCGTCGAGCAGGAGGGTCCGCGGGTCGCCGAGCAGCGCGGTCGCGATGCCCACCCGCTGGCCCATGCCGAGCGAGAAGCCGCCGACGCGCTTGCGCGCGACGCTGCCGAGGCCGACGACCTCGATGACCTCCTCCACCCGGGAGCGCGGGATGCGGTGGGTCGCGGCGATCACGCGCAGGTGGTCGCGGAGAGTACGGCCGCGGTGCGTCGCCTTCGCGTCGAGCAGGGCGCCGACCTCGGCGAGCGGCGCGGCGTGCTCCCGGTAGGGCCGGCCGTTGACCAGCACCGAGCCGGCGGACGGCCGGTCGAGACCGACGATCATCCGCATCGTCGTCGACTTGCCGGCGCCGTTGGGTCCGAGGAATCCGGTCACCCTCCCCGGCGCCACGGTGAAGTCGATCCCGTCGACCGCGGTCTTCGCTCCGTACCTCTTGGTCAGGCCTCGTGCCTCGATCATGCGCTCCCCTTCTCGCAGCGCTGCGCCTCGAGCCCGCGGGACGCGGGCGAGGTCGGACAGCAGCGGCCAGCCTAGGAAGCGCCCGCGGAACCCGCTCGGGGCTGTCGCGGGACGTCCGTCGACCGGGGACGACTCGACCGGGACGGCCCGGATCGGGGACGGCCCGGCTCAGCCGCGCTTCTGCAGGGCGGCCAGGCGGTCGTTGTACGCGGTGAGCTCGGCCTCGCCGGTGCGGTCGGCCTGGCGGTCGAGCCGCTTGGAGTCGCGCGCGTCCGAGCGGCTCCACATCACCGCGACGATGATCGCGAGGGCGAGCGTGGGGATCTCGCCGATGCTCCAGGCGATGCCGCCGGCCGCCTGCTGGTCGTCGAGGGCGTTCGTGCCCCAGCCCATCGCGCCGTACCAGTCGGCGAGCAGGAGGCCCTCCCCCGTCATCAGCGCCAGGCCGAAGAAGGCGTGGAACGCCATCGTGCCCAGCAGCAGCAGCAGGCGCATCGGGTAGGGCACGCGGTGCACGCTCGGGTCGACGCCGATCAGGACGCTCACGAAGAGGTAGCCGGTGATCAGGAAGTGGACGATCATCCACTCGTGGCCGATGTGATCGGTCGTCGCCCAGCGGAAGAGCGGCGAGTAGTAGAAGCCCCAGAGCGAGCCGACGAACAGCAGCGCCGCGACGATCGGGTGCGAGATCGCGGTGGCGAAGCGCGAGTGCACGGCGAGCAGGACCCACTCCCGGCCGCCGCGGGAGCCGTCGGTGCGCCGCGCCGCGGCTCGCGCGATCAGCGTCACCGGCGCGGCCGGGACCAGCAGCACCGGGACGGCCATGGTCAGGACCATGTGCGCGAGCATGTGCGCGCTGAACAGGTACTTCTCGTAGGCGTTGACGCCGCCGTTGGTGATGTACGCCAGCAGCAGCATGCCCGCGATCCAGAGCACGGTGCGATGCACGGGCCAGCGGTCGCCGCGGCGGTGCAGGCGCACGACGCCCGCGACGTAGAACGCGATGCCGAAGCCGCAGACCAGGAGCCAGACCAGATCGACGTTCCAGAGGGTGAGGAAGTTCAGGGCGGACGGCGCGGGCGGCAGCGGCTCGCCGGTCAGCAGCTCCGCGGGGGTCGGGTTCGTCAGCTCGGTGGCGGCGACCTGGTCGACCGGCGTCGCCGTGCGGGCGAGGGCCGCCGCGACTCCGGAGGCGATGCCCATGAAGGCGATCTCCGCGGCGACGAGCCACCAGAAGCTTCGCCCGCCCGCTCCGCCGGCGCTGCGCATGCGGGCGATCAGGAAGCGGCGCTGGACGAGGCCGAAGACGCCGAGCGCGGTCAGCGCCGCGACTTTGACGAGCACCAGCACGCCGTAGCCGGTGAGCAGGTTGCCGAGCGTCGCGAGCCGCAGCTCGGCGCTGATGTAGCCCGAGGCGGCGACCACGATGAAGCTGACGAGGGCGAGGCTCGAGTAGCGCCCGATCACGGGCAGCAGGCGCGCGCCGCCGAGCAGCGGGCGCAGCACGATGATCGTGACCAGCCCGCCCAGCCAGATCGCGGCGAAGACCAGGTGCAGGCCCAGGGCGGTGACCGCGGCGTCGTGGCCGCTCGCTCCGGCCGCGTGGCCCTGCTGCGCCATCGGCAGCAGCGTCAGGAGCGCGATCGCCGTCACGAAGACGAGGGCGGTCTGGTTGCGCACGGCGAAGCAGAGCACCGTGACGACGGCGGCGAGGAGGGTGGTGATCAGCCAGGCCTGGCCGACCGGGATGCTGCCGATGAAGTAGCTGAGCTTGGTGCCGAAGTCGCGGTCGAGGCTCAGCGGCGTCTGGGTGACGTTGAGGAAGGTGAAGAAGCCGGTCAGCGCGGAGGCGGCGGCGAAGAACGCGGCGCTCGCGGCGGCGACGTCGAGCGCGATCGTGTACTCGGTGCGCGGCTCCGCCTCGGCGGGGGCGCCGGTGCGCTTCGCGATCGCGCGGGGGCTCAGCGCGAACAGCGTCAGGACGAGCGAGCCGATCATGCCGGCGGCGCCGAGGTTGACCGCGAGCTTGGCGACCGGGAGGCCGAAGCGGACGACGAGCCCCGGGTCGTTCAGGAGCGGTGCCGCCGAACCGCCGCCGAACGCGAGCGCCGCCAGGAGCGCGACGAGGGCGGCGACCACGAGCAGGAGCGCCGGGCCCGCGATCCGGACGGTTCGATTCACCCGGCAAGCCTACGTTCTCGCGGCTGGGGGGCGGCAGGACGACGAAGACCCCGGCGGAGGGCCGGGGTCTTCGTGTGGAACTGCTGCGCCGTGAGGGCGCGAGCCGCGACTACTTGGCGGCGGCCTTGAGCTTGGTGCCGGCCGAGACCTTGACCGAGTGGCCGGCGGCGATCTGGATGGTCTCGCCGGTCTGCGGGTTGCGGCCGGTGCGCGCGGCGCGGGACGTGCGCTCGACGGCGATCCAGCCGGGGATGGTGACCTTCACGTCGTTGGAGACGGAGTCGGCGAGGGTCGAGAAGAGCGAGTCGAGGACGCCGTTGACGGCGGCCTGGCTCTGGCCGGAGTCGGCGGCGATCTTCGCGACGAGCTCGGTGCGGTTGAGCGACTTGTCAGCCATTGGAGTGTCCTCCCAGGACGTTCGCGCTGTTGAGAACAGCTGGTGGTTGTGTGTCGTCCAACGGCCGGGGACGGACCCCGTCGACCGGTCGGACCGTCCGTAACCTACCAGCCCGATCCCGGATCGGCGGCGATTCGCGCGACGGAATCCCCGGAAACACGCCGATCGGCAGCCCGCGGAGCCGTCGGGAGCGGCTGGGAGGCGATGTCAGGGGCCGTCGCTACACTCACCGACGGCGCGCACCCGAGCCCGCCGGGAGAGGCGGCCGCAGTGGCGGAGACGACGACGGACGGCTGGATCTCGACGGCGATCTGGTGGCAGATCCACCCGCTGGCGTTCCTCGGCGCCGAGGCGACCTCGGCCGACGGGCCGCAGCCCGGGGACGAGCCGCAGCACCGCCTGCGCCGGATCCTGCCCTGGCTCGACGACCTGCTCGCGCTGGGCTGCAACGGCCTGCTGCTCGGGCCGGTCTTCGCCTCGATGACGCACGGCTACGACACCGTCGACCACTTCCGGGTCGACCCGCGCCTGGGCGACGAGCGCGACCTGGACGAGCTGATCGCGGCCTGCCGCGAGCGCGGGATCCGCCTCGTCTTCGACGGCGTCTTCAACCACGTCGGCCGCGAGCACCCGTGGTGGCGCGAGGCCGTGGCGGCGGGCGAGGGCTCGCCCGCCGCCGCACGCTTCCGGCGGACCGACGCGGCGCGCGAGGTCGACGGCCTGCCGGTCGACGTCTTCGAGGGGCACGAGGCGCTCGTCGAGCTCGACACCGCGAACCCCGAGGTCGCCGCGCACGTCTCCGCGGTGCTGAGCCACTGGCTCGAGCGCGGGATCGACGGCTGGCGGCTCGACGCCGCCTACGCGGTGGACCCCTCCTCCTGGCGCGCCGCGATCGACCCGGTGCGCGAGCGCTTCCCGGAGGCGTGGTTCGTCGGCGAGGTCATCCACGGCGACTACGCCGGCTACGTGCGGGAGTCGGGTCTGGACTCCGTCACGCAGTACGAGCTCTGGAAGTCGGTGCGCAGCTCGATCGAGGAGGGCAACCTGTTCGAGCTCGACTGGACGCTGCAGCGGCACGCGGAGTGCCTCGAGGCGTTCGTGCCGCTGACCTTCGTCGGCAACCACGACGTGACCCGGCTCGCCAGCGCGATCAGCGACCCGCGCCACCACGGGCACGCCGTCGCGATCCTCGGCTTCGTCGGCGGCGTGCCGAGCATCTACTCGGGCGACGAGCGCGGGCTCGAGGGCGTCAAGGAGGAGCGCGCGGGCGGCGACGACGCGATCCGGCCGGAGTTCCCGGCGGACCCGGCCGAGTGGCCGCGGAACGACGCCTACCGCGTGCACCAGGAGGTCATCGCCTTCCGCCGCCGGCACCCGTGGCTGGTCGCCGCGCGGGCCAGGAGCGTCGACCTGTCGAACTCCGCCGTGCTGCTGGTGGCCGAGGGGCCGGCCGGCGAGAGCGCCCGGCTCGCGCTCAATCTCGGCGACGAGGCGGCGAGCGTCGGCGGCGAGCGGGTCGAGGCGCACTCCTGGCTGCTGCTCGACTGACGCCGCGATCGGACACGCCGTGATCTACGCTCGGGGCAGCGGCGGGAGCGCTCGGCCCCCATTCGGGACGACGCTGCCGCGAGGAGACGGACGAGGAGCGACGATGCCCCAGGGGTCGGAGACACAGCACGAGCAGGCGCGGCGGATCGAGCACGAGCCGGAGGCCGGCGTCGAGCGGACGGGACTGGAGGCGGCGCTGGCCGCTCCGGTCGACGAGCTCACCGATCCCGGGCCGGGCGAGCGCAGCGGGCTCTCGAGCCGGATCGCCGAGGATCTGCTCGACGGCGTCTCGGAGATGATCGGCGGTGACGCGGACCTCGCACCGGGACGCGCCGTCGAGATCGACGACCCGGCGCGCGCGGTCGGCGACGACCCGGCGCACCCGATCCACGGGACGCTCCGCCAGGAGTTCGAGTCGCGCTGATCGGCACTCCCTGCTGATCGAGTAGCCCGCGGAGCGGGCGTATCGAGATCCACCGGCGCCCGAAAGACGAGTCTGCAGACCCGTCCTGCTGGCGACGGTGGGCTTGTGGTCAAGTGGTTGTTGCAACGAGGAGTTGGTCGAGGCGTTGGGCGGGGGTGGCCCAGTCGAGGGTTTTGCGGGGGCGGGTGTTGAGTTCT